>CALKBI010000083.1 GCA_937990185.1 uncultured Neomegalonema sp. | reverse complement strand
ACGATGTTGTTATACGGATCTTGCTCTTGCAGGGATACGCCGGAGGTTTGGCAATGGGTGCGGAGCATTGAACTCGTCGGTTTCTTGGGATTGAACTCCTCCATAACCCGTGCCCAAAGCAAGCGGGCAGCGCGGAGTTTCGCCGCCTCCATGAAAAAGTTCATGCCAATGGCGAAAAAGAACGACAGGCGCGGCGCGAAGGCATCCACATCCATGCCCTGCGCTAACGCAGCGCGGACATACTCACGGCCATCTGCAATCGTGAAAGCAAGCTCTTGCACGAGGTTAGCTCCGGCCTCTTGCATGTGATAGCCGGAGATCGAAATCGAATTGTATTTCGGCATATGCTCGGCGGTGTAGCCAATGATGTCCGCGACGATCCGCATCGAAGCCTCTGGCGGATAGATGTAGGTATTACGGACCATGAACTCTTTGAGGATGTCGTTTTGGATCGTTCCTGAGAGCTTTGATTTATCGACGCCCTGTTCTTCGCCAGCGACAATAAAGTTCGCTAGAACCGGAATCACGGCCCCGTTCATTGTCATTGAGACTGACATCTGATCGAGCGGGATGCCATCGAAGAGGATTTTCATATCCTCAACGGAGTCAATCGCGACACCAGCTTTACCAACATCGCCTATCACCCGCTCGTGGTCGCTGTCATATCCACGATGGGTCGCGAGATCAAAAGCGACCGAGACACCCATTTGACCGTTGGCCAAGCCTTTACGGTAGAAAGCGTTCGATTCTTCGGCGGTGGAAAAGCCCGCATATTGCCGGATCGTCCAAGGGCGGCCTGCATACATCGTGGCTTTCGGACCGCGGGTGTAGGGATGATGACCGGGCATACTGCCCAAATGATCCACATTCTCAAGATCAGCCGCCGAGTAAATCGGCTTAATCGCAATCCCCTCAGGCGTATCCCATGTCAGTTCATCAAGAGGACGGTCTTTTAGCTCTTTTTGCGCGAGAGCAGCCCAATCGCTGAGGTTTGGCGTATCTGACATGATCTTCCTCGATAGCTTTACGTTGCGCTGCACAATAAGCGAGAAAGTGACTTCGGGGCAAGGAACCTTGACCTTGAAAAAGATTTCTCATAAACGATCTGCGTTCAGGAGAAAAACTGTGCCCATTTTCGGCAAAAAATACAAAGCGTGCTCGGCGATGAATGAAATCATCGGCGGTTCACGGCTGTGCGCCAAAATGAACAATCAACGACTTTACGTAAACCCTCCTGGGCAACCTAACATTTAGCTTAGTAATTTAGCTTTTTTGTTTTGATGGCGCCCAGTTCTTCTGAGGCGCCTTTTTCTTGTCTGGAACACATCATGATGATTGAAATTAAAACCATAGATGACGTCTTACCTCACCTTGTAGACGGCAAAGGCATCGTAGTTTCGGGCCGAGGTAACTACACGGTCATCGATTACTTATTCGTGGAAAAAGATACATTTGATTCCGATATCGCACTCCAATGTCGTGGCTTGAAGTTTGACAAGAACGGCGCGTTAATCGCGCGCCCATTTCAGAAATTTTTCAATCTCGGCGAAAAACAAGATCCTTTGAGTATCGACTGGACGCGCCCTCACGTCGTTATGGATAAATTAGATGGGTCGATGATCCACCCCGCTTTGCTTGAAGGTGAATTGGTTTTCATGACTCGCATGGGGATAACGGATCATGCGAAAGCAGCGATGTCCCATGCATCCGATCAGCTATTGCAACTGTGCCGTGATCAAATCGCTTCCGGTTGGACACCCATGTTTGAATATACCGGTCCAGAAAACCGTATAGTCGTACAATATGATTCCGTACAACTCACGTTGCTGGGGGTGCGTGAGATGATTTCAGGAAGATACCTCGCACACGAAGCCTTGGTTGAAGTTGCCACCGCGTATGGCGTTGATGTCGTCACAACAACCGATCCGGTTGATGACATCAAAACGTTCATGGCCGATAGCAAAGCGCTGGAGGACGTCGAAGGATATGTCATCGCATTCGATGACGGACACCGTGTAAAGATAAAGGCCGATGCCTATGTGCTGCGTCACCGCGCTTTCGCCGGGTTACATAGTGAGAAGAACGTATTGGCGTGGGTCTTAACCAATGCAGTCGATGACGTCATTCCACTGATAACTCCAGACGCGGCTGCAAGGCTGCTGGATTACCAGTCGCAGGTCGAAAACGCTCTTTCAAATCATACGAATCAAGTAGAGGCCTTTGTTGCAGAACATGAAGATAAGGAGCGACGCGACTTTGCAATCGCAGCACAAAAAACCTTGCCTAAACACCTCTGCGCGGCGGCATTCTCTGCTCTCGATGGGCGTGAAGTGCGGGAGGCCGTAAAACAGCATCTTGTTTGGGCCTCGCGAAGCGGAACAAGAATTGATGCCGTCAGAGAAATGTATGGGTTTCAATGGTCAACCGATGACTTGCCACAAGTTGATGTCGGATAAGGCAAACTGCGAAAGTTAGTCATGGATGCTGAATAATCTACATCCATGACTAGCTAACTCATTCCTCGTCGAAGGCTTCTTTCACTTTGACGGCGAGGTCGTTCAGCGAGAACGGTTTGGGCAGGAAACGGAAGTTTTCATCTTCCAGCATTTCCTCGCGGAAGGCGTCTTCGGCGTAGCCTGATATGAAGATAAACAGGATATCCTGACGGACTTCTCGGACTTTGCGCATCATATCGGGGCCGGTCATGCCGGGCATGATGACATCGGACACAATCAGGTCGATTGCATCCGGGTCTTCCATCACGATCTCAAGAGCTTCTTCTCCGCCCGCTGCGGCGAGAACCTTATAGCCGCGCAATTCAAGCGCACGCACAGCAAAGCTGCGCACTGCATCCTCGTCTTCAACAAGCAAGACACAGCCGGTTCCGGTTAGATCGCGCGGCTTTTTAGACGGTGCTTTTTTCGCAACGACAGGCTCTTCGTTCGGAATCTTTCCTTCAAAGCGTGGCAAGAAGATGCGGAACTTTGTTCCAACACCACTCTCACTCTCACAGAAGATAAAGCCGTTCATCTGTTTGATGATGCCATAGACTGTCGAAAGACCAAGACCCGTGCCCTGCCCTTGACCTTTCGTCGTAAAGAACGGCTCGAAGATTTTCTCCAGATTCTCTTGCGAAATTCCCGAACCCGTATCACTGATTTCGATCTGGACATATGCGCCGGGTGTCATCACATCGTAAGCTTCGATAATCGGATCATCCGCAGCGACGTTGCTGGTTCTCATCTCCAGATTGCCGCCTTCAGGCATTGCATGACCCGCATTAACCGCGAGATTCATAATCACGCGCTGGAATTCACTTCGGTCAATACGAACAAGCCCCAAATCCCGAGCATGTTGGACTTTGAAGGTGACACGCTCGGTCGTTAGGTGACTGAGCATGAATTTCATATCATCCAGCGTGTCGGTCAGTTGTGTGATTTCGCGGCGCATGGTTTGGCGGCGGGAATACGCTAGGAGTTGCGAGATGACTTCGGCAGCACGTTCGGTTTGCGAACGAATTTGATTAAGGTATTCAAAATCTGGATCGCCCTCATGGTGACGGAGCATCAGCAAATCACAATGCCCCCGGATTGCCGTCAACACGTTATTGACATCGTGCGCGATGCCGCCTGCAAGCTGTCCAACAGCCTGCATCTTTTGGACCTGAGCAAGCTGGTGCTCGATCTTCTTCATCTCAGTGACATCAATCAGATAGTTCAATAGCAGCGGGCCACGATCGGTATTGATCGTATGACAATGAAAACGGGCTTCGTGTCCCCCTTCATTGTCACTCGTAACCTTCACTTCTAATGGAACCGCGCTTTCTTCACCGCCAACCACTTCCGAGATGCGCTCCCGGACTTCATTACGGTCTTCTTCTCGAACCGCCAGCGATACATCAGCCCCAACGCGGGCCTGCCCACCTGATATTTCGACCAACATATCATTGGCCTCTAAAATCTTGCCGTCAGTGGACGTGAGTGCAATGGCCACCGGCGCGTCATCAAGATACCGGACCAAGCGAGAACCTGTCGCCGTGCCGACTGCAACTTCGCTTTTAGGAGCGTTTGGAAAGACAAACGAGCGGGTAATCGCTTCGCCCTCTTCCGACGAATCCAGAGATTGAACGACCTGAATGGGACGAGCTTGCCCGTCCGTCGTGCTTAGCGTCGCGCTTTCGGTGATCGTTTCCCCTATCCTAGCAAGGGCAGGCGAAAGGCGACGTGCACCATCAGCAAAAATGTCCGCTAAAGTTAAACTTTCAGCACCATCTGCTTGAGGCCAATCCTGTCCGATCCAACGCGACAGGGTGTCATTCATGGAAATAATTTTGCCGCCACGATCAGCGCTAAAGAATCCGACCGGAGCCGATTCAAGGACCGTACTCTCGATTTGTGCATCGGCCATTTCAGCCTGAACTTCAATCTGCTCCAATGCCCAGAGCAAAAGATTTGGCGAGCTGGTTGAAGAAACATCCGCGTTTAATGAAAACGCCGCATCCTTCAATGCAAACTTGATGCTGCCTGATTGATTATCCGCAGCGTTGCGCACGACTTGATAGATTTTTTGTTCCGCACTTGGGTCCGCACTAAACAACCCTCGAATATGAGCACCCTTCGAACACGAAGTCTTTAAAGCCTCTGCAATTTTATGCGCGGCAGTATTCGCGTCTTGGATAACGCCGAACTCGTTTGTTAGGAGATGTGGTTTGGGGGAATTTTGCAGAAGAGAAAAGCCAAGGTTTTCCGCTCCACGCTGTTCTTTACTGTTGGGTGAGCGAAAAAGAGCGACAACCCCGAGCGCAAATTCGGAAGCCTCAGGCAATCCAAACACAGCAGATAGTGCTACGATTGTAAGAAGCACCGTATGTCGCGACATGTTCATCCCCTTATCCAAGCGCGAATACGCCCTTATTCCGGCTCTATAAAGCTTTTGTAAACCTTCAATTATTAACTAGCGATTAATCTTCGTTGTTAGTTTTGGCGTCGAAAGCGCGCCATAAAGAAACCATCACATTTATCGCGGGATGGCCATAAGGCGCGGGAAGTTTCTAACTCAAATACAGGATTTTGAGCACAAAACCACGAGACTTGCTCATCATTTTCAAGGGGAAAGACAGAGCAAGTCGCGTAGGTTAGAGTTCCACCGGGCCGAACATACGTCGCTGCAGCCGATAACGCATCACGCTGGGCCTTGATAAGAACATCCAGTTTTTCCTGTGTGAGACGCCATTTGCCTATTGGATCACGTCGCCACGAACCGGAACCTGAGCAAGGCGCATCAACGAGCACTCCATCAAAGCTATTCTCAACCAAATCAGATTTTTGCGCTCGGCGAATGATTGTCACGCTGGCGCGCTCTGATCTGATGGGGAGGTCACTCATCCGGCGCGGGTCGATATCATGGGCAATGATAGACCCCCGATTGGCCATAAGCGCAGCGAGTGCGAGAGTTTTACCCCCCGCTCCTGCACAGAAATCTAATATTTTTTGTCCCGGTTCCGGTTGAGCGTAGTCGGCAACGGCTTGCGACGCTGCATCCTGAAGCTCGACAATACCGCTGCGATAAGCTTCAGTATTCAAGATCCGCGTCGCACTTGCAACACGCAGCGCTGATAAAGAAATTTCAACAGGTTCAGAAATAACGCCTTCCCCAGCGAGTAACGCCATCGCTTCGGGCCTTGTCGAAGATAAAGAATTTACGCGTAGATCAATGGGCGCACGCCCGCGCATTGCGTCAAGCTCATGGACGACGGCATCACCAAAAGCAGCCATAGCTTGTGGGTACAACCATTCAGGCCAATCTAATCTTTCAGGCTCAGATTTATGCGTCGATCCAACCGAGAGGCTGGTCCGCTCATTTTCGGTGGGCGGCTCTAAACCATACGGCCCTTTGCAGAGGTCTGTAATAGCATCAACAGACAATGCGTCGTTCGAGACAAGATTACCAAGAACGAGTGCCCTGCCCGTCGTCCCGCCGCCATAAATCGCAGACGACCGTTTGCGGCGCAGAACATTATAAACACGGTCAGCTATCGCTCTACGATCCCCTGACCCGGCATAACGATTTTGACGCGCCCATGCCTTTAGCTGAGGGTCTACTGGCCGGTCGTAATCGAAATTATCCAAGATATTCGCGGCGGCAGCCAACCTAGCTTCGGGCGTCACTGAGCAATTCCTAAATATGGTTTCCGGGCCGTAAATTCACGAATTATTGTATAATAACAATACTCAAATCAAACTGCGTAAAATGCACATTAACGATAAAGCAATGCGTGAAGTGTATGATGTCCGTCTAACGAGTACACTAATTGTTCGAGGATTACACTGTGTCGATTGTAACGCGCAGATCTGTATTGCAAATGACCGCTGGGGCAGTTGCAAGTGTTAGTCTTCCGAACGAAGCTATTGCAGCCGCAGCCGATCCGTCAGGATGGCGGCCTAAAGTCATAACCTCGACACAAATCATCGAAAAACCACAACGCCTGTTCATAAAGAATCACAGAACCGGCGATGTCTTCAACGATGTCGTTAAGCACGGTTCACTGATCTTCGACGATGCTTACACCGAACTCGATCATTTGATGCGCGATTGGCGCAGAGATGAAGTGATATCAATGGATCGGGCATTAATTGATCTGTTGCTCGCAGTGCAAAGCGAGGTCGGACATGCGGAACCGATTACACTGATCTCCGGGTATCGTTCCAAATCAACGAATGACATGCTGCGGAGACGCATTCGCAAAGTTGCGAAAAATTCATACCACATCAAAGGTATGGCGATTGATTTTAGGGTCGAAGGCGTCCGAACCAGCACCCTAAACAAAATCGCATTAAGTAAAAAATCCGGTGGTGTAGGGTATTATCGCTCTCGCGGTTTCATTCACCTGGATACCGGCCCCATCCGCCAATGGCGCGGATAAGCATAGTCACACATACTTAGACCAATCCAAGACGCCCCATTGCGGATGGCGCGTCTTTTATTCCGGCAAGTCGCATCATGTGCCACGCAAGTGCTTGATTGCTGCTGACAACGGGTATCCCGACCGCATTCTCTGCCTTAAGGATCACATCTGCCGTCCTGAGACTGGTACAAGAGACAAAGACTGCATCAACTTTTTCGATGGCTGCGGTCGAAACAATCGCATCATATATTGATTGAGGCGTTATCCGCGCAACTGTTGCATCCTCGATCTGTTCGAATGAGGTGAGGACACAGGGATCAAATCCCGCGTCGGAAAGACGATTTCGCAGAGCTTCGGAAACTTCAGCAACATAGGGGGTCACAACCGCGACACGCTTAACATTAAGCGCACCAAGTGCCGCTTTCGTCGCTGAGAGTGGGTTCGTTACCGCAGTCTTTGGATAGACGGATTGGACTTGAGCCGTAATCCGTTCTTCGCCAATCACCGCACTCGCCGAGGTGCAGCCATAACCGATCACATCAAAAGGGGCAGTCTCAGGTAAAAGCCCGACTGATGTGCTGATATTATCTTCCATCCGAGCCAGTGTTTCAGACGTCACCGTTGGCTCAAACGGGATGCGGGTGTGATAGAGCGCGATACCGTCTGTGGGGATAAAGGCCCGAAAATCCGCTTCTATTGTCTCATCGGTTTTCAGGACAACAGTACCCATCGTCGCCCGCGTTCCTGGACCATCATCCAATGCAAACGGGAGCGCCGACATATCAGCGCTCTACCGGCGCAGAAACGCGGATGGCTCGGATAGAGACATCACCGCCAGCGTTGAAGAAGGCAAAACCCTTCCAGTCTTCGCGGAACACCGTGTCACGTGAGGTGATAATCGGGCGGCCATTCAGCAGCACAATCATCTGACCACTGGAAAGACGCGCCCAGCGCAGTTCGTGCTGTTTTCCAGTCGTAAAACTCGGAACAGAGACTTTGGTAATGTCTTTGTAGCCGTTAGATCCGCGGCGGGTCAGGACCACGACAGGCTGAGAACCGGAGCGCACTTCAAGGCGATAGCCAAGCCAGTTTGCGCCGCCTTGGTGCATTATAAAGTGTGCGGTTCCAGTTCCTGCATGATCAACGATCCGGGCAGCAAAAGAAAAAGCATTTCCGATTGGTGTTTGGGACTCGATCAGTGCGGCTTGCGGACCGGCAGATGAGCCTTCGCTTTGCGGGGCATCGCCGGTTAGCAGAACTTTGAGCAGTTCTTTTGGGCGCACGGGAGCATCAGAAACTTGCTCAGGTGCTTTTGCACGCAACCCATATTTCGGATCGACTGACCAATCGCCCTGACGCACGCGCCATGGTGGATTGTTGGTGAGATCGCCATCCGTGAAATCATCCTCGAAATAAGCGAAGCTGACCGAGTTCGGATCAAGGGGCGGCACACTCGTAACGACTTCTGTGACTTCGCCAACGGGTGGGAGTCCAGTTTGATCTGTCTGAGCAGGATCAGGTTCGACGAGAGCTTGTTCTTGTGGCGGCGTTGTTTCGGTCGAGGCAAGATCGCCTTCCCCAGTACCATCTGAAGGTGCTTCAGGTCCATTAAGCGCTACGGGCGTCGGCTGTGCAGACTGAGGCAGAGGATCACGGTATTTTTCTGCAAGCGCCTTTAAATCTTCAAGAAAGCCGGGGCTGGCGGCACGATATCGCTCGCCAACCGCAAGCAATGCGTCGAGTTCAGCAGACATCTGCGGTCCCCGATCACCGCCGGGCACTGGCGGAAGCGCCGGCGCGACTGACGGTGCATTTGGTTCAGGTGGTTGCGGAAGGACTACACTCTGTGAAGGCACATTGGCCCTCGGGACACGAGGCGCTGGCGCGTTGGGCGCACCTTCCGGCAGGGCAACAGCAGGTGTAGGTTGAGGACTCGGTGGTGCTGGCTGCTCTGGTATCGCTCTGTCGTAATACGGATTGGCCTGTTGTGCCGTCCCGCTTGGAGCGGCAGGATTCGATGGTTGTTGCGGCGTATAGGCCTGCCCCGGCTGTGGAAGCGTAGAGCCGAAATTCTGTTGCGGTTGCGGTAATTGCTGGCCGAATGAAGGCTGTTGCTGCTGCGCCGGAGGCTGAGGCAATTGCTGGCCGAACGAAGGTTGTTGCGGCTGTGCCAGTGGCTGAGGCAATTGCTGACCGAACGAAGGCTGTTGCGGTTGGAATTGGGGTTGCTGACCGAAATCCTGTTGTAAAGGTTGGCCAAAATCCTGTTGCAAAGGCTGTCCGAAGCCCGGTTGTTGAGGTATTCCGGGCTGTCCCGTGTTTGGGTCAATATAAACAGGCTGATTACCAAAAGGCTGTTGTGGTTGAAAAACCTGGCCTTGAGGCTGGAAGGTCGGATCATTGAAGATGATTGTCTGTTGAGCGCTGACCGGCCCGGTTAAAAAACCAAGTACCAATACACTCGTCGCCGTGGTTCGCCGCACTTGAGTCATGTTATCTGCCTCACCGATTTTTTCGTACCTATAACGCTATTTTCCACTCGACACCACGCTCGATCGACCAAGTAAGCCGCAAAAATGTATCCATATCGCATTTCGCAACGAGAACGTGCGAAAATTGATCCTATCGATTGAAATACTCGCCTTTGAAGCGTTATCTCAGGCGATTATGACTTTTGGAGGACGGCGAATGACCCGCGTACTTTACGGTGGCAAATCTGCAAGTGCAGAGGCTTGGCGCGACGCTTTGCTGGCCCTAAAGCCGGACCTCAATCTTGTTATGCCTTCGGATAATTATGCGCCCGATGATGTGGATATCGTGCTCTACGAACCATCCGGCCCCATACAAGATATGACCCCCTATAAAAACGTCGCCGCGATTCAAAGCCTTTGGGCTGGTGTTGAAACCCTACTTGGCAATGAAACTCTACCGACAGAACCTCCGCTCCTGCGTATGGTCGAAGATGGGCTGACATTCGGGATGACCGAGTATGTTGTCGGGCACGTATTCCGTGCGCATCTTGGCGTTATCGCTCAACAAGCGGATCAGGCGCGCGAAATTTGGGGAACGTGGAACCCACCCCTTGCAAGCGACAGGCGCGTTGGGATTATTGGCCTCGGTGCTTTGGGACGGGACAGTGCCGAAGCCTTGGCGCAGCTTCGTTTCGATGTAAGTGGCTGGTCGAGAACTCCAAAAGATATTAGCGGTGTTCGTTGCCTGTCTGGAGAGGGCGGATTTCAGCAGATCATCTCTGAAAGTGACATCCTTGTGCTGTTGGCTCCGCTGACGCCTGAAACTGAAAATCTAATCAATGCGAAAAACTTGGCGGCGATGCCCAAAGGCGCTCATATCATTAATGCCGCGCGCGGACAGTTGATTGATGAAGACGCGCTGCTCGTGGCGCTTGACGCGGGGCATATTGCAACGGCGACGCTGGATGTCATGTGTACGGAACCCCTACCGCAAGGTCATCCTTTCTGGAAGCATCCAAAAGTAACCATCACGCCGCATATTGCCAGCGTCACCCGCCCTGAAACCGCCGCGAAAACGGTTATTACTCAAGTAGAACGATTTGAGACAGGTCAGCCTTTTTTGCATAAAGTCTGTCGCGAAAGAGGATATTGACGTGATTCCCAGCACGACCAGAGCGCCGACGAGACAGAGTTTATGAACCCCGAAAATGATCCCTCCCGTCCGGTTTTAATCAAACCTGCGCCTCGCAGTGCCTTTTGGCAGAGGCTGCGGAACAACTTTCTGACGGGGATCGTCATTTTCGCGCCTATCTCGATTACGATCTATCTCGTTTGGATCTTTTTGAACTTCGTAGATTCTTGGGTGCTGAATTACGTGCCCAAGGCTTATAATCCCGCACAATATCTGCCGATCTCGCTTCCGGGGATTGGGCTGGTATTCTTTTTCTTCTTTGTCGCGGCCTTGGGCGCTCTGACGAAGGGCTTCTTCGGTCGTCAGCTGTTCCGATTTGGCGAACACATCGTTGATCGAATGCCTGTGGTGCGGTCGATTTACACGACCCTCAAGCAAATTGTTGAGACAATCTTTGCACGGGAAGGACAAGGCTCTTTTGAACAAGCGTGTCTTGTTGAGTACCCCCGCAAAGGCATCTGGGCTGTCGCTTTTGTCACGACAGAGACGTCGGGCGAAATTGCGGAAAAAAATTCTGTGGCCGGGGAGTTGGTCAGCGTGTTCCTCCCCACGACACCGAATCCGACTTCGGGGTTCCTGTTATTCGTTCCGAAGACTGATATTATTCTCTTGGAAATGTCAGTTGAGGATGCCGCGAAACAGGTGATCTCAGCGGGGTTGGTCACACCGCCTTGGCCCCCGCTGACGCGCGAGCAAAAAGAAGCGTTAGAGCGCGAACAACGCCGGCAAGAGGCATTGCAGGGTTAGGCAATCCTCTGAAATAATTAGTCTACCGTGTGGTTCATGGATTGTGAGGGGTGATCACACCCAGCATCACCAACGATCTTTGCCGGAACACCGGCGACCGTGACGCAATGCGGGACGTCGTGAAGAACGACAGAGCCTGCACCCACGCGCGATTGTTCTCCGATACGGATATTGCCCAGAATATGCGCGCCCGCACCAATGAGGACGCCGCGACCGATTTTCGGGTGGCGGTCGCCGCCCTCTTTACCTGTACCGCCAAGCGTCACGGAATGGAGCATGGAGACATCATCTTCAACCACCGCTGTCTCACCGATCACGATTGAGGTCGCGTGGTCGATCATGATGCCTTTGCCGATACGAGCGCCGGGATGGATATCCACGCCGAAAACTTCAGAAACACGCATCTGAATGAATTGAGCGAGCGGCCTGCGCTCCCGCGTCCAGAGCGCGTGGGCAATACGCGACGCTTGTAATGCCATGAAGCCTTTAAAAAACAAAAGAGGCTGCAAATAGCTGGTGCAAGCGGGATCTCTTTCATAAACGGCGGCAACGTCAGCGCGGGCGCGTTCGCTGATTTCCGGGGCCTCGCGGATGATATCGTTAAACGTCTCGCGCAGAGCCGCTTCTTTGATTTCATGCACGTGTAGTTTGGCCGCGAGACGGGCCGCAACCGATGCCTCGAAGCTAGGACGGCCAATAATGTTCTCTTGCAGCATTGAATGCATCAGCGGTTCACTGATTTGCATGGCACGCGCATCTTTGACGATAGAATCCCATACAGGGTCGCATTTCGGCAGATTCGCGTGGCTTTCGGCGGCAGTGACCATGATGTCTCTCGCTTGCGTCTGTGACGTATTCATTCACAATATAAGAGTTCACGCGCGAAAAACCAATGAAGAGGCAAGAGACTTCTCATGACAAGCATTGATATAGCCGCAAGAGAGGCTCAGTTGCGGGCGCGATTGGCGGAATTGGACGCGCTGGAGGCTACAAACGAGGAAGGCCGTGCTGTCGTTGTTTTGGATCAGCAAAGCGTCGGGAGGTTGTCCCGAATGGATGCGCTGCAAAATCAGGCGATGGCTCAAGAAACGCAGAGGCGGCGCGCTCAGGAGCGAGTTCGGATTGCGGCGGCCCTTCAGCGTATTGATGAGGATGAATACGGGTGGTGCGGCAATTGCGGTGAAGAAATCGCCTCTAAGCGGCTGGATGTTGATCCAATGGCGGTTATGTGCTCCCGCTGCGCGCGATAGAGGGCTTGGAACAGCTAATATTTTGAAGGGCTGGGTTTTGCAGACATCCTGTAACGCTGGATTTCGGCAATGCGGTTCGCGGTTACGGCATAGGTCAACGCAATGCCGCCGACGTAGATGTCTTTGGCTCCCCAGCTCCACCAGAACTCTGCAACAGAATGGCCGTTCAAGTGGGCGATGAGCAGGACGGATTGAGACAACAGGCCCGCCGCGCCGATTGAAACAAAAAACCGATGCCATTTCGGAAAATAAAGCATCGCGTCGCTGGTCAGAGAAAAGGCCAACAACAATCCTAAACAACCGTCAAAGAGTGCAAGCCCGATATAGATGTAATCGCTTGTCATGAGTCTTTCCCTTTTTTGACTTTGCGGATGTCGCGAAATGCATCGTCGAGCGTCTTCCATTGATCGGCGGTTCGTGCGGCCAAACCGAACAGAAACCACGCACAAAACGCGGTCAGGCCACTGGTCGCGAGCAAGTATTCTATGCCCTTCCCAGACCATCCGATTGCATCGCTCATGGGCATGGTCAGGAGGAGACTGCTGGAAATCCCGGTTGCGGTTCGTGCATAAATTTCGCGGCGGGTGGCGGGGATAAGTACGGAAAGCGAGATTACTGATCCCGCGATGCCGCCGAACAATTTCACCAGAAAGAATGTGAGATCAAAATCGGATTGCATGGGGTCCATCCTTTCGAGAAAAATTTACCCGGTGCCTGCGCTATCTCCGCGCATGACGGCCATCCAAACGTCAATCAATTCGGTCACATCGGATGAGTGATCAGAATCGCCGTCCGCATCCAGATCGGCTCGGCTGTTCTGGGTTATGATGACTGAGGTAATCACCTCTGATCCGTCGGGCAGCACTGTCGTTCCGACACCGCCCGACATACCCCCCACCGCGAGGACAGATCCGTCATCGAATTGTACGATCCAACTCGGGGCCTCGCCTTTCCGCGTGTCTTCGGGGCGATCCATATAGGCAATGCCATTGCGGATTTCGTAATGCGCCAGATCAGTGACGCCCGCTGGATATCCGCGCAGACGGACGCGATC
>CALKBI010000082.1 GCA_937990185.1 uncultured Neomegalonema sp. | reverse complement strand
GACAGTGCGTTGGTAGACGTAATCCGGCGCGGCTTCGGCGGGGTCTTCCAGCACTTTACCCTCGGACGAGGTGTGCAGCAGGTTGGCATCGACCGAGAATGGCGCTTCGCCGCGCTTGTCTTTGGGAACGGGAACCTGATGAGCCTCGGCCCATTCGATCAGCTTGGTGCGCGAGGTCAAATCCCATTCCCGCCAAGGGGCGATGACTTTGATTTCGGGCTCCAGCGCGTAGGCGGCCAGTTCAAAACGCACTTGGTCGTTGCCCTTGCCGGTTGCGCCGTGGGCGATGGCATCGGCCCCGGTTTCTCGCGCAATCTCGACTAGACGTTTAGATATCAGCGGGCGGGCAATCGACGTACCGAGCAGATAGATGCCTTCATAGACCGCATTGGCGCGGAACATTGGAAATACGAAATCGCGGACGAATTCTTCGCGCAAATCCTCAATAAAGATATGCTCGTCCTTGATGCCCATCAGCTCGGCTTTTTTGCGGGCTGGCTCCAGTTCTTCCCCTTGGCCGAGGTCGGCGGTAAAGGTCACGACTTCGCAGCCATATTCCTTTTGCAGCCATTTCAGGATGATCGAGGTATCAAGCCCGCCTGAATAGGCAAGGACGACCTTTTTAGGTTTAGACATAGGAGTCGCTCCGAAGGGATAGTGTTTCCGCAGCGGTACGCCGTTTTCGGGGGGATTTCAACGCTAGTAAAATCTTAGGCGGGCGGGGCGACGCTGAGGCCCTCAACCTTGTGCTTCGCAATCAGCTCGGCCACAAAACCAGAGGCCTTAAGTTCCTCGACAAACGCGGCCAGCCATGCGGCGGCGGCAGAGTTGTTCCGGGGCGTACCGACAGCTTGTTGCACCGCACTGAACTGGCCATCGAGTATCCGCGCGCCGGGCAACCGCTGTACATCGGACAGCAATCGAGGGCGCAGACCCGCGAGGACGTCGATTCCTTGCTCAACAAAGGCGTCGAACGAGCTATCGATGGAATCGGTTTTGATCAACTCGGCATGTTTGAGGTTGTTTTCCAGCCAAAGCCCATAAGCGGCGCGGCCCTTGGTAACAATGCGGATACCCGGTTTGTCGACATCTTCAATCGACTGAATCGGAGAGCCCGCCGGGACCAGATAAGTTGATTGAATCTCGCAATAGGCGGCGGTGAAGGCGATATGCTCCGCGCGCTGTGGTTCCGCACCAATATTGCCGATATCCCAGTCACCAACGGCATCTGCCAACGCGCCGGGGTCAGGATAGGTGACAAATTCGAGCGGCACGTCGAGGCGTCGCGCGATCTCCGCAGCCATATCGGGCGAGACGCCGACCGGATCGCCATTCTCGGCCTTACCCGTGACGAGAAGGAAGTTGCTAAGATTAATCCCGGCGCGCAGAACGCCCGTTGGTGTGAGTTCAGCTTTAATGGCGGGGTCAATCATGGTGGCACTCCGGGGTTTGAACGGCGCGAATTAGTCAGCCTTCTAACAGAAAAGCATAATTTGGTCTTTGAGCCTTACGGAGTTGTACTGTGCTTTGTTACTTGGTGAGACTGCTAGAGATTTCCTCGCATAACCGATGTCACAGCCATATTTGAACAGATATGTCTCGGCTATGTCTCTTGCCGCTCAA
Source organism: uncultured Neomegalonema sp. (assembly GCA_937990185.1). Lineage (GTDB taxonomy): Bacteria > Pseudomonadota > Alphaproteobacteria > Rhodobacterales > Rhodobacteraceae > JAHDDY01. Next base: position 4,990 of record CALKBI010000082.1, on the reverse strand, counting down.
CGCAGGGATAGTCCGTTTGTCACGTTATATCCCGACCGGAGCTGCGATGCTCATTTGTCCATCGGGATTCGTCTAATATTTTGGATTTTATAGGGTGGATTTGGATTTTATAGGGTGGATTCAGTGTTTTTGAGAGAAGAAATGCATCTATAGCGGAAAAAGCTAGGCATCGATACACGTAAGACTGTTGCAACTCGAAAGAGGTTTTATTGCCAATGAATGTTTGAAAAACCCTGTTGCTATGCTAAGAGCGCGCGGAATCCGGAGAGATTTCCCTCCCCGCGACTTGTTTCGATCAGCTTTCTCCCCACCTAGGGGTCTTGGAAGCGATTGCTAAGTGAGGACCAAGCATGAGTGACGTGAATGATCGCGTGAAGAAAATCGTCGTGAACTATCTCGGCGTAGACGAAGCTAAAGTTAAAGAAGACGTGAGTTTCATTGACGATCTTGGCGCAGATAGCCTTGATACCGTTGAGCTTGTGATGGCTTTCGAAGAAGAATTTGGCGTTGAAATTCCTGATGACGCTGCAGAAAAAATTCAAACCGTTGGCGATGCGATTGGTTTCATTAAAGAACACAGCGCCTAAGTATTATTGCTCTGCGTGCAAACGTTTAGAAAGACGTCCGCTCACTCGAAGCGCGGCGTCTTTTCTTTTATGTCATAACCGCATAGGTTCTGTAGCAGAGGCTTAAGCCATGCCATCAATAGGTTGGCGGTAAAGGACGTAGATATGAGAAGAGTGGTCGTTACAGGTCTCGGGCTGGTTACGCCGCTTGGGTGCGGAGTTGATGAGACGTGGTCGCGCCTCCTAGACGGTAAGTCAGGCGCAAAACCGATTACTCGCTTCGACGTTTCAGATTTGCCTTGCAAAATTGCTTGTACGGTCCCGGGTCAGGATGAAGATGCCGGGTTCAACCCTGACGATTGGGTGGATGCCAAAGAACAGCGCCGAATCGATACGTTTATTCTGTATTCAATTTCGGCTGCGACTCAGGCGTTGCGGGATGCCGATTGGATGCCCGATGATGAAAAAGAGCTGCAAAGAACCGGCGTTATGGTTGGTTCGGGCATTGGCGGTTTGCCTTCTATCGAGTCCGCCAGCGTCGTTTTGCACGAAAAAGGACCCCGCCGTATCGGGCCATTCTTCATTCCCGGTTCGCTGATCAACCTATGCTCCGGGCAAATTGCGATCAAATACGGGTTTAAAGGTCCGAACCATTCCGTTGTAACGGCGTGTTCTACGGGCGCTCATGCTATCGGGGATGCGTCGCGCATCATTAAGTATGGCGATGCAGACGTCATGATTGCGGGCGGTGCTGAAAGTGCGCTGTGCCGACTCGGTATCGCCGGATTTGCGGCTTGTAAGGCGCTCTCGACAGGCTTTAACGACGAACCCGAGCGCGGATCACGCCCTTACGACAAAGACCGTGACGGGTTTGTCATGGGCGAGGGCGCAGGAGTGGTCGTGCTCGAAGAATATGAACACGCTAAAGCGCGGGGCGCGAAAATCTACGCCGAAGTGCGCGGGTATGGCATGTCAGGGGATGCGTATCACATCACCGCGCCTTCTCCCGATGGCGATGGCGGGTTCCGCGCAATGGAAGCGGCGCTGGGCAATGCGGGAATGCAGCCGGGTGAGGTTGACTACATTAACGCTCACGGGACATCGACACCGCTCGGTGATGAGATTGAAGTGAAAGCAGTGACGCGCTTGATGGGGAATTCTGCTGCGCAAGCAACGATGTCTTCGACGAAATCATCTATCGGGCACTTACTGGGTGCAGCGGGTGCGGTTGAAGCAGTATTTTGCATCCTGGCAATGCGGGATCAAATTGCACCGCCGACGATTAATCTCGAAAACCCGAATGTGGATACACCGATTGACTTAGCGCCCCTAAAACCTGTGAAGCGCGAAATTCGCGCCGCACTTTCCAACTCGTTCGGATTTGGCGGGACCAACGCTTCGTTGGTGCTCAGTCTGCCAGATGCCTAATAGGGCGGCTTTATGAAGCTTATTTCTTCTGCATTTTCGTTGCTGGTTATCGGTGGCATCGGTGCGGTGGCGGTTGGAGCTTATGGAAAGTCACAATTTGAAGCACCGGGACCATCCGGTCAGGAAACCGTTGTTATTCTGAAACGCGGGTCCGGGCTGAACGCAATTGCGGCTCAGTTGGAACGTGAGAAGGTTATTTCAGATTCCATGATCTTTCGCCTCGGGGCAAAGTTCAAAGGTGCGGATCGAGCGCTAAAAGCAGGAGAATATTCGATTCCTGCAGGCGCGTCGATGCAGGAAGTTTTAGATCAACTGCAGTCTGGAGATATTGTTCAGCGCAAGGTAACGGCGGTCGAGGGGCTGACGTCTTTTGCGATTGTGGCTCGGGTTAATGCGGCTGATGAATTAACCGGAGAGATTACGGATATTCCGCCCGAAGGGTCGCTTGCGCCAGAAACTTATTTCTATCAACGCGGCGAGGCCCGAAGCGCAGTTATCGCGCGCATGATGGCAGCTCAAACGAAAATTCTTGATGAATTGTGGGAAAAGCGCGCGCCAAATTTGCCGCTGAAAACCAAAGAAGAGGCGCTGATACTAGCGTCTATCGTTGAAAAGGAAACCGGCGTTTCGAGTGAACGTGCTCGGGTTTCTGCAGTCTTTATCAATCGTCTCAATCGCGGTATGCGGTTGCAAACGGACCCGACGGTTATTTACGGCATTACGCTCGGTAAATCGGTGCTGGGGCGCGGTTTGCGCCGGTCCGAGTTGAAGGCAGAAACGCCTTATAATACTTATGTAATCAATGGCTTACCGCCGACACCGATTGCTAATCCCGGACGGGCGGCGATTGAAGCGACGCTTAATCCGATCACGAGTAAAGAACTCTATTTTGTTGCTGATGGAACGGGCGGCCATGCGTTTGCCGAAACGCTCAAGCAGCATAATAGAAACGTCGCTGAGTGGCGCAAAATCGAGCGCGCCCGCCAAGCGGCGGAATGATTAGCAGGTCCAGAAGAAGACTGGAGTCTAGAGAAAAATAGGTGAAATGAAGATCGCGATGATCCTAATCGCGACTGCCATTTGTGGCCTAATCCAGACTTCCGAAGGAGACATTTAGTTCAATCTCGGTTCGGGTTACTCTTAACGACCGAATTTAATCCCTGCGCCCGACATCCGCCATATGAGATCATCACCAGCCAATCCGGTGTCATCTATCCTTCTGTCGAAAAACGTTCGTATCTACAGCGCCTCGTCAACTTTCGCCCGTTGCTGCCGCAAATACCGCTGCATCCGTCATGGCTTTCGTGTCATTCATCGAGGCGTCAAGATAGTCTGGTTAAATTGCTGACGCCTACTGTAAGTGATTGGCGTAGATAGATGATCTTTATATCTAAATTTTTGATAATCACAAAAAAGGCCACCTCGAAAGGTGGCCTTTCTGATTTTTATGTCACTCCCGATTACTGGGAGGCGAAGTCGAATTCGATCCGGCGGTTGCGGGCAAAAGCTTCACGGCTTGTGCCAGCATCGACGGGTTGCGTATCCGAATAAGCCTCAGCTCTGATCCGGTCAGCAGGAACACCGCTCGAAACCAGGAAGTTTACGACATTCGCCGCGCGAGCCGCCGAAAGCGTCCAGTTCGATGGGAATTGAACCGTGTTGATTGGATCAGCATCGGTGTGGCCTTCGACAACAATCACGCCGCGTGCATCGGGGCGGGTGTTGAGGAAGTTTACGATCTCACCTGCGGCGCGACCCAGAACTTGCTGGCCAGCGCCTGAGAGCGTTGCTGAACCTGCAGCGAAGGTTGCACTCGAGCTAAGCGATAGCGATCCATCAGGGTTGATGATCGCGTCCGCACCGAGCGCATTGATCAAACCATTCCGTAGCGCATCGCTGTTCTCATTATTTTGCGTAATGATTGGAGCGGGTGGCGCTGAGGCGAGAAGGTCCAATTCGTTTTGCAGATCGCGGTTTTCAACACGTAGCTCTGCCATCCGGCTTTGCATTGCGCCGAGTCGGATTGCACGGTCTGCTTGGGTCGCCTGAAACTCATCGGTCAGGGAGGCCAAGCGGCCTTCAAGCTCAATGTTGGCGTTTTGCAGATCGTTGGCTGTGTTCGACATTTCTGTCAGCCGTGCATTGGTCGCATCTAGCTGTTCACGCGTAGGAGCGTCCGAGAGCATCAAGCCAAAGCGGGATGCTCTTTCTTCAGCGCCTTCGAGGTTATTACGAACAGCTTCAAGTTCAGCTTCAAGATCATCCGCGCGACGTTCCGCATCACCGATATCTCCTTTCAGAGATGCTTCGATTTCTCCGGAGTTTGTGCGTAAAGCCGTGATTTGGCGCTTAAGTGCTTCAACCCGCAGCAGTGTTGCATTGAGTTTCGACCCAGTAGCGTCGTTCTTGTTGTTCAGAGCTGCAAGTTCGGCCTGCAACGCTTCTGCTTCTGAAGAGGCGCTTGCCAATTCGATGCTGGAGGATGACAGATCGGCTCTGAGACCTTCCGCTTCTGCACTTGCGGCATCGCGCGCAGCAATCGCTGCTTCAAGCTCATCGCGTACTGTTTCCAGACGACCTTCCACGGTCTCTTTTTCTTTTGTTGTAGCGTTGAGTGATCCGGTACGGTCTTGCAGTTCGTCGGTTAGGGCCGCGACTTTCTCTTCCAGAACATCAATTTCTGAATTTGCCGTCGCGGTTGATGCATTCGCATCGCCAAGTTGTCCGTTAAGTGCTGCAAGCTCTTCTTCAAGAAGGGCTTTTTGATCCGCAGCATCCTTAATCTCAGCGTTACGATTTTCCAGTTCGACTGTCAGGTCAGCGATTTGACCCTGTAGTGAAGAGACTTCCGACTGGATTGAAGCCGCTGTTGCCGCAGCTGTCGATACACCGGCTTTGAGGCTTTCGATTTCGGCATCGCGGTCCACGACGATTTCTTCGAGACTGGCAATCTGAACGCCCATTTCATCTTGAATCTTGCCAGCAGCATCCAGTTC
>CALKBI010000081.1 GCA_937990185.1 uncultured Neomegalonema sp. | reverse complement strand
GTTGCCATCGGTACCGCAACGAATACCGTCACGCTCGCCGGCGTTGGTTCTGCGGCCAGCCGGGCAGCACAAACCGGACCGCTCCAGACCCTGACTACCGATGCAAACGGTAACATCGCAGGCGACGGAGGCGCGTTAAGTTCAAGGCTCGACGGCTTTGCGGATGACGTTGAAGAGAACCGCGCTGGTATCGCTCTGGCGCTCGCTCTTGATGCGCCTTCGGTAGCCTCTGGTCAGCGATTTGCGCTTGGCGGTGGAATTGCAACCTTTGCAGGAGAGGGTGCTATTGCTGCATCGTTCACGGCGCGCGTGAACCCGAACCTGCAGCTTAATGTCGGTGTCGGTAGTGGGTTCAACGGTAACTCTGTTGGCGCACGCGCGGGTTTCGTCGTCGGGTGGTAACGTAAACGGCGCGCCCGATCTCGCTGTCGGGCGCGCAATCTACCTCAGTATCTTCGCGGTGGCGCTGTTGCTTTACTCTGCTTTCTCGCAATACCGCTGAATCGTCTGAGGGCTTTTGCCGGGCTTGTCACAAAGAGCTGAGTTGGACGGGTTTATCCGAACTTTATGTTTTGTTAACCCGCTGAAGATCGAAGCAGAGTGAAACCAGATTACTCTGCTCGTTGATCGTCCAATCGTTGCTCAGACCAAAGCCTTTACACAAGCGCAGCATTGCTTCGGACCCTTTGATCGTTCGTTGCGCCGTATTGAAACTCTGAAATCCACCAGATCGAACCATCGGTTTCTTTACCCGAAAGTGGTCACTCTCGATCCCTTGCTACAAATGTTTTGTCACGTAGTGTATCGGGTCTTGCGGCTGTAACCCATCCCGGACAGATGCATCAATTGCACGGGGAAACGCTTTTCCAGCATCAGAGCATACGTCAGGACCCAGCGATTGATCGTGCTGTAATCTACCGGCAGGCCTCGTTCCAGAAGCATCTCTTCAATATTGCGGATACCAACTGACCGCTTGAACAATCGGCCATACCTCAAAGTGGCGGCCCTTGAAATCATACTTTGATTGACGTTTCAGGTTCGCTGCAAAAGCATTCAGAGCCATATCGGGACAGCCAATCTCGGCAATTAATCATGATGTGTGGTGATCGAGCAAAAATTTGCTGCTGAACCAAAATATATGGTTTTATAGCCAATACCGCCAATGCGCACATATCGCGCTGAGTTTGATTAAGGGATTGGATAGGCACTGCTATGCATTCTGTTCAAGATATCTCGGACTGGCTGCAACGTCTTGGCTACGAGCGGTTTATTCCAGATTTTGTTGCGAATGAAATCGACGCGGAAGTGCTGCCAACACTCGACATACGTGATCTCGTTGCGATGCAAATTCCGGTCGGCCCTGCAAAAAAAATCTTAACGGCAATTCGCGAATTAGATTCACAAACCCAACAATCACCGGCGATCACAGTAGAAGAGAATATCGGTTCTGCTGAGGAATCAAACACCCCACCGAATCCGATGTTGCATGATGCAGATCGTCGTCAAGTGACGGTTATGTTCTGCGATATGGTTGGCTCGACCGCCTTATCAGCCCAGCTAGACCCCGAAGATCTCAGTACCGTGATGCTCAGTTTTTTGGAATGTTGCACCAATACGGCGCAGCGATACGACGCCCACATTGCGCGGGACTTGGGCGACGGCTTGATGATTTACTTCGGCTATCCTTATGCAAGGGAGAATGATGCAGAGCGAGCCGTGCGCGTCGGGCTTGAAATGCTTCGTGATGTTAACAAACTCAAAACTCCGTATGATACCAAAGTCTCCGTAAGAATTGGCATTGCCACCGGATTGGTCGTTGGCGGAGAGTCGGTTAGCGCTGATGCACAGCGTGGCAGAGTGGTGATGGGAGATACGCCTAATCTGGCAGCACGAATCGAGGCTGCAGCCGAACCCGATACAATCCTGATAAGTGAGCAGACAAAAAAATTAGCGGGCTCCGTATTTCAGTATCGCGAAGCAGGGACGAGGGAATTGAAAGGCTTTGACCAAGCAATTCCCGTTTTTCAGGTCCTTGGCGAAAGTAGAGTCGATAGTCGTTTCAATTCTGAACACCCAACTATGCTAATGCCAATGGTGGGTCGAGAACACGAGTTGGCTCTGATTTTGGAGCGTTATTCGCAAAGCTGCGCTGGTGACGGCCAAGTTGTCGTCATCACTGCAGAGGCGGGGTTGGGAAAGTCCAGAATTGCTCGGGCCGTGATCGACAATCTCCCTCAAACAGATCACTCGATTATTTCGCTTCAATGCACTCCTTACTACGAACAGTCAGCCCTCTATCCCATCATACAATACTTGATGCAGATTTCTGGAATCCAGAGCACAGATACGCCGGAAAAGAGTTATGAGAAACTTAGTGCTGCATTACACAATGTGGGAGAAAAAGATCCAATAAACGTCGGCGTCATAGCCCAAGCCATGGCTCTTGGTCAGGATGAGCACGCCGATATTTACACGATGCCAGCGCAAGAACGTAGGACACGGTTGCTCGATACAATTGTGACGTTTCTTCTTCGCATAGCTGAAAAAAATCCGCTGCTCGTTTTGATCGAGGATATCCATTGGATTGACCCGACGACCCGATTGCTCGTTGAACTGGTGATTGGATCAATCAAAGATAAACGTGTCTTGATCCTTGCAACGGAAAGATCGAATGATAACGCGACGTACCTTTCTAATCCCATCACATCACGACTCGAGCTGAACCGCTTAGGCCGGAAGGCGATCATCCAGATGATCGAAGGTATGACGGAGCATCTTTCACTCGGTGAGGATATTATTCAAGAGATCGCAAAAAAGACTGACGGAATTCCACTCTATGCGGAAGAAATTACCAAAGCAGCGATGGAGTCCGAACAATTACATGCGAGTGGTCAAACAGCAAAAGCCATCCACCAAGCGGTCAAAAAGCTGGCAATCCCTAGTTCGTTGCAAGACTCGCTTATGGAGCGATTGGATCGTTTGTCCGTTGTTCGAGAGTACATTCAGGTTTGTTCTGTACTAGGACGTGAATTCGATTTTGCTTTGCTAGTGGCTACACTTGGCAGGCCGGAAGCGGATGTCGCGTTAGCTCTCGAACAACTGGTCAGCGCAGATTTATTATCCTGTGCCGGTCACCCGCCACACGCAATTTATAGCTTCAAGCATTCGCTGATCCGTGATGCCGCATACGAGAGTATGCTAAATCGGCGGCGGCTGCATTGGCATCTCAGGGTCGCCAATACGATCGAGAATGAATATCCTAATATTATTCAGACTGAACCAGAAATTTTGGCACAGCATTATGCCAACTGTGAATTCGCTGAACTGTCCCTAAAGTATTGGGTGATGGCCGCAGACTTGAGCTTGAACCAATTTAACTTGCTTGAAGCGCTAGAAAAAACGGCCAATGGCCTACAGCAAGCTGACCTTTTAGAGTCTAACCCACTCAAGGATGAACTGATACTGCGATTATATTTCGTGCGCGCGCTTGCGTTGCGCGGCGGCAATGGATTTACCGATCCGGATTCCGCTACTGCTTTTGAAATGGCGATGACTCTAGCTAAATCTTTGGAAGATTGGGATCGCTATATCGCGGCAGCACGCGGTCTTTGTGTGTCTTTGTATCTGCGCGGTATGCTTCCCAAGGCACACGATCTGGCTCAAAAGATGATTTCAGAGGCTACGGAATCCGGTCACCTTGTTGATGGGCATCTGACTCTCGGGCAAGTGCTCTACTATCAAGGACATTTTGATCAATCTAAAAGCCATTTGATCAAGGCGCTCGAGTTTGTAGATGAATTTAATACCGGTACCGAACTATCTCAACAATTCGATGAGCGATGTGCAATCGAACAGTTTTTACAACAAACACTTGATCTAACGGGCGACATCGGTAGAGCGCTTCTCGTCGCAGAGCAAGCCTATCAGAGAGCATGCAATCTCGCTCAACCTTTGGCCATGGTTGGCACTTTGTGTCACATGTGTTTGCTGAAGATCAGGCTTAAAATCGAATGCTCTAGTGACGCCAAAGCTCTCACAGAGATCACAGAAAAATACCAACTACGCTTTTGGAAGAATTGGGCCATCTATTGCGCGGCGATCGCCAGTGATCACACGCCAGAGGATGCTTGTCTGATGGTACGGCAAGCTCGTGAGCAACTACAATCGTTGGGCGTGAAGTTAGGTTTGTCTAATATGATGACGGCGGAGGTGCAATTGTTGCTTTCTCAGAAAGATCATGCTGCGGCGCAGAAACTAATCAATACTGCTAAAGCTTATCTCAAGGAAACAACCGAACGCTATTATGAACCAGAGATTGTTAGACTAGAAGGCGAAGTGTATCAGGCGACAGGTCAAAAAAATTCTGCGGAAGACTGTTTCAAAAGAGCGCTGGAGATTGCACGTTTACAGAATGCTCGTTGGTGGCAATTACGCGCTGCGACCAGTCTTTATGCTCATTATCCCGATGCCGGTGACAACAGACAGACGTTGGCGTCAATTGTGAAGCATTTTTCGGACCATGATCTACCAGACGTAAAAATGGCGAAGGATCTGCTATCCGCCCATAGCTGACGCCTCACTCGTTATAACACAAAGCATCGATGAGTATCTATTACCCTCGTTTCGATGGAGTACCTTTGGTGGGTTAGAGTAAACTGAAAGCCGCGTTCAATGAGGCGCTTAATTATCACTGAGTTGGTAATCTGGATTTTCATTTAGCAGGCACGCGACCTTGTGCCCTGCACTATGTTCTTTGAGCGACGGCAATGTCTCGTGACAACGCGCTTCAACAACCGGACAGCGAGAAGCAAAACGACAACCTTTCGGTAAATTGATTGGGCTAGGTGGATCGCCTTTCACTCGGACCCGGTTCCGACGATCACGCTTATTGCCATGCACGGTCGGCACAGCGGCCAACAGTGCTTTGGTATAGGGGTGCTGCGGATTCTTGAACAACGTTACACGATCAGCTTGCTCTACGATCTGTCCCAGATACATCACGGCGATTTCATCACAGATATGCTGCACGACGCCGAGGTCGTGTGATATAAACAGATAAGTCAATCTAAGATCACGTTGTAAACGCGTCATCAAGTTCAGTATCTGCGCCTGAATTGCAACGTCCAACGCGGACACAGGCTCATCACAAACAATCAAACTCGGTTCGGTTGAAAGCGCTCGTGCAAGTCCGAGACGTTGACGCTGTCCACCAGAAAATTGGTGTGGGAACAACGCGCGTTGTTCTGGGCGCAACCCGACTTGCTCGAACAGCTTAGCCACTTTTGCATCTCGTTCGTCAAGCGTACCTATTTGCATCAAATCGAGTGGTTCGCGCACAATCTCACCTGCGCGTTTGCGGGGATCGAGTGATGAGTACGGGTCTTGAAAAACGATCTGAAAGTGACGTCGCGCTACTCGTAGGTCTTCACCCTGTAATTCGCTGATGACCGTATCGCCAAGCATCACACGACCAGCGGTCACATGAACCAATCGCATGATTGCCAGCGCCGTTGTCGTCTTGCCGGAGCCGCTCTCACCGACAATACCAAAGGTCTTACCTGCAGGCACAGAAAAGCTGACACCATCGACGGCATGAACAACCGGTTTGGCCCCGAACAGCGATGTTCCGCCGCCGAAATGAACTTTTAGATTTTCAACATTCAGGGCGTTATCGCCCGTCACTCCACTCATACCCCTGTCTCTTTCTCTGCAACCCAACAAGCTGTCAGATGTGCGTCGATCGAGGTACGCAGTTCAGGCTTTGCAGCCTCGCAGCGATCAATTTTCTCCGAGCAACGCGGTGCAAATGCGCACCCTTTACCAAGATCGGTCAATGCTGGAACAACACCGGAAATTTCCTGCAGAGACTCGCGCACCTTTGGCGGGTCAGGCAAAAGGTGCGGCACGCAGGTAATCAACCCCTTGGTATAAGGATGCTCTGGCGCGGAAAGCACAGTCTCGACCTTACCCTTTTCAACCACACAGCCTGCATACATCACGGCGACAGTATCCGCGAGTTCTGCAATTGCACCCATGTCATGGGTGATGAGAATAATCGCCGTTCCCATTTCGCTTTGTAGATCTTGCAGTAAATCGAAAATCTGCGCTTGTACTGTAGCATCCAACGCCGTCGTCGGCTCATCCGCTATCAACACGCGCGGGCGACAAGCGAGTGCAATTGCAATCATCACTCGCTGTCGCATCCCTCCTGACAGTTGATGCGGATATGCCTTCGCTCGCATTTCGGGTTCTGGAATCTCCACCGAACGCAGCATCTCAACCGCCCGTGCCATCGCCGCCTTGGTGCTAGCTTTTTCATGCAGGCGGATACTTTCGGCAATCTGCTCACCGACAGTGAACACAGGGTTCAACGATGTCATCGGCTCTTGAAAAATCATGCCGATATCTTTACCGCGAATTTGGCGTAGACTTTCATGATCCAGCCCTACCAATTCGCGACCATCCAACTTGATTGACCCGGATGTCACCTTGCCCGGAGGATCGGGCACAAGACCCATGATCGATAGCGCAGTCATCGACTTGCCGCACCCTGACTCGCCGACGATACCAAGGATTTCACCGCTATTGACTTCCAGCGAGACATCGTCGAGTACGCGCGCCTTCCCCGCGCGAGTTTCGAAATCGACGATAATGTCTTCAATACTCAACAAAGGATGCGTCACGCTTACCTCTGCCTCAATTTTGGGTTTAATGCATCGTTCAGACCATCGCCAATCAGCGAGATTGCAAGGACAGTTAGAAAAATCGCGATACCTGGAATCGCAACCGCATATCCCGCATCCAAAATATACTCGCGGTTCGACCCGATGATTTGCCCCCAACTCATCACGTTTGGATCGCTCAGTCCTAAAAAGCTCAATGCCGCTTCAAACAAGATTGCCGATCCGACCATCAAGTTCGCTTGTACAATGATTGGCGGTAAAGCATTAGGCAGGATAACGCGAAAAATCAGATATCTATCTGTGGCGCTGCCGGAGCGTGCCGCCGCGACATATTCCATCTCGCGAATGCGTAGAAACTCTGAGCGTGTCACTCGCGCCACGGCGGTCCAACTCACAACCCCAATAGCGAAAGTTACCGTCAACAGCGATGCGCCAAACAGCGCGACAATGACCATCGAAAATAACAGAGTCGGCAGTACTTGAAAAAACTCGGTAAAGCGCATTAGCGCTTCTTCGATCCAGCCGCCATAATACCCTGCAAAGGCTCCGACTGTCACACCGATCACCAGCGAAATTACCGCTGCCGCCAGGCCGATGGCCATCGAAATTTGACCTCCTGCCATCATCGCGGACAAAATATCGCGACCTAAATAATCCGTGCCGAACAGATAGCCTTCCTCTCCTGGCCGTGTAAACGGAGCCCAAACCATCTCAAAGGGATCAACAGTATGGAGATAGGGACCAACGAACGTAAACAGCAAGATCACGACTAAAAGGATCAGACCGAAAACTGCATTATAGTTCTGGAAAAACATTCCGAGCATTTCACGCGCGGGATGCATTACTTTTACTGTCGGTATCTCACTTGGATCATTTAACTCAGCCATCGCTTAACCCGTCTTGATGCGCGGGTCGACTAACCGCAAAGCAATGTCTGTTAGAATGTTAAAGACAATCACCACCAGAGAAGAGAAAAATAAGATACCCATAATCGTTGGAGTATCTCGCGCGAGAATAGATTGTAGCGCTAGTGTCCCGAGCCCCGGCCAACTGAACACCGTTTCAACAACGACAGCCCCGGAAATCACCGAAGCGAATTGCAAGCCAGCCACGGTAATTACTGGCCCCAGAGCATTCTTCAACGCATGCTTATAGAGCACTGTACGTTCGGGTACACCTTTGGCCCGCGCTGTTCGCACGTAATCCGCCCCTAACACTTCCTGCATTGAGGCACGTGCGAGGCGGCTGTAAAGCGCGAGATAGATCGATGCTAGTGTGATCATTGGTAAAACCAAATGATATAGCAGGTCGAGCGTTTCAATAAAAAAACCACCCTCAACCGTAACGTCACGCATTCCACCAACCGGGAAAATTGGAAAGATCGATACGAACGTGATGATCAGCAAAATTCCAGTCCAAAAGACAGGCGCAGCAAAACCAAATAATGCGAGAAACGTTACAATCGTATTCAGGAAGCCTCGAGGGTTTTTCGCTGCAAGCACACCTAAGATGGTTCCAAGAACAATCGCAAGGATTTGCGCAGAAAAAACCAAGAGCAGGGTTGCTGGTAAGCGCTCTAAGACAATTTCAGTAACAGGCACATTGAAAAAGTAAGAATAGCCAAGATCGAAACGAAAGACGCCCGACATGTATTTCCAAAGCTGGATATAGAACGGTTCGTTCAATCCGTACCGTTCGCGAATTTCTGCGATGACTTCGGCATCGGCACCACCCATATCTCCGGCAATAGAATCCGCGATGTCACCGGGCGCGATTGAGATCAGCGTGAAGTTCAACACCAAAACGGCAAGCAATAACAACAGACCATAACCGATCCGTATAGCAATCGCTTTCCAAAGGCCCATTCGGAACATCCTGTATTGGGTAGTAAAATCCGCCCGATTTTGAACGAAACCGGGCGGAGTTATGAGGACAGCCTACTTTATGTAAACTTGGTCCAGTGGATGCGACGTACCCCAAATAGAATCGGGTGCATTGCCGACCTTTTTGCTGGAAATCGTATGATATGGTGATGGGAATAGAGGATAGAGCGGTAGCTCATCTGCGAGGATGTGCTGGAACTCCGCATAGTATTTTTTCCTTAGCTCCTGATCGTTTGTCGCTCCGGCTAATTCCATCAACTCGTCGACGCGCGCGTTCGAATATTGTTGAGTATTCGACCAGATCACCCCCTTCTTGATATTCTGGCTACTATAAGTGCGGTGAACGCCAATTACTGGATCACCCCAGTTGAACACGTTGTCGATGGTCATATCGAATTCGTGGTTCGAGATGCGTTTCGACCATGTTGGGAAGTCGGCGGAGGCACGTACAGTCACATCAATGCCGATTTTCTTCAACGCGGGCTTCATGTATTCTGCTGGTGGTTTCACAGTGGGCCAACCGTAATCAACGGTTAGCTTAAAGCGCATTCCGTCAGAGCCTTTTTTATATCCAGCATCATCGAGCAGCTTATTCGCTTTATCGAGATCGAGTGCGTAATCCTCGACGGTATCATCGTAGAACGGGCTGTCAGGATGGATGCCGGTCTTTGCCGGTCCCGTCGTGCCGCGCATCAAAGCTTTGAGCATAAAGTTCGTATCAACTGCGTAGGCAATGGCCTTACGCACTATTGGGTCTGAGGTCGGACCGTCAGCCTGTGTGTTAAAGGCAAGCCAGTTAATCGGGCCGATAGCACCATAACCTTTGCCGGATACGGTCAGGTCGTCGTTTTTCTTAAGGCGCACGAGATTGAGAGGATCTTGCTCGAAACCTGACATGTGTAGTTCGCCACTTTCAAGCGCGATGGTTCTGGCCGATCCGTCTTTCATAACCCGCATAACAATTTTATCGAGGTACGGACGCCCTTCAATGAAGAAATCATCGTTGCGTTCTAGAATAATATGTTGGTCTTTCTTGTACTCCACAAACTTGAACGGACCGGAACCAACAACATTGTCGCCATTGCGAGGGTGTGATTTTGGATCTTCTCCGTCGCCATAAATGTGCTTGGGAATGATCGATAGCAATTGTGAAGACATTGCTAACATCAAAGCCGGATGCGGCTTTGACAAACGTAGAATTGCAGTGTGCTCGTTTGGTGTTTCCACCTTTTCAACTGGAGCAAACATCGACTTGAACGGATGGTTCTCTTGTACCGTCTTGATCGAGAATGCGACGTCTTCTGATGTAATCGGCTTCCCATCATGGAAGGTGGCGCCCTTTACAAGATTCAGCGTCACTGACAATTCATCATGAGCAATTTCCCAGCTTTCGGCGAGATAAGGTTGAGGATTCCAACCTTCGTCATACCGCAGCGGCGCTGCAAATAATTGCGTACCTGGTTGTCCCGTAGCTGTTCCAGATTGTACCGCGGGATTCAGGTGACGCGGCGTTTGCTGAATCGCCATCACAAGTGTTCCGCCTTTTTTTGGCTCTTCTGCCTGCGCGTAAGGTGCGGCGAATGCTGTCGTCAAAGCAAGAGTCGCCGCGAGTGAAAGAAGTTGTTTCATGTTCAAATTCCCCGAATGTCTCTGTCCTGACACTTCAGCACTTGCATCCTAGGCCGCGTTGATGACACGCTATACGGATACCTTGCCCAAGCGGTGCTATCAGTACGGCATGTTTTCGACGATAGTGCAATGCCTTGCTGAAATGGGTGCGAATGAACTGCGGAGCAAAAAGACGCGATGATCACAATATACTCCGCTAAAAAAATTATCACGATGAACCCTGCGCGTCCTGTCGTTAGTCATGTTGCGGTGCGAGGTGGCCGAATTGTTGGTGCAGGCAGTCTGGAAGAACTGAAGCGGTGGGGAGATCATAACCTTGATGATCGCTTTGCCGACAAGGTGCTGATGCCTGGTCTTGTAGAAGGCCATGCGCATACGATGGAAGGCACACTCTGGCGTCATGTCTATTGTGGCTTTTTTGATCGTATGGACCCTGATGGAAAGATGTGGGGCGGCGCGAAAACCAAAGATGCGGTTCTCGACCGATTGAAACAGGCGGACGCTGCTATGGCTGACGTCGACGCACCACTGCCGGGGTGGCAACTTGACCCGATCTATTTTGACAATGAGCGTGTCAGTAGAGCTGATCTTGATAAAGTTTCCACTACGCGCCCCATCGGAGTTTTGCACGCCTCCGGTCACATCATGAATGTAAATAGCAAGGCATTGGAACTGGCCGGGTTGCTCAAGCACGGAATCAACCACCCCGGCGTTCCCCTAGGCAGTGACGGGTTTCCCACTGGTGAACTAAAAGGCCCCGACATCATGACGCCGGTCGGCATTCATGTTGGCTTTGATCGCGACATGTTGGCCTGCGATGAACGCGGTTTGCGCGATTTTGGAAAACTGTGCGTGCGCGCCGGTGTGACGACTGTGACGGACCTTGCTGCGCGGTTGAAAGACGAAGCCGCTGACATGATGATCAAGGTTACCGCAGAGCCAAACTATCCCGCACGCGTAGTGCCCCTTCGGTTTTTTCAAGGACTGACGCCGCAGGAACTTATCGATCATGCAGCGTCGCTGAAAAAGAAATCCACAGATCGTTTACGCCTTGGTATGATAAAGATCGTCGCAGATGGATCTATTCAAGGCTTTTCCGCACGCATGCGGTTTCCGGGTTACTTCAATGGCGCGCCAAATGGTCTCTGGTATGTCCCCCCGGAACAACTATTAGAAACGTATGAGTTGGCGCTTAAGCGTGGCTTGCATGTCCACACTCATACGAATGGAGATGAGGCCACACAACTGGCTATCGAAATGATGGAAAAGGCATTGATAAAGCATCCAACGCCAGATCATCGCTACACCCTGCAACATTGCCAACTTGCGGATGCTGCTCAGTTCCGGCGAATGGCGAAGCTTGGCATGTGTGTGAATCTCTTTGCCAATCATCACTTCTATTGGGGCGATGAACATTACAATCTAACTGTCGGACCAGAGCGCGCGGAACGGATGAATGCCTGTCGAACAGCGCTCGCGAATGGACTGCCAATGGCGATTCACTCCGATGCGCCAATCACGCCGCTTGGACCGATGTTTACCGCATGGTGCGCAGTCAACAGAATAACTGCTTCTGGCAGAGTACAAGGTGAATACGAGAAAATTTCCGTCGACGATGCTCTGTATGCGATTACTTTAGGCGCTGCTTATACATTGAAACTCGACGGAGAGGTTGGCTCGATCGAGGCTGGCAAACATGCCGATTTCGCGGTGCTCGAGGATGATCCGACAGAAATTGGCGGCGATAAACTGAAAGATGTACGCGTATGGGGGACCGTTCAGGCGGGGCGCATTTTCGAAGCTGCTGCTCTTTCGGCCTGACGCATGTTACCAATTACCATCATTGGGGGATACCTCGGCGCAGGCAAGACCACCGTCGTTAATCACCTATTGCGTAATGCGGATGGCGTTCGACTCGCGATCCTCGTCAACGAGTTCGGTTCGCTACCCATCGATGCTGATCTGATTGAAGCCCAGGATGAGGATATTATCAGCATCGCAGGCGGTTGTGTTTGTTGTAGTTATGGCAATGACCTAACCTTGGCTCTCATGGATCTGGCTAAACTTGATCCAGCCCCGGATCATGTGGTGTTGGAAGCTAGCGGTGTCGCGCTGCCGGGAGCCATCGCCGCATCGGTATCGCTGTTGCAAGGGTATACGCTCGATGGGATCATCGTCCTCACAGATGTAGAGACTGTGATGGAGCAAGCAAGCGATGTGTACATCGGCGACACAATAGAACGGCAACTCATAGACGCTGATCTAGTTGTCCTCAATAAAACAGACTTAATTTCCGATGACGAACTTCAAGGTGTTTCCAAGTGGATGCGAGATAAAGCACCACGGGCCGAAACCATCTGTTCACGGCATGGTGCTGTAGCACCCGCGATCCTGTTGCAAAGCTTTTTAAGCCAAGATCGTGGCGACCTAATGCTACCAGCCCACGACGCAGATGTATTAAAGTCTCAAGCATTTACAATCGAAGAGGCTGTGGATGTTGAAAAGCTTGCAGAAGGTCTCGCGAGTCGGGATCTCGGTTTGCTTCGCGCGAAAGGATTCGTTGATCCAATTGTAGGAGTCCGATGTGCTATTCAAGTCGTGGGCCGTAGATGGTCCGTCGAAGACGCATCGCCTGATGCGCCGCTCGGTTTGGTAACGATTGGTCGACAGTCTACTTTTGATGAAACTGCAATATTGAGCTTAATTTCGGAAAGTGCGCTATAGTGAATTACTTTGTAGCTCCTGAAGGGCTTGTCGCAAATTTTTGCTCGATCATCACACATCATGATTGATTGCCGAAATTGGCTGTCCCGAGTTGGAGGCCGATATGGCTTTGAATGCTTTTGCAGCGAACCTGAAACGTCACAAAGGATGATTTCAAGGGCTGCCACTTTGAGGTATGGCCGATTGTTCAAGCGGTCAGTTGGTATCCGCGATATTGATGAGATGTTTCTGGAACGAGGCCTGCCGGTAGATCACAGCACGATCAATCTCTAGGTCCTGACGTATGCTCTGATGCTGGAAGAGTGTTTCCCCGCGCAATTGATGCATCTGTCCGGGATGGGTTACAGCCGCAAGACCCGATATATTACAAAACATTTGGAGCAAGGGATCGAGAGTGACCACTTTCGGGTAAAGAAACCGATGGCCCGATCCGATGGATTTCAGAGTTTCAATACGGAGTAACGAACGATCAAAGTGTCCGAAGCAATACTGTGCTTGTGTAAAGGCTTTGATCTGAGCGACGATTGGACGATCAACGAGCAGAGTAATCTGGTTTCACTCTGCTTCGGTCTTCAGCGGTATTGTGAGAAAGCAGAGTAAAGCAACAGCGCACCGCCCTAGAGGTTTATCAGGTGGCACATAAAAGCTCAATCAACACCATTACAATGGACGTCACCGTCGCGGATACTCGGTTTAAAACCCCGGAAAATAGTCTCCGGGGTTTCTATAGTTTGTGACTTGAGTTTAGAATTCTAGCGCAACGCCTCCGCCTACGCCAAAGCCGCCTTCGGAACTGCCACCAACACTTGCACGTCCGACAAGTGACTCTGTAAAGCGCACATTCGCACCTGCCGCGTAACCGACTTCACCTTCGAATGAACCGATTGCGAGTCCGAGCGAGAACTGCTTGCCACTAGTGAGTTGCGGAATATTGGTCATCGCGATTGCCAGCGCGACACCAGCCGTATTCTCATCAACTTGATCGTCCAAGTTTGAGAAGCTGTTTTGCAGTGAATCAATGCGAGCACTTAACGCGCCTCCGTCGCCTGCGATGTTACCGTTTGCATCGGTAGTCAGGGTCTGGAGCGGTCCGGTTTGTGCTGCCCGGCTGGCCGCAGAACCAACGCCGGCGAGCGTGACGGTATTCGTTGCGGTACCGATGGCAAC
>CALKBI010000080.1 GCA_937990185.1 uncultured Neomegalonema sp. | reverse complement strand
ACCGCACGCGGCTTGCGCCGTTCGCCGCTGCACAGCCAAATGGAAGCCGCCGGTGCGGTCTTTGGCGAGGTCACGGGATGGGAGCGCCCGAACTGGTTCGCCAATGAAGGCCAAGAGCGCAAATACGAATACTCGTGGGGTCGTCAAAACTGGTTCGACAATGCTGCCGCCGAGCATAAAGCCGTCCGCGAAGACGTTGGTCTCTTTGATATGTCCAGCTTCGGAAAGCTGCGTGTGGAAGGCCCCGATGCCCAAGACGTGTTGCAACGCGTTTGCGGCGGTGATGTCGCCGTCGAGCCGGGCAAGATCGTCTATACACAGTGGCTAAACGACCGGGGCGGTATCGAAGCCGATGTCACCGTCACACGTCTCGCGGAAAACAGCTATCTCGTGATTACCCCCGCTGCGACCCCGCAACGTGATCTGGCTTGGCTGAAGCGCACGATGCCGGAGGAAGCACGCTGTGCTGCTCTTGATATTACTGCGATGGAGACTGTGCTGGTCGTCATGGGACCGAATGCGCGCGAAGTTCTGCAACCCCTCACCACCGCCGATCTGTCGAATGAGGCGTTTCCGTTCGGCACGATGCAAGAGATCGAATTCGGCATGGCCAAAATCCGCGCCCACCGCGTCACCTATGTCGGTGAACTCGGCTGGGAGCTTTATGTCAGCGCGGATATGGCGGCCTATGTCTATGAACGGTTGATGTCAGGTCGGGCGATCAAACATGCGGGGCTGCATGTTCTTGACTCCTGCCGTATCGAGAAAGGCTTCCGTCACTATGGGCATGACATCACTGATGAGGATCATGTCAGCGAGGCCGGTTTGGGCTTTGCGGTGAAGGTGGATAAACAGCCGTCGAAATTCGGTGACTTTTTCGGGCGCGATGCTGTTCTGCGGAAAAAGCAAACCGGGCTATCGCGCCGCTTGGTTCAGTTCCAACTCAAAGACGCCGAGCCGCTGCTCTATCACAACGAGCCGATCTTGCGAGACGGAAAGATCGTAGGCTTCCTGTCCAGCGGTAACTACGGCCACCACCTCGGCGCGTCCATCGGCCTTGGTTATGTGCCTTGCACCGAGGAGGGAGAGAAGGCTGCGGATATGCTCGGCTCAGATTATGCGATTGAGGTCGCAGGCCAACGTGTCGACGCCATCGCCAGCCTTAAGCCGCTATACGATGCGAAATCGGAGCGCGTGAAGGTGTGAGGTTGAACAACCTCTAAGGCCTTATCTCAATCGGCGTCCCATTAGGCACAAGCGACCAAATCTCCGTCATTTCGTCGTCGGTGACGGAGACACAGCCGAGGGTCCAGTCGCGCCCGCGCCAGAGAAAATCGGGGATATTGCGCGGCCCGCCGTGGATAAATATTTCGCCGCCTGGATCGTCGCCTCTTGCCGCTGCCGCGCGCTGATCGGCGGCGTCGGGATAGGAAATGTGAAGGCTAAGGTGAAAGCTGCTGTTCGGATTTCGATAATCGATAGTGTAGCGGCCCTCGGGCGTTTTTCCGTCGCCCTCTCGTTCCTTATCGCCTTTCGGCGCGAAGCCTAACGAGATTTGATACCGCCGAATGATCTCGCCCTTGCGAAATAACCTCATCTCCCGGTCGCTCTTGTCGATTTCGACAAAATCCGCTTGTTCAGAGAGTGCTGCGAGGGCAGGAGCCGCTGGTGTTTCGCGCACATTGATAAGCGATAGGGCACTAATCGCGACGGCTGATGTGATCAATGCAATCAATACTGGTTTCATTATGCGTAGCTTGCACATCGATTATGTCGCGGTTTAGGCACTGCTCACAATTTGCAGCATGAGATCAAACTGCTTTGAGGCTAAATATAATCAGGCAATAGATTCGCAAAGAAACGGCGTAGTCCGGGGCCTTACGATTAACTCTCCTGATCAATACTTGGCTTCATCCGTGCGTATTGCCCATAAGGGCGATAGCGATAGAGGTAGGATGGCAGGATTGAGTCCATTGTTGTCGGTGTGATGCCGAGATCGGTCAGTTTTTTTGCGTCTGCTGCAACCACATTATCCAGTTTGAGCATCTCCACCTGATCACGGGTGACGAGCGGGGCAAGACCGAAAAGGCGGTTTGGAATTTCGGCGACCCATGCTTGTGCTTTCGCCATCCACCACGGAACGGGCAGGGAGAGCCGCTTACGGCGGGTTTCATCGTAAACGATTTCATATACTTCGCGCATCGTAACGACTTCAGGACCGCCCAGCTCGAACGTTTGGCCCTTCGCAGACGCATCCGTCAAAGCGCGAACGGTGGCTTCGGCAACATCGCCGACATAAACGGGCTGAAATTTGGAATCGCTGCCAATCAGAGGCATAATTGGCGATAGACGCGCCATGCCTGCAAAGCGATTGAAGAACTCGTCTTCTTGGCCGAATACGACGGAAGGGCGCAGAATTGTTGCAGTTGGAACGTGTTTGAGCACGGCTTGCTCGGCTTTGCCTTTGGTTTCGGCATAGGGAATGTCGCTGTCCGCATCTGCACCGATAGCCGAGATATGGACGAGATTGTTAATGCCCTCTGCTGCGCAGAGCCGCGCAATGCGCTCGGCTCCTTCGAATTGGACCGCATCGAAGGTCTGTTTTCCGGTTGGGAAGAGAATCGCTACCAGATTAATGACCGCATCTGCGCCGCGAATGGCCTGCAAAGTTGAGGCTTCATCGCGGACATTGGCCTGAATCGGTTCGACTTGCCCGACATCGCCGTAAGGACGCAAGAACAGCGCTTCATTTGGGCGGCGCACTGCACAGCGGACACGCCAGCCTTGTTTCGCAAGCTTTTTAGCAACATAGCGGCCAATAAAGCCGGAGCCTCCGAAAACGGTGACGATGGGCATGGGTCTCTCCTCGTGCGATCTGCGCCGTTCTTAACCGCTTGTGCCTTCGCAAGAAAGCCCATTTGACGCCGGAACCCGACATCTATATACGGAGCGTTCGCGCCGCCCAATTTCGGGCGGTGCTTTCGTTCGTGCCTGTGGCCCTCGTAAGGGGATGCCTGTCGTCGGGAAACCGGAGAAGGAAGGCGCGGTAACTTTTTGAGACTACGCGCTTTTGCGCATATTGAGGCTTTGATGACAAAACGTACAACGTCGAAATATAAACTCGACCGCCGCATGGGTGAAAATATCTGGGGTCGTCCAAAATCCCCAGTAAACCGCCGCGAATATGGCCCAGGCCAGCACGGACAGCGCCGCAAGGGTAAAATGTCCGATTTCGGACTTCAGCTCCGTGCAAAGCAAAAACTCAAAGGTCACTACGGTGATCTGACTGAGAAACAATTCCGCCGTATCTATGCCGAAGCTGTTCGTCTTCGCGGTGATACGGGTGAGACACTCATTGGCCTGTTGGAGCGTCGTTTGGATGCGGTTGTTTACCGCTGCAAATTCACGCCGACCATCTTTTCCGCGCGTCAGGTTGTGAATCACGGCCATGTCAAAGTGAACGGCAAAAAGGTCAATATCCCTTCCTATGTCGTGAAAGAGGGTGATGTGGTTGAGCTTGGCTCGAAAGCCAAAGATATGGCGCTCGTTCTTGAGGCGGTTCAATCGCCTGAGCGTGACACGCCGGAATATATCGACGTGGACCACAACAAGATGACCGCGACCTTCATTCGTACACCGGGCCTCAGCGATGTGCCTTATGCTGTGCAGATGGAACCAAATCTCGTCGTCGAATTTTACGCGAAGAACTAATCTTTCTTTGCAATATCGTGCTTTCAAAGGCTGCCCTTCGGGGTGGCCTTTTTTATTGGTTGGACGAAAAGGCCGGCGGAATAATGTAGTTTGCCAGTTCAGGACTTCGCGATAGGGTTGTTGCCTAAGGAGTGCGTAGGCATGACCCCCATAAAAGTTTCTGAAACTGAGCATTTACCGCGCTGGCAAAGACCGGAAGCGTTGCTCATTCTTATGACTGTCGCGCTGGCGTTGACGTTCGATATTTGGATGGCTCTCCTGAATAATTTCGCCGTTGAAGTAGCGAAATTTGATGGCTCTGATATGGGCTGGATGCAGACAATTCGTGAGATTCCGGGGTTCCTGTCGTTTGGTGTTATCTACGTCCTATTGTTCTTGCGGGAGCAGACGTTAGCCTATTGCGCGTTACTTGCGCTTGCGGCTGGCGCGGCGATGACTGGGTTTTTGCCAACATTCTGGGGGTTGGCGGTCGCAACGACGATCAGCTCGCTTGGATTTCACTATTTCGAAGCAATCAATCAATCGCTGCAACTGCAATGGCTTTCGAAACAACGCGCACCGCAGATGCTTGGTGTTTTGCGCGGTGTTGGGGCGATGGTCGGATTCATCGTCTTTAGTGCTTTGATTTGGTGGGGTTTCGTTGCGGGCGATGGGGAAGGCCAAAACCTTGATTATCGTTGGCCCTATCTAACGGCTGGCTTGCTCTCGATTGTGTTGGTCCTTGTTATGATCTTTGCCTTTCCACGATTTGAAGGGCCGACCGTGCAACGCAAAGGCATCGTGTTGAAGCGCCGTTATTGGCTGTACTATGCATTGGTCTTCATGGGCGGGGCGCGGCGGCAGATTTTCATGGTTTTTGCTGCGTTTATGCTGGTCGAAAAGTTCGGCTATGCAGTGCATGAGATGGCAACGCTGTTATTGGTCAATCACGTTGCGACGATGATTTGTGCCCCAATCGCCGGACGAATGATCCAGCAATACGGCGAGCGCGCCGCGATGACGTTCGAATATGTCGGACTTATTGGCGTGTTCTCAGGCTATGCGCTGATTTATTATTTTGTCACCGATCCGCTGGTTGCCGCCGTACTTTACGTGGCTGATCACATCTTTTTTGCAGCGGCTTTTGCGCAAAAGACTTATTTTCAGAAGATCGCTGATGATGAAGATCACGCACCGACGGCGGCTGTGGCCTTTACCATTAACCATATTGCTGCGGTATTTTTGCCCGCGATGCTCGGGTATTTATACCTCGCCCATCCAGCGGCTGTTTTCTGGCTGGGAGCGGCATTGGCAGGGGTTTCGTTGGTTTTAGCGCGTTTAGTGCCGCGTCATCCGCAGCCGGGAGCGGAGACTATTATGGTCCCTCGCGGCGTTGTGCCTGCGGAGTAACACAGTTTTAGGCGCAAAATGCTTGACCTTCGCCTCTGTCGCCTCCACATGAGCATCGTCCTTAGAGAGTGAGACCCTGATGCCTAAAATTACCTATATTGAGTTCAATGGAACCGAGCACACCGTTGATCTGGCCGAGGGCCTGACGATCATGGAAGGCGCGGTTAATAACAATATTCCCGGTATCGAGGGTGATTGTGGCGGCGCTTGCGCTTGTTCGACCTGTCATGTCTATGTCGACCCTGCGCATACGGAAAAGCTGAAACCGCAGGAAGAGATGGAGACGGACATGCTCGATTTCGCCTATGAGCCGAAAGAGAATTCACGGCTTGGGTGTCAGATTTCGGTGACTGCGGACATGGACGGGCTGATCGTGCGGATGCCTGAGAAGCAGCTTTGAGAGTCTTTGCTAGCATCCTTGCTGTATGTTGCCTTGCATATCCGGCAAGTGCAGATGATGAGCTATATGCTCAGTTCGGTGCGCCGACAGAGCGCTACGCCCATGCTGTTCTTGGGGATAGCGTGGAATATGGCACGCTGGAATTGCGCAGCAAAGACTCGATACTTCATACGATTACACTGCCTGAAGAGAGAGTTTTCGAGGATCTAAAGCCCCGCCAAGCCCGTCTTGGGACTGATAACCATGAAGCGGTCGCGGTGGTTGAAAGTCATCGAGATTTGGGTGCGCAACTTTCGGTGTATGATATTGAAGAGTCCGGGACGTCAACACGGTTGATCAAACGTGCTGCCACGCCACATATCGGAACGCGCTATCGCTGGCTCGCTCCTGCGGGTATCGCTGATTTTGACGGCGATGGGCAGAATGACATTGCTTATGTCGAGACACCGCATCTCGGTAAAATTCTGAAGATTGTGACACTTAAAGGCGATCAGCTTGTGCCGATTGTTGAGCCGAAGTCAGGGTTTTCCAACCACGCGATTGGCGAGGATTTTATTACCAGCGGAGTGCGTGCGTGTGATGGGCGGGTCGAATTGCTCACACCGGATGCCAGCCGCAGAACTTTGATGGCCGTGCGTGTCGAGGGAGGTCAGATCGTCTCCGAAGCAACCGCATTTGAGCCTTCTCTTGCAGGTGT
This sequence comes from uncultured Neomegalonema sp., assembly GCA_937990185.1. Taxonomy (GTDB): domain Bacteria; phylum Pseudomonadota; class Alphaproteobacteria; order Rhodobacterales; family Rhodobacteraceae; genus JAHDDY01. The sequence goes on along the minus strand of CALKBI010000080.1, from coordinate 5,572 downwards.
AGAAAAGGCTAAACTCTGTAATTGACGTCAATGTTTAGGCTGAATAGCGCAGCACCCATTCCCGCAACATAGCCTGTTGAAAATCTCTCGTCCGCCGCGACCAGTTGGCCGCCGCTGTGGGTGTCGGATCACTATAAGGTGTGAATTGTTTGTTGAGAATGTCCCGGCTGTCATCTTCGTTTGCGATGAAGGCATAGACCATCGGACGGTTCTTGACCGTCAAAAATCCTGCAAGTCCGCGAACGAAATGCATTGATCCCGTTTTGCCGTAGATCGAGTGATCCGGTGTAGGCACGCCAAACGGTAAGCCAAGGCGCTCGGATGTCATGGTTTGATTATTGAAAAGCGCGCGATACGGGTCGCCCCACTTTTTTTGTCCTGTGCGCAAAATGTAAGCTATTTGCCTCGGTGTTGCGCGGGACAGAACCGAAAGCCCTGAATGGTTGGCCAACGCGAAACCGTTCCAACCTTTGCCTCCGACACTGCCAACATCTTTGACCGTGCGTTGCGAGGTTAGAGCTGCTGCATGTCTGATACTACGAGGCCGTTTGCCATCATCCAGCCCAGCAGAAGCGCCTAAGGCTTCGGCTGTGAGGTTGTTCGAATATCGCATCATCCCGCGCAGCATCTCATAGATAGATGCACTGTTATGTTTTGCGATAACCCGGCCTTTCGGCGTTTCACCGGATTCTTGTGCTGGCGGGATTGAGATGCCCATTTCTGCGCAAACTTGCTGAAATACGCCAGCGGTATACGCGCCGGGCTGACGGACGGGTAGCCACCGATTGCCTCTACCTCGCAGCAGAGACTCTTTTAATGTCCATGTCTCTACGCCGTTGATGGTATCATGATTCAGCTCGTCTCCGCTTCGCGTGACACGGAACTGCACACTGGGCGCTGGAATAACTTTGCCATCTGAAACGGCGGCTCCGCGCACATGTAGATTGCCCCCCTCACGCGCCCAGCGGAACTGAACTCTATTATAATTGAGGTTTAGGCCGCCCATGCTGGGGTTGTAAGGCGCTTGCCAAGGTTGTTGTCTGTCAAGCCAACGTGCTTGCGGCAATGCGGTCGCGTAATATTTGAAACTTCCGGTCACAAGCTGAATACCGGCGGCCCGCAGTTGCTCAGCGAGGTCGACAAGACCGTTGGTGTCTAAACTAGGGTCGCCGCCGCCTATTAAATGGAGGTTGCCATCAAGTACGCCGTTTTCGATGCGCCCTTCGGCTTTTATCTGTGTGGCAAAGCTGGACCGGGGACCGTGAACGCGCATCGACGTAAAGCTGGTGGGAATTTTCGCAAGCGAGGCAGGGATGAACAAGCCGTCGGCATTTACTTCCTCAACGACTTTGCCGTCTTCGACATCGACAAGAATAAACCCGAAGCGGCCAATTGGGGCTGACTCTGCTATGATAGCATCAGTCCCGCGCTCGAGGTGTCGAACAGATTGCGCATGTGCTGCGTTTGGTGCGAGCGCTAGTGCACCTAAGCCGGTTAGCAAATCCCTGCGTGTCGTCATGCTGTTACCATTCGCCGCGTGCGCGGATTGCCGTTGAGGATTGCGCCTGCATTGGATGGGTAAGCAGGCTCCAACAAGGAGTTTTGCGCCATGCGAGAGCTTTGGCGCGTTTTGCGTCGAGTCTCGCTGAGGCAAAGCGCGTGGCGGCGATTGAAAGGCCCGCTTTTATTTGATGGCCGGGCCGCGCGAATACAGCAATCGGAACTGTCTCGAAAATCTCGCCCCATTGTTTCCACCGGTGAATTTCTGTCAAATTATCCGCACCCATTAACCATACAAATCTGACTCCGGGGTAAAGGCGTTTTAGGACGCGCAAAGTATCGATTGTATACCGTGTGCCCACGCGCTTTTCAAAATCAATTGGTTGGATTTTAGTCCGCCCGCCGATCACATTATGACATGCGGTAAGACGACGCTCTATTTGCGCCGGACCTTTTTGTTTGAGCGGATTTCCCGGTGATACCAACCACCAAACGTGGTTCAAACCAAGCCGTTGCAACGCTATTTCCGAGATATGCAAATGACCTTCGTGGGGTGGATCAAATGAACCGCCAAGCAATCCGATTGTCATGCCTGCGACTGCGGTCGGTCTGCCTGCTCGCCAATGATGCCCGGTGATCATTCAAGCAATCTCATGCAATTTATGAACGCAGCGAAACGCATAAAAAACGGCTCTCCAAAATTCTTGGAGAGCCGTATCATATTTCTAAACATTCGAAGTGCAGAAGATTACATCGCGCAGGCGAATTGTCCGTTATTCGATAGTTGGATCAGTGACCCACCGCGCGACACACAGTCAACAAGGGCAGGGTCTTCAACGCTGTTCACGCCGTTATAGCCTGTATCAGCGGATGATGGGCTGACATAAGCGGAGGACGCGGCTTGTTGTGAAAGCGGACCTTGACCACCGGACGTATCGAGTTCGCAACGATATGCTAAGTCTTGCCCCTGCTGGGCAATCCCGCCATTGGCGTAGCAGGAACGAAGAGAGCCGTCGGCTCCTGAAATATCAATGATTTGACCCGAACCAGGGTGCGCCTCAACGAGTTGAACGCCTGTTACGTCAATCGCTTCGACCGTTTGTGCCCGCTCTCCGATTTGAGGGATTTGAAGGACAACATCAGAAGAACCAACAATTGTTGAGCCAATCGTGCCGGGTGAGAGGATACCAAGATCTTCTGCAACAACCGGGCTGGCAATAATCGAAAGTCCAAGTACGGTCACCGCCGCTTTGGTTAGTTTCATCACGGAATTCTCCTGCCTTGTAAATTCATATTGGCGCTGCCCCCGTCGCCTAGTCGGGTGCTGGGTTAAGGCAGCTTTTCCGACAGTGCAACGGTCACGACGCGCATACTGTGTACGTCGCGAATTGCGGCGATGTTAAGGGGAAAAAGAAAAAACAAGCAGACATAATGGTTAACAAGGGTTTTGTGAGGTGAAAACCCAACGATTATGGCGCTCAATAAGGCACGAGGTGCGACGTGTCGCCGCACCATTTATGCTTATAATTTGCTTCCCTGAGCGCTGAAAGCAACGCTCAGAATCGCTTTTGTGCCGAATCATTCAGCAATTTTGATGTTCATCGACCAGTTTGGGCCGATAGACATTAAAGTGCGAAACAGGCAATTCGTCCTGCAGAAACAGGCAATTCAATACCGCCAGATGCTTTGCAGGCATTGCGGTCTGCTTCCGACCATTCTGCAGCGGACTTTACGCTGCCGGTTTCAATAACGAAAAGCGTGTCAGGCTTGCCTTCGTTACCGCCTTCAGCCGATGGATTAAAGCTAAGAGGTGCACCGACAAGGCTTTTACCTTCAGTGTCCGTTGCAACTTTGCTTGATGTTGGCGCTGTCGCGGTTTGCGCTAACGCTGCAGTGGCGCTTATCAGAATGATTGCTGCCGCTGTAGAAAACGTGTGAATCATGTTTGCCTCCATCCCATAGACAACAAATCTGAGCGTGTGTTGACGAAGAAGCAACGTCTATAAATCCTCTTTCGTTCACAAAGCATCAGAAATTCTTAACCTGTGACACGAAGGACGCGATCTTTGTGCTGTGTACGGTAACATAGCCGTGAAACAGCGGTTTTTGGCGTTGATGCTGAGCAACACTGCAAGCGTTTGCCTTTCTTTGCGTCGCTCGGTAGAACGCCTCAGAATTTCCAGACTTTTTCAAAAGGGGTTTCCGGCATGGCCGAGAAGTTTGTCTACTACATGGATGGCGTGTCGAAGACTTATCCGGGCGGAAAGCCTGTTTTCCAAAACATTCGTCTGTTTTTCTACCCCGGCGCGAAGATTGGCGTCATCGGGAATAACGGAGCGGGTAAATCGACATTGCTCAAGATTATGGCGGGTCTGGACAAGGAGTTCACCGGCGAAGCCTGGGCAGATAAAGGCGTTCGGGTCGGTTATTTGCCTCAGGAACCTCAGTTGGATGAGAGCAAAAACGTTCGCGATAATGTCATGGAAGGCGTCGCAGAGAAAAAAGCACTGCTCGACCGCTTTAATGAGGTCGCGATAGGGGTAGGCGAGAACCCTGATCTTATGGACGAGATGACCGAGCTACAGGATCAAATCGACGCGCAGAACCTCTGGGATCTCGACAGTCAGATTGATGTGGCAATGGAGGCGCTGCGTTGTCCTCCCGATGATGCGGACGTTAAAACGCTGTCGGGTGGCGAAAAACGCCGCGTTGCGATGTGTAAGCTGTTGCTTGAGCAACCCGAAATGCTGCTGTTGGACGAGCCGACCAACCACCTTGATGCGGAAACAATCGCGTGGCTGCAAAAGCACCTTCAGGAATATGCCGGTGCTGTGCTGCTAATTACCCACGACCGTTATTTCCTCGACAACATCACGTCATGGATTTTGGAACTGGATCGCGGCAAAGGCATTCCGTGGGAAGGCAACTATTCTTCTTGGATGGAGCAAAAGGCCAAACAGCTTGAGCAAGAAGATCGCGAGGACAAAGGCAAGCAGCGTACGATGGCGCGCGAGTTGGAATGGGTGCGGCAATCCCCCAAGGCCCGCCAAGCCAAATCGAAAGCACGCCTAAACGCCTATAATGAAATGGCGGCGCAATCCGAGCGTGAGAAAGTCGGCAAGGCTCAGATCGTGATCCCGAATGGTCCGCGCCTTGGTGATAAAGTCATCGAAGTCGATGCCATTAAGAAAGCCTATGGCGATAAGCTTTTGGTAGACGGGTTGTCGTTCAGTCTTCCCCCCGGCGGGATTGTCGGTGTGATCGGGCCGAACGGCGCAGGTAAGACGACACTGTTCCGTATGCTCACCGGACAAGAGCAACCCGATGAAGGGTCGGTGACTTTTGGGGATACAGTACAGCTTGGGTATGTGGATCAAAGCCGCGATGCGCTGGACCCGAACAAGACTGTTTATGAGGAAATCTCCGAGGGGAATGACATTATCGTTCTGGGGGATGCCGAAGTGAATGCGCGGGCTTATGTCGGCGCGTTCAACTTCAAAGGCGGCGACCAGCAGAAAAAGATGAACATGCTGTCGGGCGGCGAGCGCAACCGCGTCCATATGGCCAAGCTGTTGAAAGAGGGCGGCAACGTGCTGTTGCTCGATGAGCCGACCAATGATCTGGATGTTGATACACTGCGGGCGCTCGAAGACGCGCTGCTCAGTTTTGCCGGATGCGCCGTGGTGATCTCGCACGATCGCTGGTTCTTGGATCGTATCTGCACGCACATGCTGGCCTTTGAAGGCGATAGCCATGTGGAGTGGTTCGAAGGCAATTTCGAGGATTACGAAAAAGACAAGATCGCCCGTTTGGGACCGGATGCGGTAGAGCCGAAGCGGATTAAATATAAGAAATTTGCTCGATAACATTCGCTTCGCGAACGCGGCTAACGGTGACGTTAGCATCGACGTCGCGCGGCAGGTTTTTCGCTTCCGACATTCGCATGGCGAATGACGGAGGCGAAATACCGAGAGCTTGCGCATACCCCTCGGTTGTCATTTCCGCGAAGGTGGGAAGCTACAGCTCGGCAAGTGACAACGGGTAAGTGGACTCCCGCTTTCGCGGGAGTGAC
>CALKBI010000079.1 GCA_937990185.1 uncultured Neomegalonema sp. | reverse complement strand
CCAGACAGGTGGGCTCTAGCCCAAGCAAGGAGAAGCCCCCATGTCTCAGGCGGCAGAAAATTATAACTACGACGACGAAGAGCAGGGTTTTGGCGGTCCAATCGAGACGCTTATTCCCCGTATCGATATCGAAGCCTTCTGTGAGACGCCGACAATGGCGACTGCGCTGCAGGACTCGGCCTATGATCGGCGAATGACCCGTACTTCGGTTGCCGTCTCGATGGGCGGTGTCGCAAAAGCGGCAACGATGTATCAAGAGACAGCAACGCCGCACCTCTTGATCCTCGAGACCAAAGAGACCGGCCTCGCGATCTTTGATGAGCTGGAAGCGCTCGCCGAAGTTTGTGATCCCGACACGAAGGTCATCGTTTGCGGACCGTCGAATGACGTCACGCTCTATCGTGAACTGAAGCGTCAAGGCGTGGACGAGTACATCGTTTCGCCAGCGGCCCCAATGCAGATCATCGAAGCCATTTCGATGGTGTTCTCGGACCCAGAGGAAGCGCCGATTGCGCGTACCATCGGTTTCGTGAGCGTGAAGGGTGGCGCAGGCGCGTCGACGCTGTCGCATAACTGCGCATCAATGATCGCGAACGAAGAGGAAAAAGAAGTTATCCTCGTCGATCTCGACATGCAGTTCGGTACAGCGGGCCTTGACTTTAACCGCGAGCCAACGCGCTCGGTGGTTGATGCGCTGGGTTCGATTGACGAGCTGGATGACGTCAAGCTGCAACGCCTGTTGGTCGAGCACGACGACTTCCTGTCCATTCTCGCGGCCCCTTCTTCTTTGGAAGTGTCGAGCGAGTTTGACGAGTCGGCTATTGTTGAGATGATCGAAGTTGTTCGCAAGTCAGCGGACTATGTTGTCTTTGACATCCCGCACATCTGGACCCCTTGGGTTCGGACGGCGATCCTTCAGATGGACGAGATTGTTTTGGTCTCGACGCCTGAACTCGCTGCGCTGCGTAACCTGAAAGCCATGTACGATCTGCTGGTTCAACGTCGTCCAAACGACGCGGCTCCCCGTATCGTCATCAATCAGGTTGGCATGCCGAAGCGTCCTGAGATTGCCGAAAAAGACATCGTTGAAATCGTTGGTGCCGACGTTGAACTGTCGATCTCCTATGATGCGACGCTGTTCGGATCGGCATCGAATAACGGTCAGATGCTCAACGAGATTAACCCGAAGCACGAGACTGTCGCGACGCTGACGGATCTGAACGACGGCCTTGTACGTAAGTCTGGAGCGCTGAAAAAGCGTCGTCCTGCTGGCAAGGGTGTGGATGTCAAAAGCATCTTTGCCGGACTGCGTAGTAAGCTGTCGAAGAAGAAAACTGAAGAGTAAGAGCGTGATGCCGATCTTAGAAAAGATCGGCACCATCAGCATCCTTCGTGGATGCGCCCGACCTAGGATTGTGGAAGGCGAACATGTTTAGCAAACGGACAGACGGTGGTGCCAAACCACGAGCGGAAGGTTCTTCGAGCGTGCCGGCAACGACGGAACATCAGGCTAAGATGCCGGATTCGCCGCGCCGCGCGCCACCGCCACCGCCGCGCCCTGGTGCTGCGGGTGGGAAAGTTCCACGTCCCGCTCCCAAAGTTAAGCCACGCCCACTCGATGCATTGAATGTTGATCTGAGCGATTCTCGTCCGCCGCCAAGTCGGTCGGTTGTCGAGGATACAGCCGATGCGGTCTCTCAACGCTTCGCCGATGAACCTGCGCCCCAGGAGTTTGAAACTCCGATGGTGCGTGAGGAAGACGAAATCGACATGCGCGAAATCGCGCGTCGTAAATCGAGCGAAATGACCAGTAACTCGACGCTCGAGTTGGAAGACAAACGTGAAGGCGGTTTCGGCGCCAACAAAGGCCGAGGCAAAACCAAACAAAAAGAAGAAGTGCAACAACCTGCGACCCGGGGTGACCAGGGCCGTGAGGGAATGCACAACGAGGCTTACTACGACCTGAAATCCGAAATCTTCGAAGCGTTGATCGACGCGATGGATATGGGCCGTGTAGTTTCTTTGCCTCGCGAAGAAGCCGAAGCCGAGATCAGCCAGATCGTCAACGAGATCATCGCGGTCAAAGGCCACATCATGTCGATCGCCGAGCAGAAACGCTTGGTCGATGATATCTGCGATGACGTTCTCGGTTATGGTCCTCTTGAGCCGCTGCTCGAGCGCGATGACATTGCCGACTTGATGGTGAATGGCGCCGAGCAGGTTTACATCGAGGTCGACGGTAAGATTGAGCTGACCAACATCCGCTTCCGCGACAACCAACAACTGTTGGAAATCTGTCAGCGCATGGTGTCCAAAGTTGGCCGCCGGGTTGATGAAAGTTCGCCGATCTGTGATGCGCGTTTGCTCGACGGCTCTCGTGTTAACGTGATTGCGCCGCCGCTGTCGATTGACGGTGCGACACTCACCATTCGTAAGTTTAAGAAGGACAAGCTCAAGCTGTCTGACTTGATCAAGTTTGGTGCGATCACCGATGAGGGCGCGACGGTTCTGCAGATTGCTGCGGCATGTCGCTGTAACATCTTGATCTCCGGCGGTACGGGTTCTGGTAAAACGACGCTGCTCAACTGTCTCTCCGGATTTGCCGGCGACGATGAGCGCATCATTACCTGCGAAGACTCGGCTGAATTGCAACTGCAACAGCCTCACGTTGTTCGCTTGGAGACACGCCCTGCTAACCTTGAAGGTAAGGGTGAGGTTTCGATGCGGGATCTCGTCAAGAACTGTCTGCGGATGCGTCCTGAGCGGATCATTGTTGGTGAGGTTCGTGGCCCTGAAGCATTCGATTTGCTCCAAGCCATGAACACGGGCCACGACGGTTCGATGGGTACGCTTCACGCCAACAGCCCGCGCGAAGGTCTGTCGCGTTTGGAATCAATGATCACGATGGGTGGCTTCTCGCTGCCATCGAAAACGATCCGCGAGATGATTGTTTCCGCTGTGAACGTCGTCGTTCAAGCGCAACGCCTTCGTGATGGCTCGCGTCGGATTACTCACATCTCAGAAGTACTCGGGATGGAGGGTGACACCGTCATCACGCAGGACCTCGTAAAATATAAAGTTACCGGCGAAGACGACAAAGGCAAGCTGATTGGCAAGCACGTCTCGACGGGTATTGGTCAACCAAACTTCTGGGATCGTGCACGCGGATTTAACCGTGAAATTGAGCTTCAGGACGCATTGGCAAACATGGAAGAAGTGGTGGATTAATCCATCCGCGCTCGGATTATCCGAGTGCAACTAAGGAAGGCGAAGCAGTATGTACTCAACGCTCGCAGAAATGTTCGGACCGTCAGGACTAATGGCGGGGATGGGTCTTTTGACGTTCTTCACAGTTTACTCGGTGATGTATGTCTTTCTTGCACCTAGTCCTACGGCTTCGGGAGCCTCGCGCATTAGATCTGAATCGAAAGGTGATTCAGGTAAAAAAACTAAAGGCGCGGATCGTAGAAAACAGATTCAAGAACAGCTTCGTAAACAAGAGGAAATGCGGAAACAATCCTCTAAAGCACCTCTGAGTGTTTTGATGGAGCGGGCTGGTATGAAGGGAAGTGTTACTTCCCTGTATATCAAGTTTTCGATTTTTGGTGCACTCGTCAGCGCAGTGTTGATGTTTTTCGGTATCAAGCCGCTTTTTGCTGTAGCAGCTCTTCCGTTTTGCGCTGTTATTCTAACACCAAAATTCGTCAACATGGCCATCAGCCGTCAGCAGAAGAAATTTATTGCCGAATTTCCTAATGCGATTGATATCTTGGTACGTGGTGTCCGGACTGGTCTGCCTGTAAATGAAGGCATGCGTGTGATCGCACGAGAAGTACCAGAGCCTGTGAGCACTGAATTTCGTATTATTACAGAATCCACTGCGGTTGGCGTGACTTTGGAAGATGCTTTAGCTCGTTTTTACAATCGAGTTCCATTGTCAGAGGTTAACTTCTTCAATATTGTTCTAGGAATACAAAAGCAAACTGGTGGTAACCTTGCTGAAGCAATGGGTAACCTTTCCAATACGCTGCGTGAAAGAAAAAAGCTGAAGAATAAAATTAAAGCGCTTTCTTCTGAAGCAAAAGCATCTGCTGGTATTATTGGTAGTTTGCCATTTGTTGTGGGTTCGATTTTGTTTTTAATTGCACCTGACTATATTTCCCTTCTCTTCTCAGAGAGTCTAGGAAATTACATGCTTTTCGGTGGTCTATTTTGGATGAGTTGTGGCATCTTCATGATGAAAGCCATGATGAATTTCGAAATTTAAGGGGGCGACAATGGATTTCTTCTCATCTCTTCCTTCAACACAAGCTGTTTATGCAGTTGTTTTGATTGGAATTGCCGCCTTTTTATTGTGGATCGCTTTTTTCCCAGCACAGGTTGGTAGCGTCAATAAGCGCCTGAAGTCGATAAATGCTCGACGAGAGGCACTTAAGCAGCAGCATCAAATTGATGGTGGAAAGAAGAAAGGCAAAAAGCGTCGGGGTGAACTCGACGAAGGAACTGTCCGTGTTATGCGTAATACGGTTGAAAAGTTCCGCATGGATGAATTGCTGAATAACACAGAGCTGCGTCAAAAGCTGTCCCAAGCGGGATATCGTGGCCAGAAAGCTTCGGTAGTTTTCTTGTTCTTCCGAATTGTGATGCCTTTCATTCTCTTCTGTGCAGCATTGTTCTATTATTCGGTGATATACAAAGGCGAGTTTGAGCCAGTACGTCATGGAATGATTTCTTTGGTCGTTGCTGTAGTTGGATACGCATTACCAAGTGTCATGTTGAAGAATGTGACGCAGAAACGTCAGGTTAACATGCAAAGAGCGTTTCCTGATGCTCTGGACCTTATGGTGATCTGCGTAGAAGCTGGAATGTCAATTGAGAAGTCTTTTCAATGGGTTTCCGAAGAGATTGCAGCACAAAGTCAAGAACTGGCTGAAGAAGTTGCTTTGACTTGCGCAGAGCTATCCTACCTTGGTGACAGGTCTAAATCTTACGAAAACTTCGCATTGCGTACGGGAATGCCGCAGATCAAGGCTCTAACTGGTACTCTTATCCAGGCTGAGCGTTATGGTACGCCCGTTGGTTCTGCTCTTCGTGTTCTTTCAGATGAAAGTCGCAGTGAACGCATGTCCGTTGCTGAACGAAAAGCTGCATCCCTGCCTGCGAAACTGACAGTTCCGATGATCATATTCTTCCTGCCAGTTCTGTTCATCGTTATTATTGGTCCAGCATATCTGCAATTTCAGACTGGAGCCATCTAGGCACACAGGGTTACACTTTTAAAAAGTTTACGAGTCGAACGGGGCGACTGAGAGGGCGGTACAGACAGGTTTGTGCCGCCCCTTAGCCTTTTAAAATCACTTATTAAATTTTAAGTTTTTCCGGTGCTAAAGCCTAAAACACCCAAAACGCTTAATTTTACGGTGCAATGGCTTGTGAGCGCGTTTAACTGGACTCACAAAATATCTTGCGCCGGCACGACGCTTGTTCTTCACTGCATCCCAACTCCGGAGCCTCTCCGGTGTAGATAGGGAGAACAAAATGAAAAAACTACTTTTAGGTGCTGCGGGTGCTCTCGCGCTGATGGTTTCTTCGAATGCTGCTACAGCCGCTGAAGAGTTGACCGTTGCATACTTCCCGGAATGGCCAATGCCTTTCCAATATGCTCAGAAAAACGGAATTTATGACCAAGCTCTCGGTGTAAAAGTCAACTGGGTTTCCTTCGATGCCGGTACGGCAATGTCCGCTGCTATGGCTTCTGGCGACGTACAGATCGCTGTTTCCATGGGTGTTACGCCGTTCCTGACAGCTGTTTCTGCTGGTCAAGACATTCAGGCGGTTGATGTTGCTGTTGGATATTCCGACAACGATAACTGCGTTGTTCGTGAAAGCCTTGAAATCGATGCATCGAATGCAAAAGAACTCGAAGGTAAAGAAGTTGGTGTGCCGCTCGGTACGGCTGCTCACACCGGTTTCCTTGCTCAGATGGAACATTTCGGTGTTGATACCTCGACGATGAAAGTTGTCGATATGGCTCCTGTCGATTCGGCTGCTGCTTTTGCAAGCGGTAACCTCGACATGGTTTGTGGCTGGGGTGGTCCTCTGCGCCGCATGAAAGAGCACGGCAATCCTCTTCTCGTTGGTGCTGAGAAAGAGTCGATCGTTGGTAAGGTTTACGACGTGACCGCAGTTGACGGTTCGTGGGCTGCTGAGAACGCTGACCTTGTCACCCGTTTCCTTCACCTGACCCACGACATGAACCGTCAGTACAACGAAGGCCGCAAAAACGACATGCTGCCTGACATTGCTGCTCAAGCTGGTATGGACCTCGATGGTGCGACGGCAACTGCCTCGACCTTCAGCTTCCCTTCGGTTCAAGAGCAACTGAGCAGTGAATGGCTTGGCGGCTTCATGGCGGCTAACTTCAAAGAGGCAACCGATAAGCGCGCTGAAGGCGGTGAAATCACAGCTCTCGACTCGTATGAAGGTGCTGTGAACGCAAGCTACCTCGAAGCAGCTTCGAAGCTCTAAGAGCTGAGACTTGATATAGAAGCCGCCCGATGGTTTCCGGGCGGTTTCTTTTTAGGATAAGGCGCAGGTCAAGCGCCATCTGACGAATTTAATAAAATATAGAGGGTGACGCGCATGTCCGGTTTGCAAATCGACGACATCTCGATGCGGTTCGACCTGCCCAATGGCAGTCACGTACAGGCCTTGCAGAATGTTTCGCTTGATCTGAAAAGCGGTGAACTGATGTCAGTTCTTGGTCCGTCGGGCTGCGGTAAAACAACGTTGCTCAACATTGTTGCGGGTTTCCTAAAGCAGACAAGCGGCCAAGTTGTCTTGAATGGCAAACAGGTTATTGGACCGAGCGCTGATCGCGGCATGGTCTTTCAGCAAGGTGCGCTGTTCGAGTGGATGAGCGTTCGTAAGAACGTATCTTTTGGTCCTGATATGAAGGGTATGCCAAAAGCACAGAGCAATGAAATCGTTGAACACTTGCTTGATGTTGTTGGTCTGCAAGACTTTAAAGATAAAGCGGTTTATGAGCTGTCCGGTGGCATGCAACAGCGTGTGGCCTTGGCCCGCTGTCTAGCGAATGACCCTGATGTGATCCTCATGGATGAGCCATTGGGCGCACTCGACGCACTGACCCGCGAGAAGATGCAAGGTTTGGTGCTGAAGCTGTGGAAAGAGACGGGCAAGACCATCATCCTGATTACACACTCGGTCGAAGAAGCTTTGTTACTCGGTGAGCGTTTGCTGGTGATGGCTCCGCGTCCGGGTCGCATCCATAAAGAGTACCGCCTACCATTTGCAGAAATGGGCGTCGGCGCTGATCTTCGTGAAGTTAAAAAGCACCCTGATTACAATACGACCCGCGAGGAAATCCTCGCCATGATTTGGGACATGGAAGAAGAGATCATGGGCCGTACTGAGGAGTCCGCAGCATGATTATTCTTGGAATGTACATTCTGATCTTTGCGATTGCCGCATTGATCTGGGCCATTGTCGGCGCTCCTTTTGTCAAGAAAGATCCTTTCACTGCATTGAAAACGGTGACTTTCGGGGATGAGAGCGCGATCCGTTCAAACCGCTTTGCATCCGTTATCTCCGTTATTTCGATTTTCGTGATTTGGGGATCGTTCACCGGATCAAGTTTGATACCGGGTTTCTTGCATGTACCGGGTCCATTTCAAGGTGACACAGGCTTTACGTATGAAGCGACCGCGCCCGATGGAACGAAAGATACCGGGATCGTACGTGCTTTGGCGCATCCGGTTGGTGCTGTCGTTGAGCTTCCCTCTCTTGATGATCTTGAGGAAAGTGGCTTCGCAAAGAATTTCGCGACCACGATCCCAGCTTATCGCGCATCAACAATTATTGCCGGTAAATTGCTTGAAGATCGCAAAGAGCAAAAGATTACGTCGATCAATGGTATTCCTATTGCACCGGAAGGTGCTGTCGATATCGAGAACGGCCAGGTTCGCATGAACGCCAAAGGCAGCCTGACGTTTGAGCCTGAACAAGGGATGCAGATGGCGGAACAATTTCTGCCTTCGCCTGAAAAAGTCGGAAAACGGTTCATTAGCCTTATCTTTGACGGCTATCAGAACGTTACTCTGTTTGAGCACCTTGGGCTGTCATTGTTCCGTGTGCTCGTCGGCTTTTTGCTCGGGTGTCTGGTTGGTATCCCGCTTGGATATGCGATGGGCCTTAACGGTTGGTTCCGTGGTTGGTTTGATCCAATCGTCGAATTTATGCGCCCCGTACCGCCTCTTGCGTTGATCCCACTGATCATCATTTGGCTGGGTATTTGGGAGACGGGCAAGATTTCACTCCTATTCTTGGCTGCGCTTTGGATTATGGCGATTGCCGCGCGATCCGGTGTGTCGGGTGTGAGGATTTCTAAGGTTCATGCTGCGTATTCGCTCGGCGCGTCGAAGTGGCAAATTTTGAAGAACGTCATTGTGCCGAACTCATTGCCTGACATCTTTACAGGTGCTCGTGTCGCAATGGGGGTTTGCTGGGGCACGGTGGTCGCGGCTGAGCTGGTTGCTGCGCAAAAGGGCGCTGGTAAGATGATCATTGAAGCCTCGAAGTTTTCACTGACCGACATCGTGATCGTGGGTATCTTGCTGATTGGTGTTGTTGGCTTTGGCATCGACATTTTGATGCGGATACTCGAGAAATGGCTGATCCCTTGGAAGGGTAAAGGCTGATCCAGCGTGCACAAGCATGGATGTTTTTGGAAAGGCAGGGCTTCGGCTCTGCCTTTTTTCGTGAGCCTATTATCTCCCTATCATGCATATTGAGGGTCGAACCTTAGTTCGATGACAGGCGTAGATAATGATACAGAGCTGATGTCAGATTATGTAAAGGTACATTTTGAAGATGGTCGATGGTCGGTCGGTATTTGAGGATTGAGTCATGACAATTTCTGCAACGCCAATCTATGCCTCGCTTCTTGCGTTTCTTTATATTTTCCTCAGCCTTCGCGTTGCTCTCGTTCGGCGGCGGGAGCGTATTTCGCTGGGTGATGCAGATGATCCGGCGTTACGCACACGTATTAGAGTTCATGCGAATTTCGCGGAATATGTGCCTTTTGGATTGTTATTGCTGTTGCTCGTCGAGTTACAAGGCGCGCACACGGTATTGCTGCATGCAATAGGGTTGATGTTATTTTTTGGCCGTGCCGGTCATGCGTGGGGATTGAGCCAACACCCTCAAAGCATTCCGCTTCGGAGTTCGGGTATGGTCCTGACTTTTACTTCAATGACTATTGCTGCGCTTGCCAATTTGTGGCTCTCCCTGTTCTGAGGGAGATAAGTTTTGATATCGGCTAATTTTTTCGTTCGGAGAGACTATGTTCCGTAAAATACTCATAGCCAACCGTGGTGAGATTGCATGTCGGGTTATGCGAACCGCGCGAGAGATTGGTGTGCGAACGGTGGCGGTTTATTCTGATGCCGATACGAAAGCGCTTCATGTTGAGATGGCGGATGAGAGTGTTCGGATCGGACCAGCCGCAGCAACCGAGAGTTATCTCAATATCCCTGCGATCATTGATGCTTGTAAGCTAACGGGCGCTGAAGCCGTTCATCCCGGATATGGATTTCTATCTGAAAACCCTGATTTTGTTGAAGCTCTGGATGCTGCCGGAATCGCTTTCATTGGTCCTAGTGCAGAATCTATCCGTTCGATGGGCCTCAAGGATGCTGCAAAAGAGCTGATGGAAAGAGCGGACGTGCCAGTTGTTCCTGGTTATCACGGCAGTGAGCAAGATCTGGCTTTCCTAGCGAAACAAGCCGAATTGATCGGTTATCCCGTGATGATTAAGGCCCGTGCAGGCGGCGGCGGAAAAGGGATGCGCCTCGTTCGAAACTCTGATGAGTTTTTAGCGGCACTAGAAGGCGCACAACGCGAGGGTCAGGCAAGCTTTGGTGACGCGCATGTTTTGATCGAAAAATTTATCTCGACGCCGCGCCATATTGAAATTCAAGTCTTTGGCGATGGCAACGGGAATGCTGTTCATCTGTTTGAACGTGATTGTTCGTTGCAGCGCCGGCATCAAAAAGTAATCGAAGAAGCGCCTGCTCCCGGCATGACAGACGAATTGCGTGCTGCAATGGGTGAGGCAGCGGTGCGCGCTGCAAAAGCGATAAACTATGCTGGCGCGGGAACCGTAGAATTCATTGTGGATGCCTCGGACGGGCTGCGTGCTGATCGTTTTTACTTCATGGAGATGAACACCCGCTTGCAGGTCGAACATCCCGTGACGGAAGCGATTACCGGCTATGATTTGGTAGAGTTACAGATGCATATTGCTTTGCATAAAAATCTACCTTTCGGTCAGCAAGACCTCGCCGTATTCGGTCATGCGATTGAAGCAAGAATTTATGCGGAAGATGCGCAACGTGAATTTCTACCAGCGCCGGGAACATTGCACCATCTGACTTTTCCGAAAGAGGCGCGTGTCGATACCGGCGTGAGGGAAGGCGATACGATTACGCCTTTCTATGATCCGATGATCGCAAAGATTATCGTTCATGAAGAGACGCGGGAACTTGCGCTAGGTGCTTTGCGGGCTGCACTTGATGAGACACGGATAGCAGGGACTGTCACGAACATACGTTTTCTTGCTGCGCTTGCTGATAATGCAGATTTTGCGGCGGGTGATGTTGATACGGGTTTAATCGAACGCGATTATGCCGACTTGACGAAACCGGAACAGTCTTCTGATGCGGCGGCAGCGCTGGCCGCATTAGCGGCTCTTGGATTGCCTCGAGAAACAGGAAATGATCCTTGGCAAAAGCTTACGGGATGGCGGGCTTGGGGACCGGCGCAGCAATGCGCTTTGATCGAACAGAACGGCGAACGATTGGAGGCGAAGGTTACGCTGCATGATGCCCTATCATATGCTGTTCATATCGGGGGTAACACGACGCGAATTCGGTTTCATGATTTTGATGGCAAAGGACGCATTGAAATCAATGGCCGGGGTACAAGAGCAGATGCGATACCAGTACCCAATGGTGTCGTCATTTTCATCAATGGTGTCGACTACGATTTCGGATTTCCTGATCCTGTTGTTCCCGCAAGTGAAATGGCAGGTGGTGATATCATCAGCGCACCGATGCCGGGATCAGTGAAGAGTGTTACCGCTCAAATTGGAAATTCGGTTTCCAAAGGAGATGCGCTGATCGTTCTCGAAGCAATGAAAATGGAACATACTTTAACCGCGCCGCGTGATGGCGTTGTGGCAAAGGTGTCTGTCGCTGAGGGTGATCAGGTAGAAGACAAAACCGTACTTGTGGCGTTAGAAGCGTTGCCGAATTAAAGTGCTCGTTCGGTTTATTGAACAGGTAGGCGGCCTAAACCGGCGTAATCCATTCACCGAGGTCAGAAAATACTGCTTCATAAACATGCCGTTTGAAGGGCACAATCGCATCAATTAACGCAGACGGTGTCATCCATTGCCATGTACTAAATTCAGCGGTTTCGGTCGCAATATCGATGTCGGTGTCATCGCCTAGAAAGCGCATCGCGAACCACATTTGCTCTTGGCCGCGATATTTGCCTTTCCAAAGCTTACCGAGCAGTTCATCCGGTAGCTCGTAAGAGATCCAGTCGCGGGTTTGCGCCAGAACCTCAACTTTGTTTCTTGATACGCCGGTTTCTTCAGTCAATTCACGCAAAGCCGCCTCTTCGGGCAGCTCTCCGTAATCCAGTCCACCTTGGGGCATCTGCCATGCTGTTCCGGGGTTATCAATTCGTTGGCCGCCAAAAACCAAACCATCGCGGTTGATCAAAACAACCCCGGCACATGGACGGTACGGCAAAGAATCGACTTTAGCAGGCTGCACGGTCACTCCCGTTGAAACATCTTAGTTCGCGAGTTCGGTAATCGGAACGAATTGCACACCCCGTTTCTCTGCTGCTTTCGCCCAGAGCGCAACTGTTGAGATTGTACCACGCAACGTTGTGCCAACGCCAATGGCATAGCCTTGTTGTTTTGCCCGTTGTTCAAGCGCGTCGAGAGCTTCGCGAATAGACGAGCTACCACGTCCCCGGTCAATTTTCATGATACCACGTGCATAAGGCAGACGGGAATTCGCTGACAGGCGTTGAAAAACGCTGCGTGACGTTGGCTCGTTTTCAAAGAAAAACAGTCCTTTTTGCGCCAGCGCTTGTACAATCGGTGTGGCTGAACGGATGTCAGCATTAAATTTCGCGCCAAGGTAACTGGATGCACCATCGGCATTTGGGACACGCGCCAAGGCCTGATTTAACCGGGCAAGATTGTTTTGTGGTGTATCCCCAACGCGCAGCGTTAGAGGGCCGGGATCGCGGGTCCGGTTCACTGGTTCCATCGGAATTTCAACAAGAATTGTGTGCCCATCCGCTTTGGCTTCACGTGCTAAAGTGGCCACATCTGTTGTTACCGGTGCAAAGGCGAGCGTGATACCAGCGGGCAATTTTTCGATAGCGAAACGGGTGACGTTCTTATTGAATCCGGCAGCGGCAATGACCAGAGCGATTTTTGGCCCATTTTTTATGCTGACTGGTGGACGCGCAGGGGCAGGCGCAGGTCTCGTCGCTTGAGGAGTGGCAAGTTGGGTTGTGACAACTGGCGTAGGTTCAGGAGCGGGTCTTACCGGTTCTGCGGCAATACGGTCTACTGGTTCGGATATAAAAATCTCATCCTGAATCGTGTCGAACTGAGTGGCTTCGGAGGTAAATACTTCCGGGTTATTTTCGACCGTCAGCGCTGTGGTTTCTATGGCGACGGGTTGTTCTATGGGCTTAATCGGATTCTGTGGTTGCTGAAAGGCGACTGGTTCAATCAATTCAGCTTCGGCAATAAGCTTATGAGGAACTGGTAACGTTGCTTCTTCTATCGGGTCCAGCAAAGCTTCTACGATATCGGGATAGTCAGGTTGTGCATCGTTCGATGAGACATCGGTATCGCGCTTAGTGGCTTTGTCATTCGCGCCTTGTGCGATCTTTGGACCACTGTCGCGAAAGATAGGAACCGGGGTTTTTATTGGTGCTGTAATTTCAAGAGTGCGTTTCTCGGGTGAGGGCTTTTGGCTTGGAATAATAACCGCAGGCTCTTTTAGAGGCGGCGTATCGGATACGTCTGGGTTAGGGGCAAGATCGTAGTTTAATCCAAGAGAAAGCTCCGAGACGAGAGTCTTCACTGAGGGTGCAACGGGGACTTCAACAAGTATTTCAGGTATTGAAACAGGCTCAACGGTCGACGGGACGGTCTGTTGCATTGCCAGTTCGAAGCTTTTCGTTGGTTCCACAGGCAATGTCACAGGTTGCTCTATCGCTTCAAAAAAAGCGGCTTCGGCAACAGTGCTATCATGGTTGAGTGTTGCAACGTCTCTGGAAGGTAAGATGTCTGCGCGTTGCGCGATTTGGGGCGCAGAGGCATGGGCTTCAACCTGCAAGCGGGCAGCAAACGGCGCTGCACACGAACAAACCGCTAAAGCAAACATTCCATAATCTACGGCGGAAAACCGACGCTTCTTTGGCTCGTGATGTGAAGGCTCTGTCGTCAAGACTCTGTCCGGCGCATTAAGGTTAATAGGCTCGGACAGAAGACATGAACGTACTTAGGAAACCATGAATCGCTGACGTAATTTAATAAATTAATGCCCGCACGATCTCAGTTTACGTGATGTATTGCGTCCCTCCCTCCCGTTATGAGGGAGGGACGCTGGTGTATTATTGTTCGGCGAAGCCTGAGTAAACCGATAATCCGTGAAGCAGATCAATGGCATAAGCCAGTTGGTAATCTTCTTTGCGCAGCTTTTCGGTTGCAGCGTGTGCTTCCTCTTCCTTGCGCCGGATTTCTTTCTCTTCTTCGGTCAGAGAATCGTTGGCCAGGCTGCCCCGAATTTGCGATTCGGAATAACGTGGTCTTTCCTCTTCCGCGTTTTTTTCTGTGTCGAGTTCAACCTGTTTGACAACAATATCCGGCTCAACACCAAGGGCCTGAATCGAACGGCCTGATGGCGTGTAATACCGTGCTGTCGTCAGGCGGATCGCACCTTTCGAAGAGAGTGGCATGATGGTTTGAACCGATCCCTTGCCGAAGGTTTTCTCGCCGACAACGATACCGCGACGGTGATCTTGCAGAGCACCGGCAACAATCTCAGAGGCCGATGCAGAACCACCATTAACGAGGACCACAACAGGTTTGCCATCGGCCAAATCACCGAGCTGTGCATTGTAACGGTCAGCGTTTTGCTGGTCACGGCCACGGGTCGAGACAATCTCACCTTTATCAAGGAAAGCGTCGGAGACAGCTACAGCCTGTGTCAACAAACCACCGGGGTTATTGCGTAAATCGACGACGTAACCAGCGACAGCATTTGCGCCCAACTCTTCTTTGATTGAGGCCATACCAGCAGCCAGATCATCGAAAGTTTTTTCCGAGAATTTCGAAATCCGCACATATCCGATATCGCCTTCAACACGGTATCTTACCGCCTTGATTTTGATGGTATCGCGCGTGATCGTCACATCGAAAGGCTCGTCAGCCCCTTCGCGGGCAATTGTCAGCTCAATATCTGTGCCGACAAGACCGCGCATCCGTTCAACGGCATCACCAATGGTCAGGCCAAGCACTGACTCGCTGTCGATATGCGTGATAAAATCACCGGCCTTTAGACCGGCTTTATCTGCTGGTGTATCGTCGATCGGTGAGACGACTTTAACAAAGCCTTCTTCCATCGTGACTTCGATACCGAGACCACCGAACTCGCCCTTGGTATCAGCCTGAAAATCGCCAAAGTCTTTAGGCGGGATGTAGCTGGAGTGTGGGTCAAGTGATGTCAGCATTCCGTTGATCGCGGATTCGATCAGCTCTTTCTCATCGACTTCTTCGACGTATGCGGAACGAGTGCGCTCGAAGATATCGCCAAGCAATTCGAGATGCTCATAGGTCGATGTTGCAGCGGTTGCCGTTCCTACCTTCGGGGTTCCAAACGCGGCGGTCAGGGCAACACCGGCTGCGGCCCCCAGCATAATGCCTTTTACTGTGTTATTCATGTTGCTCTCACCTTTCTAAACGTCAATCTTACGCCGATCTGTTGGCTATTCAAGCCAAGGGACCGGATCTATCGGATCACCATTCCGTCGTATCTGAAAATAGAGCGACGTTACGGCATCGGCAGGAAGTGCCGACTGTTCCACCAAAAATTCTTCACCATCTGTGATTGGACCTCCGAGATGTCCAATCGGTTCTCCGCGCAAGACCGCCTCGCCTTTGTTGCGCTCATTCGAGGCTAATCCAGCTAATATAACCTGATGGCCTTCGCCAATGTCTATGACAGTAACAAGGCCGAAGCTCTTCACAGGTCCGGCATAACTGATCTTGCCATCCCACGGAGCGTATACACGAGAATAAGGTTTTGCTTCAAAAACCAGTCCCCGCGCGGCGTTTCCGCCCTCGCCGCCATCATAACGTGCGGCAATTTGGCCGATCACAGGAGCGGCAAGGTTGCCCAATGCTTCGGCTATCGTGGGTTGACGGCGGGCCGCGGGAATAGTTTTTTCAGGGAGATTTGCGACACGCACTGGCTTGAGTGCAGGAGGCGGGGCACGGACGATTGCAACGTCTAACGCCTCTGCTTTGGCAGCGAGTTGGTCGGCTTCACGTTTGAGTGTTTCCGCGCGAGCAAGGTGATCTTGTCCTTCTTCGCGCCGCTTACCGATCAGTGTCCAAAGTTCGCGTTCTCTTTTACGCAGCGAAGCAATTGCTTCTTTTGCTTCATTGCGTGCTAATTTTGTGCGTTCGCGCAGATCCTGAATTTCAGTCGTTCGGCGCTGTGTTTCGCGCGCCTCATGTGTCAGCGCTGCGCGCAGACCCGCGAGCGCCGTCGCACCCCGTGCGGCTAGGGTCGTATCACCATCATGGGCGATAATTGCCGGTGCTTGAGCTTTCGAGAGTGCCACAATCGCGGTGAAAGTCGCAGCATGACGCCGCCGGCGGTTATGCAAATCATCTGTTGCATCGGCTTCACCGCGCGCAAGGGTAACAAGCCGTTCGCGGGAATCGCTGATTGCTGCTTCGAAACGAGTGATTTCCTTCGCGATTTCTTTGATGCGTGCTTCATCGCGGTCGGCTGCTTCGAGGGCTTCTTTGCCTTTGCTTTCGAAAGTTCTTGCAGCTTCGTTTCGTTCGTCTGCGCCAATTGATAAAATGGCCGCACGATCATCATCGTTGACCGGCGCACCAAAACCGCCGTCCTGTGCCGACGATAGCGTAGTTAAACTGAACACAATCGAAAGCGATAGGGCCGAAAGCAGCCGCGTGTTTGGTGCGCCTTTATCCATGTTGCGCCTCGGTCAGCAAAGAGCGCCCGGTCATCTCAGTCGGTTGCGCAACATTCAGCATAGCAAGCAGTGTTGGTGCGACATCTGCTAGGCGGCCTCCTTTGGCCAACCCACCTTCATGACCAACCAACCAAATCGGAACTTCATTCAAAGTATGAGCGGTATGCGGCCCCCCCGTTTCGGGGTCGATCATCATTTCGCAATTACCATGATCGGCTGTCACAAGCATCGAACCACCTTGAGATGTCATTTCCTCAATGACACGGCCAAGGCATTCGTCGACGGCCTCTACCGCTGCGATTGCAGCGCCTAGGTCGCCAGTATGTCCTACCATGTCTGGGTTCGCGTAGTTTACCACGTAAAGATTATGCGCGCCGGACTTAATTTCATCCAGCAACGTGTCCGTGACCCCGCCCGACGACATCTCGGGTTTTAGATCATAGGTTTTCACCTTTGGACTAGGTTCCATATATCGTTTTTCACCGCTCAAAGGCGTCTCTGCCCCGCCGTTAAAGAAAAATGTAACGTGCGGATACTTTTCCGTCTCGGCAAGGCGAAATTGCGACAGACCTGCCGCTTCGACGGTTTCACCGAGCGTATTTGCAATAGGTTCTTTCGGAAAAAGCGTTTGCATCCATGTGCTGTGACGATCTGAGTATTCCACCATACCTGTCGCAATCGCGAGTTTGACCTTGCGGCGCTCGAAACCATCAAAGTCCGGTCCTGCAAGGGCATCAAGAATTTCGCGTGCGCGATCGGATCGGAAGTTGACCATCAACAACCCGTCGCCGTCTTGGACAGCTTTATAAGCTCCAACGACGGTGGGTTGAATGAATTCATCGGTTTCACCGCGCTCATAAGCTTCTGAGATTGCGGCTTCGGCATGATCGACAGAGAGACCTGATCCTTCGACAATGGCAGCATGTGCTTTTTGCACGCGCTCCCAACGATTATCGCGGTCCATTGCAAAAAACCGCCCACAGATGGTTGCGATGGTTGCTGCGGTATCGCCAAGGCCTGCACGCAATGCTGCCAGATCGTCTAACGCGCTTTGGGGTGCGACATCCCGGCCATCCGTAAACAGATGCAGCATCACCGGCACACCCGCTTCGGCGATTACTTTTGCTGAGGCAACGATATGATTTGTATGCGCATGAACACCTCCGGGTGAGCACAGTCCCATAATATGAGACGTCCCGCCGCTTGCCTTTAACGCGTTGATATGGGCTTGGAGCGTGACATTTGAGGCAAATGTGCCGTCTTCGATGGCATTGTTGATCTTTGGCAAATCCATCCAGACAACCCGGCCAGCGCCTAGATTCATGTGTCCAACTTCGGAATTTCCCATTTGGCCTTCGGGAAGGCCGACATCAGGACCGCATGTTTTCAAAGTCGCTTCAGGGCAGGTCGTCCGTAGACGGTCAAGCGTGGGCGTTGTTGCTTGCGCAACCGCATTTCCTTCACGTTCTTCGCGCAGTCCCAAGCCGTCCAGCACGATCAATGCGACCGGCTTACAAGCTCTGCTATCCGTAAGGCTTGACGCCATTAATTTTGCCCATTTCTCACCGCTTAGTGCTGTCCTATTGACGCAAGCTTAAGACGTCCAGCACCCCCGCAACCATTCTTTTACACCTTACACTCTGTAAAGGTTAACGAATGGTATCAATTTCCCCGGTGATAAGGATGATTGGTCGCGATTGCTGCGGCGCGATAAAGCTGTTCAGCAAGCATTGCCCGCACCATCATGTGGGGCCATGTCGCGTTTCCAAATGAGATCATGATATTTGCCCGCTTGCGAAGCTCGGATGTATGTCCGTCTGCACCGCCGATCAGGAACCGGACGCATCGTACGCCGTCATCCCGCCAACCACAGATAAGGTTTGAAAAATCTTTGCTGGGATATGATTTCCCGCGCTCATCAAGGATAACGACTTGATCATCTGCCGCAATACGGCCAGCGAGCAACGCGCTTTCTTCGACTTGCCCTTTGCCTCGTGCATCGAATTCTTCGACTGTTAAAGGCCCCAAACCAATACTGCGACCTGCCCCATCGAATCTTTTCATGTAATCATCGACCATTGAAGCTTCAGGGCCGGGCTTGATGCGCCCGACCGCGCCGATAATTAGCTTCATTCCACGTCCCCGGACAAGCTGCAGCTTAGGAAGATAGCTGTCCCGAATTGGGACTCTCGCCTTCGGGCAGCCACATGCGTTCCAAATTGTAGAATTCGCGGACTTCGGGACGGAAGATATGAACGATAATATCACCAGCGTCGATCAACGCCCAATCGCCATGATCTGCACCCTCTAGACGGGGAATCACATCACCTTCGCGTTTGAGTCTTTCGACCAGCTTATCGACAATAGATCCGACATGCCGCGACGATCGGCCACTCGCGACGATCATATGATCAGCGATGGCGGATTTCCCACTTAGGTCTATTGTAACGATATCAATCGCTTGATCGTCTTCGAGCGATGTCAGAGCGATATTCAAAAGGCCTTCAGAAAATTTCTGTCCTGCCTCATCATTAAAGGTCGACCCGCCGATTGTACCGGCGTTTAAACCAGACGGTGCTGCAAGAGCGCCGCTTTCGCGATGGAATGTCAGTTTTCAACTCCATTTATAAAGGCGCAGTGCAAAGATTTTGCGCGCCACCATGTGATGAATATAGCGAACTAAAGCTGTTTTCGCAAACGGCTCATGCCCGCAATGCCTCTCTTATCCACAAGGCAGAGCCGAAACTATCGGTTGAGTCGCAACTCGTAAGCGACCTTGACGGATCGTTAACCATTCTGCATCGTCCCATTATGGGGCAAAAGATCCCGCTTTAAAGGAGGAAACTAATGATCCGGCATATGATGCTGGCCGCGTTTGGTCTGGGACTGGCGACGGCGACACCTGCTCTTTCACAAGGCAATCTGGAGAAACTTAGCTCGTTCAAAGGGACGGGTACGGCGATGATGCAACCAATTCCACAAGATGGAAAACGTGCTGATTCAATCCGCGAGATTCTGAAAAGGATCAAAATGCCAGCGGGCTTTGAAATCGATCTCTATGCGCTTGTTCCTGATGCGCGGCATATCGCCGTTGGTCCTCAGGGGGTTGCAGCCTTCGTGGGGACCCGCAAAAACGAAGTCTATGTCATGACGGATCGCGACAAGGACCGCGTCGCGGATGATGTGAAACGCTTCGCGCCCTCAATCGACTTTACGATTCCGAATGGTGTTTGTTTCTCGAAGGACGGGTTCCTCTACATCGTAGAGCAAAACCGCATTTTATTGTTTCCCGCAGCCGAATTCTTTTACGAAGGTCCGGATGTCGCGGCGTTTAACGTCGTCGCTCAGGGTGATTTGATTCCCGAAGACGAGGAAAGCTATAACCACACGGCTCGTGTTTGCGACATTGGCCCGGATGACAAACTCTATGTCTCGCTTGGGCAGCCGTTTAACGTAGCCCCTGAAGACAAGCTCGATCTCTACAAGAAAACCGGTATTGGCGGTATTATCCGCATGGATCGCGATGGTAAAAACCGCGAGGTCTTTACTTATGGTGTTCGAAACTCGGTTGGTCAGGACTTCCATCCTGAGACGGGAGAGCTGTGGTGGACAGATAATCAGGTCGATGGCATGGGCGATGACAAACCCGCCGGAGAGCTGAACCGCCAGACAGAGGCCGGACAACATTTCGGCCATCCTTGGTTCGGTGGCGGAACAACGCGCACGACTGAATATGAGGGCGAAGAGGTTCCGGTCGATGTGGTTCATCCCGTTGTCGAAACCGTGGCTCACGCTGCTGATCTTGGGATGATGTTCTATACCGGGAGTCAGTTCCCGGGCCATTACAAGAACACGATCTTCTCTGCTCAACATGGTTCCTGGAACCGGACTGAGCCGGTTGGCGCTCGGATTATGGTCACTCATATCCATGAGGACGGTACGGCTGAGATGAAGCCGTTTGCTGAGGGTTGGCTGGACGAGGAAACCGGAGAGTATCTTGGCCGTCCGGTTGATGTTGCGCAACTGCGCGACGGATCACTCCTCGTTTCGGATGATCTGGTGGGGGCAGTTTATCGGATTTCTTATTCCGAATAATGTCACTGCGAATGACGCCTCTTCCTTTTTAGGGGAGGGGCGTTTGCAATACCGATTTAAGTTTCGATCTAAAAGTCACGTTCAATATTAGGAGCCTGCGTTTATGCGGTTGATGGTAGTTTCAGTTACAGCGCTTGTGTTTAGTACAACCTTGGCTTTCGCTGGTGGTGGAACCGTTACGTCAACGGAGCCTGGACCCCCGGCGCTGACCCAAGAAGCGACTTTTCAGATTCTTGGTACTGTAGGAATTGTACCGATACCTGAAACTGTCGTGCCGCTCGTTACATATGAGCCGCCTGCGAAAGCGAAAGTGACGTACACTCCGCCTGCCAAAGCGAAAATAATATATGCTCCGCCGCCGGTCGCGCCTGCTGAACAAACGAAACTCGCGACAGAAGTAAAAACTGCCGAGGCTCCGATAGGTCCGTTGAACCCGCGCGACATCATCCGGCAATGCTCGACCTGTCATGGTGTCGATGGCATTGCACGAATCCCAACCGCGCCGAATATTGCCGGGTCGTCGCGTGGATATTTGGAAACACAATTAAAGGCATTCCGCTCCGGAAAGCGCGAGAACGAAGTTATGTCGGTTATCGCCGAGGGTCTTAGCAATGCTGAGATAAAGGCCGCTGCTAAATGGTACGCTGCGATTAAAGTCTCGGTGGAAGTGCCGGAATAACGCCTTAGCGTTTTCCCTTATCCAAATCTTCGCCCCAACGTTTTGTTTCTGGGGCATCAAGGTCGAACAAGTCCAATACTCTACCCACAGTTTGATTGACGATATCGTCAATGGTCTCTGGTTCCGAATAGAATGCCGGAACGGGGGGGTATATGATCGCGCCCATTTCGCTCGCCGCAGTCATGGATCGCAGATGCCCGGTATGAAGCGGCGTTTCCCGTGCCATCAAAACCAACCGCCGCCGCTCTTTCAAAACAACATCTGCAGCGCGGGTTAATAAGCCGGTCGTGACTCCACTGGCGATTTCCGAAAGGCTCCGCATCGAACAAGGGGCCACGATCATACCGAGCGTTTTAAACGAACCGGAACTGATGGCTGCGCCGACATCACCCGCGCCATAACTGTAATCTGCGAGATCGTTCAGCGTTTTTGGATCAAGCCCTAATTCGTAATGAGCGGTTAATCTGCCAGCCTGAGAGACGATCAAATGCGTTTCGACATTAATTTCCCGCAATATTTTTAGCAAACGGACTCCATAGATAATGCCGGAAGCACCGCTAATCCCTATGATTATCCGTGATTTACTTGATGTATTCATACTTTTTTACATTTAATTGTTACAAAATGGCACGATTGCTTGAACGATAGTACATGACAACACTAAAAAAGTGTGCTGACATAAAGTCCTCACAACAAAGGAGAATGATGATGAGTTTGGTATCGCATGTCGAACACCTCCAAAGGAAACATCGAACCCTAGATACTGAGATAGAGGCAGTAGAGCGACTCCCCGGAACAGATCATTTAGAAATTCTGACGCTCAAACGACAAAAGCTGAGACTGAAAGACGAAATCAGACGCCTCGCATCGTGAGTGTAACACCAAGATTTTGAGTATTTTCGCCCGTAGCCATGCTGCGGGCGTTTTTGTTTTTGGAGCGTAAACCCGATCATGCGGTTTCGGTCTGTAAGGCGGCGTGTCGGAAAAAATTGGTAATCCAGCGTCCGAACGTCTCGGAATCCGTTGTCCTGTCTAACCCAGCTAAAGCGGCATCTGCTGTTTCTTCCGGGATCGCTGTCCCGTGACGCAAATTGATGATGTCCCGTTGAAAATCAGCGGTGAATTCGGGATGAGGCTGAATTGACATAGCCGTTTCGCCATAAGCGAGCGCCGCATAGGGACAAAACGAGGACTCAGCCAGGACTTTCGCTCCGGGAGGTAGCTCAACAACCTGATCTTGGTGCATCGCGTGGATCGCAATGGTTTCTTGTGCACCATCCATCCATGCAGGAGGGTCAATGAGTGAATAATCATTCACGCCGCATCCCCAGCCCCGATCAGACTTTACAACTTTCCCGCCAAGGGCTTCGGCCAGAATTTGATGTCCGAAGCATACACCCACAATCGGCGCACCCGCTTCATGGGCTTCACGCAGGAACGTCTTTAGGGGTTCTATCCACGGATGATCTTCATAAACGCCATGCCGTGACCCTGTAATAATCCACCCATCTGCATCTTGCGGCGAGGATGGAATTTCGTTTTTTTCGTTCACATCCCACAAGTGTGCGGAAAATGAAGGATCGGCACGTTGCAACATTTTTTCGAACATCGTGACGTAAGGGCCATGGTGATCGACCATCTCTGGCGGAACAGACCCCGTTTGCAAAATACCGATCTTCATAGTCAGCTCAGTTCCCGCTTTCTTGGTTCAAGTAAGCAATAATGTTTTCCCGGTCTGCTTCTTTACGCAGGCCCGCAAAATTCATTTTTGTGCCTGGTCTGTAGGCTTTCGGATTTGCCAAAAAGGTTTTGATTTCTTCAGGCGTCCAGATTTTGCCTTCGGCCATCGCAGCTTTGAAACTATCGCTGTATTCAAAGCCGTCTGCTGAGCCTTGGACACGCCCGATGACGCCTGTAAGATTAGGGCCAACAGCGTGTTTCGCGCCGTCACCGACCTTGTGACATGCCCGGCATTTACGAAAAGCCTTACGTCCCGCTGCGGCGTCGCCAGTGATAGCGGTTGCTGCAGCGGCAATTGTGGCCGCCGGTGCAGTCGTCGTCTCAGTCTTGGTTTCGGCTTCCGCGACCATTACTTCGTCAGTGGATTCTTCGGTATTGGCTTCAGCAACCTGCGCTTCAGCATCGGACTCATCGATTTCAACTTCGACAACTTCGATGTCGGTGATCTCTTCTTCCGGTTCGGCCTTGGCCTCAGTAGTTACGACTTTGACAGGTTCTTCGATATTGGCTGTCGAAGCCATCGATCCAGCGGGTTCTTCTGTCGCATCCTCAGTTTTGGCATCGGTGATAGCAACGGCTTCAGATTGGCTCGCGGTAGCTTTCGATTCTGCATAGGCCACAGCATTCAATCTGGCCTGCTCTCCGGCAGAAGCAGCAAATATCCACGCGATACCGAGCAAGATTACAGTCCCTACGCCACCTGCAATGAGAATCGGTGTTGCGGATTTATCAGACATATCGAAGTTCTCCTTTTCCGCGTGACCTAACCGTCATGCGGTATATCCCTTTTCGTGCGCGACTGTAGCTTTTCCGGTTGTTGGGGCGCAAGCGCCGCAACGTATAATTCTCGGGGCTGAAATATCTCTTATGGTTAGGCGCTCAGAAAAGAGCTGACCGGTTGCCAGACTGACTTAATCGCGGCATCGCCAACGACCATACCGATATGTCCAACGTCAGCTTTTAACAAAGTGGCGTTTGTTAAAGCGTCGGCAAGTGGTTCGGACGCGGCGCAGCGGACTACCGTGTCTTTTTGTGCGCAGACGACCAAGGCTTCTTGGGTGATTTCCTGAGGGATGAACGCGGTCCCGCCGGGTGTCCACTGCCCTTTGCGTAAAGCATCATCCGCGACCCACTCCAAAAAGCACTCGCGGCCAACATGAGGCGAGAGCGGGATTCCGTTATTGAGCCAATCTTCGACGGCGACAAAACGCCTCGCCTCCGGACACATGGGATCAAGAGCGGCGAATTTGCGGAATTTTGATACGCCTGATTTTAAATCGCGGAGCGCAAAGAAGGATTGCGTCATCTGTGCCGGGATCACCCCGAACAGCAAAGTGAGACTATTGAGCAAACCAAGGACTTCAACCCGCCGTTCGCGCATTGCAGCATGTTCGGGAAATGCAGAAAAGTCCCATGGCGCACCCAAAGTAACTATTTTTCTGCCTTGCTCGGTTACCCTTTGGGCTAGTGCCAGCATGAGCGGGCCGCCCATGCAATATCCGATCAGATGCGCCGATTCTCCGGTTAATCGGGCTACGACATCAAGAGCCGGTACTAACCGTTGCTCTAAATAATGACCTAAATCGAAGGTGCGTTCCTCAGGTCCCGGCACGCCCCAGTCTATCTGAAATACCCGAAAGCCTTGTCGTGCCAGCCATCTTAACGAAGACGATTCGGGGGATAAGTCCATAATCTCCGCACCATTGACCAGTGAGGGAATCACCAAAACGGGAGGCCCGGAGCCGCCAAAATCCAATAATCTGACCGATCCCATCCGCCAAACAACTGGGACATTGGGGGCATAGCGTTGAAATGGGTGCGAACGGTATTGCTCCATCCCGCGGATTGTCTCTGCGGCTTCATCCAGTGCGGTTGCAGCATCTACAAGGTTGGGCTGTGGGTCTTGTAGCCCCGCGACCTTGATGGTGTGGGCATGAAGAAAAACCATGAGTGAATAGGTTCCGTCGCGGCGAAACCCCGGCACTAGTCTTGTCGTGTCTGCTTGCTTGGCGTGTTTGATCCCAGCCAATCCACCACCGCTATCGTCGCAACTCTCCATTTTATCATTCTAGGGCACTGCGAGGCACAACGCACTGGCTTGTGTACATTGAACAGCGAGTTTTCATGTTGTGCTGCCGCATCGCAGGTGCAACACTGATAGAGAAACTCTGGATCGCGCGTTATAAGCGATGCAGCATCGGGAGGACTCTATGGCATCCGCTGCAAAGACCACTGCCGCCGACGGGACGGAACAACCTGAGACGATTACGATTAAGAAATATGCTAATCGCCGCCTCTATAATACGGCGACGAGCAGTTACGTCACGCTCGATACGCTGGCTCAGATGGTAAAGGACGGTGAAGAATTTTCGGTTTTCGATGCGAAATCCGGCGAAGATATTACCCGGTCAGTTCTGACTCAGATTATTTTCGAAGAAGAAGCCAAGGGCGAAAACCTGCTCCCGATTAAATTCCTGCGCCAGCTTATTGGTTTTTACGGGAACGGTATGCAGCAATTTGTTCCCGGCTATCTTGAAATGAGCCTTGAAAGCCTTGCGAAGCAACAAGAAGAGATTGGGCGCGCATTTGGCGGTGAAGCGGCTGTAAATGTCATGAAGACCATGACGCAGAAAAATGCCGAAATCTTCCAAAACGCTATGAAAATGTTCGAACCTTTCGGCGGCGCTGCCATGCCTTTCGCTCAAACAGCGCAGCCGAAACCTGATTCTGAAACGGCAGCCAAGCCCGATGACGAGCTAAAAGACCTCCGCGCACAGATGGAGGAAATGCGTAAGACGCTCGAAGCAATGGACAAAAAGCCTTCCTGAAACATCAGGGCCGATGATCGCAGTGAAAAGAGCGCGATGTGGTCTTTTCGTGAAAGTCGATTGTTGGCGCGCTGTGGCATAGCCGAATGGGAAGTTGACAAAACGAGTTTTGCGGTAAGCATTGTGCTCAACAAACAGGGAGACTCACTTTATGAAACGTACATTCGTGGCGGCGGTTGCTTCCATTCTTATCACAGGCGCTGCAAGCGCGGAAACGCTCAAAGTCTGCGCTGAGGGCGCTTACCCTCCATTCTCCGTGACAACCGAATCCGGTGCGTTAGAGGGATTTGATATCGATATCGCGAACGCGCTTTGCGATGAGCTCGGTATGACATGCGAAATTCAAGCGACAGAATGGGATGGCATTATTCCAGCTTTGCTCGAAAAGAAATGCGACGCGATTATTGCTTCCATGTCGATTACGGAAGAACGCAAAAAGCGTATTGATTTTACGACGAAATACTACAACACACCTGCGAAATTTATCGCGGCAGATGATGCAGATTTTGAGATTTCTGCCGATGGCCTCGAAGATAAAATCATCGGTGTTCAGCGCGGGACCATCCATCAGGACTTTATGGAAGGCGAGTACCCCGATGTTGAGTTGAAACTCTACGGCACGCAAGACGAGGTTTACCTTGATCTGGCCGCTGGTCGGGTCGATGCGATTATGCAAGATTCAATCGCCGGAAAAGAAGGCTTCCTTGATCAAGACCAAGGCAAAGGTTTCGCCTTTATTGGTGGATCGTATTCCGTCCCTAAATATCACGGTGATGGTGCAGGGATTGGTGTTCGTAAGGAAGATAAAGCCCTTAAATATGCGTTGTCAGCAGCGATTGAAGCGATCCTGAAAAACGGTCAATATGGCTTCATCAATGCCAAATACTTTGACTTCCATATCTACTGAGTATCCGTCTCAGTGATGATTTAAGTCAGATGATATTCCCTCCACGCTCAGTGGGGGGATTTTTTTGCCGGGGTCGATGAAAAATACAGACAGAATATTGCGTATTGTTGCCCCGCTTGCTGTCTTTGGCGCGCTGGCTTGGCTGTTGGCCTTTGGGGTCGGCGGCTATACCGCGAGCCTGCTTAAAGGCGCGGCCATTACATTGGTGCTCGCTGTATCGTCGCTTGTTCTCGCCACTGTGCTTGGTTTGCTAGGCGCTTGGGCGAAATTGGGTGGTGGTGTCATTCTGCGCAGCATTGCCAATGTTTATACAATTATCATTCGCGGGGTTCCCGACCTCGTTATGATCCTTTTGATTTATTACGGCGGTCAACGCTCGGTGAATCATGTTGCTGTTGCGCTCGGTTTTGAACCCTTCGATGTCTCGCCTTTTCTCGCCGGTTTTTTTTCGATTGGGATTATTTACGGCGCATACCTGACGGAAACCTTCCGGGGCGCTTGGCTCGGAATACCGCGTGGCCAGATTGATGCTGGAAAAGCGCTGGGTCTTCCGCCGATGCTTAGTTTTCGAAAAGTGCTGATGCCGCAATTATTGCGTTCTGTCCTGACGGGATATGCGAATGTATGGCAAGTGCTTGTCAAATCGACGGCGGTTGTTTCGGTTATCGGGTTGAGTGACCTTGTGGGTCTTGCGGACAAAATCGGTAAATCAACCCGTGAACCTTTCGTCTTTCTTGTGGTGGTAATGCTGTTTTATCTCGTGATGACGATTGTCAGCGAGAGAGGCTTTAAGTGGCTGGAACATCGCAGTGATCGGTGGGCGGCATGAATTTCGACCTCGCGTTTAAGCACTGGGATCTTTTTGCGCAGGGCGTCTGGATGACCTTGCACCTGACGGCACTGTCCTTGTTTATCGGGATGATGATCGCAGTGCCCACCGCCTTTGCCATGCTACGCGGCGGCATCGCCGGGAATGTTGCTCATGGATATGTGTACCTCTTTCGGGGCACACCGCTGATCGTTCAAACCTATCTGCTCTATTACGGTCTGAGCCAATTCGAAGTGATCCGCGATAGTTGGTTTTGGCGTCCGCCTTCTTACTTACGCAAAGCCTGTGTCGAAGATTTTCTCTACTGGAAAATTTGTGTCAGTGATTTCATCCCGAGCCTGCGTAGTGCGTGGTGGTGCGCCGTCATTGCCTTTTCGCTGAACTCGGGAGCCTATGTTGCAGAAATCCTGCGTGGTGCTTTGAAGAATACGCCGAAGGGCGAGTTGGAAGCGGCGCGGGCGATGGGCCTGACCGATAAACAAGTGCGTAAGCTGATCCATCTGCCCTCAGCCATCCGCCGTGCATTGCCGCAATATGGGAACGAAGTGATCTTCATGTTGCATGGATCGTCTGTGGCAAGCGTGATCACGCTTCAGGATATTCTCGGGACAGGGCGGACAATCAACGCGAAATATTACGTCGCCTATGAAGGCTTTTTGAGCGCTGCGTTTTTGTATCTCTGCATTACCTATATATTGGTCTTCTTATTCCGAGCCGTCGAACGGCATTACTTGAAGCATTTGAACATCGCCGAGCCAAGCGCCAAACGGGGATGGTTTGGACGGACCGTGGCCGTGCCGGCGCGATAACTGATCAGTTCTATTCTTCGGCGATCAGGGGGCGTGTGAGCAGTTGTTCGATCCCGCCACTTACTCCGATCTCGCCAGATAAGATTGCATGAACCGTTTCGCAAATCGGCATTTCGACATTGTGTTTTTTCGCAAGAGCGACTGCGGCGGCGGCGGTGTGGGTTCCCTCGCTGACGCCAAGTGCGGTGGTTGCACGGTTCGGATCTCCGAGCTTTAATCCGGTCGCGAAATTCCGCGATCTTTCGGACGCGCAGGTCAGTACCAAATCTCCCATTCCTGAAAGCCCTGCGAGGGTTTCCCGTCGCGCTCCGAGGGCCAGTGCAAGCCTGGTCATTTCAGCGAAGCCCCGTGCGACAAGGGCAGCGCGGGCGCTTTCTCCTAAGCCTCGTGCGACGACAATCCCGCACGCAATGGCGAGGACGTTCTTGATGGCCCCGCCAATCTGTGCGCCGATTTGATCATCACTGGCATAGGGGCGAAAGCTCTGCGTTCCCAAACGCTGTTGCAGCGCGGTTGCCTCGTTCAAGGTTTTAGCGGCAATCGTCACCGCCGTCGGCAAGCCGCGCACGACATCGGCGGCAAAACTGGGGCCGGAAAGAATGGCGAGCGGGTTCGGCGTCACGTGTGCTGCAATCTCGCTCGGTAAGGCGCATGTCTCGCGTTCCACGCCTTTTGAACACAGAACCAAGGGGGCTTGCTCGGATAGATGTGAAGCGAGCATTGTCAAACTGTCTCGCATCCCTTGAACCGGCACGACACAAAGCAATGTATCGGCGCGGCGCAGAATTGCGGGATCGTCGGACGCTTCGATAGCATCATGCAAAGCAACCTCCGGCAAATAGGCCGAACGTCGGTTTAGCATAATGTCTTTGGCGGCCTCGCTGCGGCGCGCCCAAAGGACAGTAGGCGTTCCGCCCGCCGCACAAAGCTGTGCCAGAGCGACGCCCCAACTGCCCGCGCCAATCACACCAATGGTCATGCTTTTGCTCCACGTTTGCCGTATCCGACAACAGGCTTCGATGTTTCATCTAAGGGCCAACGGGGGCGCGGGGCGAGGCTGAGATCATCAGTATGACCGCGTGCAAAGCGCTCTAATCCAGCCCATGCAATCATCGCGGCATTATCGGTGCAAAGTGCCAAGGGTGGCGCAACCAAAGAAAATCCGTGACTGCGTGCGGCGGCCTCTAGTCCTGAGCGCACCGTTTTATTTGCTGCAACGCCGCCAGCGACTGCCAAAACGGGATCATCAATTTGTGGATGCGACTCGCGAAAGAGGGCCATTGCTTTGCCGCTCACGCGGGAGAGTGCTTCGACACATGCGGCTTGAAATCCGGCGCAGAGGTCGGCTTGATCACGCTCGTTGACCGGACCTTGCGCGCGCAGCCTATCCAGCTTGACGCGCAAAGCCGTCTTTAACCCTGAGAATGAAAAATCGCATCCTTTGCGGCCAAGCAAGGCACGGGGGAAATCAAAGCGCGCCGGATCGCCGCCTTCCGCTTTGCGTTCTACCGCTGGTCCTCCCGGAAAACCCAAGCCCATAAGCTTGGCAGTTTTATCAAATGCCTCTCCCGGCGCATCATCCAAGGTTGTCCCGAGGCGGCGGTAAACACCTGCTGCCTCAACGCTGAGTAACTGGCAGTGACCGCCTGAAACGAGAAGCAGCAAAAACGGATACGCTACACCGTCTGTCAGCCGCGCTGTTAACGCATGGCCTTCCAGATGATTGATGCCGACCAAGGGTTTATTTGCGCCAATCGCCAGACCCTTTGCGCAGGAAACGCCTGAGATCAATCCGCCGATTAACCCCGGTCCTGCCGTGACTGCAATCGCATCGAGTTCGGCAAGGGATAGGTCTGCCACCCGCAGAGCCTCGGCGACGGCAACGTCTAGTTTTTCTGCATGAGCGCGCGCGGCAATCTCTGGCACGACACCGCCATAGGCCGCGTGCAGGTCGGTTTGATCATAGACGATATTGGACAAAATCTTGCCTGGCGGCGCATCGGCAACGCCGCGCACAACAGAAGCGGCGGTTTCGTCGCAGCTCGATTCGATGCCAAGGACCGTAAAGGGTGTCATTTCTATTGTACTTGCCTCTGCCGTGGTTACGCTGCATTGCCTATAGTCTTCGTAATCGAGAACGCAACGTATGACCGCACCTTACGGCCCTGATCGCCCGATCCGCATTGGAACCCGCGCCAGTCCTCTTGCTATGGCCCAAGCGCATGAAACCCGCAATCGCTTGCTTGAGGCGCATGATTTGCCGCCCGAAGCCGTAGTGATTGTCGATATGACAACGACCGGCGACCGGCGACTCGAGTTAAAACTCGGCGAAATCGGCGGCAAAGGGCTGTTTACCAAAGAAATCGAAGCTGCATTGGTAGATCGCAGTACCGACCTTGCGGTTCATTCTATGAAAGATATGCCCACGGTTCTGCCTGATGGGATGGAAATCTGCACGCTGTTACCGCGCGAAGATGTCCGTGATGCGTTTATCAGCCCAAAATATAAGAATATTGATGATCTGCCCGCTGGTGCATTGGTCGGGACGGCCTCTCTGCGCCGTCAAGCGCAGTTGCTCCATCGCCGTCCCGATCTGAAAGTTGGCTTGTTCCGGGGTAATGTGCAAACCCGCCTGCGTAAACTCGACGAAGGCGAGGCCGATGCGACTTTTCTTGCAATGGCCGGTCTGAATCGCCTTGGCATGACCGAGGTGGCCACAGCCGCCCTCGAAACGGATGAGATGCTGCCCGCCGTCGCTCAAGGCGCAGTCGGCATCGAAATTCGCAGCGACGATGATGCCATCCGCGAGGTTCTGGCCCCGTTGAACTGTGAGGCGACTGAAATCCGCACGAATGCTGAGCGCGCGTTTCTTAATACGCTTGATGGATCATGCCGGACACCGATTGCCTCGCTTGCCATCATCGACGGCGATCGTCTGACTCTTCGGGGAGAGATTTTGCGGCCCGATGGGTCCGAGCGGTATGCGACGATGCGCGAAGGTCCCTTATCAGATGCGGTGGCAATGGGCCGTGATGCAGGGGAGGAACTGCGTGCCAAAGGAGGACCGGATTTCTTTGTCGGCCACTAATACCCCTCGCATATTGATTACCCGTCCGTTGCCTCAAGGGAAGCGGACGGCGGCTAAAATTCAGGTGCTCGGGTATCAGCCGATCCTCGCGCCGATGTTGCGGATTGCGCCGGTTACCCCCAGTGCCTCTCCTGATTTTGCCAAGGCGCAAGCCGTTTTGCTCACCAGCAGTAACGGTGTTGATGCTTTGGCTCGTTTGACCGAGTTACGCGGCATTAATGTCTTAACCGTTGGAGATCGTACCGCCGACGCCGCGCGCCGAGCGGGTTTTGACGAGGTTCAATCAGCATCGGGAGACGGGAAAGCGCTGCTTGCCATGGCGGTATCAACGTTGTCCGCGTCTGACGGACCCATCCTGCATGTCAGAGGGCGCGACGCGGCGTTTTCCTTCGAATCACTCACGGGTAAGGGGTTTACCGTTGAACAGATCATCGGTTACGAGGCCCAAAAAATCGAAACTCTTCCCTCAGATGCCATTGATCCTTCGCCAAATGCTGCGCTTGTCTATTCAGCACGAACGGCGGAGGCTCTGTTTTCGGCAATAGAGCAATCTTCGATAGATCCGCGCAAAGTAACGTTTATAGGCATCAGCAAAGCAGCAATCGAGCCGTTCTCTGGGGTGAATGCATCGCTCGTTGTGGCGAAATCCCCGGATGAAACCTCACTTCTCCAAGCCCTTTGTAGGGCGGTTCCGGTCCCGTCAAAAAAATGACATTCACCAAATCCTCAGGCTTGCATTGTAAACCCGTGGAGATTAGCGTCCGCGCAAATTGGCAACCACCCGCCAATCAATGCCGCATTAGCTCAGCTGGTAGAGCACGTCATTCGTAATGACGGGGTCAGGTGTTCGAGTCACCTATGCGGCACCATTTC
>CALKBI010000078.1 GCA_937990185.1 uncultured Neomegalonema sp. | reverse complement strand
CGCCTCAGTGCCATAGACCCCGCCGCCCAGTTCTTCGGCCTTGGCGTGCAGTTTCTCCCACAGCGACAGACCAAACGATAGCGGCACGGCAAACTCGTAAGACAGCTCGCCGGTGAACGAAATTCGGAACGCCCGAACCGGACAGCCCTCGACCGTGCCTTCGGCCATGCCCATGAACGGCACGGCGGCGAAATCAATATCGCTATCGAGCGACCCAAGCAGCTCAAGGCCTTTAGGACCGGCGACCGCGATTTGCGAAAACTGCTCCGTTACGTTGGCGACATAGACCTTGAAATCAAACCACTCGGTTTGCAGCCATTCTTCAAACCAAGCATGAATGCGATCTGCGCCGCCCGATGTTGTGTGACAAAGGAAAGTTTCTTCGTCGAGGCGCACAACAACGCCGTCATCCATGAGGAAACCGTTCTCGTTGTTCATTAAGCCATAGCGACATTTGCCGGATTTCAGGCTCGACATCATGTTCGTATACATCATGTCGAGGAACTTCGGGGCGTCCGGTCCTTTGACAATGATTTTTCCAAGCGTTGACGCATCGAGAATGCCAACACTGTTTCGAACGCGCAAACATTCGCGATGGATCGAGGTGTCGCGATCTTCATCACCACGCTGATACCGATAAGGACGGCGCCAATCACCGACCGGCTCCCAATCCGCACCATGAGCCGCGTGCC
Organism: uncultured Neomegalonema sp.; assembly: GCA_937990185.1. GTDB lineage: Bacteria > Pseudomonadota > Alphaproteobacteria > Rhodobacterales > Rhodobacteraceae > JAHDDY01. The sequence continues at coordinate 14,015 of CALKBI010000078.1, read as the reverse complement.
AGTCATGCATTGCAGTTTGGCGAACGGGTTTGAACAAATTGCCGGTTTCACGTCCGGCAATCGATCCAAATGAGATCGGTGTGAACGGCGGACGGAAGGTCGTCGTGCCAACCTCAGCCATCGTCTTACCCAGAGTCTTACCTAAGATCGCATGACCATTGATGTTCGACAATTTGCCTTGGTCTGTCGCCATGCCCAGCGTCGTATAACGCTTCGCATGTTCAACAGATTCGTATCCTTCACGCGCAGCAAGGGCAACATCCGCAACCGTGACGTCATTTTGGTAATCAAGGAAGTGCTTACCCCCAAGGCCCGCCTTTCCCGGCGAAGGCGTACACCAAACCGGCACGGTCGGCGTCTCAGTAACAGCCGTAACGGATGGCGCTGCAGCGCTTGTTTTTATGCCAAGCTGAGACAATGCTTCTGAAGCAATTCCAGCGGCCTGTGCGACAACCGCATCCGTGGTCAACTCGCCATTTGCACTGCCCGCAACGAAGACCATCGCTTCAGCATCTTTTCCGCGAGGCGGATTGGCCGGGTCTGGCCGGTACATAACGGCGTCTTCATCCCAAAGCGCTTTGCCGCCCGAATGCGAGTAAAGATGGATGACCGGCGACCAGCCGTTCGACATGGCAACGCAGTCGCAATACATCGTTTTTCCGGGCGCTTCAGGCTTGTCAAAATCGACGGTTTCAATCTGCTCAAGTTTGTTGCGCTTGGCTTTTGCTTTGCCAATCCCGGTATTCGGAATAATCTCTAGCCCTGAGGCTCTTGCCTTTTCTACCAAAGGCCCGGATGGGTCTTTGCGGCTATCGAGAATAGCGCGGACTGTTCGACCGGCCTCATACAATGCAAGTGCCGTGCGATAACCGTCGTCATTGGTGGTATAAACCACTGTTTTCTCACCGGGAGACACGCCCCATAGTTTGACATAATCTCGAACGGCGCTCGCCAACATCACGCCGGGCACATCATTGTAATGAAAAGCGATAGGCCGCTCGATCATCCCCGTTGCCGCGATGACTCTGCCGGTACGAACACGCCATAAGCGATGGCGCACTTGCGCCGCTTCGCCGCGATCTCCGCTGCGTTCATAAAGCAGGCAATAATTATGATCGTAAGCCGCCGAACAACATGTGCGTAGGCGAATGGTAACGTTATCCATTGCCTCCAACGCAGCAATCGTATCCTCAAGCCAGATACGCGCAGGCTTTCCGTCAATCTCCGCATCATCATCGACCAACAAGCGTCCACCAAGACGCTCGGTTTGCTCGGCGAGAATAACCCGCGCACCCGCTTCGCCAGCCGCTTTTGCGGCGATCAGACCCGCAACACCGCCTCCTGCGATCAGCACATCACAGAACGCATAAGTATGCTCATACTGAGAATTATCCGGATGGGTCGGCGCTTTACCAAGACCCGCGATTCTGCGGATCACCGGCTCGAACAGGTATTTCCACGCATGACGCGGATGAATAAACGTCTTGTAGTAGAAGCCCGCCGGATAAAGCCGCGATGCAGCCGCATTCAGCACACCGATATCTGCATCTAGATTAGGAAAACGGTTTTGGCTCGTCGCATCCAACCCGTCATGAAGCTCGATTTGAGTCATGCGGATATTGGGTTCATGTGTCGCGTCTGAGCCAAGATTCACCAGAGCATTTGGCTCCTCTGGTCCCGATGAAACAATCCCGCGCGGGCGGTGATATTTATACGAGCGATTAACCAGCTTAACGCCGTTGGCAAGCAATGCTGAGGCCAGCGTATCTCCCGGATGGCCGTTATACGGCTTGCCATCAAAGAAAAATTTAATCTGATGGCTCCGGTCGATCAAAACGCCGCCATCGTCCAGTCGGTTAGGCTGAGTCATTTCACGCGACCTTCTGCTCTGGCGGCTTCGACACGATCCAAAATATCCTGCGGGGGTGAGGTGACATCTGCCTTATAGACCCCAAACACTTCAAGCGTTTGCGTAGAACGCACCATATGAAACCACTTCCCGCAGCCAAAAGCATGACGCCAGCGCTCGAAATGAACGCCGCGCGGGTTTTTCCGGTCAAAAAGATAGCTCGCAAAGTCGGCATCCGAACTCCCTGGACCAGCCCGCACAATATGTGCTTCTCCGCCCGCAGCAAATTCAGTCTCTTCGCCAGATACCCCGCAGCACGGGCAATCGATCAACAACATGATAGCATCCTCGTAACGCTTACGATTTCTTGGCCTATTGCAGGTTATGATGAGTGCGTAAACCCGTCAGCATGTCGCCCCTTCGCGACCAGCTTTTGAGCTTGTTATCCCGAATGCACTACATATCTTTTGATAGTACTGCGTAGGAGGTCAAATATGCCGGAAAACATTAGAAGCATCGAATGCTGCTATTGCAGTGCATCGACATTGGTCAACTTACGCGAAGTAAACGAAAACTCGCTGAAATGTGGAAAATGTGGAGCCGGAATGTCCGTTAGCAGAATGGGATTTGTTTCCAAACCTGCTGTTGCGATTCCCAAACGTGAAATAACCGCCCCTTCCGACTCTGAAGATCGCTCAAAATCAAAACCCCGTTTATCAAAAAAGTGGGACGATAAACGCAAACGCCGTGATGACGATGATCGTAAGAAAAAATCTAAGCGTAAAAAGAAAAAGGGATTTTTCGATCGCTTGGAAGACCTATGGGATGAAGTCGAAGATATTTTTGATTGATATCCACAGATAGTTCCTAAAAAGTTCTATTTTTCGCTTGTTCTTTTGATGTTCTCAGATTACGTTAAGAACATCATAGCAACGGCGGTGATGGAAATGTACTATAATACTGAAGACAAAACCCAGTTTCTGAGAAGTGAGCAGCGCGCTCTAAGCAATGCGAGAGATAGTGCTGTAAAAAGCAGCGCGTTCATTAAGCAAACATGGGGTCGTGAAGAAGCGAATTTGACGCGACATGCGGTGGCCGAACAAAACTACCGGAACAGCTCCGCTCATGCAGCTCGCGAGCAATTTCGGCACTCTCATATAGTAGCAACAAAACTCAAAGATGAAGTCGCTGACTTGGAATACGATCTTGGGATCGAAGATGATGAATACGGCGATCTCGACGAATACGGCTATGCTGCGTAGCTGATTTAAGAATTACCGTCTTCGTCTGTCTCACGCTCTAAATCTTGCGCGACATGAGGGTCCGAGAACATACGCCGTGTCTCGTCCATCCTGTCAAAACTGCGATCCAGTTCAAATTTCAAAGCTGGAGCAAATTTCAGTGTGAGGCCATTCATGACCTCATGACGCAAAGGCTTGGAATGAACACGCAGAGCCTTAAGCACCGCTTCTTCGTCCTTCGCACCAAGAACAGAAATATAAGCTGTTACTGTTTTTAAATCCGAAGAAGGGGTTGCTTCGCTGACAACAATCGAAGCGCCCGCAAGCGCAGGATCGTGCAAGTCACCTCTCATCAAGATTTCAGAAAGCTGACGACGGACTAGCTCACCAACGCGCAATGCACGTTGGCTGGGACCGCGCGGGGATGAGGATCGCGAACGCGCCATGCACTCTTCTTCTTAGAAGTTCATAGAAAATCGCCGCAGCCGTAGTAAGTCACTTGTTAAAACAAGCACTTACTCCAGCGTACGCTCGACTTCAGTGGTTTCATAAATCTCGATGACATCGCCTTGGCGCATATCCTCATACCGTTCGAACGCCATGCCGCATTCTTGGCCGGACTGGACCTCTTTAACTTCATCCTTGAAGCGTTTGAGCGTCTTGAGTCTGCCTTCATGCACCACCACGTTATCGCGCAGCAGACGAACACCAGCCGAGCGACGTGCGACGCCCTCTGTAATTCGACAACCGGCAATATTGCCGACGCCTGTGATTTTGAAGACTTCGAGAATCTCTGCGTATCCGATGAAGCTTTCTTTGATTTCTGGCGAGAGTAGGCCTTCAGCCGCCTTCTTCACGTCATCGACCAAATCGTAGATCACCGAGTAATAGCGCAGCTCGATGCCTTTTTGGTTTGCAGCATTTCGTGCAGCAGCATTGGCACGGACGTTAAAACCAATGATCGGCGCGCCCGAGGCTTCAGCCAGTGTGATATCAGATTCAGTAATCGCGCCAACGCCGGAATGGAGAATGCGAACACGCACATCTTCATTACCGACTTTTTCAAGAGCCTGAACAATCGCTTCAGACGACCCTTGCACATCGGATTTAACGACAACCGGCAGTTCGGCCATATCACCGTCGAGCTTGGCTTGCGCCAACAACTCGTCCAGTGAACGACCAGCGCCACGCGCGGCTTGTTTCTCTTTCGCTGCTGCCTGACGGTACTCGGCAACTTCAACAGCTTTCTTTTCGTTTTCGACCACGACCAGCGTATCACCGGCTTCAGGTGTACCGTTGAGGCCAAGAACCTCGACCGGGACCGAAGGGCCTGCGGATTTTGTTCGGCTACCATGATCATCAATCAAGGCACGAACTTTACCCCATTGCTCGCCAACGACGAAGATATCGCCAACTTTCAGCGTTCCACGGTTAACAAGCACGGTGGCAACTGCACCGCGACCAACATCAAGCTGCGCTTCGACAACAATTCCCTCACCTGGACGATCCGGGTTTGCTTGCAGATCTTGCAATTCAGCCTGAAGCACAATGGCTTCAAGTAATTTGTCCAGACCTTCGCCGGTCATTGCAGACACTTCGACATCGAGAACTTCGCCGCCCATGCTCTCAACCTGAACATCGTGCTGCAACAGATCAGTCCGCACTTTATTGACGTCTGCTGCAGGCAGGTCGATCTTGTTGATCGCGACAATCATCGGCACTTCTGCCGCTTTAGCGTGAGCAATCGCTTCAATCGTTTGTGGCATAACCTGATCGTCTGCCGCCACAACGAGGATGACAATATCTGTCACGCCAGCACCGCGCGCGCGCATCGCCGTAAAGGCGGCGTGGCCCGGTGTATCGAGGAACGTCACAATGCCGGAGTCAGTTTTAACCTGATACGCACCGATATGCTGCGTAATACCGCCCGCCTCGCCAGCAACCACATTTGCTTTACGAAGTTTGTCGAGCAGCGAAGTCTTGCCATGATCGACGTGGCCCATAATCGTAACAATAGGCGCACGAGGTTTTTTCGGCTCATTCGGATCATCTTCAACGACGAGATTATCCTCAAGTTCGGTATCCGAAACCCGAACAGGCGTGTGGCCAAATTCTTCACAAATCAGCGTTGCAGTATCCGCATCAATCGGTTGATTGATCGTCACCATCATATCCTGTTTCATCAGGAATTTGATTACTTCACCTGCACGCTCGGTCATGCGGTTCGCGAGTTCTTGAACCGTAATGGTATCGGGAATACGCACATCACGGTAGACTTTCGCAACCGGTCCAGCATTTGCATTTGCTTTGCGCTTTTCACGATCTTGACGGCGTTTCATAGCCGCCATGGAACGGCGACGACCGCCTTCATCACCCGATGTTGCTTGCGCAATTGTCAAGCGACCCGAGCGACGTTGATTATCGCCTTGTTTGGGCCGCGCTGAATCTTCTTTTTTCTTATCGCTGCCACGGTTTTGACCGGGTCGCGCATCGGGCGTCGTAAAGTTCGGACGGCCACGCTCTGGACGCGGTTGTTGTGAAGCCGCCGCAGGTTCCGCAGCCGGCTTTGGCTCTTCTTTAGGTTTGGGTGGTGCACGCGAGATGATCTTCGGCCCCGGCAGTGCAGAGGTAAGCCCCGAAATATCAACGGCCTCACCCGTTTTCACGCCATCGTCAACACGTTTCCGGGAGGCTTTGCGTTCGGCAGCAAGGTCTTCTTTTGCTTCAGCTTCTTTTCTACCTTCGCCAGCGGCAGCAGCGTCTTTTGCCGCTGTTTCCTCTGCCGCTTTGGCAGCTTCATTCGCTTTGCGGGCTTTCTCAGCCTCTATTTCAGCAGCTTTCTGTGCTTCTTCAGCAGCCTTCGTAGCGGCTTCGTTTGCAGCCTGGGCTTCTGCAGCTTTTTCAGCTTCTTCTTGGTCTTTAGCCGCTTTCGCAGTCGCTTCCGCAGCTTCTGCTTCGGCAGCTTCCGCCGCTAAACGGGCTTTTTCTTCCGCAGCCAACCGCTTGGCTTCAGCGGCTTCGGCCTTTTTGCGGGCAGTATCCGCAGCTTTTGCAGCGTCGAGAGCTTTAACGCGGCGCGCGTATTCCTCATCGGACAGAGATTGCAATACTGCGCTTTTACCACTCTTAGGTGATTTGGGTTTTGCAGCCGCCTGTTTTTTAGGCGCTGGTTTTTCGACAGGAGCTTCAGCCTTTGGTGCAACTGCCTTGACCGTAGGGCGTTTAGCAGCCCCCGTCTTCGGCGTAACAACACGCTTCTTCTTCGTCTCAACCACAACGGTTTTGGACCGTCCGTGGGAAAAGCTTTGGCGCACATGCCCCGATTCTGCACCACGCGAGATGCTGAGTTTACCGGGTTTTTTAGCGTCCGTATCGTTGTCGCTATCGCTCATCAATCACCTTTCGAGTGGTTGACCCCTTGCCAACCCTCAATGTCCATATCCGTCAAGTCATCGCCGTCTCCAACGAAACTATGCTGCGCTCTCAGGATCGAAATCCCTCCAGACGCCGCGCCTCTCGGATGGCGCGAGTCGTTACGCCTCCGTCCAGAAGTGCAGCGTGTATCACAAAATCACGTCCAAACGCCAAGCCCAATTCGCCCGAAGTTAACACGGAAATGATCCGTGCGCTTTCTGCCAGCCCGCGCAGCTTCGATTTACCGTCCTCTGATCCGTCTGAAGCCGCAAAAAGTAAGCGGGTCCTACCAGACCAAAGTGCCTCTTTTGTTCGTTCAAAACCGCAGACCGCTTTGCCAGCTTTCCGTGCAATCGCGATAGAATCGATCTGCCGTTTCGTCAGAAGAGCCGAAACGCGGGTTACAATGTCATCTGGGACATCGATTTTTCGTTTCAAACCACGAGAAAACATGCCTTTCGCAACGGCATTTTCAAGGGCATTCCGTGTAGAACTGATCCAAACGCCCCGGCCCGGCAGCTTTTCAGCCAAATCAGGTGTCAAAACACCCGCCGGGTCCGCGACAAACCGGATCAAACCAACGCGCGGCTGTGCCTCGCCCGTGGCGATACAGCGACGGTCGGTCCCGTCTTGGCGCTCCAACGTTTTATCCCGTCCGCCGCGCGACATGGTCAGGTTCTCACTCAGACCGTTTCCTCTTCTGCTGCAGGCTCATCGCCTTCATCAGTTTCTTCTGTCTCTTCTTCATAGACGTCAGCGGCATCGACAATGCCAAGCTCAACACGAGCCGCCATGACAAGATCGCGGGCTTCCTCGAGTGACATATCGAACATTTCGAGAATACCGTCGTCTTTCACACGCTCGCCATCAATATGGACAAAGCCGCCAGCAAGTTCCCAATCAGCAAGCTGCGCAAAATCAGCCAAAGAAAAAACCTGATCTTCGGCAAGTGCTTGCAGCATTGGGGCGGTTAAGCCACCAAATTCAACCAAATCATCTTGCAGCCCAAGCTCTCTGGCTTTCTCCATATGAGCGGCATTTTTGGCTTCGAGATTATCAATAGCGCGGGCTTGAAGTTCTGACGCGGTATCTTCGTCGAAACCGTCAATGGCTGTCAGTTCTTCAACCTCAACATAAGCCACTTCTTCAAGAGACGAAAACCCTTCTGAAACCAAAAGGTTAGCAATCATCTCATCAACATCAAGTGCCCCGATAAACAAGGCTGTTTGCGCTTCGAATTCTTTCTGACGTCGTTCGGATTCTTCCGCTTCAGTCATAATGTCAATGTCCCAGCCGGTTAGCTGAGAAGCGAGGCGGACATTTTGCCCACGGCGACCAATCGCCAGAGAGAGCTGTTCATCGGGAACAACAACTTCAATGCGCGCTGCATCTTCATCCAAAACGACTTTGGCGACTTCTGCAGGTTGAAGCGCGTTCACGATAAACGTCGCCGCATCTTCGGACCACGGAATGATGTCGATTTTCTCGCCTTGAAGCTCGCCAACAACTGCCTGAACTCGGGAGCCGCGCATACCGACACAAGCACCAACCGGATCGACCGAAGGATCATTAGAAATGACGCCAATCTTAGCGCGCGAACCGGGATCGCGAGCCACTGACTTAATCTCGATGAGAGCATCATAGATTTCAGGGACTTCTTGCGTGAACAAAGCCACCATGAATTGCGGCGCTGAACGAGACAAGAAAATCTGAGGGCCGCGCACTTCACTGCGTACGTCCTGAATGAACGCACGAACACGATCGCCCTGACGGAACATTTCACGGGGAATTTGCTGATCACGGCGGATCACGGCCTCACCGCGCCCCAAATCAACAACAACATTTCCGTATTCTACACGTTTAACCGTTCCATTGATGATTTCACCAACACGGTCTTTATACTCGTCATACTGCTGTTCACGCTCTGCTTCGCGCACTTTTTGAACAATAACCTGTTTAGCCGTCTGAGCAGCGACGCGGCCAAATTCCATCGGTGGCAACGGATCAGAAATAAAATCACCGATCAACGCTTCGGGATTTTTAGTACGCGCGTCTTCAAGTAAAATCTCAATATCCGGGTTTTCGATCTCTTCAACGACTTCCATCGCCCGAGACATGGCCAAATCGCCGGTTTTCGGGTCTATATTGGCCCGAATATCGTAGCCAGCGCCATACTTAGCCCGCGCCGCCTTTTGGATGGCTTCTTCCATCGCTTCGATCACGATTTCGCGTTCAATCAGCTTTTCACGCGCAACTGCATCAGCGATCTGAAGCAATTCAAGTTTGTTGGCTGCAACAACACTCGCCATCGGTTAGTCCTCCGTTTCAGCGCTTTGCGGCGCTTCGTTTTCGTACTCGACATCATCGGCTTTCGAGGCGTCGGGTATGCGTTTTTTCTTGAGACTCTCAGCAATCAATGCGTCTGTAATCACTAGTTTCGCATCGGAAATATCATGAACTGGCAGTTTCACAGGCCCAAGATCATCCAACTTGAGCACAACAGAATCGCCCTCTAACCCGTTCAGATCACCTCGGAAATTTCGACGCCCTTCGATACCCATTGTCATTTCGATCTTAGCACGGTGTCCCGCATAATCCGCGAAGTCCTGCGAACGGGTCAAAGGGCGGTCAATTCCTGGGCTAGAGACTTCTAACTCGTATTCACGATCAATCGGGTCTTCGACATCCAAAACGGCAGACATCGCGGTAGAAAGCGCGGCGCAATCGTCGACTTCCATTGTACCGTCAGGACGTTCTGCCATAACCTGAAGCGTCAAAGGCGTATCGCGCCCGCCCGACCCCATTAGACGCAGCCGAACAACCTCATAACCCATCCCTTCAACAGTAGGGACGAGCATCTCGACGAGGCGTTCCTCGACGGGCGTTTTCGCAACAAGAAGGGCTGCGCACATATTTGGCTATGTCTCCAGAAACAAAAAAGCGAACCGAGCGGCCCGCTTGCGTGTTTCGGTGGCCGACTTTGCAGTGAGGCCGCTGTTGGCTTTCGTATAGGTCTTCTATTCTAAAGTAGCAAGACTTAAAGCGCTTGGCGTTAGCAGCGAAATTCCCGGGGAAACGGAGATCTCGCTGTTAACCAATTTGTCCTACCGGAAACATGCATTCCATCAAGCGGCACGGGACGCACCGCGTGATGATCTATATCGGTTATTTTTTAGCTGAAGTTTTCTTGGCCGCAGGCTTTTTCTTAGCGGCGGTTTTTTTCTTATCGCCACGCGCGAGCGACTTATCGATCTTCTTACAATCAGCGAGCAGGCTTTCGACCGCTTCCGCTGATTTAGCGAACATCTCTTGTTCTTCGTCGTTCAGCTTGATGTTCACGATTTTCTCAACGCCGTTTCTGCCGATGACGACAGGGACACCAACATAGAGATCTTTAACACCGTTGAACTCGCTCGACAGATAAGCAGCGGCGGGGAGCACGCGGCGCTTGTCGCGCAAATAACTGGTTGCCATCTGAATAGCACTTTCGGCAGGCGCATAATATGCCGAGCCGTTCCCGAGCAGGCCAACAATCTCGCCGCCGCCCGAACGGGTACGCTGGACGATCTTGTCGATCTTCGCTTGTGTCGTCCAACGCATCTTGATCAAGTCAGGGATCGGAATACCGGCAACGGTCGAATATCGCACCGACGGAACCATCGTATCACCGTGTCCACCAAGAACGAAGGTCGTCACATCTTCTACGGAGACTGAAAATTCTTCTGCGAGGAAATGGCTAAAACGAGCCGAGTCCAAAACGCCAGCCATGCCGACAACTTTTTTCTCAGGCAAGCCGGAATATTTTTGCAGCGCCCATACCATAGCGTCGAGAGGATTGGTGATGCAGATCACGAAGGCTTTCGGCGCATGGGCTTTGATACCCTTCGCAACCGACTTAACCACTTCGAGGTTTTTCGCGAGCAGATCATCGCGGCTCATGCCCGGCTTACGTGGAAAGCCTGCGGTGACGATGCAGACATCGGCGCCTTTAATGTCGGCGTAGGATTTTGTGCCTTTGAGTGAAACATCTTTACCGAAGACAGGAGTCGCTTCTGCGATGTCGAGGCCTTTGCCTTTTGCAGGACCATCAAAAATATCAAAAAGAACAATGTCGCCGAGTTCTTCGCGGGCCGCAATATGAGCCAGCGTTCCACCGATCATACCGGCTCCGATAAGTGCAATTTTTGCGCGCGCCATTATGCGCTCCTCTTTTGTGGTGATGAAATTGACAGCGGGATACTTTGTTGCCGCGACGAGGGCAAGGGGCGTCTCGACTAGAGCGTGCTTCAACAAAAGAACGAAAGTAAGATTTTTCCACTACATCCTTTTTTCCGCTCCATTGAAATGCACGGACCGTCAATGATCAGCGAGCAAGGCAAACTTTAATACAACACACCGTAAAAGCTTCACTGTTCATGACGTCACTGTGAGGCGTATTGCAGGCCGGCGCTCTTCTTAACAAAATCAAATTGTGTGAAACGTATCCCTCGCCTGATCAAAGGAGATTGCAATGACCCCGCATGAACAGAAAGTCCGGAATGATGTAATCGAATTTGCAACCTTGTTGTTTGGTACAGGGTGGCGTGAGCAGCTCGCGATGAAACTGGGGACATGCCATCGTAATCTTGATCATTGGATGCGGGCTGACCAAGCAATCCCACCCGCCATCGTGTTGGGAGTGGTCAACTTGATGAAAACCCACATGAGTGATCAACGGCATGAACTGGCAGAACTCGATAAGCGGCTTAAAGAATTAAGTCTGACGATTAAGACACCAGCCCGTCGTTCAAAGGTAATTGAAAAATCAAACTGGATGGAGAAGTCAGTTCCGAAGTTTGGCGCGCAACTCTACGTCGTAGAAAAAGAACCCGCGACTGCATAACCCTCAAAGCGCGTTTCTGAACAAACAGGCTGGTTGCTGTTCACTTCTACTATCGGGTCAGGCTCGCATGATCCTTGATGCGACGCCTAACTCGACAGATAATTGTAAAGCACATCAAATTGCGCTGTTGCAGCGCGCACAAACGTTCTCATGCGAATGCGTGCCGACATCGGGTAGAATTTTCCAACACCGCGCACATTTCTCGCCGCTTGCTTTGGCGAACACCACAGCGACGCCTTCTACATCATCCAACGTGAAAGCGTCCGCCGGAGCAGTATCCCCGCTGATTGTCAGATCGGATGTGATGCACATATCGGCGATATCAACAGATTGCGCTGCGGTGCGGGTTGCTTCATCCGCGATGTAGACAATCGGTGATGCCTCTAGCGATGAGCCGATATCCTTGGCCGAGCGGTGCGGTTCGATGGCTCCATTCACGACGCGCCGAACTTTACGGATTGTCGCCCATTTCGCGGCCAGTTCCGAATCTTGCCAATCGGCGGGCGTGTCGGGAATCGTGTGCAAATGCACGGAGTCCGTTTCAGACGGAAAGCGGTTCAGCCAAATCTCTTCCATCGTGAAGCACAGCATCGGCGCGAGCCAGATTGTCAGGCGCTCGAACAAGATATCAAGAACGGTGCGACAGGCACGGCGGCGCAGGCTATCCGTTGCATCGCAATAAAGGACGTCTTTGCGAATATCGAAATAATAGGCGCTGAGATCGACTGTCGCGAATTCGAAGATTGTCTTGAACAGCTTTTGATATTCAAAATCTGCATAGCCTTTGCGGACCATGGCATCGAGTTCCGACAGGCGATGCAAGATACTGCGCTCGAGTTCCGGCATCTCGGCAACGGGCAACCGTTCGTCTTCGCTAAATCCATCCAGTGCGCCAAGCATAAAGCGGAATGTATTGCGCAAGCGGCGATAGCCGTCAGCATTGGATTTCAGGATTTCTGGCCCAATTCGCTGATCAACGGTATAGTCGGTCTGCATCACCCAGAGGCGCAGGATGTCTGCACCGTATTGCTTGACGACGTCCTGAGGCGCGGTGGAATTGCCCAGCGACTTGGACATTTTCATGCCCTTCTCGTCGAGGGTAAAGCCATGGGTCACGACTGTCTCGTAAGGCGCACGGCCTTTTGTGCCGCAGGATTCCAGCAATGAGGAATGGAACCATCCTCTGTGCTGGTCCGTGCCTTCGAGGTAAACCGAGGCGGGCCATTTGCCACCGCCATCACGCAACACGTAAGCGTGGGTACAGCCGGAATCGAACCAGACGTCGAGAATGTCGGTGACTTTTTGCCAACCTTCGGACGCGCGGTCGCCAAGGAAACGTTCAGCGGCGTTGTCTTCGAACCAAGCGTCCGCACCTTCTTCGCGAAAGGCAGCGACAATGGCGGCGTTGATCTTCTCATCCTTGAGAATTTCAATCTCGCCGGGCTTGTCGGTTTCGCGCATAAAGCAACAGAGCGGCACACCCCAGGCGCGTTGGCGAGATAGCACCCAATCCGGGCGGTTCTCGATCATATTATACAGACGGTTGCGGCCCGCTTGCGGAACCCAGCGGACATCGCGGTCGATAGATTCAAGCGCGCGGGTGCGCAGCGTCTTGCCTTTATATTCGGTGTCGTCCTCGATGGGCTTGTCCATCGCAACGAACCATTGCGGCGTGTTGCGGAAGATCAGCGGTGCTTTTGAGCGCCATGAGTGCGGGTAGCTGTGAGTCAGGCGTCCGCGCGCGGCGAGGCCCCCGACCTCGACCAGCTTGTCGATGACGGCGGTGTTGGCTTTGCCCTCTTTGCCCTTGCGGTCGAGGATGTGGATGCCGCCAAAGAACGGCAGGTCATCGCGGAACTCACCCGCCGGACCGACATTGTGGGTCATGGGTAGATTATGCTTCACGCCGACCATGTAGTCGTCCGCGCCGTGGGACGGAGCGGTATGGACAAAGCCCGTCCCCGCCTCGTCGGTGACGTGATCGCCGGGGAGAAGGGGGACGTCGTAGTCCCATTCGCCGTTTGCGCCGTCTGCACCTCGGAGTGGGTGGGCGGTCGTCAGGTTGGAAAGTTCATCTGCGGTGACGGCACGCACTTTTTCATAGGCATCTACGCGCGCGGCTTTGAAAACATCGGCGGCCAGATTGTCGGCGATCATCAACAACTCGCCCGGTGCGGCCCAGTTGTCAGCGGCAGCGTCGGTGACTTTGTAAAGGCCGTAAGAAATTGTCTCACTATAACAGATCGCGCGGTTTTGCGGGATCGTCCAAGGGGTTGTCGTCCAGATGACGACTTTAGCGTCTGCGAGATCGGCTGAGCGTTCCTCTGTCGGATTCTTGTAGGTTTGCAGCGTCGAGACCCCGGATCGCTGCGCGTCCGGGGCGACGACGTCGAACTTCACCCAGATCGTGTGGCTCTGGTGGTCGTGGTACTCGACCTCGGCTTCGGCGAGGGCGGTCTTTTCAATCGGCGACCACATCACGGGTTTCGAGCCGCGATAGAGCGTGTCGTTCATGACGAATTTCAGAAATTCCTCGGCGATGACCGCTTCGGCCTGAAAGCTCATGGTCTCGTAGTGACCGGGCCAGTCGCCAACGACGCCGAGGCGCTGGAACTCTTCCATCTGCGTG
>CALKBI010000077.1 GCA_937990185.1 uncultured Neomegalonema sp. | reverse complement strand
TTTCTCGCAATTATTATGCACCCAGACAGGTTCATCGCCGGGTTTGGCGGTGACGAAGAAGGTTTCGAAGTCTTCGACGCTGATGTTATAGGCTTTGAGCGGGGCGTTGGCAATGCGGACTTGGGTGACTTCGGCGAAGGTCTCATCTGCGTTGAGCAGGCGATAGCCGGGTTTCAGATTAGCGGCGTCGATCCAATAGCCGTTCTCGATTTCTCCATCATAGTGATGCCCTTCTGATGTCAGCAGAGAATTTGCGAAAGCAAATTCGCCGGACCTCGACACGAGCGCAAAACCGGCAACGGCAGATGCATTTTTCGAAGAAAAATCATTGAGAGCCGAAAAGATCGACGACACAGGAAGATCGCATCGAGGAAATTTTCGAAACTAAGTCAAAGTTAACTTTGACAATTTTTTACAATTTCACTGAAGCATTTAAGTTGAGTTTCGAAATCTTCCAACACTGGATCTTCGTGATCTAAACGAGTTTTCTGTAGTTTCCAAAATTTTAGGACGCTCTCGTATAGGCCAATGGTTAGCTTCTCTTTGGTCAAAAGAATAGCTTTTCCATCAGCTTGTGACACGGATATTTCTCCTGTCGCGCTTGTCGAAAACCTCAGAAAATATGAAGACCCCGTCCCAGTGAACTCATATAAACTTTTCTTCTGGCATAGAAAATCTTCTAAGCCTGTAAGCATATCGATGATACTGATGAATATCATCATTAGTTTTTTTGAACCGTATGGCTTTGAAGAAAGTGAAACTTTCCCAAGCGTAAGGGTCATATGGCCCAGATCAAATCCAGATATTTTTTCATCATAAGAATCAATTTCAAATTTTACATCAAACACTTAGTTGCCACCTCGGACTGGAAAAATAGTGATTAAGCGGTTCCCGTCTTTCGAATCTACCACAACGCGTACGCGATCAGATTTTCCGTTCACTTTTATCCGCCTCTCAAAGCTCTGAATTCGTTGTTCCGGCTTGGATAAACGTACTCCTCTTTGTAATAAGCTTCTTGCTACCTTCTCCAGCTGATTTCGATTAGTAACACTTGCGAACAAGTCCCCAGCACCTTTGGAGCTTGAGCCGCTTACATGCCGTTGATCTATATGTTGCCAATCTTCCTTTTGATTGCCGTTTTCGATTCTAAGTTTTTTGCTGCAACAATTATGTACCCAGACGGGTTCATCGCCGGGTTCGGCGCTGACGAAGAATGTTTCGAAGTCTTCGACGCTGATATTGTAGGCTTTGAGCGGGGCGTCGGCAATGCGGACTTGAGTGACTTCGGCGAAGGTCTCATCTGCGTTGAGCAGGCGATAGCCGGGTTTCAGATTAGCGGCGTCGATCCAATAGCCGTTCTCGATTTCTCCATCATAGTGATGCCCTTCTGATGTCAGCAGAGAATTTGCAAAAGCAAATTCGTCCGTCCTCGACACGAGCGCAAAACCGGCAGCGGCAGATGCATTTTTCGAAGAAAAATCATTGAGAGCAGAAAAGATCGACGACACAGGAAAGCAAATTCGACCAACCTCGACGCTAGCGCGAAACAAACCACACAGCGCTTCAAGATATTCGGGTCATCATCGGACTTGTTCCGATGATCCAGGGCGGTACAGGCCAGTGTTTCTGGTTCTGGATTGCCCGAACAGGTCGGGCAATGACAGGGTAAGCAAAAATCATCGAGAGTAGAAAAGTTCGGCGATGTAGGAAATCAGATCGCGGATCGGCTCATAACCGTCTTCGGTCAGAACCAATGTCGAGCCGTCGAAGGAACAACGGCAATTTTTACAGCCTCCACCCCGCAGGCCGCCCAGTCCTGCTCCACTCAGAGCAGCCCCGCCTACAACTGGCCCTCAGCAAGAATAATGCGGCGCGGTTCCTTAATCGCACTGAACGGATACCCGCCATCGAATTCGAACGTGGCATACTCGACCTCGGCGAGCACACGATGCCCAAGTTTTTGCACAACAACATGCTGAGTTGTGGCGGATGACAACTCGCCAACGATGGCGCTGAATCCCAACGCCTTGACGTGCGCTCCAAGTTCAAAGCGCATCTGTTGATAAACCCCCATCCCGAGGACGTGCGGCGCAACGACGCCCATATCGGCAAGCACGACTTCTCCGGCTCTGATCTGCCTCTTGCCATGATATTGCTTGCATAAATGTCGGGTCAAAGCGGTGAGGGGGGCGAATTTGCCACGGGGAACCTCGGTGTCACCGGATTGATGGAAAAAATCTGTCGCGATCAGACAGCCGATAATCTCTCCGGTTTCATCATCGAAAGCCGCTACCGATAAACCCTCGCGGATCATCTGTTCAAACGAGGGGCGCAGGTAAGTGCGATATTCACTCAAGCCAATCTTTAATGCCCGGTGCAATGTGCTGCCTTGAATGAAAACATCGGTCGCCAAGTTAAAGGCAGAGTCCAATTTGTCTTCCCTCAAAGGGACAATGGTGAATGCCTTCGCCACAATGTTTCTCACTCTCACCATGCTTTCGTCCGTAGGCGAATCAAATACTACGTGAACAATCGCGCTATACGAGGCATAAAGGCGTGGTCACGATAGAAAAATAACACATCGGGCAGAGCAGAGTGGCAAAGTATAAGAAAATTGCCGTCCTTATGGGCGGCCCTTCGGCGGAGCGTGAGGTGAGTCTCGTCTCAGGTCGGGAATGTTCGCAAGGTCTGCGGGATGCAGGATTTGAGGTTGTAGAAATTGATGCGGGCGATGATTTGCCCGAACAGCTTCGTGCGACCAAACCGGACGCCGTTTTTAATGCCCTTCATGGACGATGGGGCGAAGATGGCTGCGTGCAAGGCATTCTCGAATGGATGGGTATCCCTTACACCCATTCGGGGGTCATGGCGTCCGCTGTCGCGATGGACAAAGAGCGCGCAAAGGCTGTCTACGAAGCCGAGGGCTTACCGATTGCCGAGAGTATTCTTGCGACACCGGCGTCAATCGCAGCCGACCATGTTATGAAGCCGCCCTATGTGGTGAAGCCCTATAACGAAGGGTCATCCGTTGGGATTCATATCGTGACCGAGGGCGCAAATACATCGCCTCAAGTGAACACGCCCGATGCGCCAGAGCGCTTGATGGTCGAACGATATATTCCGGGGCGCGAACTCACTGTCGCTGTTATGGACGGCGAAGCACTTGCCGTGACAGAGATCATCGCAGAAGGCTGGTACGATTACGCCGCTAAATATGAAGCCGGCGGGTCGCGGCATGAAGTCCCGGCAAAGTTGCCCGAAGATATTACGGCTCAATGCCTAGATATCGCCATCCGTGCTCATAACGCGCTGGGCTGTCGGGGCGTCAGTCGTTCGGATTTTCGCTACGATCCTGAAGCTGGCGATTTGATTATTCTGGAGACGAATACCCAACCCGGCATGACCCCTACATCTCTCGTGCCGGAGCAAGCCGCCTATAAAGGGACATCGTTCTCAGACCTTGTTGCTTGGATGGTAGAGGATGCGTCATGCGGGAGGTAATTATCGCACCGAACCGTGAGGAAAAAGCGCAATTGACGCGCGCTCGTGTTACGGAAAATGAAGTGCCAAGGCGAAAAAAACCAAGTCTATGGCAACGGTATCGCCCGCGATGGAACCGCCGTGACAGGCTGACGTTTTGGTTGCCGCTTGCGATTGTCTCTGTTGCCGCAGTCTGCGCGGCTTATTGGACGGAGATCAGCACGGCGACAGTCACCAAAGTCGAAGAAATTCGGGAAGCGGTCGTTGACCATCCCGAGTTTGCCGTCAAGCGTGTCGAAGTAACAGGCCGGATAGAAACGTCGCGCGATTTCGTTTTGGCCGCGCTTGAGATTGATGGGTCGCAGCAGACAATTTCTTCGTTGGAATTTGATGTCGCCGAGGCGCGAGAACGTTTGGTTGGCTCGCCTTGGATTGATGATGCATCTGTGGCTCTTGATCCAACCGGAACCCTTCGCCTGCGTCTCAGCGAGCGCACACCTGCTGCAATTTGGCGCGCGGGTGATGTCTATTGGTTGATTGATGATAAGGGTAAGCGGATTGAGGCGGTTGACGGTCCCGGAGAACGACTCGATCTTCCTTATCTTCTTGGTGCGGGTGCGGATGTCGCGGTTGATGATGCGCGTTTGCTGCTCTCAAGCGCCCCTCCTCATCTCGCAAAAGAGATTTTAGCTTTGGTCCGGCGCGGTGGGCGCCGTTGGGATGCCGTGAGCAAGCATGGCTTCGTTATCAAGCTGCCGGAAGAGGGCGCGCTGGATGCATTGCGGTCTTATGGCCGGAGTAATTTGGGAGAGCGGTTGAAACCACTGGCGGTAACCGCACTCGATCTACGCCGCCCCAGCGAGCCTCCCGTTCTCACTTTGGAAGACGGTACAAACGATTTGCGGCTGGATGCTTTGGCAGAGCTGCGTAAGCCTGACCCGAAACGCCTTCAATGAATGATCCTGCAGTTCTTGCGCAACGCGCGCTGCGAGAGCGTATGTCGACGGCCCTGCGCGAAGGCATCGTAGCGGCGGTTGATCTTGGTGGGTCAAAGACAGCTTGCGTTATTGCGCGTGTAGATCTCGGACGATTGTCGATGGGAACATCGGGACGGGATGCCGATGCCTATTCCGCGCTCAAAGTCATCGGCGTTGGCACGGCAGAATCCGCTGGGATGCGCAATGGTGTCGTGATTGATCCGAAAGCTGCCAGCCAATCCGTTCGCACAGCAGTTGCCCTTGCGCAAGAACAAGCCAAAGAAACGATCAAAGGTGCTATCTTTTCGATCAGCGGCGGTTTGCCCCGAACGATTACGGCACATTCAGATACATCGCTTCCGACTGCCGAAGTCGATGATGCTATTATTGCACGTCTGATGAATGGGTGTCGCCCGGAACTTGCTCCGCGTTTGCGCCGCCCGATCTTGGTCGAACCCACAAACTTTGTTGTTGATGGTGAAAGCGGTATTCGTGATCCACGTGGCTCTCCCGCTCGAAATTTGGCGATGGAGTTGTCTGTTCTAACCGTGGAGCGCGCCGCATTGCAGGCGATTGTGCAGGTGGCTGTCCATGCTGACCTCAGTGTCGATGGCGTGGTTTCCTCAAGTGTCGCTAGTGGCGTCACCTGCCTCACGAATGACGAGTTGGAGCTTGGTGCGACATGCATTGACATGGGCGCAATGGTGACGGGGTTTGCAAATTTTCGCGGCGGTCATTTCCGTCACGCGAATGTTGT
Organism: uncultured Neomegalonema sp.; assembly: GCA_937990185.1. Classification (GTDB taxonomy): domain Bacteria; phylum Pseudomonadota; class Alphaproteobacteria; order Rhodobacterales; family Rhodobacteraceae; genus JAHDDY01. Next base: position 4,851 of record CALKBI010000077.1, on the reverse strand, counting down.
GCCGCTTGGTGGTGAAAGGATTACCACCGATCTTGCTGCGGCAATGGACGTCCCGCGTGATGAAGCCGAGGCGCTAAAAGTTCAAACGAGTGGTCCTGTATCAGCCGACCCTTCTGTGCTTGGTGGTACGGGGTCGGCGGAAACATCGACGCTGTTGGTCGGGGTCGTTCGGCCACGCTTAGAAGAAACATTCGAGATTGTTCGGCTGTCTTTGAAAGACGAAGTGACGCGGCCTGTCGTATTAACGGGCGGTGCAAGTCGTCTCCCCGGTGTGGTTGAAGTCGCTCGGGCAGTGCTCGGTCGCCGTGCTCGATTGGGCAAATCACTTCGCGTTCCGGGTGCTGGTACAATCGCTGCGGGGCCGGAATTTTCGACCGCACTCGGAATTTTGGCCTACGCCATCAGATCCGACCGAAATAAGTGGCAATCTGCAATGGAAATTGTCGCAGATTCTGAGAAACGATTTAGTGGTGTACTAGATTGGCTTCGCCGAAATTGGTGAGAAATCACTTTAAGTAACTATGGCTTAAGTGACGGTTAATTATGAATTTCTTGTGGCCAAACGCGATTATTTCGGTATTAAATCGAATCACAAGAAGAGCAGATAAAAAATAACTCTTAAGCAGGTAAACAATCATGGCTTTGAATCTGGGCGTGCTCGATGAGCGCGAACTGAAGCCGAAGATTACTGTCTTCGGTGTCGGTGGTGCTGGCGGTAATGCCGTCAACAATATGATCGCAAACAATCTTGAAGGTGCGGATTTCGTCGTCGCGAATACAGATGCGCAAGCGATTGAAGGATCGTCTGCTGCGCGCCGTATTCAGCTCGGCAATGAAGTCACGCAAGGTCTCGGCGCAGGGATGCGTCCTGAGGTCGGACGTGAGGCTGCTGAAGAGACAATCGATGAAATCATCGATCATCTGTCCGGCGCGAACATGTGCTTCATCACGGCAGGCATGGGCGGTGGAACGGGAACAGGCGCTGCGCCTGTGATCGCGAAAGCGGCGCGCGAACTTGGCGTCCTAACCGTCGGTGTTGTCACCAAACCATTTTCGTTTGAAGGTGGCCGCCGCGGAGCGCTCGCCGATCAAGGCATCGACGAACTTCAGAAGTATGTTGATACGCTGATCGTCATTCCGAACCAAAACCTCTTCCGCATCGCGACAGAGAACACCACAATCATGGACGCCTTTAAACTGGCGGATGATGTTCTCTATCAAGGCGTCAAAGGCGTGACCGATCTCATGGTGATGCCGGGTCTTATCAACCTCGATTTCGCGGATGTTCGTACCGTGATGGGTGAGATGGGCAAGGCAATGATGGGAACGGGCGAAGCCGAAGGCGATACCCGCGCAGTTGATGCGGCTGAGAAAGCCATCGCTAACCCGTTGCTTGATGATGTCTCGCTACAGGGCGCACGCGGTGTGCTGATCAACATCACAGGTGGCTATGATCTGAAGCTCTTCGAAGTGGATGAAGCTGCCAATCGTATCAAGCAGGAAGTCGACCCTGAAGCGAACATCATCGTTGGATCGTGTTTTGATACGACGATGGAAGGCCAGATGCGCGTATCGGTTGTTGCAACCGGAATTGACGCTGAGATGGGCCAAGTCGCGGTAGACGATGCTCCTGAAGTGGCTGCACCTGCTTCTGCAGTGCGTCGCGCGATCCCGCGTCCTGCGGTTAATCCTGAAAGCGGCGAATTGCGTCCAGGCGCTCGTCATGCAGTGCGCCGTGCAGCGATCCAACGACCTGCTGCGGCATCAAAAGTTGCTTCATCGCCAATGCAAATCGAAGACGATTTCGAGATTGATGAGCAATCCGTCGCCTCTACTGACGAGGCGGTCAATGTTGATGCGGTCGCGACCGAACAACTTGCGACTGGCACGGATGGTCCGAACTTCCCGGCAAGCAAAATGCAAGCTGCAGGTCAGGCATCCGCGATACCAACGATCGTTGATCCAAATGTAGCTGAGACCTCATCTTCGGCAAGCGTTGCAACACCAGAGGGTCCGGCTAAACGAGGACTATCTGCTCTTGGCGGGTTCAACCTGATCCGTAAAGTCGCTGACAGCTTCCACAGCAGTGATAGTCCGAAAAAGGCTCCGTATAGCGAGAAGCGTTTGGATAAAGACGATGATGACGATGATGATTTGCAAATCCCAGCATTTTTGAGACGTCAAGCGAACTGATCCATCACGTCTAAAATATCAGGAGCCTGCTGATTTCGGCTCTATGACAATATCGATGACATAAGCCTGCCGGTATCAATCGGCGGGCTTATTTTTTGAGCATAAAGCGCGCTTTCCCCGAGATACGGTAGCACGTCTACCCGAATTGCTCGGAATTTTCGGTGCTCTCAATGGTTCTTTGAACCATTTGCCGCTGATATAAACATTCTTACCGATAGTTTGGACGCATTCGCGTTGCGAATGCTCTATAAACCATGCAATTCATGCATCGTTATCTAATAGGAGAGAATGCATGAGCGCGTATCGCGAAACCTATGAAAGCTGGAAGAACGATCAAGACGGCTTTTGGATGAAAGCAGCGGAAGCGATTGATTGGACCAAGCCACCGACTAAAGCGCTCGATGCAGAGAACGTCCCTTTTTACCGCTGGTTCGCCGATGGCGAGATGAACACCTGCTATAACTGCGTCGACCGCCATGTCGAGGCAGGGCGCGGCGATCACACCGCGATTATCTACGATTCGCCAATCACGGAAAGCAAAGCCGAAATCAGCTATGCGGGCCTACAGAGTCAGACCGCACAGCTCGCGGGGGTTTTGCGCGATCTCGGTGTCGAAAAAGGGGATCGGGTTATCATCTATATGCCGATGACGCCTGACGCCGCCGTTGCGATGCTGGCATGTGCGCGGATTGGTGCGGTTCATTCGGTTGTCTTTGGCGGCTTTGCAGCAAACGAACTCGCAGTGCGGATTGATGATTGCAAACCAAAGGTAATCCTATCGGCCTCATGCGGGTTAGAACCGGGCAGGGTCGTGGCTTACAAACCCTTACTGGATGGCGCGATTGATCTGGCCGAGCACAAAGTCTCGGCCTGTGTCATCAAACAACGTCCTCAAGAAGCCGCAGCGATGATCGAAGGCCGCGACCATGATTGGGACGAGGCTGTTGCCGCGGCAAAACCTGCGGAATGTGTGCCGGTGGGCGGAGCTGACCCGCTTTACATTCTCTATACGTCGGGGACGACGGGCCAGCCAAAAGGCGTGGTTCGCGCGGCTGGTGGACATGCGGTCGCTCTGCATTGGACGATGGGAAATATCTACGACATCACGCGCGATGATGTGTATTGGGCAGCCTCTGATGTTGGTTGGGTCGTTGGCCACAGTTATATCGTCTATGCGCCTTTGCTGATTGGCTGCACAACGATCTTGTTCGAAGGAAAGCCGGTTGGAACCCCGGATGCAGGGACATTCTGGCGCGTTATCTCCGAGCATAATGTCAAGGCGCTGTTCACTGCGCCAACCGCTTTTCGTGCGATCAAGCGCGTTGATCCCGAGGGAGAATTCGTCCGCAAATACGACTTGTCCTGTCTTGAAACTTTATTCCTTGCCGGTGAACGTGCCGATCCGCCGACCGTCGAATGGGCGCGCGAGCAACTTAAAGTTCCGGTTGTTGATCACTGGTGGCAAACCGAGACTGGTTGGACCATTACCGGCAATCCTACAGGGCTTGAAATGCTGGATATCCCAACCGGGTCCGCCGGTGCACCGATGCCGGGGTATGATATCCGTATTCTTGATGAAGGCGGCAATGAAGTCGAAGACGGGACGCTCGGTGCGATCTGCGTCAAGCTGCCTATGCCTCCTGCTTCGTTACCGACTGTATGGGAAGCGGATGATCGGTTTATCAAAAGCTATATGACAACATTTCCCGGGTATTACGAAACCGGCGATGCGGGTATGAAAGATAAGGACGGCTACCTTTACATCATGGCCCGCACCGATGACGTAATTAACGTGGCTGGCCACCGTCTTTCTACGGGCGCAATGGAAGAGGTTCTGGCGGGTCATAAAGATGTTGCAGAATGTGCTGTGATCGGGGTGACCGATGATTTGAAAGGGCAGCTTCCTCTCGGTCTAATTTGTCTGAGCAACGGTGTAGATCGGCCTCATGCTGAGATTGAGCAAGAATGCGTCGCGCGTGTGCGCGGAGAGATCGGCCCGGTCGCTGCTTTCAAGCTCTGCAAAGTCGTCGAGCGCTTGCCAAAGACACGGTCGGGCAAAATTCTACGCGCTACAATGGTCAGTATTGCCGATGGCGCTGCGTACAAGATGCCTGCGACAATTGATGACCCGGTGATTTTGGACGAAATTAGTGCTGCACTCGGCGATCTTGGGTATGCAAAAAGCTGATTTCAAAAGGTTTTAGAGTATAAAAGTTTTTTTGACGTTCACGGCATATCCCCGCTTGACCCGGAGCCTTCACCCCCCTAGGTTCCGCGTCTCCGGCAGTGATTGCCGTCGTGTGGGCCCGTAGCTCAGTTGGTAGAGCAGCTGACTTTTAATCAGCGGGTCACAGGTTCGAATCCTGTCGGGCTCACCACATTATTCAAAAGCTTAGCTGGTACAGATAAAGCTAGGATAAGCGTTGGGTAAGCACTAGAGCAGATTCAATTTAATTACGGTCATATCCGCAGGCCGCGAAATAGTTTGCACATTCATTTGGTGTGAAGGTGTGGAGAGCGTCTGCGATGGCCTGCCATAGATCACTGATGGTTCTTGCGGCGACCTTTCTGAGCCATGCCTTCAGCTTGGCGAATGCGTTCTCGATTGGATTGAAGTCTGGACTGTAGGGCGGCAGGAAACGCAGCTCTGCCCCCACC
>CALKBI010000076.1 GCA_937990185.1 uncultured Neomegalonema sp. | reverse complement strand
GCGATTGCTTCGGGCCGGGAAATCACCTCTGCAGTCGAGGCGCAAGTCGTGCCGGAGCGGATTGGAAAACGCGGCTGGGCGCCTTTCGTCTCCGCGAATGTTGGCCAATCGACATGGAACGAAGTCTCCGGCGAAGGGCGTCAAGGCGCGCTGCGTATTTCGGGTGTTGGCGGCGCGAAATATGATTTCGGCAACGGTATCGCAGTGGGTGCGGCTGCCTCGTATCAAGACATCTCTGACTCGTTGAGCGGAACAGCCATCGACTATGATGGGTCTGCGGTTTACGGCGCGCTCTTTGCGGGTGCAGATTTTGGACGGGTCTTCGGCAATGCCAGCGCCACGTATGGCCAGATTGATTACGACAGAATTGCGCGGCAGAGCAGAATCGGAGCCGCGACAATCGAAAACGGTGGCTCGTCAGATGCCAATGTCTTCGGGGCTTCACTCGAGGTCGGCGTGCGTGCTTTGAACAAAAGGATTCTTTCGGCTGGCCCGATTGCCGCGCTTGATCATTACTCGGCGAGTGTCGACGGGTTCAGCGAAGACGGTGCGTCGTTCACGGCGGTCGACTTTGACGATGTGGATGCGCGCTCGACCACGGCGAGCCTTGGTCTCTTCCTCGAAGGTGGCGACATCAACAGTGCGACAATGCCCGTCGTGTTCCGCGCCAAAGCACTTTACACGCGCGAACTGAATACAGGCGGCGATACTGTCACGGCCCGCGCAGCATCATCCCCGAACAACACCTTCAGCCGCGAAGGCAGAGGTGCTCAGGCAGACAGCCTTACAGTCGGGGCACAGCTTACCTATAACTTCGGTTCGTTCACCGGCTCGCTCGGATATGACGGACGCATCGGAGAATCCGACGACCATGTAGGCCGCGTCGACATCAGCGTGCCTTTGGGCGGCGGTTCGTAACCGGCGCGGACACCCGCAGTACAAAAACAGGTTCCGCGCTGCGCTTTGCGGGGAACCTGCTTGAATGAACAGATCGGTTTTCGGTCCTTGCAACGGCTATGCGATCTGTACCACTTTTATTTGTAAGTCACGAATAAGAGTGAATCGGGGATCGTGTTGCCACAAGAATCTAATGGTATTTCTCTCGCCTCGCTGGGCCTGCCGGGTGAGGCGTTTCGGCGGGACGTAGCGTTGGCGCGGATTGATACGTTGGAAGATAACGATACCTATGTTCAATCGGTTGATGTGTTTTCGCAAACAGCTAATGGGATGATTGAATATCTCTATGAGAGCTGGGCTTATAAAGACGTAGAATTACTTTACGCGAAAAACTTACCTCAAGGCAGCGTCCAAGCACGGAAGTATATTAGCGACTTCTCCCACCACACAGATGGCGAGTTGCTGTTTCAGTTGCAAACGCGAAAACTGGACAGTCTGACCTCATCGCCTTTGTGGCAAATGGAGGCGCAGCAATGACGGGGCGCAATCTTGAAGGCACGGTCTGGTTTAGCGATCTGGTGAATGGTGCTCGGGCATTTCCATTTCAGAATACAATTTCCGAAAAAAATTCAAAAGAAAGTTTGGATATTTGGAAGAATAGTTGTCAGGGAATTCCGCAACCGCGTGAAAAATTTGCTGACAAATATTTTTGGCTACAAGCCGGACGCATTCGAGAAAGTCCCGGTCACATTTCAAAATGTGCCGGGAGTTACATTGTGTCAGAACCGGTTGCAGCGATTTTACGCCAATTCAATCTCGGCCAAACGCGACTTTATCCGACCAACTTCTTTGAGGCGGATCGTGTGACACCCGTTCCCGGACAATACCATTGCATTAGTTTCGGAGAAACCCGTCAAAGTGTGGTCGTCGAACAATCCAAATTAAGTGAAGAATATAAAAGCCTATATCCTCCGTTTCGGATGACGGATACTACCTTCACCGTACAAGAATCTTCTCTAAACGGTCCCGATCTTTGGTTCGACACTGTGGTGATGCGCACATTACTGCTGAGTGGCGGTCTCGTTGCAGCGCTCCGCGCTGCGCATCTCGATAAACCATTTTTACTAACGCAATGCGTTGTTGTAGACGAGTAAAGAAACCATCTCTCAGTGACACTGACCCGGATCACACCCCGCGTTGCAGCGTGACGCCGCTTACTGCTCTACACTGAAAACCGCGCAAAGGGTCCACCGTCAGCGCCCCGCACAGCACGACACGCCTTAAAAAGCGCATCGCAGGTGCGAACGGAGTGTCCTGTTGTCTCTGTGTTTCGGCGATTGATGTGATGGAAGAGGCGGCTCTGTCGACAAAGATCACAAGTGTCGTGGTCATCCAGACCGGCATGTCGTGGGTCGATACGATCCCATAGGCGAAATAAACGAGCCAAACGAAGCCCAGCTCAAGGCATAAGAGTATTATACGCGTTCCCCCAAGGAACACCTCCCTTCTCATAAATTATAGTGATATATTTCAATAGCATAGCTGCGTTAAAAACACAACTAAAAAGTGCCGTGGTCTGACAAAAAAGTCAGGCAAACCGCGCCATTCCGATCCGCCATTTGCGCTCGCCCGTTGCTTCGCCTATTGCTGCGTCTCATCTTTAAACAGGAGGGCGCTATGGGCGCGATACGGACGGCAATTCTCGGTGCAAGCGGCTATACAGGGGCGGAACTCGTTCGCCTGCTCAGCGTTTGCCCGGAATACCGAATCGTGGCGCTTACGGCTGACCGAAAAGCAGGTCAAAGCCTCGGCGCGGTTTTCCCTCATCTCTCGCATCTCGACATGCCGGTCCTGACCAAAGTGGACGAGGTTGATTTCAGTGCTGTGGATTTTGTCTTTTGCGCTTTACCGCATGCGACCACACAAAAGATCATCGTGACGTTGCCCGAGCATCTGCGGATTGTTGATCTCTCGGCAGATTTCCGTCTGCGCGACCCGGAGGCTTATGCAAGCTGGTACGGGGGGCCGCACACTGCGCCCGATTTGCAGAAAACCGCCGTCTATGGCTTGCCTGAGTTCTACCGCGAAGACATTCGCTCCGCACGGCTTGTGGCCAGCACGGGGTGCTATGTGGCAACCGGCGCAACGCCGCTTATCCCACTGGTAGAGCAGGGTGTGATTGATCCCGATGACATCATCGTCGATGCCAAATCAGGCGTCAGCGGAGCGGGACGCGCGGCCAAAGAAGGCACGCTCTTCGCCGAAGTGTCCGAAGGTTTTCACGCTTACAATATCGGCGGCCACCGTCATACGGCAGAGTACGATCAGGAATTGTCGAAAGCCGCTGGCCGCGAGGTGCGCGTGACGTTCGCACCGCATCTTATCCCGCAAAATCGCGGCATCCTCGCGACTATCTATGTGAAGGGCGATGCGGCAAAAATTCATGCAACTCTGGCTGCGCGTTTTGCAGACGAACCTTTCTGCGATGTCCTGCCGATGGGAGAAACACCGCATACCCGCCATGTGCGCGGCTCAAACTATTGCCGCATGGGAGTCGTCGCTGATCGGCGCGAAGGTCGCGCGATTGTCGTTTCGGTCTTGGATAATCTGGTGAAGGGCGCATCGGGTCAGGCGATCCAAAACGCAAATATTATGCTCGGTCTTCCCGAGACGACAGGGTTGATGCAAGCGCCGCTCTTCCCGTAATGGTATCCGCATGAGCGCATACGTCAAAGCAAAGGGAATGGGCTGGACGGTTGCGCTGGCCATCAAGAACTTTATCCGCGACGATGGATCTGCGCTTGCCGGGTATATGGCTTACACGGCGCTGCTTTGTCTTTTTCCGTTCCTGATCTTCGCGACTGCACTCTGCGGTTTGTTGATCGGGACGGAAGGGGTTGAGCCGGTGATGAACTTTCTCTTCGCCAATATCCCGGAGCACGTCGCAAAGACGATCCGCCCCGTACTGGAAGAAGTCGTCAGAAACCGCTCCGGCAATGTGCTCAGCTTGTCGGCTTTGGGGGCGATCTGGATTGCGTCGAACGGGTTCGAGGCCCTCCGAACCGGGCTTGAGCGCGCCTATATGGTGAAGAACTATCGCAGTTGGTGGGCGAACAGGCTGATTTCAATTTGCTTTGTGTTTATCGCGCTGGTGGCGTTCTTTGCCTTGGCGGTGCTGATTGTCTTCGGCCCGTCGCTCATTGCCTTGGCGAACGAGTTTACCGGAGCTGTCATTGCGGTTCAGGATTACCTTGGTGTTGATCTAAAAGTCTGGGCTTCGTTCCGGTATCTCTTCGGAGCGGCCATCTTGGTGATTTTCCAAGTGCTTTTACACCATGTCCTACCTGCGGAACGCCCGCCCGTCCCGATTTTGCGCGGCGTGCTCGTGACAGTTTTACTTTGGATGGTTCTCGCGAGCGCTTTCTCGATCTATTTCCGTTTCGTCCCAAGTTATGCGATAACCTATGGCGCTCTCGGGGGTGTTATCGCGACGCTCTTGTTTTTTTACGTTTCTGCCGCAATTTTCATATTTGGCGCGGAGATTAATGCGGCTACGTGGGCCGAGTCGAACGCCCTCGACGAAGCGCGGGAAAATGTAAACAAAGCGGATGCAGCACCGCTGATTTGAGGAGATCGCCTGTGGCGAGAATGCGTAAAAAACAACGGGTTATGCTGCTGGTCTTGGGCGGCGTCGCGTTGGCTATGTCCACGATCCTCGTCTCGCTCGCAATGCGCGATTCAATCGTCTTCTTCTTTGGTCCCAGCGAGTTACTCGCCAAGCAAGCGGCGGGCGAAATCACACCAGAGCGCCGGTTGCGTGTCGGCGGTATGGTTGTTGAAGGCTCCTTAATTCGCGGTGAAGGCGAAACCATCCGCTTTGACGTCACCGATTTCGAAGAAACCGTTCAAGTAACCTTCACCGGCATCCCGCCGAGCCTCTTCAAAGAAGGCGAAGGCGTTGTCGCCGAAGGCAGCTATGCAAATGGCCTTTTCGTCGCCAGTGAAGTTCTCGCCAAGCACGACGAAAAATACGTCCCCCGCGAGGTCAAAGACATCCTCAAGGAAGACACCAAAGACGGCAGCTACCAGTATAATCCGGAGAGTTAAGGGCGGGCTGCCAATATCCGCCCAATCGTATTCAGCAATAACTGCGCTGCCAAAATCGAGGTTGTTCCAGTCGGATCGTAGTCCGGCGCGACCTCGACCAGATCGATCCCGACTATATCTCCCCGTTTCGCCAGCCCCGCGATGAACTCTAAAATCTCATAATAGAGAAACCCGCCATGAGAGGGCGTCCCCGTACCGGGCGCGATGGAGGGATCAAACCCGTCAATATCGATGGTCAGATAATACCGCTTGCCCGCCGGAACCCGCTCCAGTGCCCCTTCCGGTCCCAAAGCCCTAAATTGCCGCACCGATAGAATATCCGAACCTTGCGAGCGTGCATCTTCATAGCCCTCTTTGGCTGTCGAGGAGACATTGCGAATACCGAACTGCGACAGCCCTGTGACATAAGGTTTCTCTGAGGCCCGTTTCATCGGGTTGCCGTGGCCATACCGCACACCATGCCGCTCATCGACAAAATCAAGATGCGCGTCGATCTGAACAACGTGGATCGGCTCTTGTTCAGAGAACGCATTAATACAAGGGATATTCACCGAGTGATCGCCGCCCAACACCACCGGCAAAGCCCCCGCAGCGAGGATCGCGCGAACACCTTCTTCGATGCTACGATGCGAGCCTTCTTGGTCGGTGTGAACAATATCCGCATCCCCGAGATCAACGATCCGCGCGCCGTCCAGATAGGTCGCATCATCCTCGTGATCGTAAGCGCCTGCATGACCAAAAGCGAACAGCGTCGAGGCATCGCGAATCCCGCGCGGCCCGAACCGCGCCCCGCTGCGCCACTGCGTCCCCATATCCAGAGGCGCACCCAGCACAGCAACATCGGCATCAATCTTTGACCAGTCTTCGACGTAAGGATACTTCCCGAAAGTCGCGATCCCAACAAAAGGCAGATTCAACCGCCCCGCTTCATACCCGTGTCCGCTCATGAAAAAATCCGCCTGATGGTGTTAGTTCAGACGGATCATGAGGAAATATGAATGGAAATCCACCGATTTTCAGCGCAGGGCGTTTTAAACCTGTCTAACCGTCACGCCGCTTTAAACGTCAGTGACAAACCGTTCAAGCAATGGCGCTTGCCGGTTGGTTGGGGACCATCGGCGAAGATATGTCCCAGATGGCCTTCACAGCGCGCGCAATGCACTTCGGTGCGGGGATAGACCAAGTAATAATCGGTTTTGGTTCCGATGCGGTCCTCGGCAATCGCCGCCCAGAAACTCGGCCACCCCGTGCGGCTGTCATATTTGGTTTCAGACGAATAGAGATCGAGGTCACACCCGCCGCAATGAAAAATACCCTCGCGCTTTTCGCGATCAAGCGGACTGCTGAACGGGCGTTCGGTTTTTTCTTTTCGCAGCACAGCAAAAGCCGCAGGCGATAAAATCTCGCGCCATTCAGCCTCGGTTTTGACAATCTTATCCGCGCGGGCCGATACCAGAGCAGTTTTCGATGTTTCACCGCGAAGGCTTATCGCTCCGGCAACGCCGAGGCCGATTGCGCCCAATCCGAAAAAGGCTGTTCTGCGGTTCATCGCTCTCTCCTTTGTGCTGCCCTCTATTTGTAGGGAACAGAATGTCGATCCTAGGGCCGTGAAGACGCATTTACGTGATCGTTTGAAACATTTCGCTTGCGATAGACAGCCATTTGCTGGTCGATTGCATGAGACGCGAGTGCAACGGAAATTGGTGAATTTGTTATGAAAATCGTAGCCGTTGAGACGCTCAGGTTAGGCGAACATCCCAATTTGCTTTGGGTCAGGCTCCAAACGGATCAAGGGTTAACCGGATTGGGCGAGACGTATTTCGGCGCGGGTCCGAGCGAGGCGGATATCCATGACCGCATCGCGCCGATCATTCTCGGCCAAGATGCCAGCCGCCATTCTCGGCCAAGATGCCAGCCGCATCGAATATCTGAATATGAAGATGCAGCCCTATACCGGCTTTACCGGCAGCGGCGCGGAAGTTCGGGCCTTGGCCGCCGTTGATGTGGCGCTCTGGGATATCGCGGGAAAGGCCGCTGGACTGCCGCTCTGCGATTTACTCGGCGGGCGCACACGCAGCGAGATTCAGGTTTATAACACCTGTGCCGGTCCCAACTATGTTTCGAAAACCTCGGCGGTGCGTCCTGATAATTTCGGCGCGGCGCAAGGAAACAGCACCGGCAAAACATACGAAGACCTTGAAGCCTTTTTGAACCATCCCGAAGACCTTGCCCAATCCCTGATGGAGATGGGCATTACGTCGATGAAAATCTGGCCTCTCGATTTGGCGGCGGGGGCGGTGGATGGTGTCGATATCTCACCGGCTGATTTAAAAAAAGGCATTGAGCCTTTTGAACGTATCCGCGCGGCGCACGGCGACAAGATGCGACTTAAGGCAGAATTGCACGGGCTATGGAGCCTTAACGCAGCCAAGAAAATTGCGGCAGCATTAGAGCCGCTTGATATGGATTGGATCGAAGAGCCGGTTTGGATGGATCGCACCCATGAGATTGCTGAACTTGCACGCTCGACCACCGCACCGCTTGCAGGAGGTGAAACTCTCGCAAGCCTGGGTCAGTTCGCATCGCTCATCGACGACGGCAATATCGGCACGCCGATCATGGATGTAACATGGGCGGGCGGCGTGACAGCCGCGAAGAAAGTCGCTGCCTTGGCGGAGGCCCGCTCACGGCCAATCGCTTTTCATGATTGTTCAGGGCCAGTGACCTTGGCCGTCTCGACGCATCTCGCATTGAATTTGCGCAACGTCAGAGAGCAAGAAATCGCGCGCGGATTTTATTACGGTTGGTATCAGGATTTCGTAGACCACTTGCCGCCGGTAAAGAACGGCATGATCACCATCCCCGGCGGCGCAGGGTTGGGGCTTGATCTGTTACCGGATATGACCGAGCGCCCCGACGCAATTCACCGCGTGTCGCGGTAAGTCCCGAACGCTCCGTCACAACACCGCATCAAAATCCGCCATCAAATCTTCGGGGTCTTCTAGGCCAACCGACAGGCGGAACACGCCATCCCCCGCATAACGCCGATAATCGGCTTCTTGCTCCGTATCGAGCGGGAAGGATGATGCGAGCAGATCATCGGTCGGCATATAGCACACCAGCGTCCTATGATGGCCCAATGACACCGCGTAATGTGCAATCTTGAGGTTCGCCGCGATCTTTTTAGCGGCGGCTTTGCCATCTCCCTTGAGGCGGAAAGACATCATGCCCGAGAAGTTATTCATTTGCGTGGCGGCCAGATTGTGCTGCGGGTGTGACGGTAGACCGGGATACATCACCGCCTCGACGCTTGGGTGATCCTCCAACCAACGCCCCAACGCCATCGACCCTTCTTGGTGCGCTTTCATTCGCAAAGGCAAAGTTGCGGCTCCGCGCGATATCAGCCACGCATTGAACGGAGACAGTACCCCGCCATGATGCACCGTCGCCTCGATGGTTAGCCGACGGATCAACTCCGCAGATGCGCAAACACAGCCGCCCACCGCATCCCCATGCCCGCCGACATATTTCGTCAGCGAATGCATCACAAGATCAGCCCCCAGCGATAGCGGGTTCGTTCCGATGGGCGAAGCAAAGGTATTATCCACAGCCACCAGTGCACCACCGTCATGGGCGATCTTGGCAACCGCTGCGATGTCGGTCAGGCGGATCAATGGATTGCAGGGCGTATCAAGGAAGACCAATTTCGTTTCAGGCCGCATCGCTGCCGCGACATCTTCAGCGCGCGAGGTATTAACCTTGGAAATCGAGATACCAAAGCGGGGCAGAGTATCGCGCCCCAACTCGGCAATCCCCGCATAACAGACATCCGGCAGGATCACATGATCCCCCGCAGATAATAGCGACAACAAAATCGCCGAAGCCGCCGCCATACCCGACCCGTAACACGCACACGCCTCGGCCCCTTCGAGCAGCGCCATCTTCTCTTCAAGCGAACGCACCGTCGGATTACCCCAGCGCCCATAGACAAATGGCGAGTCCTCGGTCAGCTCGCTAGCCGAAAACCCCTCGGGCTTGTCGGTCACATAAGTTGACGACATGACGATATTCGGCGAAGACGCGCCCGTCGCCGGATCGGGTCTTTCACCGCCATGAATGGCAAGGGTCGCAGGGCGAGCGGTCGTCGTATCGAGATTGCGGGCCATTCAAAATGTTCCTTAGCCGAAGTAAAATTTTATCTTCAGAGTAAAAGCACAAAGAACAAGCCTTGTAATCGCCTGTTTCCTGCTCCAATAGTCCGGTTATGGGGCTTAAAGAGCGGAGAGTACTTATGTTTAAGAGACTTATGGCGGTTTTGTTCGCCTTGGGATTGCTGGTTGGGGCCGGGGCAAACGCACCTGCCGAAGCAGCTTCAATCTGTAAGGGCATGTCGAACAGCCAGTGCGGCGGCGAAACCTCTTGCTATTGGGTTGACGGCTATAAAACCAAAAAAGGCACGAACGTCAAAGCGCATTGCCGCGCGAAACCAAATGGCGGTGCTGCCAAAGCGAAAGATACAAAAAAGTCTTCAAAGAAAAAGACCGCTGACAGCGACAGCTCATCTTCGAGTAAGAAGGCCAAAAAAGTAAGCGTCAAAAAAGACTCGAAGGACGAGAAAAAAGATAAGACCAAAATCAAGGTCAAATCTGAAGATAAGTCCAAATCCAAAGATACGAAAAAGGCATCTAAGAAGAAAAAATCTTCAAAGAGCAAAGCCAAATCCAAGGATGACGACGCTAAAAAGACAACGAAAAAGAAGAAAAAGTCTAAAAAGAAAAAGACCAAGAAGAAAAAGTCTCAGCCTTCAAGCTGACAATTTTCCACTCCCCCTCGCGTGGCATCGCCGGGGGGAGCAGTTTTACCGATCCATCGCATGATATTCTGGATTGGGCATCATATCGACGCCATGCGCCACGCGGTTGGTGTAGTTAAAGAACCCGACCACATCACACAGATCGAACACGTCTTCATCGGACAACCCTTGTTCGCTGAGAATAGCGCGATCCCGATCTCCGATTTGATCCGGTGTCAGGGTCAGCTTCCAGGCAAAGTCGAGCATAGCCCGTTGATGGGGCGGTAAGTCTGCGATGCGATGGTTCATCACAATCATCTCGCCAAGCTGCGGATCACCGGACAGTGCCCGCACTGCCTGTCCATGGGCGACGAGGCAATAGTAACAACGGTTCGCGGCAGAAACGGTTACGGCGACCATTTCCCGCTCCAACTTGCTCAACCCACTCTCACCAAGCATCAGCTCGTTATACATTTTTGCAAAGGTGCGTAGTTTTTCAGGCCGCAACGCATAAGATTTCAAGACGTTCGGGATCAGGCCCAGCTTTTCCTCGCACTTCGCGAAATAGGCCTGCAAATCATCCTCAAGGGCATCGAGGTCTGCTGATTTTAGTTTGGTCACATGAGGGGGTTGGGGCATCGGATTGCTCCTGTCTGGGGAAAGCTTTAGCTGCCATGGGCGAAAGCGCGGTGCAAGGCTAGTTGTGTACGAATAGTCTATACCGTAACGCGAAACCGTGGTCGTATGATTTTCTCACATCGGAGTGCTTATGACCCTCACCGTCTTTTTTGCTGTCATCTTGGCGGCTGCGCTTCACGCCACATGGAATGCGCTGGTTAAAGGCGGGGCGGATAAGCATCTCAACATGGCGTGTGTCGTCATTGGTCACCTCCCCATTGCCCTGATTGTAATCGCGATTGAGCCTTTCCCCGCGATGGAAAGCTGGCCGTATCTGTTTGCGGGCGTCGTGCTGCATTTCGGCTATCAACTGTTTTTGCTCACGTCGTACCGTTTTGGGGATTTGACCCAAGTTTACCCCATCGCAAGGGGATCAGCGCCTTTGCTGGTCGCGGCTATTTCGGTGCTCTTTCTCGGTGTCGTCCTTTCAAGTATAGAACTGTTCGCAATTTTTATCATCGCGGCGGGAATTGTCAGCCTTGGTCTTGTCCGCAGCGTAACGGGCGCACGCAATAGTAAGGCGGCGGGACTTGCGCTTTGCACAGGATGCTTTATCGCTAGCTATTCGCTGGTTGATGGTTTGGGCGCGCGTCTAAGCGGAACGGCTTTTGGCTATTATGCTTGGCTCGGGTTAGCAAATGCGGTGATCTTTGTGATTTATCTGGGCTTCACAAAGCCGCAAATTCTGCCAAAACTGACCCGCGAAGGGCGCATGACATTCTGGATTGGCGGCAGTGCCTCTTACGTAGCCTATGCCCTTGTGATCTGGGCATTTACCCAAGCGCCAATTGCATTGGTGACGGCTCTTCGCGAGACATCCATCATATTTGCGCTTGGTATCGGGGTGGTGTTCCTCAAGGAGAAAATCGATCTCGCCAAAGTCGTCTCAACCTTTACGACCTTAGTTGGTGCTGCATTGCTGAGGTTTGGTCGGGAGTAATCAAGGTATAAGCTACCCGATCGCTGGCACTCTAATAATCAATCTCAGTTGAATGGAATTGGAGTACGCAAAGAACCCGCACCAGTCCTTTATCTTTCGAGTCAAAAGGCATCGACAGCGCATTATATCCGTAGAATTTGGAATCTTCCTTCCAAAGCCTCGTTTTTTCGACGTAATTTGGCAATCCATCCGAAAGAGCGCGGTCAAGACGCATAACAACATCATCCAACCGATCTCTTGGTGTTATCTCGTCCAGAAATTTTCCTGCCGGTTTATGGCCCAAATAAGGGGCCAACGCATCGCCGGTTATGCGCGTAGCGAAGCGATCGCCAATTTTCTCGTAGAGAATAAGATGAGGTAAAAGGGAAGGATGCTTGCCGGGTTGAAAGCTTGACCAATCAGGGGGGTTATCTTCCTGACGGTTGGCAAACCAAAATTCTAGTGCATGATCAAAGTGTTGGTATCCAAGCGGTTCCAACGCGTTGATTGGTAATCGCTCATCTACAATGCTCCTACTGCTATAGGCTTCGTTTTTAGATTGCTGGGTTTTTTGATTCCCGAAAATTGATTGAAAAAGGTCCGAAATCCACATTTTTAGCGGTTTTATCCTATATAATAGCGCTAGTTAAGCGATTGTAGCTCAGTAATATACTCGACTAGATGAGTTTAAAAAATGTGTTTGTCCAGACTTATATATTTCTGGTTGAAAATCGTAAGTTTTGTCAGCGTAAATTTCGTTTTCTAGGAAGTGATCTATATTGTTTTTACAGCGGCTTGATCGACGGATAATCAATCTCTGACCGTATCAGTCCAGACGGCCACATTGGAGACGATTTCTAAGTGCGATTTATCGTTCGGACAGTTTGGGGAGGATTGATCGTCGCGGCTTGCGCTGTGGTGCTTTGGTTTGGTGTGTCCAGCTATACCGATGCAAAGGAAGACTCCGGAGGTTCGCGCCAAAAACGGGCTGCACCGGAAAGAGTTTATACTGTCCGTGATATGACGCTCTCGCCGATTACGGCGACGCCTGAAATGACTGTTTTTGGAGAAATTGAAGCGTGGCGTGTGCTCGAGTTGCGCGCAACGACGGCAGGGCGGATTGTCGATATTGCCCCGGATTTGCGCGAGGGAATTGAAACACGGGCCGGAGCAGTCCTGGTTCGGATTGATCCAACCACCTTGCGCGCCCGTGAAGCCGATACGTTGACAGTTCTGGCAGATGCGCGTTCAGAGCAATTCGAGGCGGATCAATCGCTTGCCTTGGCGCGTGCTGACCTTGAGGCGGCAATCAATCAACTCCGGCTTCGGCGCAGCGCGCTTCAACGCCAGAATGACTTGGTTCAACGGGGTGTGGCTGCACCTGCAACGATGGATGAACCTCAACTGGCGGCGTCGGCGGCTGAACAAGCCGTTGTCAGTCGGCGCAGTGCATATGTCGCTGCGACCCAGCGGATGAATCAGACTGCGACCGCGATTCAACGTGCTGAAATTGAAGTCCAAAGCGCGCGCCGCGATAGTGCAGATACAACTCTCAGCGCTCCATTCTCCGGTGTTTTGACCGATATTAATGCGACGCTTGGTTCATTGGTCAGCCCGAATGAACCTCTCGCGCGGCTTATAGATATGCGTTCGCTTGAGGCTGCATTCCGTGTGTCAGACGCACAATATGCCCGATTGCTGGATGCAGAAGGCAATCTGGCTCCTTTGGCTGCATCTGTTTCGCTCAAACTTGGCGAGCGCAATGTTAAGGCTCGGGCGACACTGGATCGACCGGCTGCAATGGTCGGCGCCGAAGGAGGCCGAACAGTCTACGCGCGAATTGACACCACACAAAAAACACCCATGCGCCCCGGCGATTTCGTGAGTGTCACGATCACTGAACCCCCGTTAGAACAAGTCGCGCAAATTCCGGCACGGGCCGCCACTGAAGATGGCCGTATTTTCCTGATTGGCGAAGATGGGCGACTTACCGAGCATCGCGTAAAAATTCTTCGCAGGATGCCGGACGCACTTATTGTGACGGACGTGCCTTTCGGTGAACGCATCGTTGCAGAGCGTCGTCCGCAGTTGGGCGAAGGCATCAAAGTGCAATCACCCGAAGAAGCCGCCGCTAAAGAAATTGAAGACAAGAAAAAGCGCGAGGCGCGTAGGGCGGCACGCTCTTCAGGTGGCAAGCCGAACGGCAAGAAACCAGAAGGCAAACGCGGTGGAAACAAACCCGATGCTGAAAGTGACAAACGTCCCGATGGCGAAAAAGAAAAGCCTAAAGCGGGGCCTGCCGCATGATCTCGAGGCCCTTTAACACTGGTGGTTTTTTAGACTATTTCGTTCGCCACAAGACGGCGGCAAATTTGCTTTTGCTGTTGATGTTATTGGGGGGCGTCTTCGGCGGACTTAACCTGCGCGCACAATTTTTCCCTGATATCGTTCGCGAACAGATCACGGTTGGCGTCGCTTGGGAGGGTGCTGGCGCTGCCGATGTCGACGAAGGTATCGTTGCAACGCTCGAACCGTCATTGCTCGCTATCGCAGGGGTCGAAGAGGCAACCTCAACCTCGCGCGAAGGGTCCGCTTCAATTTCGCTGGTCTTTGAAGACGGCTGGGATATGGGCCGCGCCAGCGATGAAGTGCAAACCGCCGTTGATAGCGTCACGACATTACCGACTGAATCCGAAGACCCTACCGTTCGTCGTTCGGCCTTCACTGACCGTGTTCTTGACGTCGCGATCACAGGCAATGTCGGGGTAGCGCGACTGACGGATTACGCCGACGAATTTACCGCTCGTTTGTTTCAAGCGGGGGTTCCGCGCACCTCTGTTACCGGCGTCCCTGAAGGGGTAATCCGCGTCTCCGTGCCTGAAGAAGCGCGTATGCGCCACGGCATGACATTGCGCGAGGTTGCCGACGCGGTTGGTGCTGAAGTCACCGGCTCTCCTTCTGGCGATGTGGATGCCAGTGCATCGCGCGTGCGAACAGGCCTCGATAAACGCTCGCTGGAAGAAATTGGCGATACGATCCTGCGATCCGGCGAAGATGGATCTAAACTCCGCCTCCGCGATATCGGTGAAGTCGTCGATGCAGGCTTCGAAAATGGTAAAGAAGTTTTCCGCGATGGGGTTCCAACCCTCATTATTTCGGTCTTGCGAGATGCGAGTGGCGATGCTTTAGAAATCCAGAAAATCGCCGATAAAATCATTGCTGAGATGGCCCCGACACTGCCGTCGGGTGTCGAAATTGTCGGTGCGCGCAGTCGGGCGGACCCGATTTATGACCGTCTCGAAATGTTGACGCGAAACGGCTTAACCGGCCTCGTTCTCGTATTAATTCTATTGTTTTTATTCCTCTCCGCACGCACGGCTTTTTGGGTCGCGGCGGGTATCCCCATTTCCATCGCAGCGACTGTCGCGATCATGTATGCCAGCGGCCAAACGCTCAATATGATCTCGATGTTTGGGATGATTATCTCGCTGGGGATCATTGTCGATGATGCCATCGTCGTTGGCGAACATGCGGATGACCTTGCCCGAAAAGGGGTTCCCCCGGCTGATGCCGCAACCCGAGCGGCTCGGCGCATGGCGGCCCCTGTTGTGAGTGCGTCGATTACCACGGTGATTGCCTTTTCCGCGCTTATCATCATTGGCGGACGGTTCGGCGCGCTCATCGCGGCAATCCCGTTCGTCGTCTCTGCGGTGATTATTGCCAGTTTGATCGAAAGCTTTCTCATCCTGCCGAACCACATGAAGCATTCGCTGTCGGCAAAAAACCAATCACCTTGGTACGATGCGCCGAGCCGAGCCTTTAATAGAGGCTTTGTGAAAATGCGCGATACGATGTTCCGCCCGTTCATGCATTGGGTGGTAAAGCTGCGCTATCTCACGCTGTCTTTGGCCATCGCCGCGTTGCTTTATTCGATGGGCCTCTTTGCGAGTGGTGCTGTTAAATGGGAGTTTTTCTCCCGCCCCGAACAAGGCACGTTGTCCGCTAATGTCATCATGGATGCCGCCGCGACCCGAGCTGATACCAAGGCAATGCTCGATGAAATGAACCGCGCGCTGAAAGTCGTTGATAAGCGCTATGAGGAAAAATACGGAACCGCCCCCGTTGATTTCGCACAGGCCACATTGGGCGATACAGTCGGCTTCCGGTTCAGTGGCGGTGACAACAAAGACAAAGATTTACTTGGCGGATTTCAGGCCGCTTTGATTGATGCTGATTTGCGGCCTTACTCATCCTTCAAATTCTTGGGCGATTGGGATTCAGAGATCAATGCCTCGCCCTTAGTAGAAACGCTCTCAATCCGGTCTGCGCGAGCCGGTCCCGGTGGAGATGCGATTGACGTCAAATTCACCGGCGCAGATGCGTTTACGCTCAAAGCTGCCGCAGAAGCCTTAAAGGCTGGTCTCAGTGGCATTGAAGGCGTCAGCGGCCTCGACGACTCGCTCGTGTTCGATAAGACAGAGCTGATCCTGACGCTCACACCGCGCGGGGAAGCGTTGGGCTTTACCACACGGACCTTGGGCGCTGAAATACGCGCGCGCCTGAATGGTATCGAAGCTGCCGAATTTGCGAAAGATGCGCGCCAAGTAACCGTTCGTGTGCAGCCCCCTGAAGGTGAAATTGGCGCAAACTATCTTGAAGCCGCCTCTATCCGCGCGCCGTCCGGCGTGGTCCTTACGCTCGGTGAGGTCGCCACGATCACAACCCGCGAAGGCTTTGCGTCGATCAAACGCGAAAACGGTTTACGTGTTGCGACTGTCACCGGCGACGTGGACGAAGATGTGCCGGGTGCATCGGCAGAAGTGCGCGAAATTCTCGAAGAACGGTTCTTGCCGGCTATCGCTGCCGAATATGGTGTCGCCTATGAACAGGGCGGTTTGCGCGAGCAGGAGAAGGGCTTTTTAAGTGACGCCCTCACAGGGTTTATTCTGGCCTTAGCCGGAATTTATCTGACCCTGACATGGGTGTTCGCGTCGTGGTCGCGTCCTTTGTTGGTGATGCTGGTTATTCCGTTCGGCTTTATCGGGGCGATCTGGGGTCATTATTGGTTTGGGCTATCGCTCAGTATGTTTTCGATCGTTGGATTGATCGGGATGGCCGGAATCATCATCAACGATTCCATTGTGCTTGTGACAACCATCGACGAACACAATGAGACACGCGGGATGTTGCCAAGCATTGTCGATGGGGCGACTGATCGCTTGCGCGCTGTCCTTTTGACGACACTAACAACTGTCGGTGGCCTTGCGCCTTTGTTGTTTGAGACGAGCCGTCAGGCGCTTTTCCTGAAACCGACTGTCGTGACCTTATGCTTTGGCCTCGGGTTCGGCGTGGTGCTTGTGTTACTGGTGACGCCGGTGGCTCTAGCCATTGAGCATGACATTCGCATGGCTCTTAAATCCCTTCGCCATGCCATCGCGATGCCTGCACGTACCCGTCGTGAGCGCGCCCGCTTTGGCCGATATACCGGCACGAATGTCCCGCGTGT
This sequence comes from uncultured Neomegalonema sp., assembly GCA_937990185.1. Taxonomy (GTDB): domain Bacteria; phylum Pseudomonadota; class Alphaproteobacteria; order Rhodobacterales; family Rhodobacteraceae; genus JAHDDY01. The sequence goes on along the minus strand of CALKBI010000076.1, from coordinate 7,286 downwards.
AACCCGGCCTATCGGCACGATACCGCGCCAGCCGCATCCCATCCCCGAGGCAAAACCCGGCCCACCCCGCGAAGTAAGGCCCCGCGCTGCGGAATAGTTTTATGAACCCGTCCATGTTGGTTTGCGCTTGCTGAGAAAGGCTTCCATGCCTTCTCGGAAATCGGCGCTCATGTAGCATTGCGTGACAAGATCATGGTCGTTCGCGTTCGGTCCATCGACCCGCAACCGCCGCAGAGCCTCTTTGGTGGAGCGCAATGTCAGTGGCGCGTGACCCGCGATCATCTCCGCCAGTTCTTTCGCGTGAGCATGAACCGCATCAGCATCGTCCAAAACTTCTGATACGAGGCCAATAGATGCCGCTTCGCTTGCTTCGATAAGCCGCGCGGTGAACAGCATTTCCCGAACCCGTCCTTGCCCCATCAAAGCCGATAACCTCGCGAGATTGGCAATGGAAAGACAATTGCCGAGTGTCCGCGCAATGGGGAAACCAAACTTGAGACGGTTATCGCAAATCCGTAAATCGCAGCTTGCTGCAATCGCACCGCCGCCGCCGGTGCAAGCGCCGGTAATCGCAGCAATGGTAGGAACTACACATTGTTCGATGGCTGTAAAAACGGCATCCGCATTTTCTTCGTATTGAAGCGCATCTGCTGGTTTTGAGAAGCCTCTAAACTCGCTCATATCAGTGCCAGCCGCAAAAGCGCGATCACCCGCACCGCGCATCACCAGCGCTTTGACAGAGCCATCCGCCGGAATAGAGCGGCAAATCTCAGCAATGCCGGCATACATCTCAAAGGTCAGAGCATTGCGTTGTTCGGGGCGGTTGAAGGTCAACCAGCCAATTCCGTTTTCAACGGTGTAAATCAGATGGTCGCTCATTTTTGCCTCGCTCTCTGGCCGCCTACATCGGAATCGGATGATGCAGATATACCTGATGAATGTCGTCTAAAACTTCTTGCGAAAGTGTCTGATCTGTCGCCCCCAACGCCGTTGCAAGCTGATCCATCGTTGTTGCACCAAAAATAACAGAGGTCATATGCGGACGGGATGCACAAAAGGCGAGCGACATCTGAGCGAAGTTCAGGCCATGCTTTTCGGCGACCGCCGCGTATTTTCGCACGGGCGTTTCAACCCTGTCCGTCCACCGTCCGCCCAAAACATCATTGATGCTTTTGCGTGATCCGACGGGGACGGAGCCATCCATATATTTGCCGGACAAAATACCGGCGGCTAAGGGAGAAAATGACAGCAGCCCAACATCTTCGTGGTGCGATAATTCGGCGAAATCGAGATCAAAATGACGGCATAGCAGCGAATACTCATTCTGAGTTGAGACGACACGCGGCAATCCGTTCTTCTCGGCTATCTCCAAGAACTGCGTCGTACCCCATGTACTCTCGTTTGATAGCCCGATGGCGCGAACTTTGCCGGATTTTACCAATCCGTCCATTGCCTCAAGCGTTTGTAGGATATCATCTTTTACGCCCGTCCGGTCTTGTGCCATCGGATCGAACGAGTGCCATTTTCTAAAATGATACGATCCGCGATTGGGCCAGTGAATCTGGTATAGATCAATCACATCCGTTTGCAGGCGCTTTAGGCTGCCTTCGACTGCCACGGCAATGGAGGCCGCATTAACCGGCCCACCGTCGCGAATGCCTTTATAGCCTTCGCCAACAACTTTGGTGGCCAGCACGACGTCATCGCGTCGTCCACTCTTGGCGATCCATGTCCCCAGGATTTCTTCAGTGCGTCCTGCCGTTTCGGGTGACAGCGGCGTTGTCGGATACATTTCCGCGGTATCAATGAAGGTGACACCTGCATCCAGCGCAGCATCAATCTGCGCATGGCCTTCCGCTTCGGTATTCTGTGTCCCCCAAGTCATTGTTCCGAGGCAAAAGTTACTCACACGAATATCGCTACGACCGAGTGTCTTGTACTGCATCAGAAATAACCTTGAGTAAGCGGCCTTCGTTTTAAATGTCGTCGAGATCTATCGGTGGCGGCATCACTCGTTCACCGACATAATCAGTGACGTGTTTCACCATTTCATCCATTTGCTTGTCGAAGAAGTGGTTCGCGCCATCCATCACCGTATGGGTGATCGTGATACCCTTTTGCGTTTTCAGCTTTGTGACCAGTTTTACGACATCATCCGGCGGTGCAACGCGGTCGACTGATCCGTTAAGCACAAGGCCGGAAGACGGGCAGGGCGCAAGGAACGAGAAATCATACATATTCGCTGGCGGAGCCACGGAGACGAATCCGCTGATTTCAGGGCGACGCATTAAAAGCTGCATCCCGATCCAAGCGCCGAACGAGAATCCGACGACCCAACATTGGCGGGCATTGGGATTCATCTCTTGCAGGTAATCCAGCGCTGAAGCGGCATCAGATAATTCTCCGATACCGCCATCGAACTCACCTTGGCTGCGCCCGACGCCACGGAAATTGAACCGCATCACAGAAAAGCCCAGCCCGTGCATCCCGTAATAGAGGTTGTAAACCACCTTATTGTTCATCGTACCGCCGAATTGAGGATGCGGCTGTAGGATCAACGCAATCGGCGAGTCATTGTCAGGTTGTGGGTGATAACGCCCTTCGAGTCGCCCCTCAGGGCCGGGAAAGTTTACTTCAGGCATTTTTATATCACCAGTTTAGAACAGGAAAATGGGCAGTAAGGGCAATACTTGACCTCAGGCATCGGGTATTTTAGAACCGTTCTAAACTACACCGTTTTCCGAGTCTTAGAGCCGCATGCGATATAGGTTCGCGGGGCTGTTGGTCAAGGAAAACGGGCGGTAGATTGGTAAAAACGGGACATTGCTGAAATGAAACTCAGTACCAAAGGCCGATATGCTGTGACCGCGATGGCTGACATCGCGCGTCAAGGGCATGAGCGTCCGGTATCGCTGAGTGAGATTTCCGAGCGGCAAAATATATCACTGGCCTATCTGGAACAGCTTTTTGGCAAGCTACGCCGCGCTGGGCTGGTCGAGTCGATGCGCGGGCCGGGGGGTGGCTATACCCTTGCGCGTGCTGCCTCCGACATAGCGATGTCCGAGATTATGGCGGCGGTCGATGAACGGCTCAAAGCAACTCAATGCGATGGCGCAGTTGGTGAAGGCTGTACCCATGATGGTGCGCAATGCTTAACGCACAACCTTTGGGAGCGCTTGTCGGCCCATGTGCATGTGTTTTTGCAGCAAACCTCGCTGGAAGACGTCATCGCGACCGAGATTCAGCCTTGCCCCGCTGTACCTGACTTTAGCGCGTTGCTCGAAGAAGAGGGCGCAGCGCATGGGTAGATTTGAAAGCGCATCTGCCGATCAGCCTTGTCATTCCCGCGAAAGCGGGAATCCAGTGCGCGGCAATCGTAGGCATTTGCTCTTTGCAATGACACAGATCCCCGCTTTCGCGAGGATGACAGCCAACCTTTGTAATATCCTTGGCTTGGCCCGCGAAGCGCGACCCGGGGTCTCCTTGATTAAGACATCAGATCAAGTCTGGATACAGGAGGGATACGCGCATGCCTGACCGCGTTTACCTCGACTGGAACGCCACTGCACCCCTGCGCCCGGAAGCCCGCGCCGCGATGGTCGAGGCGATGGATGTTGTTGGCAACCCGAGCAGCGTCCACACCGAAGGCCGCGCCGCGAAGATGATCGTCGAAAAAGCCCGCGAGCAGGTCGCAAACCTCGTCGGCTGTGATACTGAAGAACTCGTCTTCACCAGTGGGGCGACGGAAGCGGCGGAGCAAGCTTTATCAGGAGAAATCTGGAACGTTGGAAGCCCGAGTGTTGAAGGTGTCACTCGTCCCCTCGTATTACGTTTGTCCAACAATAAGGTCCGCCGCGCTAATTTGGGAACCTCCATTGAGCACGAGTGTGTGACAGCGCATCTTTCACATACAGATAGTCTCAAGGTTTACAAAAACGGCCAAATCTCTTGGGGAAACTTTGGTGATGTTGTGGCTGAATTGCTCAAGTCTCAATCGCACGTCTACGTTTCGATCCAAGGAGCCAATAGCGAGACTGGTGTGCTTCAGAGTCTCGAAAAATTCCAGTTTGCAATTGCCCAGAATGGTCAGGCGACTCTGTTCTCGGACATTGTTCAACTTCTCGGAAAATCTGCATATTCGTTCGGCGATTCACCTCGCGTTTTGAACGCCTGCGCTTCTTCACACAAAATTGGAGGGCCAAAGGGTGCTGGAGCACTGATTAATCGGGTTGGGCCGTGGGCAGATGTTTCTCCTCTCATCCACGGCGGCGGCCAAGAAAAAGGCAGGCGCTCCGGCACTGAAAACGTCATTGGCATTGCGGGCTTTGGTGCGGCGGCAGAGGCCGCGCAGCGCGACCTCGATGCGGGTGCATGGGAACCTATCGAAGAACTGCGCGACGATCTCGAAGCCGCCCTCCGCGATTGCGCGGGCGATGATCTGACCATTTTCGGAGAAAGCGCCCCGCGCCTTCCCAACACCTCCTGCTTTGCCATTCCCGGTTGGAAAGGCGAAACCCAAGTCATGCAGCTTGATCTCGCGGGCTTTGCCGTCAGCGCAGGCTCGGCTTGTTCATCAGGGAAAGTCGGCCCCTCCCGCGTTCTAAAGGCGATGGGCTTTGACGACATTACTGCTTCATCGGCCATTCGGGTCAGCATGGGGCCAACGACAACAAAAGACGAAGTCTCACGTTTCATTGATGCGTGGACCGGCCTATATAAACGAATGAAAACGCGCGCCGCGTAAGCGGTCCAATCTCACGGGGAATACCAATGTCAGCACTTGCTGAAGTCCAAGTCAAAGATGGCGTCGATGCGGAAACGGTCGACAAGGTTTCTGCGCTTGCCGGAAAATATAAGTACGGTTGGGATACCGAGATCGAGATGGATTTCGCGCCCAAAGGTCTCAACGAAGACATCGTGCGCCTGATTTCCGAGAAAAAGAACGAGCCGCAATGGATGCTCGATTGGCGTCTTGAAGCCTATCGCCGCTGGCTGACCCTCGAAGAACCTGATTGGGCAATGGTCGATTATCCGAAGATCGACTTTCAGGATCAGTATTACTACGCGCAGCCGAAATCCTTCGAGGAAAAACCAAAATCTCTCGATGAGGTCGATCCAAAATTGTTGGAGACCTACACCAAGCTCGGCATTCCACTGCGTGAGCAGGAAATTCTCGCGGGCGTCGAAGGCGCAGGGCAAACCCCTGCGGATGGGCGTAAAGTTGCCGTTGATGCTGTGTTCGACTCCGTATCGGTCGGTACGACTTTCCAGAAAGAACTCGCCGATAAAGGCGTAATCTTCTGCTCGATCTCTGAGGCGATTCAGGAACACCCTGAGTTGGTTAAGAAATACCTCGGCTCGGTGATCTCCAGCCGCGACAATTATTACGCCACGCTGAACGCAGCTGTGTTCTCGGACGGCTCATTCGTCTACATCCCCAAAGGCACGCGCTGCCCGATGGAGCTGTCCACGTATTTCCGCATCAACGCGGAAAACACCGGCCAGTTTGAGCGCACGCTGATCATCGCGGAAGAGGGTTCATACGTCTCTTATCTTGAAGGCTGCACCGCGCCGCAACGCGATACCAACCAACTTCACGCGGCTTGCGTCGAGCTGGTCTTGATGGACGATGCCGAGATTAAATATTCGACCGTGCAAAACTGGTATCCGGGCGACGAAGACGGCAAAGGCGGCATCTATAACTTCGTCACCAAGCGTGCGGATTGCCGGGGCAAAAATTCCAAAGTGATGTGGACGCAGGTTGAGACCGGCTCTGCGATCACTTGGAAATATCCGTCCTGCATTTTGCGCGGCGATAACAGCCAAGGCGAGTTCTACTCCATCGCCATCGCCAACAACGCCCAACAAGCCGATACCGGCACGAAGATGATTCACCTTGGCAAAAACACCAAGTCCCGGATCGTCTCGAAAGGCATTTCGGCGGGTAAGGCGCAGAACACCTATCGCGGCCAAGTCTCGATGCACCCGAAGGCCACGAACTCGCGCAACTATACGCAATGCGATAGCTTGTTGATCGGCGACAAATGCGGCGCGCACACGGTCCCTTATATCGAGTGCCGCAACAACTCGTCCCGCGTCGAGCACGAAGCGACGACGTCGAAAGTGGATGACGATCAACTCTTCTACTGCCGCCAACGCGGTATGGACGAAGAAGAAGCCGTCGCGCTGGTCGTCAACGGTTTCTGTAAAGAAGTCTTACAAGCCCTACCCATGGAATTCGCGGTTGAAGCCCAAAAGCTGGTGGCGATTTCTCTGGAAGGGAGTGTGGGTTAACCGGCCCTGTCATCGTCGGATTTGATCCGACGATCTGGAGCTAAACGAATGAAAGTAGATTGTCGGGAAGCCCGACAATGACGCTGAAAGAATACCGGGAAGAAACGACCTACATGAGCAACCACAACCATATCGATCCTGAAATGATCTTGGCTCAATGGGAAGCTTTGGAAGCTGATGGCGTTGCTTTGGTTGGTAGCGAGATGCAAAAGCGCTATCCCTTGCTGGAAGACGGGATATGCAAGTGCATTGGGGTCGCGTCACCGACATTCAATGCTGCATTTGCATACGAAGGGTATTCGGAGCGGAACCCTCAGGGTGGAGAAATTTGGCTAAAGAAGAAGTATCAGCTGTCAGACGAGCAGTTGCAGTGGCTCGTAAAGGAGTATGAAGCGGGTAATCAAAGCGCACTGAAGGAGCTCTTCAACTTCGAACAGCTTGCCGAACGCCGTTTGAGCCAAGAAGGTCACCGAAAACTGCGTGAAGCGGGTTTCATCCGATGAGTAACCACGATCATCTTGACCCTCTGCCCGAGGCGACTCCGCGTCTTATGGTGGGGATGTTTGTTGGTGGCTTGGTTGCGGGTGTGGTGGCGCTGCTGCTTGATGTTTGGGTGACACAGGCTTTGCTTGGCTTTGAGAGCCCTTATATCGTGTTCTCGCTCGCAGTGATGGCGATTTTTGTGATTTTGGGGTCGATGAAGGACAACTCCCTCGGTGTCGTGCTGCCCTTACTTAGCGGTATCATCATCGGTGTCCTGACCATGAATACCATCCGTGTTCACGGATTTGGCGAAGCCTCAATGTTATCGGGGGTAGGATTGTGATGCTGCAACGGTTGAACAATTGGGCCCGTAAGTCATTGATCGCCTGCATTGTGCTTGCGGTTACTGCGGCGTCTCTGATCGGCTCGCCGCAAGTGCCGGGGAAAGTGATGCAGTTTTCGAGTTTAGACCTTCTGGGTCTGATCGGTTTTGGGGAGTAGGGTATGAA
>CALKBI010000075.1 GCA_937990185.1 uncultured Neomegalonema sp. | reverse complement strand
GGAACCTCAGATTCAAGTTCGGATTGCCGGTTTTGATGGTCAGCCTGATTTCGTGATTTGGTCGGAACCCAAAGCAGTTTTGACACCGGACGACGAGGTTTCGGCAAAGGCTTTGTATCGTCGCCTCTTGGCGTTGAAATTTGCACTCGAAGATATGCCGAAACAGGCGAAGCGTTATGTGCGTGAAGTGGCGAAACGAATGGCCGCTGCGCCGGGGCCGAAAAGCGTTCCACCGCTTCGCATGGGCCTGCCACCGGGTTATCGGCGAAAACACATCCACACTGTCGATGAAATCTTATGGGATTGTCATTGTCTGGTGCGGCAAGAACCGCGACCACCCGATAAGGTTTGATATTTTTACAGCGTAAATTCTACCTCCCACATGATGCATGTGGGAGGCATTTGGCATGGGTGACTTTATTTTAGGGACCCGCAGAACCGCTGGATACGGGTGCAGGCTTCTTCCAGAACTTCATCCGAGGTCGCGTAGCTGGCGCGGAAATAAGGCGAAAGGCCGAATGCTGCACCCTGAACAGCGGCAACGCCTTCGGCCTCTAACAATTCGGTCACGAAATCTTCGTCTGTTTCGATCTTTTTGCCCGATGGCGCGGTCTTGCCAATGCAGCCTTTGATCGACGGATAGACGTAGAAGGCTCCCTCCGGTGTCGGGCATTCAATGCCGTTGCACTGGTTGAGCATCGAGACGACCAAATCACGGCGGCGCTGGAAAGCTTCGCGGCTCTCGGCAATGTAGTCTTGCGGACCATTTAGCGCTTCGACCGCTGCCCATTGCGAGATTGATGACGGGTTCGAGGTCGATTGCGATTGAACTTTGCGCATCGCGCCGATCAATTGCTCCGGTCCGCCCGCGTATCCAATCCGCCAGCCGGTCATGGCATAGGCTTTAGACACACCATTGATGGTCAAGGTGCGGTCATTAAGTTTCGGTTCGACTTGTGCCGGTGTGCAGAACTCAAACGGAGGATAGGCGATATGTTCGTACATATCATCCGTCATGATCCAGACATGCTCGTGTTTGAGCAGGACATCGGTCAGGGCTTTTAGCTCTTCGCGGCTATAGCCTGCGCCGGTCGGGTTCGATGGCGAGTTGAATATCAGCCACTTGGTCTTCGGCGTGATCGCGGCCTCTAACATATCGGCGGTCAGTTTGAAGCTGGTCTCAATGCCCGCTTCCACAGGGACAGGCACGCCGCCGCCAAGCAAAACCATATCCGGATAGCTGACCCAGTAGGGCGCAGGGATGATAACTTCATCACCGGGATTTAGCGTTGCAACCAGGGCATTATAGAGCACTTGCTTGCCGCCTGTGCCGACATTGATGTTTTTGCGCTCGTATTTCAGGCCGTTCTCACGCTCGAACTTTGCGCAGATTGCGTCTTTGAGTTCGACGATGCCATCGGGCGCGGTGTATTTTGTTTTACCGGAATCAATCGCTGTTTTCGCAGCTGTCTTGATGTTCTCCGGTGTGTCAAAGTCAGGCTCTCCTGCGCCGAGACCGATAACGTCTTTTCCGGCAGCCTTGAGTTCATTGGCTTTCGTTGTGACAGCAATCGTGGGCGAGGGTTTCACACGGGCGAGGGACGCAGCGAGAAACGACATGACTTTGGTGTCCTTTATGTCGGAAATGTCAGGATTGACGAAGGGGTCTTACGCCGCGCCGCTGGCAGTGGCAAGATGCGAAGAGCAAACCGGCAATAAAGCTGTAGATACGGGATGAATGGACGATGACTGAACCGCGCACTATCCGGCCTCGCCGCAGCTTTATTTTTACGCCCGGATTAAAGCCGGAGATGTTTCCCAAGGCTTTGGCATCAGGGGCTGATATTGTCTGTGTTGAGTTGGAAGACGGGATTGCGCCGAAAGACAAGGATGAAGCCCGGCGAAAGGCGCTGGCTTTGTTTGAAACGCCGCAAGCCCATGACGGGGTTGAGCGGATTGTTCGGATCAATTGCTTGCGGGATACGTTTGGGCTGGCTGATGTGCAGGCGATTCTGGCAACGCCTTCACCTCCGCCCGCATTGATGCTGCCCAAGGTGCGAACCCCGGACGAGGTGCAATGGCTTGATGGATTGCTCACGGAGTGTGGGCATGACACGCGCTTGCATATTATTATCGAAACCAATGCAGGGTTGGAGGCGGCTTTCGAGATCGCTCATTCCAGTGACCGTATCGACGCGATGTTTTTCGGCGGGGTGGATATGGCCGCTGAACTGCGATGCCGCAATGCGTGGGAGCCTTTGCTGTACGCGCGCTCGCGGGTGGTTCATGCAGCGGCTTCGGCGGAGCTTGATGTGATCGATGTACCTTATCTGGATCTACAAGACCCTGAGGGGATGGAGCGCGAGGCTATGCTGGCTCGGGATTTAGGTTTCAGCGGGAAAGGGTCGATTCACCCCAAGCAAATTGCTGCACTCAATGCGGTCTTTACGCCCGATGCGGAAACTATCGGGAAGGCAAGGCGCATGATTGAAGTTTTTGAAGAGGCCGATACTGGCCTTGTCGTGATAGATGGAAAACTGATCGAGAAACCTGTCCTGCGCGATATGCGGCGCATTGTTGCTATCGCTGATCGGTTGGGCGGTTAGCGCGCTGATAGCCCCATGGACTTCCAAGCGAACGAAAATTCCTGAAAGGTATTCAGATGATCCGCCAAGCATTGTGTTTGTTTGCTGTTCTTGCGGCTTCTCCTGTAGGAGCGCAGAGCGGATGTGACGAAGATGTCATGCTGGTGTTTGATGCGTCGCGGTCGATGGCTCTGACGACGAAGATCGACGGATTGGATGTGCCCCGGATTGTTGAGGCGCGTGATGCTCTCAAGCGCGCTTTGCCGGATATTTCGCCTTACCGCCGTATGGGGTTGGTGGTCTATGGGCCGGGGGCCGGAGATGGGTGCAGCAATAATATCGAGCTGAAGTTCGGGCCAAGCGTGGATGCCGGGGGTGCTATCGTGGATGTTGTGGATCGTGTTTCGCCTGATGGCTCGACACCTTTAGCCGGAGCCGTGAGGAGGGCCGCATCGATCCTGCAAAGCGATGGCGGCACAGGGGAGATTGTTCTCGTCACTGATGGTCAGGAAACCTGTAAAGGTGCGCCTTGCCAATTGGCTGCTGAATTATCTGATACGGGCGTTAAGGTGCATATCATCGGGTTTCGTGTGCGCGGTTCGGCTTTTGAGTGGCAGGCGGGTAAGAATTTCGATGTCCGCAATCACCAATCCATCGCGCGATGCCTTGCGGATAAAACGGGCGGTGAATATGTGCCTACCGAGTCAACGGATGGGCTGGTCGATGCCCTGCGCGATATTATCGGGTGTCCGGTGATCGGTTAGGCCGAAACAAGCGCCCATCTGTGACGGCTAAGCCTAATGCGATGAGGGCAAAGCCGATGATTGCTTCGATGCCAAGACGTTCGCCTAAGAACATCCAGCCTAGCCCGATGGCAAAGGGCGGGATCATCAAAGTGACAAGCATTAGGTTTGCTGCACCGGCACGGATTAAGATTCCGAAATAAAGCAGATAAGCTAAGGCCGTGGCCAACCATGCGAGGCCGAGCAAGGCGGCCCAAACGGATGGCGAAAGCGCGAAGCTCGGTATGCCTTCGGCGTAAATGGCCAAGGGGAGCATGAGGAGGGCGCTCGCGGTGAGCATCCCGAAGGCATTGACCTCGGGCGCGTGGCCCTTAAGTGCGGTTTTTCCCCACACCGAAGCGAAAGAGTATGACAGTGCTGCGCCTAAGATTGCGAGTTGGCCAAGGTTTCTTAAATCCAGACCCGAAGCCGCCGATGGACCCATGATGGCGGCTACGCCGAGCAGTCCGAGAAGCGCGCCGATGAGTTTGCGCGGGGTCAATCGCTCATCGGCCAGAAGTATCCCCGCGACAACGGCACCGAACACGGCGGTCGTGCCGTTCAGGATTGAGGCAAGCCCGCCTTCGATTTGTGTTTGTCCCCAAACGATCAGGGTAAAGGGGATTGCGTTATTCAGCGCGCCCATGACTCCATAAGCGCTCCAGATTTTTATGCCTGTTGGTAGCGCCAGTCCTTTCCACCACAGGACCAGAGCTAGCGCTGGAACCGCCCAGAGGACACGGTGTAAGACGACAGTGAACGGACCAACCTCTGTAAGCGCGACCTCGACAAAAAAGAACGATCCGCCCCAAACGGCGGCCAATGCCAATAGCATTATCCAAGCGGTTGTCGTTATCGATTGTGATGTCATGCGAAGACCATTGCGGAGTGCTTGTCGAAACGCCACCCGAATCTTGCGTGCCTGATTTTTGGCTGTACTTCGAGAGGGTGATTTGATCAGGTCGGCAATGCATTTGAGACGCACGAGAGTTCCATTGACCACATGAGGCACTGAATTATGCGCGTTTTTATCACTGCCGGTGCTTCCGGCCTTGGCAGGGCTTTTGCTGAAGCCTTCCTCGCGCAAGGGGCGCAGGTCGCGATAGCGGATCGGGACGCCGAAGCCTTGGCGCAGTTTTCTGACGCCCATCCGACCGTTATGGCTCATGAGGCGGATGTGACCGACGAGATGGTTTTATCGGCAGCTATGGCGAAAGCGAAAGATGCGCTCGGTGGTTTCGATGTTATCTGCGCCAATGCAGGCACGGGCGGTCCGGCGGGGCCACTGGAGACGTTGGATGCTCAGGAATGGCGCGATTGTGTGGATGTGAATCTGACAGGCGCTTTTCTTACAGCAAAGCAAGCCATTCCTACGCTCAAAGCCCAAGGCTCTGGTTTGATATTGTTTACGACCTCGACGGCGGGGCAATGGGGGTATCCCAACCGCAGCCCCTATTCAGCGGCGAAGTGGGCGCTGGTCGGGTTGACGAAGGGCCTCGCGATGGAATTGGGCGGTTTTGGTATTCGGGTCAATGCGATTGCGCCGGGGTCTGTCGAAGGTGATCGTATGGAGCGTGTCCTGAGCATGGAGGCAGCGGCCCGCGATGTTGATCCGGAAATTGTTCGCGCTGAATATGTTCAAGGCGTCTCGATGAAAACATGGGTGAGCGCGGAGGATATTGCTGCTACCGCCACATGGCTCGCCTCTGATGCTGCGCGCCGCATCTCGGGGCAGGTGATCGCTGTGGATGGGAATACTGAGACGCTTAGATGAATCTGCGCATTTTTTACGCAGTTTGCTTGGTTTCGCGATAAAATTTGATGTCCTAACGACAATATTGTCACGAGGCCTTGAAGTTTTATGGCTTTGAACTTAGGTTCTTCGGCCTGTGAATTTCTTTTGCACTCCCTTTGAAATGAGAGGGAGTGTCTTTTTTGTCGCTGGATTGAACAGATTCTGCGATGATGCTGGAGTAGAGTGATGGAAAAAGTACCAATGACGCCAGTCGGTTATGCCGGATTGGAAGAGGAACTGAAAAAACTCAAGTCGGTTGATCGACCAGACGTTATCAAAGCAATCGCTGAGGCTCGTGAGCACGGTGATTTGTCTGAGAACGCTGAATATCACGCCGCTAGAGAACGCCAGAGCTTTATCGAAGGTCGTGCTATCGAGCTGGAAGGCTTGATTTCCCGTGCTGATGTGATTGATCCCGCAAAACTATCCGGCGACACCATCAAATTTGGTGCATCGGTTAAACTGGTCGACGAGGATACCGACGAAGAAAAGTCGTATCAGATCGTTGGTGAAGTCGAAGCAAATATTGAATCTGGACTATTGAACATCAATTCTCCGCTTGCCCGCGCTTTGATTGGTAAAGAAGTCGGCGATAGTGTTGAGGTGTCTACCCCAAGCGGTGGGCGTTGCTATGAAGTGCTAGAGATTAACTTTAGTTAGTCTTCGTTACGGTAATGCGCGGTTCATCCTTGTGTTTCAGGGGAACCACGCGTTACTAACCCGGTAACTCTCTCGCAGTTGCGAAGGGTTTTGTTACAAGGGTTTATGGATGCACAGGTCATGTCGGGTCTTCACTCAAACAATCGTCGCACCGTGACAGGTGATCCCCTCAATGATTTGCTTGATGATACGCCAATGAAGCGAGCGAGCGCCAGAGCGCGACCGCGTGTTGCCGAGTCGCACTCTGCTGGAAGCACTAATGTCTGGTTGATCGCGAGTGCTGCCTCCATCATTTGGACTGCATCTGTTTTAGCGTTTTCATGGGCGCGGTATTCACTGCCGGAAGACCCGCGCTCTGTCATTGGCGCAGCGCAATCGCGGATTGGGTTTGCCGATTGGCTGATAATAATTGCTACGATTGCCGGTCCAGTGCTGTTGATCTGGGTGATCGCATGGCTGGTGCGGCGGTCAATGGAACTACGCGACGAGAGCAGACGGCTCGCAAAAGCGGCGATATTGCTGGCCGATGCAGCGGAAACCGCTGAGAGACGTGCTGAGGCAATGCTGCCAGCTCCAGACAGTTTAGGTGGTGAGCTGATCACAAACGGCCCTGTGCATTTTCATCGCGAGATTGAACGTGCAAGCCATGCGATGAATGCTTTGCAAAGCCAAATGTCCTCCATGGAAGAAGCGTTGGCAAAACAATCTGCTGCTTTCGATGATGCGGCTGAGAGAACGCGTGCGGCGGCGCAGTTAAATTCAACTGGAGCAGGTTTGATCTCAGCGGGAGCAGGTATGGCTCCTCCGTCAGTCGAGATTGCTCCTGAAGATGTTGGCAGTAGTCACGCCGATTCTCCGGTTGTCGCCGCAACAAACGAAAAGCAGATTGCTGCCGTTGACCTGTCGCTTGACCCCGATAATTCAGTCGATAAGGCCCGCCAAAATCTTATAGAGGCTCAAAAGTCTGTTGCGTGGAATAAACTTGCACCTGAAGAGGCCAAAGAACCGACACTCGATCGTGGCAAGAAATCACCCCTTGAAGACATCCGTTCTGATGTCGCCGCAATCAAAGCGCCGCGCGATCACGACTCGAATTCAATTGATCCCTTCGATGATCTTGGCCCATCCGTACCAAAGGCAGCAGCAGGGGCCGCTTTGGGGAGCGGTGTGGCAATGGCGTTTGGTGCAACGCGCGATGAAAGTGATGTAGATATTGCACCGGTCAAAGTTGGCTCGCCAATGATTGATGAGCCTAGTCCGGCTCCGCCAGAGCCTCAACCAAGTCAGCCGGAAGTCCAAGCCACCAAGGAAGAAGAATTCGAGTTTATGCAGCGTGCCCTTGATTGGGGGAAATTCGTGAAGGCTGCAAACTTCCCCGAAAATGAACGGGACACCGAAACACTAGACGCTCTTTATGAAGTGCTTACGGACCCGGAGGCGGCTGCGCTGTTACAATCTTCTGAGGATGTTTTGGCAACCTTGGCTGATCTTGATTTATATATGGAAGATTTCGTGCCTGAGATGTCACCGATATCTGTTTGGCGGGCGCATCTTACAGGACAAAGCGGTGTGCAACGTATTGATGCACCTATTGAACAAAGCAGAATTAACGCAAAGCTGGAAGCGGATGGAGCTTTCCTCAAGCTGAGTGAAAGATTTGTAGAACGGTATCAATCTGTCTTGAAACGGTTCTTTGCTGAAGGATCTGATGAGCGATTAGCGATTGAACTTGCGGACTCGAGAACAGGGCGGGCGTATATTCTCATGGCCGATGCGCTTGGGAAACTATAACCGCGTCTCAGTTGATTTTTGCGGCGGCTTTTTGTTCGTCAAAAGCTTTGCGCCGTAAAGCAAGTTCTTGCGATGTGTATTTATCAGGATTGGAATAATCCTGCTTCCACGCATGAGAAGTGTCCCAAACCTGTGGGTTTTCTAGGGTTGTTGGTTGCGTCGCATCTTTTAATAAATCCAGCGCCATCGCAAGGGTTGCTGCTTGCGAGGTTGGGTTGTTTGGTTTTCCAGCGCCGTTACCGAGGGGGAAATCCGAAAAGACAAAACGTGGGACGCCTGCTTGTTCGACAATATCTTTTGCACAGCCCATGATGACTGTCGGGATAGCGTTTGCCTCTAAGTGTCTGGCAATCAGCGTCACGGTCTGGTGGCACACGGGACAATTGGGAACCAGTATGGCTGCGTCAACGCCATCTTCCTGAAGCATAGCAAGCAGCTTGGGCGCATCAGTTTCGGATGTGATCCGTTGGCTACGATTGGTCGGGACGCCGTAGAAGTGCGAACCAACACTGTGAATGCGCCCATCGTTTGAAGCCGCCAAGAGCGCCTCTAACGGAAACCATGTGCGTTGATCTTCGGCGGTTGTGTGCTCGCGATCATAGGCGATATGCGAGATGCGGGTATCGGCTGATGTCTCGGCTTTGCGGCGATACACTTCGAAGAATTTTGCCGCTCCATTATAGGCGGCTCCCGGGCCTTGGTCGCCTTTGCCCGGGTCAAAGATTGTCGCCGTCGTAACAATCGAGACAGTCGCATCATTCAGTTGGCTTGACAGGCGTGATAACGGGATTGGTTCTGCGCGGTTATCTGCCCACTTATAGGGTGTCTCAAAACCAAGCGCAGCATACCATGCACGGGTACGCTCGATGTAAGCAATCGGGAGCGTCACGCGCCGGGTGCTCTTAGCGATTCATAAGATACCATCACATGCTCAGCATAGGCAGGGCGCTCCGTTAACCGCGAATAATAAGCTGAAAGTGCGGGAAGCTCTGCGCGCTCAAACGGTAGGGTGAAATAACGGAAAAGCTGTGCTCCGAATGAGATGTCCGCCAGTGACATCGTATCCCCGGCAAGCCAGTCATTTTTCGATAGCTGATCATCTGCGATGAACATAATGTGGCGTAATGCCAAGACTGCCTCTTCTAATGCAGCGTGGTCGCGGTTGGTTGCTGGGGTTCGGATCAATTGCCAAAACACCTTGTACACGACATTGGGCGCGATTGTTGTTTTTGCCCACTCCATCCATTGGTCTATGGGGGCGCGGGTAATTGGATCTGTGGGCCAAAATTCTTCACCATGCCTGCCGGCAATATATCGCATGATCGCTTGACTCTCGAACATCGTCACGTCGTCATCTTCTAACGATGGGATCAAGCCCATAGGGTTCATTTTGCGATATTCCGGCGTGTCCGTTCCACCGAACGATCCACCGGCATCAATCCGCTTATGCGGTAAATTGAGTTCCGACAGCAGCCAGATGACCGGCTGGACGTTGCTTGAGGTATTCCGCCCATAAACAGTAATCATCTGCGTTATCCTATCGTTGCCAAGCCACCGCTTGCCATTCCCGAATCCAGTCCTGAGGTGCAATCAACATGATTACGTTCAGCACTAAACCATCGCGCACGACATATCCTACGATGATTTCAGCAGCGAGAAACAGAGCGATACTGGCCCATACTGGCAAACGGGAAGCGAGAAGAAAACCAAAGATCATGCAGGCAACATCAGTCATCGAATTGAGAATGCTGTCGCCGTAATAATCGAGAGCAATCGTTGCTTCTCTGTACCGTTCGATCACTGTGTTGGTATTTTCTGCGACTTCCCAAAGCACCTCGAGAAAGGTCGAAAAAGCTAACCTAAATCCGATGCTTTTGTTTTTGAGGATCAACCAGAAAAACGCATAGAAGCTGACCCCGTGCAATACATGGCTCGGGCTGTACCAGTCCAGAATATGTTGGGAGTTTTCGGCGCTTATCGTTTCGCCATGCCACAATTTGATTATGCCACATTCACAGATAGGGTTACGCCCCATCAAATATAGCACCGCCGCACCGATGGCGGCGATGCCTAAGCTAACAACGATACTATCGCGAAGGGTCAACCCCTCACGTCTTAGGATCATTGGTTATTCGTATTGGTGTCTTGGATGATATAGTCGTTGATATCGACATCTTGGAATTGCCCGTCACCCGTTACGACTGGTTGCGTGACGACTGTGCTGCCCGTTGTGTAGGTTTCGGGCGAGTAAACGACCGTTGATGTCGAACTTCCCCCGATAACAGGCTGGAGTGTGAACTCGTCTGGATCACTTGCATGGGCGGCACTGAATGCGAGTGGCGCGATTGCAAATCCGGCGATAAGTGCTGTCTTCATCGAAAACATGGAAACCCCATTGGTTTGAAATGATGAGAATGTACCTAACAGATCAATTTGGGCAATGTCGAGGCCATCGCGATGTTTCAGGTGATAAAGCTGCATTTTTCTTTGGCGTTACCGCTGTCAGTTAATTCGTTTTATGATCCATTAACTAACGCCACCTGATTAGAGCAATCCGGCGCGTTGTTGAATTTCTGTATCCCGGAGGGAGACGTCCCCGCCTCGAAATTCATTGGCGTCATCACTGCATAGCCAAACCAGAGCCTTGCCTACTGTCTCAGCGGTAATGTGTATCGACCAATCGAGCTTGCTAACGATATTCACGCCGGATTTTTTGATAATTGTCTGCATTTCTGTTGCGACAGTACCGGGGCTGAGGCCAACAACGCGAATACTGTCTGGGGTTTCATTTTCGATAGTTTTTGTCAGGCTTAGAACTGCGGCTTTTGATGCGTTGTAATGGCTCCAGCCTTCCAGCGCGCCCGCCGCAGCGCCCGAACTGATGTTCACAATGACACCGCCGTTCTTCATGGCCGGAATTGCTGATTTAATTCCGTAGTAAACGCCTTTCACATTGATATCGATGACTTTGCCCCAGCTTTCGGGGTCCGAGTCTGCGAGCATCGCAATCGGGTCGATGAC
>CALKBI010000074.1 GCA_937990185.1 uncultured Neomegalonema sp. | reverse complement strand
CGAACAGCGGCGCTATTCCAAAACAGATTCTTAGCATGAAATTCTGCCCTAACGCCTTTAAAAACCAAATGAATCTAAACGACCGTGCACACAGCACACAATCACGTCGGAGAGGATTGCGCAATTAATGGCGATATGTTGTTCAGAACCATCAGCTTACAGAGTTTGATAATCAATGATGTTGCATAGCACTACAAAATCTTTCATTTTTTAGAACTCCTGCTGCCCATCAAACTCAGAACTCATGGTATAAAAATCAGGTTATGCATACGCTTAACCGGCATATATTCTGTCTATGGAAGCACAAATGCACATTTGAAACTAAACCTGAAACCTCAAGGAGACAGGGATATGCGTTTCTCGGTTAAATTGGTCAGCCTGGCCATCGCCGCAAGTTTATTACCTTTCAGTTTGATACCCGCATCAGCGCAAGAAGAGATTGTGACTGAAACGGTAACATGCACCTCAAACAATCGACAGCGGGTGGAGTGCCCTGTCGATGGACGCATTCTTGGTGTCAGACAAACCCAGGCCTTTGCAGGTGGGTTCTGTATTCAGGGTTTTTCATGGGGCTACGATCAAAACAATATCTGGGTCGATATTGGCTGTTCGGGTAAATTCGATGTCGATACAGCACGGGTTGTTGTCACAGAACAGCCCGTAGTGACGGGAACTTTCGTGCAAACCATCGACTGTCGATCACAAGGCTCAAAGCGTAAGAAATGCGAAGTGGATGGTCGCATCCAAGATGTCGAACCGATCGGATCGTTCACCAGCATTCCATGTCGTTACGGAACGTCATGGGGGTATAAGAAGCGCCATCTCTGGGTTGATCGAGGTTGTGAGGCACGTTTCAATGTAACCTACATTCAGCGACCCAATCCTCCTGAGCCGACACCAGAAACTATTGCCACACCACAAACTCAGCCAAGCACGCCGCCGCAAGCCGGTCTCGCAAGCGCATCCGCCGCTGCGATTATAGCCCAAGGAGCCTGTACTGGACTCTATCCATCCTTAGCTAAGGGGGGGTATGTATTTTCTGTTCCAAGGCAGTGCTCGAAAGGGGCCCCAGACTGCAAATCCATCTGCGAGAACTTACATAAGACGGTAGACAGTCGGCGTTTTCGCAGAACCCTTCGAAAGAGCCAGAAATCGTGCTTTAATTCTATCCACGTCTACGACAAAGCACCTTCTGTAAATCTAGCCGCTGCAGGAACCCAAACCTACGTCTATAATAGCTGCGGAGGGGGATGCGGGCCAAACTATTGTTGCTGCTCAGCTGAGTGACAAAAAGCTATATTAATAACTAAGACATATGATCTTAAGAGCGCTGGTCTTTGCCGTTCAGCGCTGCACCTCGTGCCCCTCTATTCTCTTGTCAGTGTTAGAGGGGCACTTTCCATTCCGGACTAAATCTCGAACTGCTTGGCGACTTCGAGTGCTTGCTCTTCCTCGATGCCGAGATAGCGGGCGGTATTCTCGATGCTCTTATGCCCGAGAAGCACCTGGGCAACTTTGAGATTAGCGGTCTTGCGATAAATGTGGGCGACACGGAGGTTGGCGGTTTTCCGATAGATATGAGCGACACGAGTACGGCGCAGCGAGTGCGAGCCATAGACGGCGGGATCAAGGCGGGCGAGAGCGATCCATTCCTTCACCAAGCGGCGGTAGCGATCCACGCTGAGACGCTGGCCGGTCGTGCGATGCTGTGAGCAAAAAAGGGGATCGCTGTGAGTGCCGGATGAATACTCCGCAGAAGTGCCGATTGAAAATTCCCCAGTTTGAAGGCTGAGACGCCAATCCGACCGGGGCATGCCCCGGTCGGATTGGCGAAGGCCATAAATGACTGCCTGATGCCCCGACAAGAAGAATGGGGGATGCGCAGGTGGTCCGACTTGGGAAGATCGTCATGATCCATGATTTGAAACGCCAGGGGCTGAGTCTGAGCGCGATTGCTAACAATATCATGCGAGACGCCTTGTAATGAGGCGTAAGCGAAACGTACCTCAATGCTGCATGACTCAGGCTGTTGTCTGGGCGCACGCAAGTTTTGACCTGAGAGACCCAACTTCCGTAACCGCCCGATTGAAGGTAAGACCGTATGTCCTTTTGGAGGGCCATGCTGGGTAGGTTCACCGATGACCGATCTTGGGGCGGGGATGATCCCCCCGGCGTTGTCTTTACCTACGCGCCAAGCCGTGAAGGCACCCATGCTGAAACAATCCTGCATGGCTTCGACGGCATTCTCCAGTTGGACGCTTATCAAGGCTACAATCGCCTCACCCGGCCCTCGCGCAAGGGCGGAGATCCTATCAAGGTCGCCCATTGCTGGGCGCATGCCCGGCGCAAGCTCAGGGAGATCTTTGACCGCGACGGCTCACCGATTGCGGCCGAGGGTCTGCGCCGTATCGCCGAGTTTTATCGCATCGAGGCTGAAATCCTTCTTCCTCACCAACGGCCTCGATAGTGTCCATTAAGCTAAGCGGACATTATCTCTCATTAGCGATCACCGGCAGGGCGGGTTCGGCGGACGCTTACGAAACACGATCAGGCCGCACAGCGCTCTTGGATGGAAACCGCCAAACCCCGAAACCATCATACCGATGGACCAGAGCCCGACCATGTACAACTTTTACCTCGGGCCACTCAGTGGGGGCTGACCAACGGTAATCGGGTGGTTACGTTTTTTCAGCATTTCATTCTCGTTTTGCAAAGTTGAATTCACCCCACTCCTTCAAGTCCAGACCAGATAGGTGCCTGAACCGTATCACCTCTTGTTTATAATGCGCGATAACATTCTCTTTTAAAATATCATCGAGTGTAGGTCGGGCAGTTTTTCGGCTGTTTAAAGCAACTGAAGTTTTTACTAACTTATAATAAAAAATGTCACCTAACAGAGATTTCGATAGTTTCTTTAGAAAACGAGCTGGCAGAGATTGATTCATCATCAACCTTTTAACAAACTTATATTTCAATGCAGTACGAGGGTTTGTATTAGAAAGATTATCGATTTCTAGGCGTTCAACTTGAAAAAAATCGCAAAGTTCAATAACAACAGTGCTGGGTTCTGAAATCAATCTTTCGAACACAACAATTTTTAATTTGTCACGCGGTACGACAGACAAAATTTCTTCCAAATAGGTACCGTAAAGCGCCGCATCTTGGTAAACTGTCAACGAAATTTTTGGAAATAACTGAGACTTTTTGCGCCTATGCACTGCGAGCGACCAAGCTTTATTCAGATCTTCCTCGTCTTCGAGGAGGGAATGCAATAACTGTCCATGTAAGGAAGGAACCATGGTCACCGGATTACGGACGCAAAGGACAAATTTCATCTCAGGATTCGCTGTAAGCGCGCGTTTCAAAGCGTTTGGAGTCCGATAATACCAGACTGAAGCTTCGAGGATCTTTTCATCCGCTGCCGCATCAGCAAAAATCTTCTGATAAGTGCCGGTATCTGAGATGGTTTTCTGGTCTGAAATCTCATCGAGAAAAAAGTGCGGTTCCTTAATAATCGGAGTGAAAATTTCATTATGCGTAGAGAACAAGTCGAATATAGTTGTCGTCCCTGACTTAGGGGCGCCAATAATCATTAAATCTGGAAATCTCATAAAAAACACACAGTAATTTGACGTGTCCTAGATCTATAAACGCGAGTAATGCCGCGAGCAAGCTCCACTTTCAAAAAGGAGAAAAGCGCTGAGTCTGAGAGTGTGACGATGTAAAACACCTGATCAAACACGGCGACGAAGCGCGCCGTAAAGCAGCAGCCAAATCGGAAAAACCGCCAAAATCAAGGATTTATACCCTTCAGGGCCCGCGCGTAGAATATGGGGCATCATGGCGATAAGCAGTCCGATTAGGATCGGGCTCCATTTTTTTGAAACACCTCTCATATAGGGTGTAGTAAGTATTATTCCTAGAAACAGGCCTCCCAACCCCAAGCCTAGCAATCCGCCATTAATGTACCATCCAGTTGCGTGGTGGATAGTAAAGCCTTGATCGGTGGCTAAATTGAGCTCCCTTGAATAAAATTCATAACTACTTGGTGCGCGCTCAAATCCTAAAAATCGTGGAAATAGTGAAGACAAAAAGCTATTAAAACTAATCACAGGCTGAACTGGTACATCAAAATTTATAACTCCATACATAGAAATATGCGCTGCAATTGTCTCATTGCTTTCGAATATTCTGGTAAATCCATTCGCTAAAATACCAAACGAAAAATTTTCATACAATTGGCTTATGCCAAAGCCTCTTATAAAATCTATCGAAGAAATTAGAGTTAACGATAGAACACTATAAACGGCAAGCTTCACATTTTGAAATAGTGGATAAAATTGTGATCTGACGCAAATAAAAAATATTAGAGCAGACAAAATTTCTCCTTTGTCTCCAATCAATAATGATGTCATAAACCAATACATAACAATAAATAATATTTTTGATTTTTGTGGAATCAAATTTTTGTTGTTACTAATTTCAATATAAATATACGAAATTGCTGCTGCTATCATCCCCATAAAAGACAATATCTGAACCAAAGCTCGCATTGTAGATTGAGTATCAGCAAGTATATGATAAGCGGACTGTCCTGAAATAGCACTAGAAATTAAAATTGGATAGTAATATACAGCTGATATAGCAGCAAAAATGAAGGATGCTTTGAAAAGGTATTTCTCATTGTACGACAAAATACTGTATCTTAATGAAATTTCTCTCTTTGGAACAATCAACATTGGCAGCAACATTGATATGTAAAATATTATGTAATAATATATCGATAAATTATAGTTGTCAATATCATTAATAAAGAACATTTTTTCAAATAAGTAGGAGAATAAGTAATCTTTTTCAGGACTTTCAATATAATTTGTTATCTTAAAAGATCCAAAGAAAGTAAAATACCAAAAAATTAAAACGACAATGCATATTTCATAACGCCGCTTACAAATAAAAATTATGCATGCTAAAGTTGAAATGAACAACGAGATTAATGTTGGGGTAAGCAATTTGTCGCCTTTTTACGCTATTTTTGCTTTGATATTTTTTTGGCGGAGATGGGTCCATAGACTTCTCTAACCCATTTCAACGCAATAGTGCGCATATCGAACCGTTGACGAGCGAGACGCATGTGAGATCCGTCTTTCGGACGCGTACTCAGTTCGACGATCACATCGCTAAATCTCTGGACATCGAAATCCCCGATGAATGATCGCGGCGCGTCCTTGGCGGTATCTACAACATCCCCAACTGACGTGGATACAATCGCGCAATCCGCCATCATCCCTTCGCGGATTACGGTCGGAGACCCTTCGTAATTGGAAAGCAGAACCACTATATCTGCGGCACGAATGGCGATCTGAGCCTGATTCGATGTGAACTGGCCTTCCATTACGAGCGGGTAGATTGAAACTCCTTTCGCTCGCGCGGCGTCAACCAGTTGGTCGAATCTATCCCGCCTTTTGTTGATCTGATCTCGGCGTCCGTTAAACAAAAGTATGGTTGCGTCGGGATCAACAGAAAGACCTAGCAGCGCCAAATCCTTTTCGCGCGAAGCGCCTTCAAACGCCGCAGTATCGATACCATCAGGAAAAACGACCGCGTGTTTCCGCAGATAGCGCGGGAGCCGGGCGCGCAACCCAGTTGAAATACACTGATTGACCGCGGCAAAATGACTGGTGACCCAGCTACTCCCCTTCTGCACTGCGTTTCTCAACCATGAACTGTCCGGGTCGTGATTAAGGTCGCTGCCCTTGTAGGAGACAACGAGAGGCGCGTTGAACGCTGCCACGGCCATGGCAAAAAACCCATTTACGCTACCGAAATGCGCATGGATCACATCTGGTTTCATTTGCCGCGCGAGCTTCCGGGCATCTCGGAGGCTATGCCACAAAGCGATCAGGTTGGTCCGGCTTTCGAGAGGAAAGATTTCCTGTTCCACGCCATCAATGGTTTCAATTGCATCGATAACACGCAAGGCGAAATTGAAGGCGGGATTGGGAATAAACGTTTTGACTGTTTCAATGCTCAGGCCTGGTTCATTGTAAGGTACGATATGCAGGATTCTCATCGCTTGCCCTCTCCAGCTTGAAGATGCCAGGAAACAAGATCCTTTATTCCCTCCCCAAACGAGACTTTTGGCGACCAACCCGCTTCCAGTAATGCCTCAAAGGACAGACAGCTATAGGGAATATCGGACGAGATAGAAGGTCCGTATTTGATCCGGAGTTGCCGGTGACTTAATTTCGCGAGAAGATCAAGCATTGTGGACAAACGCACTGGATAACCCGACGAAACATTGAAGACAGACTGGACGCTTGTTGTGGTTCCGAGATGAGCGAGCGCGGCCGCGACGTCCTCTACCGCAATGAAATCCCGTACCGCGGCCCCGTCTCCCGACAGAGAAAGCTCTTTGTCCGTGAGTAGGCAGCCTAGGGCAATAGCGATGATGCCTTGGCGGCCGTGAATATCCTGCGCACGACCGTAAGGATTCGATATCCGAGCAATTTTTACGTCGATTGGCAGGACCTTGCTTTTCATCAGTAGGTATTTTTCGATCATCAGCTTGTGGATGCCGTGGGCGCTGATCGGGTCCGTCGGCGCGCGTTCGTTGATCGGGTGCGGCTCCTGGATGCCATAGACCGATGCTGACGAAGCAAAAACGATGCGCGATACGTTCCGTTCGACGCAAGCCTGCACGAAATCTAGGGTCGAAAAGGTCAGCTTGCCGAGTTCTTGCTCGAGCCGATGATGCGTGTCCTTGGGCACTGAGTCCGCCACGAGATGATAGACGACATCCGTACCTTCGAGCGCTTCATGCAACGATTCGAGATTATTGAAATCACCCTGGTACCATTTAGCGACTTCTGGCAGTTCCATGGGTCGTTGCCTCCGACCGAAAGCGCAGACCGCGTCGCCGCGCTCAACCAGTTCTGCAACCAAGCTTTTTCCAATGAAACCGTAACCTAGGACCAAAGCGCGCCGGGTCTCAGTGACTAAATTCACCCGATGCCTCCATAGTCATCGACCTGTCGAGCGGTTTGCGGCTGTTGAGGGAATCCGCAGCTTTCACCGTGCAGTGAAAGGGGTATTCTCTAAGGATCTCCCTATCGAACTTCTTAAGCCAGCGCGCTGGTGGGCCTGAACTGGTTAAGTTTACAGACCAAAATCCCCGATTTCGGGTGCCGATTATCACAATGTCGGAACTCTCATATCAGAATCGCGTCCATCATTTCAAAGGACGAAAAGATATAACGACGAACAGTACTGCCAGCAAGCTTCGATAAATTGCCGGAGCCATCAGCGAGAACAGAACGAAGAGGTCCGGAATCTCCATCGACAGAGCGGCACTGAGAACCGCCGTATGAACGCATAGCCATGCTAAGGTCGTTCGTTGGAGAAAATGCCGTTTGTCGAGCATACTGAGCGCGTTGGCGACCGGCCCGATCAGGATCGGCGCACCACCCGCTGCCATCAACAGCCAGATATTGTCTTGCAGCAGCGACAATTGTTCATTCATGAAGATCAACCCCGACAAGGGCGATGCGAGAAGGACGGCCAACGCGGCAGAGAAAAGTACAAACACTATAATATTCTGAAGGCCGTAGAGAATGACGAACCAGCGAAAGCGGCGTTGCTTGACCGCCTGCGAGAACCGATCATAGAGGCCTGAGGTCGTCAGCGCCAGAAGGAACGGCCCGACCTCGGCGAGACGCAGCAGTAGAAAATACGCGACGAGCCGGTCTACAGGTAAGATGAAGCTCGCGACGATCAGATCCAGCCGCCTCAGGAACATCGGCCCAAGGTCGGAAATAATGAAGCCTGTGTTTTCCTTGATATGCCAGCGGATATACGCCTGGTTAGGCGTTTTTTCTACTCTCTTTCTTTGTATGTTATGGGAGGCATTATAGGTGAATAGAATCATTGCCGAAATAAGCACCGCCATGAAGTAAAACATCGTCAGATTTGTGGTAAGGCCCGCCAGTACCGCAGCGAGGGCGAGGCCGAGGAAAAGCAGTTCGCGAAGCAGCTGCTCACTGAGGGAAACGATGTTGTGACGTCCTGCGAGACGTAGTGCCACTGCCAAGAAACGCGAAAACGCCAATAACGCGGAAACGAGAATAATCAAAACAATAGAAAGTCCGTCGATCTCCGAACCGGCCGCTATCGATAACCCTACAATTCCGGCCGAAAGGGCTAAACCTGTGAAAAGGATAATCCTCGAGCAATACGTAACAAAATACTCGAATCGCCCTTCATTCTTCTCATTGGCGTGAATCCGGAATAGGCCGGTTGTCTGGCCGAAAGAGGCGAGTACCGACGTCACGCCCGAAACGCCGAGCAGGAACACAAGACTCTTGACAGCGGCATCGCCGAAGAAGCGCTCAATCCAAATCGGCTGGATAAGGACGAGCACAGATGCGAATACTCCCGTCACAAGCGTGATGAACGGCGTGAGCAGGCTTTTCGCTAAGCTGGCGCGCCGTCTCTTGGATGAAACCTGCATCGGAGCAAGAATTCCTTAACGTTGACGGGTAGTCTTTATACCCAGTTAGCCCGGATTGTTCATCACGGGGTTGAAATCGTTGTAGGGTGTAGATTAAGCTGTTGATATGGCGTATGAATTGGTTTGCAAACATACCCATCCGCCACTAGTCCGGAGTGCAGCTCGCCATGTCCGAAACTATATTGTTTTTACCTGGCCTGTCACCTGTTGAAAGCCATGATTTGTCGGCCGCTTTGATAGCGGTGTATTAGTTCTTGGCGAGCTCGAACGCTGGATAGGGATCGACGACGTTCTGGCACCGTGCCTTGTTGATCATCGCGATACACCCGCACGCTTCACTGCCATGCCTCGATGATGCGGGCGCGAATGATTGCCATCGCCTGTGGGTACGAAGACTGCGATGACATGAAAGGATACGTCACGATCTGGCGCTAAAGATGATCTGCGAGCGGTTGCGGATGATGCGCTCAGACTGGCGTCGCAGCCCACACTGTCGCGGCTGAAGAATGCCCTGGATCGTTGTGTCTTTGCAAGAATGGGCTTTGCTATCCCAGATTATTCATGACAGGTGCCGAGGTGGTTGGCGGGCGTGGCTCAAGCTGTTGATATGGCGTATGAACTGGTTTGCGAAATCGACGACGTGCTGGCATCTTGCCTCGCCGATCACCGTGATCCGGCGCGCATTACACAGCTCTGCTCCCCGAGCGTGCCAGCTCTATCGGGCGAAGACCAAGGTCAAGGTGGAGCGACGTTTACGGTATATTCGCCAGGACTTCTTTCTGGCCGGTCGTTCCGTAAACTTGAGGACCTCAATGCGCAGTTCGATCATTGGCGTACCACCATCGCCAATCCTAGAGTTCATGCCACCACCAATCTAGACCAAATGTTCGCCAGGGATAGGGTGACCCATCTCGCAATATGCAGATTATCGAGGATTGCGCTGAATTTAAGCGCAGAGCCTCACGCATAGGAGATGGGCCATGGACGAGCATATCAGTTACGTTGGTTTAGATGT
>CALKBI010000073.1 GCA_937990185.1 uncultured Neomegalonema sp. | reverse complement strand
CGATGTTCTCAATGGCAGTGACAATGGAGAGACGATTGTTGGCACCGACGGTAGTGACTTCATTTTCGGGTTTGGTGGTGACGATACCCTTGATGCCGGAGCTTCGGCAGGCGGGTTCCAATATCTCTATGGTGGCGATGGAAACGACACTTATCTGTACGGCAAAGAAAGCGGTTTAGTATTCATCCATACTGAAACAGCCAAATCGGGCACAGCTGACCGTCTTGTGTTTAGAGATTTAAATCTCTCGGATGTGAGCTTCTCGACTTTTGATTATAGGACAGCAGCGCTTGGTGAAGCCCTCCGTATCAGGTGGAACGATGGATCAGACAGCGGCGAAGTCAGGCTGTCTTTGGGCGGTGAGCATATCGAGAGTTTCGAATTCGCCGACGGGTCAATAGTTACAGGTGTGGATGAACTCTGGGACATGATCTGAATGTGATATTCAAATCCCGAATTGCTCGGCGACTTCCATAGCGTGCTCTACCTTGCCACCGAAACACAGAGCGGTGTTCTCGATAGGCTTACCATAGAAAGTGAAGATCGCGACTATCAAGGCTTTGTTTTCATCACCGCAAACGCATTCAATCCACGATGACATTATGTGGACGACCACTCTCCATCACGGTATCTTTTAATCACCGTCCACACGTGCGCCGCTGACACGAGCACCACTAACGCGCGCTCCGCTGACACGAGCGCCTGATACTCTGGCTCCGCTGACACGCGCACCACTAACGCGTGCGCCGCTGACACGTGCTCCGGCAACACGTGCTCCTGACACGCGCGCTCCAGAAACTTCTGCGAGCATGTCATCATCGATTAAGCCTAGGAGAACTTGCTCAAACCGGCCAGCCTCATAGTCGAGACGAACGGTTGTATCGACTTGATTACAAGGCCAAGCCTTTAGATCAGAGTAAAATGGTTTATCATCGGGGTCCGGGCCAGGTTCTTTGATTGTTTTTGCATCAACACCATCTCCCTCCACCAAGAACATGGTTGGGCCGACAATATTATAATACACACCGCCGTGACTAAAACCGTAAATACGCGCAAATTTCTTCTTTGAGTGAGCCTTCCCCGAAACCGAAATATCATTAACGACACGTCCAAAAAGAACGATGTTTGATAGATCTAAAATTGACTCAGCCATATACTTTCCTCACCTTTGGATGGGTTATTCCCATTCCATCACCCACCCGCGATAATAGTATAAAAAGACGCCTTAGTCTATAGGAAGTTGTGTGCGAATTGAATTTGCATGACTGTCTTTTCCAAGCGGCATTAACTGAGGACCAACTTTAACACGTCCTATGTCGCGCATTTTAAAATTACCCAAAATGATACTTTCAAAACGGCCACCAGTATGTTCCGCATCTACAGAAAGAAATGCATTTGCAACATTCGTGTAACTGAAATTATTTGGGTCCAAACGCTGCCATGTATCGGCAAGAAAAGTACCCAAAATATCCCGCGCATCGATAAGGGAACGCCGAAAACTCTTTGGATCTTTAGCATAGGCTTTATCAAACATTTCCTGCATTACAGGAGCATAGCTATCGGTCGCCAATAACGCATCCGAAGCCTCCTCTAATGTTCGATCAATCGCATTGTAATCGAGCAGGCATTCATGGAAAAAATCTACAAATATATCGAAGAACGCACCGGTCAGAGGTTCTGAAAGCTTGTGTTCCTTCGTCCATCCTTTTGCAAATTGGCTCAAACGCACATCATTTGCCGCGATCCTAATTTGCGCATTATCCGAAAGCTCTCCCATCCGAATAACGTTATTCAAGGCATAGAGATTGCCGCGCGTGACCTGAAGAAGTTCTTCAATCACCGATTCAAAATGCAGCGATGAAATAAGAGCGACAAGATCAGACGCACTCTCATGGAAGCCAAAATACTCGCCTTGTTTCTGAGACGGGTCAGGGACGCCAACTTCCGAATAGATGATAGAATGCCCCACCTCGTGCGCGATAACATCAAAATTCAAGCTGAAGGGTTTATAACCCCCATGTTTGACATCTCCGCCAACCTCGATGAACCCATAACCCGAGTAGGCATTTTCCAGGGAGGGGAGGATGCTAAGCTCTATCCGCTCATAATGCCGCTCACTGTGCCAAGGTATTTTGCGCCCGAAATAGCCCTCCCATATGTCGAGGACAAAACGAACGCATCCGAATAAATGTGCCGCTTCAAATTGCGGTGTACCCGGCTCTAAATAGTCAAAATGGCCTTCCGCGTCTGGCTCCGGTGGCGGTAAAATGTCTCCGCGCCAAGGCGGTGATTGCGCCTCGGCATCGGGTGTTGCGGAAATTCCATAGGCTTCCTTTTTATCGACAGGAAACAACGTATACATACGGTCATCTGCCGGCCCGGCAGAAATAGAGCCGGGGGATGACGAGACCGTCACAACCTCGGGTTCCGCAAAACGATCAAGGAAACCGGGCTGCGGATATAAACTGAATCGTGTGCCGCTCATGCCTTGTCGCTCACTCATTCAAAGCGCGCTTGGAACACAAATGCCGCCAAGACCGCTTAAACAAAATCTAATTGCCCTCTAAACAAGAAGACCGCCACACTTATACCGCTATTCGACCAGTCAGTCATCATCCAAAAGATGCAGGTCAGAAACATGACCCTTCCGTGTCGCCGCTGATTGCCAATGCTGCACTGCATTGTCCCAAAGACGGGTATGCTCGAAATCAAAAGTCGAGACTTCGGCGACAGATGGGGTCGTAACATCATTCTTTATCATACGATTCAGCAGCGACACGGCATCGATCTGTTTTTGATCAACTTCGTTTTCCGGCAGCCATTCTTTGAGAGTGTTCGCAATTTCTGACGGTATATCCTGCAGAATACGCTTCCAGTTTCGATCACCGTAATAGAGCGATTTTGCTCCAACGATCATATTCGCGCCCTGCTCTACGGATATGATACCGCCGGCAATCGCTTTATCAATGGTCGCTCGGATATTGACCATAGCGATGCTCAGCGGGGCATATCCGACCTCAGGCGGCGAGTGATGGAGCGCCACTTCATCATCATCTTCATAGAGGCCATCGCGGAAGCCTTCATAAATTCTGCCGACGCCAATCATCCCGAAATGATCAAGCTCGGCGGCCCGTAAAGCTCCCATACTTGATGCACCGAGCACCGGAATGCCATGCGCCAGCGCCCATAGGATTTCTTTGTGCCAAACTGCCGGCACACCTTCGAAATAACCATCAATCAATCCGATTGGCTCGGAGCTATCGAGGGTGGCTAGATAAATGTCGCCTTGCTTGGCAGGTGGACGAAGATCAATCTCGTCGGGAATGTTCACACCAACAATCGACGGACCAGCAAAAACGATCATATCGCCAGCTCCCGAGCACGCTTTCCCGGAACGTAAGAGTTATCATCATGCGGCGCTTCGAGGCCGGGAATGATCACACGAACAACGGGGATAGCGATGGCTTCACGGGTGAGATCAATCACGCCAACCTCTTCAATGCCTATTGAATTCAAATGCGCTAAAAGATGATCCAAATCATCGCGCAAAGCTGAATTCGTTCGTGTTGGGACCTCGGAAAAATTAGTGTTATCGGATGGCGCACTCACAAGTTCTTCGAAAGCCTCATTTTTCTGCGACACGCCGTCAGTTGCATATTCTGCTGCCATCAGATCATCGCGAGATCCGCTGATATAATTCAGGCGCGTTTGCGCTGCTTCAGTCAGCGCACGGCGCAAGGCAATTCCGCGATCCAAGTGAGTGCCTGAGCCAAGCCCAAGATGCCCTACCACCCCGCCTCGTTCGCGGATAACAACGGTAAAAGTCGCGATCCCGATGTCGGTGGTCATGTCCCAAATATAGCAATCTAAATCTGCAGCCGCGAATAGTGCCAAAAGCGTTTCACAGTCCGTGTCCTCAACGCTGCTTACTGCAACCCTTCGCATCTTCATTTCATTTTTACGCGCCGCGTCCCAAACCGACAGCGCATCCCGTTCGATGACTTCGCAGATGCCATGACAAATAGCTTCAAGAATATGATTGCCGGAGGCTAGGCCATTCGTGCTGCATGGAACACAGCCATGTCCGGGAATTTCAGCATCAGTATAATCTGTGTGAATCATATCGTATGGAACCAAGCGAGTCTCACCGCTGTTCAGCTCGAATGACTCCGCCCAAAGCATACGAAGAGTATCGGTGAACACGACATCATTTGTTTCTGGAAGACGCCCGACGTTAATGGTTGAATGGCGTTCCGATAAATCCGCGAAGCTGGAATAGATCAGAGGCCTATCGAACGTTTCAGCATGCCAGATTTCGACGGATTCCATCAATGCCGAAGCCTTAGCATGATCCAGGGTCATCCCTTTGCCTTGAGAAACCGCAACGGATCGAGAGTTGGGGCGGATAGCGAGCGCGACTGGCACGCCAACACGATCCAGCCCGGTAATATTGGCGAGACGCGTGATGCCAAAGTGATGTTTTTGCTTCAGAATTTTCGCAATCGTATTTTGTGCCGGGCACACCCGGTGCATTCCTGTGGCGAGGTTTTTCTCGCCCGGATCATCGAACCATTTTTGCACAATCGCCCCTCCCCCGATGCTATTGAAACTCGAATAGCTACCCTTGGCAAGTCAGAGCTGAATTAGTTCGCTA
This sequence comes from uncultured Neomegalonema sp., assembly GCA_937990185.1. Lineage (GTDB taxonomy): Bacteria > Pseudomonadota > Alphaproteobacteria > Rhodobacterales > Rhodobacteraceae > JAHDDY01. The sequence continues at coordinate 5,917 of CALKBI010000073.1, read as the reverse complement.
CGCCGCTGCGCATCATTTCATGGGGGTGAAAAATCACTCTGCAAAAAACTCATCAAGCAAGGCATTAAATTGATCCGGGTCTTCCAGATGAGCCGCATGAGAACAGCCCGGCATCAAAGCCAATCGGCTATTCGGAATGCCTGCAAGCAGCGCATCAATCTGACTGCGCGGATAAGAGCGGTCTTTGTCGCCCCAAACAACTAAGGATGGAGCCATTATAGACGACAATGCATCAACACCGTTCCAATACTCCCACGCATCAAGACTGGCAAGGGCCGCCTGCTGCGTTCCCTTTATTCCTTCCGCGAGGCACGCCGCGTAGCCTTTTGATACTTCACCATCGACCAACCATGTGGCAGCAATCCGCCGCATCGTGGCTTCTGTCCCGTCTTCGACAATACGGCGGCGCGACTCGTCAAGTGTTTCAAATCGTCCCGGCAAACTGCCAACGGGTCCAGTACCGTATGCAACGAGCTTGGAAACCCGCGCGGGCTGCATTGCAGTCATTTGCTGCACGATCATCCCGCCCATCGAATGCCCGAGCAAATAAATTTGATCGATGCCCAAGCTATCAAGGGTCTGCCAAATCAGAGCCGCATGTCCTTCAATGCGGTCTGGCGCAGCAAGATGCGCGCTGTCCCCGAACCCCGCAAGGTTCGGCGCGATAACATCATAATTCTTGCTAAAATAGGCGACCTGATCCGTCCAATGACCTGCACCGCCGAAATAACCATGGACGAAGACAATGGTTTTGCCGTGTCCTCTTCGCGTGTATGCAAGTGTTGAATCTGTCATACTTTCTTCGCGGCCTTCATAATTGATCGGCATAGGCAAAAAGACCCGGCTGCCCACCGGTATGCCAGAACAGAACCCGCTTACCGGAAAGCTCGCCACTCTCGGCAAGCATCATCAATCCACCCATGACTTTACCGGTATAGGTCGGATCAAGAAACAACCCTTCGCGGCCAGCAGTGTCCAAAATTGCCCGGCGCGTTATGTCATTGAGCTTGCCATAACCGGGTGTAAGCGCTCCATCAAAAACCCGCACATCACCATGTTGAACGGTATCATTTGTGCCGAGCAGATCATCAATGTCATCAACACGGCCTTCAACCCGAGGCTTTTGCAACGACGCTGCGCGGCGAACACAGATGCCAATCACGGGCGTCTGGTCGCCGATAGCCCTTAATCCATAGAGCAAACCGGAATGTGTCGACGCACTACCAGAGCCAACAACAATGGCATCAAAAGCGTCCAAGTCTTGCCTTTGCGCATTGTATTCTAAAGCTGCCTCTACATAGCCAAGTGCACCAAGCGGGGGATGGTCAGTCCCCAGCGTAATCACATAAGGACGGTGGCCTTGCTCGCGCAAATCATCGGCGAGTTTATAAAGGGCTTTATCCGCCCCAGATTCGTCTCCACCAACAGGAAAAGTATGGATCGTTACACCAAGCAACCGATCAAGAAGCACATTTCCATTTGAACGATACAGGTCGCCCGCCCCGCTCACACGTTCCTCGAGTTGTATATGGCATTGCATTCCAAAGCGCCGTGCCATCGCTGCAGCCGTCCTGACAAAATTTGATTGAACAGCCCCTGTTATTAGAACAGTATCCGCATCTTTCTCCTTTGCATCACCGATGTAATACTCAAGCTGCCGAACTTTATTCCCTCCAAAAGCAAACCCCGTACAATCGTCGCGCTTCACAAAAAGCGACAAACCGAGATCTTCACCGAGGTTGCTCAATTTTTCGAGTGGCGTGGGAAGATGCGCAACATCTACTTTAGGAAAGCGTCGTAGATTTGTTGCCAGGCGTTCAACGGGCGACATACCAATTCCCTATGATCTAGTCTCCCGATCACACAGCCCAAAATCTTGATAAGTTGCAAGAAAAGAGTGTATTTTAAGAGCGCTCGAATAACTTGGCCGTCTGTCAGGCTATGTCGATAATTTCTCCCTGATGCAGTAAGAAAATCGAAAAAGAACAACAAAACCAGATATTTTTGGTCGCTTGTTCGATATGGCAAAAAAATACTGGATAACTACGAGCATTTAGGTTCAGCTTGCAGGAACAAAAATGGGGAGAAACCAATGAATAGATTCCTTGGCGCTGTTTGCGCTATTGCCATCACGACCGCCGCACCTGCTTATGCGGCTGAAAAAATCAATATCGGCGCACCCTCTTGGACCGGCGCTCAAGCAATTGCACATCTTGTACAAGAAATCGTCGTTTCCAGAATCGGCGGCGAAGCCAATCTCGTCCCAGGCAATAATGCAGCAATCTTTGCTGCTATGGATGCCGGGAAAGGTGATATCGACATTCATCCTGATGTCTGGTTGCCGAACCAAAAAAGCTTCACCGATAAATATGTCGACGGCACAGGAAATGTCTCGCTTTCCGAAAACTCCTATGAAGGCAAGCAAAGCTTTTGCGTATCGAGGGAATTTTCCGAAAAAAATGGTGTGACTTCAATCTTTGATCTCGCCCGCCCGGAAATCGCCGAGATGATGGACAGCGACGGTAACGGTAAAGGTGAAATCTGGATCGGTGCGCCCGGCTGGGCTTCGGCTAATGTCAATCAGGTTAAGGTTCGCGATTACGGTCTAATGCCATTTATGGAGCCAATTCGCGCTGACCAATCGGTCATGACAGCAACCGTTGGAGACTCGATCAAAAAAGGCATCGGATACGCATTTTACTGCTATTCACCGCACGCCATCTGGTTCCAGCACGACATCGTTCGTTTGGAAGAGCCTCCTTTCGATCCGGCAAATTACAAAGCGCTTCAGCCAAGTGAAGACCCTGATTGGTTTGAGAACTCCAAGGTTCAAACTGAGGATGCACTGAAACAAGTACAGATCGCCTATTCCAACAGCCTCGAAGAACGCTCGCCGGCGATTGCGGACTTGGTGAAAAACATCGCGCTCAGTGGTGAAGATGTGTCGAATTTCGCATTCGAAATTGAGGGCGGCAAAGATGCGGCAGACGTCGCAAAAGCATGGGTCGCTGCGAATAGTGACCGTGTTGATGAATGGCTCGGTCTCGGCGGTGGAAGCAGCATGTCCAAAGACGACATTGCGAAAGAGATCAAAGCTCTGCAAGCGCGCCTCAGCGAACTTGAAGCCCTGATCAAGTAAGCAATAACTTAAATAATAGACCGGAGTCCGCTGGTTCCGGTCTATTATAACCAATCGCCAAAACATTTATTTTCTGGAAAATCCGTGAACGGTTCACCTGACACTTCAGAATACGCAATCGAAATTGATGGCGTCTGGAAAATTTTCGGTGACAAAGCCGGAATCGCTTTAAAAGACGTTCAACAAAACGGGCTTTCGAAAAAAGCAGTCTTAGAAAAATATGGATGCGTCATCGGCGTCGCGGATGCCAGTATGAACGTCCGCCCCGGCGAAATATTTTGCGTCATGGGTTTATCCGGCAGCGGAAAATCTACACTCGTCCGCCATATCAACCGCCTGCTGGAACCTACGGCTGGTCGGATTATCGTCAATGGCCAAGATATTATGGCGATGGGACCTGCAGCGTTACGAAAATATCGTAACGAACACATTGCGATGGTCTTTCAAAACTTCGCCCTCATGCCGCATCGTTCAGTCGTTGATAATGTCGCTCTTCCTCTCGAAATCAGAGGCATCAATAAGAACGACCGTCTCGAAATCGCCGAACGCACCATCGATATGGTAGAGCTTACCGGATGGGGCAATAAATTCGCTCATGAGCTTTCCGGCGGAATGCAACAGCGTGTCGGTTTAGCGCGCGCACTGGCCTCGGACCCCGAAATTCTTTTGATGGATGAGCCGTTCAGCGCGCTCGATCCATTGATCCGGCGACAACTTCAAAACGAATTTATGAAGCTCTCATCACAGATGAACAAAACCACGGTGTTCATTACCCATGACCTCGACGAAGCCGTGCGCATTGGTGACCGCATCGCAATCATGCGCGATGGCCGTGTTGTTCAGATCGGGACGCCTGAAGACATCGTTATGAATCCTGCGGATGATTACGTTGCTGATTTTGTTGCTGGTATCTCACGATTAAAAGTCGTACGCGCTCATGCCGTAATGCAAGACATAACGGCTTTCGAAAGTGCGGGAGGCGCGCTCGACGCTGCGGCGAAGACTTTTCCCGAAGACGCCGATCTAAGTCAAATGATCGAACATGCTATCGCGGATGAGCGACCTTTTGCAGTGGTTGATGCGTCGGGAAATCGCATCGGTGTCATCAACCGCGCTGATTTACTACGCACTGTGATCGAAGGGACGGAGACGTCATGAACCAAGTCGACTCCATTCTTACGGTCGAAAGTGCCGATGAACTAGCAGATGCCCGTGCTGAAAACCGCGATGAATTAATCGGGACTTTTGTTGAGACAAATCCGGATTATTACCGTGCCCAGTTCAAAAAAATCGGCTCAACAGCAAAGTTCTCTTGGACCTTTAATCTGATTGCTGCCTTGCTCGGACCGATTTGGTACGGAATGCGCAGCATTTGGAAATGGGCACTGCCGTTTACGATCTTAGAAACTTTCGGCGTGATTCAAATCGCCCGCGGCTTATTCGGTGATCTCGGTGCAGAGGCACGCGAGCGCATCGGCCAAATTCAAGGCACACTCAATTTTCGCTACGAGCAACTAGAAGCCGCAGAGAAAAGCGGGGCCGCTAATGTCGATGTCTTCAAGCGTGCTATTACCTCGCTTGAAAACGCTATTGTCGGGATTCAATCCGAAGTCGCCACCGCTGAAGCCAATGCCTTCTCAATTGCTCTATTCGGGTTTGGATTTCTAGCCATTGTGAAAATCATTGAAGGGATTATTGCAAACCCTGCATTGGAGAACCGCTTCTCCGAATGGCTCTCTAACCGTTCATTACGCTCTGGCTTATCGCCTTGGCGCACCGGAATCAGCATCGCTTTTGTCTTGCTGATTTTCGCAGCCAGTATTGTCCATTACGCCTTCCCCGGTTCGGTAACATGGTTGGCTGATTTTCCTACAGACCAAAGCATCCGTCGCACAGCAATCGAATGGGTGGAAGCCTTCTTCGACTTTATCAAGACACAAGGACAGACGATATTTGAATCGATCAGCTATGGTATTCGCGTCGTACTGGATGCACTCGAAGTCCTGTTCGTTGAGACGCCGTGGCCCGTGATTGCCAGCTTTATTATCCTGCTAACATGGCTTTCGGCAGGCATCGGCGGGGCAATCGCCTCAGCATGTTTTCTTCTCTACATGGGGTTGTTCGGATTTTGGGAAAAGGCAATGACAACATTGGCTCTCCTCGGAACCGCAGCCTGCATCTCTATCGTGATCGGAATACCGCTCGGACTTTATTGCGCGCGGAGGCCGAGACTTTACGCGATCATTCGTCCGGTTATGGATTTCATGCAGACCATGCCATCTTTCGTATTCATGATCCCGGTCATCGCCTTTTTCAGTGTGGGCAAGCCTGCTGCTGTTATAACGACCATGATCTTTGGCGGCACACCTGTCGTTAGATTGACAGTACTTGGAATGCGCGGAGTGCCAGAGTCGATCCGCGAGGCAGCCATCGCTTATGGCGCTTCGAAGTGGTATTTGCTGACGAAGGTTGACCTCCCTCTTGCCGCGCCGTCGATCTTGGCAGGGGTCAACCAGACAATCATGCTCAGTCTCGCGATGGTGGTTGTGGCCTCATTGATTGGAGCGAAAGGTCTGGGCGAAGATGTTCTGGAGGCACTGCAATATTCGTCAGTCGGTCAGGGTATTTTGGCAGGGTTCGCGATTTTGTTTTGTGCGATGATATTGAACCGTGTGATACAGGGAAAGCGTGACTGATGTGTTTTGTTAGGTTTGGATAGCGACGTGTAATTTATTGCTGTCGGGATCTCGCATGTAAGCGCCGTAGTAGTTTGGGCTG
>CALKBI010000072.1 GCA_937990185.1 uncultured Neomegalonema sp. | reverse complement strand
AAGCCGCCCGCATATCCCTTCATTACATTATCAATTTCAAAGAGCTTCGGCCCAAACGAACCTACCAGACACTTCACTAAAGCGCCGCGTCTGGAGGGCGGGTTCTAGGTCCTCATTCAAATTCCCGCAAGGAGAAAATACAAAAACTTCGATTTTTTTTGATCTGGACAGCAAATCCGACGGAGACGTTGACATTTCAGACGTTAATCTGCAATCCTTCGTGGAATATAAAAGGATGGCCTGACAATTTAATTATTGATCGGACCAAGTAGCTTGAGCAGTAAATCGGAAGTTGCAGGATGATATTCCATGCGCCCCACTCAAAATCGCGGTTAATATCGCTGCTTTTGCGGCGAACTGTGCTGCATAAATCAGTGGTTATGACTGTAGGTGCAGTTGTTTCGACGACCGTAGTTCTTGCGGGTCGAGCGCCAGAAGTCGAATTTGATCGAACTCAGAATGCACATCGGCTTTTGGATCATTCTTTTATTCCGACTCAGTTTGGGACTTTGATCGAAAAAGAACATGGACTGGCTGCGGAGCCTGTGACGGCTGACACAGAACTACCAGAAGACCTTACATCGCCAAAACATAAGGATCTTCCAATCGGTGATGGCCTATATGATAACAATGATAGGGTTATCGTCGCTCATATCCTCCCAAAACTCAGGGAAACCCCATCAGTACAGTTAGACCTATCGGATGATTTAAAAGCTGTTGATTCAGCAATTAAAACTCAATCCTGGGGGCACCGAACAGTTGAGATAGCCAGTCTTGCTACTCCAAGCGATGACTGGAGTGCTCTTAAAGCGCCAATCCTTGACCAACTACCGGCATTTGAACCAAGGCCTTTGGAAGATACGCTTGGCCAACCAAACGCATTGGATTCTCTTCCTGAAATTAATGGTTTAGAAGCAGGTCCCGTAGTTGCTTCGTTCAAAGCTGGCGCTGGTGAAACTCTTGAAGCGATCTTATCTCGAGCCGAGTTGAGCGAAAATGATCAAAAAGCAACTATGGTTGCTTTACGCGCTGATAATATTACCGATTTGCTCTTCGAGGGTGATGAAATCGATATCGCGATGCTGTCGCCAGATGATAATCAGCTGCTCGGAGTTCGACTACGCCAATTTGGCCAGCCACCTGTTGAGCTACGATGGGATGGGGATACTGAGTCCTTATGGGAATCGCTTGATAATACTGTCGAAAACGCGGCGAACGTGACCGTTGCTGAACCCGTGATCGAGCAAGAGATCTTATCCGTTACAGGAAAACAGGATGATACGGTCCTGATCGAAGGGAATATTTCTTCTAGCTTATATTCCTCCGCTGCGAAGGCAGGACTTACTGCTGGAGAAACGAAAGCTCTTTCAGATATCTTCCGCTACAGCGTTGATTTTGAACGCGATCTTAGACAGGGCGATCATTTCGAAGCTTTGTTTGAGAAGAAGCCGAACGGTGCGTATGGCGATATTCTCTACGCGAAACTCACGAATCGAGGCAGCGAAATAGCGCTCTATCGCGGGGTTGATGACGTAACCGGTGAAACTGGTTATTTTGATGCGACCGGCAAGACAAACAAGCGAACTTTGATGCGGACGCCGCTCGCGGGAGCGCAGATTTCCTCGCATTTTGGAATGAGAATCCATCCTGTGTTGGGCTATAGCAAAATGCACCGTGGGACGGATTTCAGGGCGCGGACAGGGACACCAATTTTCGCCGCCGGTGATGGGATCGTTGATTCTATTGGGAGAAATGGCGGTTACGGAAAATATATCCGCATCCGTCACAACAGCACTTACGAAACGGCGTACGCTCATCTGTCGAAATATGCGCCAACTCTCAAATATGGAGATCGCGTGCGCCAAGGTGACATTATCGGATATGTCGGCAGCACTGGTCGCTCGACCGGACCGCACCTTCATTTTGAAATTCTGAAAAATGGCAACCAGATTAACCCATTGAAAATAGCGGATTTTGGTCCGGTAAAAGGCTTATCAGGCTCCGCGCTTAGCGCCTTCAAAGTGCGCGTTTCTCGGGTCGAAATTGCTCTCAGCCTCATGCGTGAAAAGACCCGTCTCGCTACAGCGGAATAAGAGGGAAAACTCTGGGTAATTCAGAGAAAACCCTCAACTTGACTGGCAAAATCACCGTGAAACTCGGGTAAAACCCTTAAATCCATCGCGCTTTTCTTGAAAATCAACGATCGCGCATGATCCCTATGGAGAATCGCTCGCTTACGAACACGCGATCACGACGAACGCGATTCGCCGATTTAAAAAACCACCTGATTGAGAATCGCCTCTCTCCGCATGATGATAACAGCGAAGCCGCAATCAACGCTTCGGCAAGGCCCACGCCCTGCTCGCAAAAAGTTGCGGTCAAAAACCCAATCAATCATACGCATTCTCAAAGAAAATGTGCGTAACTTGCACAGACTACCATGTGCTGAACACGCATGTTTCGGCACATGGTTAATTTGATAGACTGCATATTGCTCCGGCGGGTTGAAACCGGCTCCAAATCTAAACCCGCCCATGGAGTGAGCGCATGATCCGCGTACTCTTTGGGAGTATTGAAGATGCACAAAACTGGTTCACGCTGGACGCTCGGTCTTGCCACAGCTCTTTCGCTATTCGGCACGCCTGCATTCGCCAATGACGGCCTCCCGTCCTTCATTCAGAACGACATCTGCATCGCGGTGAATGCAATTCATGAAGAGAACCAGTATGGAGCGTCCGAAAACGCGCGCACTGTTTTGTGGAATGACCCGCAACCCGTATCAGAAACCGAACATGCAAGCCGGAATGAGTTACGGCTGTGTTTCTTTAAGCGCGGCGCGCAAATCGCGGTACGGGCGTATTCGTGGCTGAATGATAAATGGCACGGGCCGCATGAATCAGGGCTTCGGGAAGTCTTGATAAAGCGCGATCTTTTTGGTGCAAAAGTCGATACCGGGTGCATCGCTATTCGCCGGGAACTCCCCGGCAGCTATGGCCGCTTAAAGCATGTCATGAAGTCCGATGAAGTCTGCGGCCTCAATAACGAGTTCAAAATCTACCATGAGCGCGTCATTGATGAAGGCGATAAAAAAGACGGCACACCAGCGCGCATCCTACGGAAAATCTTCACGGCAGAGATCATCCCTTCCGAACAACCAATCCCGGACAACTGATCGGGTTCCCTCTAAGATCGGGCGTATTTAGTATTTGCCTAAACGGTGCAGTTCTTATTTCAGGGAGCAAAAGACGCCGCCATCAGCACACGTCTTTTGCGCTACCATCGGGGCCTAAAACTTCAGCTCAAGGTTCAAGGACGCCACAGCATCGGGCGTATCATTGCCCAAGCCGAACAAGACGGCAAAGCGCGGTTCAAGAATACGGCCTCTGCCTACATCAAACTCGGTAAAGATCGCCGGACCGATGAAGTGGGAATCCTCGCTCTCCCCTTCAAAAGCGTTTTCTATTTCGCCGAAATATTCGAATCCGACACCAATGTTTTCGGACACCGGAACGCTTGCTTGCAAAGCAAAAGCCAAGCCCAATTCCTCGTCATCTTCGAAAGGAATTTCCAGCAGAAAGTTTCCAACGGTTTCAACAGGACCGAAGGCGACTTCGGCAATCGGCCCGATTTCAACAGCGCCCGACCCAATGCCACCTTCATTCGGAACTTCGAGAGCCGCAAAGATGCCAATCGCTTCAAGTGCGACGAACCCGTGTTCATCATGATCGTGGTTGTGGCCCGCGCCATGGCCTTCACCAAACGGAAGAAGAAAAACATTTTCCCATTCAAACCCTTCAAATTCACCGCCTTCCCCTTCCGGGTTGGCAATCTCAATCGCCGCCGTGGTTTTCCACCAGCTTGTCGGGGAGTAAGCAAATGCAATCTCGTGACCTGATCTCTCCTCGCCGTCGTCGACATCATCGAGGACGACGCCATTCAGTATTTCGAACTCAAACCCGCCCTCAACCACATCAGGGTGAATGACTTCGAACACCTGTGCTTTGCCCGGTGTCGAACCGAGCGCAACAGTGAAAATAGCAGCAAGAATAGCCCCATGCTTGTGCATAGCTTATCTCCGATTGGAATGTGTGGAAGGGAAGATGGAAACCGCGAGCACGCCTATCGTGGTCGCGGCAGTAAGGTACATCGTCGTGCCGGGTGGCCTGATATTCGATCAGCCACCAACACCGATTTTGACTGTCGCGGAGTTTCGCCCAACGTCATACCGGGCGCTGCCTTGACGGGTAATCAGTTGAATCGAAAGTTCCTGAGCATTCGGAAACACCCTGAAATAAGGCAGTCCAAATTCAGAAAATTTATCAGGGTCAGCGCAACCGAATTGATACATCGCAAAAAATTCGGTGTGGTTCGCGGCATCATCGCCAGAGAGTTCTTCTCTGAGCAAGTCGACTTCCGCGCGCTCTAAATCGCAACCAGCAGACTTTGGTAATGTGAAGATCTGGTCTGCTTTGCTCAGCACCGCTTTTGCATTCTTTATCGCGTTTCGATCTGTCACACTTTTCGCAGGATGCTCGAAACCAACGATGTCAGCACCCGGAGCCTCAAGCTCCATAAGGATGAGCTTCCCTTCAATTGCTATGTTCAGCGTTCCCTTACCATGCTCATGGCTATCGACATGTCGTGATTGTCCCAAAGCACTTTGAGTGAAAAGCAAGGCAACAAGACCAAGGAAAAATGAAATGCGGTGCATGAGGCTTCCTTCATCAACAGAACAGTGCGAATCGCGAATTGTTATAATATAACGCTTATAGAAAAAGTGTTATATTATAACAATCGCAATTTTGCAGACTCCACGAGCGCGGAGTCACAGTTCTGAAAAGTTTCGGGAAACGATTGCGAAGGACAAAAAATTAGAAACCCCGCCCGTCTCTTAAGACAGGCGGACTCTCCTAAACCCTATCAATGCACCGTTGCGACCGGCGCATCAGGGTTGCTCGGCGTCACGACCGAGACGGGTTGCCCCGCAACAATCAGACCCTCCGGCCCTGCCGTCACTGTCACCGTTTCACCGTCCCGAACCGATCCGCCAAGGATCAATTCGGCGAGCGGATCTTCCAGCGCCTTTTGAATCACGCGCTTGAGCGGACGCGCGCCATAAGCCGGATCATAACCGCGCTCGGCAAGCCAAAGACGCGAGTCTTCATCCAGCTCAATGCCGATCTTCCGACCCGCAAGGCGTTTCTCCAAACGGCCAAGTTGGATCGAGACAATCCCCGTCATGTCTTCACGGGCTAGGCGGTCAAAGATAATAATCTCATCCAGACGGTTGAGGAATTCAGGACGGAAATGCGCCCGCACCGCATCCATCACCGCATCCCGCGCCGGTCCCATTGCCGCACCTTCGGCAAGCTCGGTCAGTGCATGACTGCCAAGGTTCGAGGTCAGAATGATAATCGTATTGCGGAAGTCAACCGTACGTCCCTGACCATCGGTCAGACGTCCTTCGTCCAAGACTTGCAACAGCACATTGAACACATCCGGGTGCGCCTTTTCCACCTCGTCGAACAGCACGACTTGATAAGGCCGACGCCGCACGGCTTCGGTCAGGACACCGCCCTCATCATACCCGACATAACCGGGAGGCGCTCCGATCAGACGCGCCACGGAATGTTTCTCCATGAACTCCGACATATCAATACGCGCCATCGCCGTATCATCATCGAACAAAAATTCCGCGAGCGCTTTGGTCAACTCGGTCTTGCCGACTCCTGTAGGCCCAAGGAACAAGAACGACCCGAGTGGCTTATTCGGATCAGAGATACCGGCCCGCGCACGGCGCACCGCATTGGATACGGATTCCACCGCCTCATGCTGTCCGATCACCCGTTTGCCGATCTGCTCTTCCATCTTGAGCAGCTTCTCGCGTTCACCTTCCAGCATTTTATCCACCGGCACGCCGGTCCAACGCGAGACGACCGCCGCGATGTGTTCGGGCAGTACAGCCTCTTCGACCAGCACATCGGTTTCGGCAGCTTCCGCTTCGGCGAGCTGTTGCTCAAGTTGCGGGATGGTCCCGTAAGACAGCTCTCCGGCTTTGGCGAGATCGCCGCGCCGTTTCGCATCATCCAACTCGTTGCGCGCATGATCGAGCGCTTCTTTCAAGTCGCGCGCACCAGCAAGTTTATCGCGCTCCGCTTCCCATTGCGCGGTCAGCGAGGTCGCTTGTTCTTCCAACTTGGCAAGGTCGGTTTCCAGTTTTGCCAAACGATCAATAGACCCCTGATCAGTTTCTTTTTTCAGCGCCTCAGCTTCGATTTTCTTTTGGATAATATCGCGATCAAGCGCATCCAGTTCTTCCGGTTTGGAATCCACCTCCATCCGCAAACGCGAGGCGGCTTCATCCATCAAGTCGATTGCTTTATCCGGCAAAAACCGATCCGCGATATAGCGGTTCGACAAAGTGGCAGCACTAACCAATGACGCATCAGAAATGCGAACGCCGTGATGGACTTCGTATTTTTCCTTGATGCCCCGCAGGATCGAGATCGTATCCGGCACGGTCGGTTCGGCAATAAAGATCGGCTGGAACCGGCGTGCGAGGGCCGCATCTTTTTCGACATGCTTGCGATACTCATCCAGCGTCGTCGCGCCAACGCAATGCAACTCGCCCCGCGCCAAAGCAGGTTTGAGCAAGTTAGACGCATCCATCGCGCCATCGGTTTTACCTGCCCCGACCAGCGTATGCATTTCGTCGATAAACAAAATGATCTCGCCATTCTCGGCCATGACTTCGTTGAGCACCGCCTTGAGGCGTTCTTCAAACTCGCCGCGATATTTCGCACCGGCGATCAGACTGCCCATATCAAGCGCCATCAGCTTTTTATTGCGCAGGGATTCCGGCACGTCGCCATCAACGATCCGGCGCGCCAATCCTTCAGCAATGGCGGTCTTACCAACACCCGGCTCACCAATTATGACGGGGTTATTTTTCGTCCGGCGGGAAAGCACCTGCATCGAGCGGCGGATTTCTTCGTCGCGTCCAATGACCGGATCAATCTTACCTTCGCGCGCCGCTTGCGTCAGATTGCGCGCGTATTTTTTCAGCGCTTCATAGCCCTCTTCTGCTGACGCACTATCAGCAGTGCGGCCCTTGCGGATTTCGTTAATCGCCTGATTAAGCGATTGCGGATTGATACCGGCATCGTTGAGAATTTTCGAGGACTCAGCGCCCTTCACCATGCCCAGCGCCTGCAACATCCGCTCAACGGTGACAAAACTATCGCCCGCTTTTTCGGCAAGTTTCTCGGCTTGATCCGTCACACGCGCGGTCGTGGCATCCATATAAAGCGAACCGGCCCCCGACCCTTCGACTTTGGGCAATTTGCCAAGCGCAAGTTCGACATCCTGCAAAGCCCGCGCGGGATCGCCACCTGTGCGCTTTATTAAATTCGCCGCCAAGCCTTCCTCGTCATCGAGCAGGACTTTCAGCAAATGTTCGGGAGTAAATTTCTGATGCCCTTCCCGAAGGGCAAGCTGCTGTGCGGATTGCAAAAAGCCACGCGAGCGTTCGCTGAATTTTTCTACGTTCATGTGTCTCTCCTAGCGCGAAGATGCTCTCGCCCGATGTCGGCACGAGACTTTTTTCGCCTGAGTTCGTAAAAGCCGCCAAACTCGGCGCGCCTGTTGCACATTACTTGGGAATGCGAAGCCCCTTCGCCAAGGGGTAATATACCTACTGCATACGGCATTAAATTTGCTTAACCATATTCGACCAAACGAATCCTTAATAAGGATCGGCTAAAATGATGTTCGCGGTACAAGGACGAAACGCTGAAGATGACACAAACTTCTGAGATTTCGCGGCGTTCAGCGCTGCTCGGGCTTGGGATTGCGTTATGTACGCCGTCTATTGTTTCGGCGCGCGCAAGTTTCCGGCGTACTCTGGATGTTCGGAACGACCGTACCGGCGAGAAATTTAAAGGCACGTATTTCGGGGATGGCTATTATGAACCCGAAGCGATGGCCGAACTTGATTATCTGATGCGCGATTTTCATACAGATGAAAGCACTCTGATGGATGTCAGGCTATATGACATCTTTGCGGCGCTCCAAGACACGCTCGACACGCGCGAACCGCTTGTCATCACGTCAGGGTATCGAACCAAAGCAACCAACGACAAGCTGCGCCGCCGCAACCGTTGGGCCGCGAAAAACAGCCTGCATATTCCGGGCATGGCAGCAGATCTCAAGATCAAAGGCGCATCAAGCCGCCAATTGGTCAAAGTAGCCAAGAGCCTGAACATGGGCGGCGTTGGCAGCTATTCCGGTTCCAGCTTTATCCATGTTGATACCGGTGCAGTGAGAAGCTGGCGGCGTTAAACCCCGATTTCCTTCAAGACATTCAAAAAAAAGCCCCGGATTTCTCCGAGGCTTTTTTCGTTTCAAACAGGGACGCTGGTTTATTCGACGTCCATAACAAACGCATCAATAACGGATGGATCATCTTGGCCTGAAGTCAGAACAACCGCGATCTTACCGGCATTATCGAGGAACTCGAAACGACATACCGTACGGCTGTATGTTTCGCAGCCTTCCAGTTCGGCAAATCCGGACTCCATCAGAGCTTTTTCTTTTGCATCCAAAGGATCAAAGCGCTCGGCGTCTGAAAGCTCGCGGGGAACCCAACCATCGTCAATCAAGACACTGCGGGCATCTGCATAGGATGACCCTGCGACAAGACCATCAAATCCGGCAATCTTGCGGGCCGCTGGAACCGCAGCAGCAGCGGATTTTGCCGGTGCTTTGTAAGTAACAGCAGGTTTTGACGCTGCTGGCGCAGTATAAGTCACAGGAGGCACTGCGGCGGCAGGCGCTTCATATGTAACAGCTGCAGTTTCTGTTGCAGCCTCTTCAGCAGCGGCAGCTTCTTCAGCGGCCTTGGCTTCTTCTGCAGCTTTCGCCTCAGCAGCAGCAGCTTCTTCAGCGGCCTTAGCCTCTTCCGCAGCTTTCGCCTCAGCAGCAGCAGCTTCTTCAGCGGCCTTAGCCTCTTCTGCAGCTTTCGCCTCAGCAGCGGCAGCTTCTTCAGCGGCCTTAGCCTCTTCCGCAGCTTTCGCCTCAGCAGCGGCAGCTTCTTCAGCGGCCTTGGCCTCTTCTGCAGCTTTCGCCTCAGCAGCGGCAGCTTCTTCAGCGGCCTTGGCTTCTTCTGCAGCTTTCGCCTCAGCAGCAGCAGCTTCTTCAGCGACCTTGGCTTCTTCTGCAGCTTTCGCCTCAGCAGCGGCAGCTTCTTCAGCGGCCTTGGCTTCTTCTGCAGCTTTTGCTTCCGCAGCAGCAGCTTCTTCTGCTGCCTTTGCTTCATCTGCTGCGGTTGAGCTTACCGAAGACGGATCGCTATTTCCGTGGCCGCCATCGCCTGAACCACCTAACAATCCAACAACTGTGGGCACGCCAATCAGGCCTGCCACGATTACACCGGCGATTTTAGTATTATTCATATCCGTCTATCCTTTGCGTCGTCGTGCCATCGGCATTAACCTAGAGACACGCAACAAGAAGCGTTTTTCGTGAACGCCACCCTGAGGTCGTCCTAATGCCACATAGCCCTTCATCCGACAAACTGATTGTCGCACTAGATGTTCCAAATGCAGTCGCAGGCGAGCAGCTCGCTGATAGATTAGGGGATTCGGTTAATTTTTATAAAATCGGCCTCGGGATGCTAACCGGGGGCGGGTTTGCGCTCGCCATGCAGTTGAAGGACTCGGGCAAGCGCATATTCATCGATCTCAAGCTTTTTGATATCGGAGCAACAATCCAAGCGGCGGTCGAAGGAATTGCTGGATTCGGAATGGATTTTCTAACCGTTCATGGCGATCCCCATGTGGTGCGGGCCGCAGTAGCAGGTCGTGGAAATTCGGAAACAAAGATCCTTGCAGTCACAATACTCACGTCACTGGATCGCAATGATCTCGATAAGGCCCTCATTCAAAACGGAAAAATACCCGATTTGGTTGTTGAAAGGGCAAGGCAGGCTTTCGCCGCAGGCGCCGATGGCGTCATAGCCTCTCCTCAAGAAGCGGCTCAAATAAGAGCGCTTCCGGAGGCAAATGGAAAAATAATTGTCACTCCCGGTGTGCGTCCATCAGGCGCGGCTTTGGGTGACCAAAAGCGGGTAGAGACGCCTGCATCGGCAATCACAGCGGGCGCAGATCATCTTGTCGTCGGTCGACCGATTCGCGACGCAGCGGACCCTGCAGAAGCCGCCCGTGCCATTCAGGCCGAAATCGCCGCAGCAAGTCGTGTCCATTGACCGGAATATTCTAGGGTTCTGCCGCGCCTGTTTCGCGCAACTTGAATCGCGCCCGCCAAACCATCGTTGCCCAGTATGCCGCTCGCCACGTTTATTATTTCATCCAGAAATCAGCACACTCTCGATTGCCCATATAGATTGTGACGCTTTTTACGCATCCGTAGAAAAACGCGACGATCCCGATTTGGCAAATAAAGCCCTGATTATTGGAGGCGAACATCGCGGCGTTGTCTCAACAGCCTGTTATATTGCTCGGCTCAGTGGAGTCCGTTCCGCGATGCCGATGTTCAAGGCGCTCAAACTTTGCCCCGATGCCGTTGTACGCCCACCGCGCATGGCAAAATATGCCGAGGTCAGCCGCAAAATAAAATCGATGATGCTGTCGCTCACTCCCTTGGTCGAACCTCTATCACTTGATGAAGCCTTCCTCGATTTAACAGGAACCGAAAGGCTGCACGGTTCAATACCCGCCATTTCGCTCGCACGGTTGGTGCAACGTATTTCTGATGAATTGGGTGTTACCGCGTCGGTTGGATTGAGCGATTGTAAGTTTCTGGCAAAAATGGCGTCTGACCTCGACAAGCCGCAAGGCTTCTCGGTGATTGGCCGCGATGAAGCACTCGACTTTCTAGAACCTAAATCCGTCTCGGCCATTTGGGGTGTCGGAAGCGCCTTAAGTTCCAAGTTAAAGCGTGATGGAATTGCGACGATTGGCGATGTGCGACGGCTCGAACAATCCGATCTCATTACCCGATATGGCAGTATGGGAATGCGCCTTCATAATCTCAGCCATGCTCGCGATAATCGTCCTGTTGATCCGGGCGGAATCACCAAAAGTGTGTCTGCCGAAACCACGCTTTCAGAAGATCTAAAAGACCCTGACCTTCTCCGCGCTTATCTGTGGCAATTATCAGAGCGGGTTTCGGCACGATGCAAAGCCAAAGACATTGCCGGTCATACAATTACCCTCAAGCTCAAGACCCGCGATTTTCGGACAATAACACGCTCAACCACTCGAGATACACCAACACAGCTCGCTGATGTCGTCTATCATGCTGCCGAACCGTCATTGTCATCGCTGACAGACGGAACTGCCTATCGTCTTATTGGTGTTGGACTCAGCAACCTGATTCCCGCCAAGGAAGATAGCGATACCGGCGATACAGATCTATTCGACCCTAACGCACCGAACAGAGCGCAAGCCGAACGTGCCGTCGATGCTATTCGCGCCAAATTCGGCGGAGAAGCCGTTGAAAAGGGCATGGGATGGCGGTTGCGCAACCCGGAATAGAACTAAATATTGAACGATCACGAAAATGAAATGTCGGCGCTTATTTTCATGCGCGCTCTTGAAAGTGCCGTATTGCTACTTATCTATCTAATCAGACACCATGGTGTCGCCGCCCATTTTTTTGGGCGTTTCCTCCCTAGACTTCAGACCACCTCCGGGTGGTCTTTTTTTATGTTTTGAAGAACTAAGCTTACTGTGCGGCGAGTGCAGTGCCCAAAGTTTGCGGCAGCTCAGCTAAACCGGCAATAACAGGCTGTAATGCCTGTGCAAAATCCCGATAACCTGCAGAAGGCTCGATCCGCACTTCATCGAGGTATAAACTGCGGTCAATCTCGATTTGAATGGCGTGATAGCTTCGGCGGGGTCTGCCATAGCGGTGCGTCAGATATCCACCGGCAAACGGCGTGTTTCTGGCCACGCCAAACCCGGCACGCCGAAACAATCCGACAACAGCGTCTGTTACGTCAACATCGCACGAAACCCCGTAACAATCACCGATAACGACTTCTGCACGCCGCGATCTCAATCGTCTGCTTTCTGAGGGCATTGAATGACAATCAACCAATAATCCAAGGCCGAATACCTCCTTGGCACGACGCATAGCGTTCGTTACGGACGCATGATAAGGCGTATGACAAGCGGCAATGCGCGCCTCTACTTCGGCCATCGTCAGCTTTCCGTCGTAAATCGGCTTACCTTCGGAAACCACACGCGGCACGACGCCAAGACCTGCTGAAACCCGCAATGTTCTCGCACGAATACCTGATGCAGCAATCAGAGCCGGGTCCAACTCATCATCCGAGCGGTTCACATCGACAAAAGCGCGCGGAAACTCCGCTACGATCAACGGCGCACCATGGGCCGGTGCGCGGTGAAACAAGTCGTCAATAAACGCATCTTCCGAAGCCCGCAAAGTGAGCGGCTCTAATCGGGAGCGACGGACAAAACTTTCAGGATAACGGCGTCCACTATGGGGAGAACTAAAGACAGTCGCGCTTGTTAAACGTTCAGGCTCATGCACCGTGACGGGTGGCCCGGTCCAACCGCACCGATCGCGTGCTAATTGTTCCTCCATCGTTCCGGTCATACCAATTCCTGAATCATTTTGATCAAATCTTCTTCTGCTTATTCACCGGATCTTTAAGCCATCCGGTCATGATCACCAAATCAAGACAGCGTAAGGCTGTGCTGGGTGGCGCGAATCGTGACCGAATCGAGCTGCCGACTGGGATAAGGACCGTGACTATGGCGCGTGTGATGTTGGCGACTAAAAATGATGAGATGCGCAGTTATCTTGCGCGGAGTCTCAAACGTGCAGGCCATTGCGTTACACGTGTAGCGGATTACGATGCCGCTCTGACAATCCTCGAAGAAACAGAATACGATCTGCTTCTAACCACGATTGACACGGAAAACGCAGATGAGCTGGCTTTTGCTCGGACTGCGCAGCAAATTGATCCCGAAATGCGTGTCATGTTTATCACTGGCTTCTCTGCGGTTGCGATTAAGCGCCCGGACGAAGACCGCACTATGGATGGATTGTTCGGCGAACCCGTCCATCTCCGTCAGCTCCCGAATGAAGTGGGTCGCCTTATCGCCGCATAATCCCTAAAATTTGCAAACATCTCTTGCCAGTTACGACGTGCAAGGTTATACGCCTGCGTCTGCGATTGGGTATCCGGTCGTAGAGAAGTTTTGACGCCGCAAATCGCGGCTTAGGGCGTATAGCTCAGCGGGAGAGCACTTCGTTGACATCGAAGGGGTCACTGGTTCAATCCCAGTTACGCCCACCATTTTAGGCACTAGAGACGCAACACACGCGGAGACGGCACGATGAAAGTTCGCAATTCACTGAAATCGCTTAAAAATCGCCATCGCGATTGCCGTGTTGTGCGTCGTAAAGGCCGCGTTTACGTGATCAATAAAGTGCAAAAGCGCTTCAAAGCCCGCCAGGGCTAATCTCGCTAACTGCGAGCTAAAGTTTCGAGGGACCCTACAGGCCCCGTCTCTTTTTAAGAGGCGGGGTTTTGCTTTTTTGATTCTTCAATGCAGAAGCAAAAACGCCCGCCTCACATGAGACGGGCGCGTCTTTTTTAACAACAGTGGATTCCAGTTAAGCTGCTTCGTGCTGTTCAATCGTCACTTTCGGCGATGCCGTCGCGATCTGGATGGTCCGGGGTTTCAGCGCCTCCGGCACTTCACGCACTAAATCGACATGCAGCAATCCATGCTCAAGAGTCGCTCCAGTCACCTTCACATGATCGGCGAGTTGGAAACGGCGTTCAAAGCTACGCGCTGCGATTCCTCGGTGAAGAATCTCAACACCCTCTTTTTGCTCAACCGGCGTTTTAGCACCTGAAATAACGATTTGGCCTTCGCGGGTCTCAATATTCAGCTCATCTTCGGAAAATCCAGCCGCCGCCAGCGTGATACGATACGCATCTTCTCCGGTTTTCTCGATATTGTACGGTGGATAGCTTTGGTTGGCATTATCAGCACTCAAAGCGCGGTCCATCAAGGCAGCCATGCGGTCAAATCCAACGGAAGAGCGATAAAGCGGGGTCATATCAAACGTTCTCATAGGTCATATCCTCATATTTTAAGCGATACGGATTTTGGCTCTCCCATCCGGGACAAGCCGTTTAGTGGTCATCAGAGCCGGTTTTGGCCTCCGATGATTGAAACTTGGGAACCGGAAATATTAGTTTCAAGACCCCTCAAACCACTGTTGAACTGCGAATTTTTGCCACCCCCTAAAGATTAACGGGTGGTTAACACTGGTCTGGAAGAAATTTTTATGTCATATCCACTGTCCCTTTCCTCCCCTAGGTACATTTAGGGGGGTAGAGACCCGTGCCCTTAACTATCAGGACGCAATTGAAAGGCTGATCATGACCGAGATGCGTAACAGACCTCAGACCACCGATTCTTCAACACCTGCGCTCTACACAGGGTTGAAACCGGCGACAGGTCTTTACAAACCGGCCCATGAGCACGATGCGTGTGGCGTCGGCATGATCTGTTCCATCAGAAACGAGCGTAGCCGCAAGATCGTAGAAAACGGCCTCGAAATCCTCTGCAATATGGAGCATCGCGGTGCAGTTGGCGCTGATCCAAAAGCCGGAGATGGAGCAGGCATCCTGATCCAGCTTCCGCATGAATTTTTTGCTGCCGAAGCAGCGCGTCTTGGCTTCACGCTGCCCGAGCCAAACCACTACGGCGTTGCGCAGCTTTTCACCCCCCGTGATGAATCGCTCCGCAGCACTATCGAGGCCGCATATGAATCCGCTGCCCGTCAAGAAGGCTTGGAAGTCATCGGCTGGCGCGACGTTCCTGTGAACACGGACGCTTTGGGCGAGAGTGTCAAAATCACCGAACCGACTCACCGTCAGTGCTTTATCGCACGCGGTGCAGACATTACCGATGATGATACTTTTGAGCGCAAACTCTTCGTTGCACGTAAAGTTGCCTCCAACCAAATCCGTGCGGATCACGCCGAAGCGGTTGCGGATTACTATCCGGTTTCCTGCTCGTCCCGGACCATCATCTATAAAGGTTTGACGCTTGCAGATGGTCTGTCGAAATATTTCGAAGACCTTCAGGATGAGCGCGTCATCTCTGCACTGGCTCTTGTTCACCAACGCTTTTCAACCAACACATTCCCGAGCTGGCCCCTCGCGCACCCTTACCGGATGATCTGTCATAATGGCGAGATCAACACGATGCGGGGCAACTACAACTGGATGGCCGCACGTCAGGCAACAATGGCGTCGCCTGTTTTTGGCGATGACATGCAAAAGCTTTGGCCGATTTCTTATGAAGGCCAATCGGACAGCGCTTGTTTCGATAATGCTTTGGAATTGCTGACGCAGGGCGGCTATTCGATGGCCCATGCCATGATGATGCTGATCCCTGAGGCTTGGGCGGGCAATCCTCTGATGGATGAAACCCGGCGCGCGTTCTACGAATACAATGCCGCATTGATGGAGCCATGGGATGGCCCCGCCGCGATTTGCTTTACCGATGGGCAAAAGATTGGCGCAACTCTCGACCGCAACGGCCTGCGTCCGGCACGTTATCTGGAAACCAAAGATGGTTTCGTCCTGATGGCCTCCGAAATGGGCGTGCTCGACATTCCCGAATCCAACATCGTGCGCAAGTGGCGCCTGCAACCCGGCAAGATGCTGCTCATTGATCTTGAGCAAGGCAAAATCATCTCGGATGAGGAGCTAAAATCTGACCTTGCCTCCCGCCACCCTTATCAAGAATGGCTGGCCCGTACTCAAATTCGCGTCAAAGACCTGCCCGATGTCGAACGCGCTGCGCCGCGCTCGCAAGTCCCGCTTTTAAAACGGCAGCAAGCGTTCGGATACACTGAGGAAGACGTAAAATTCCTGATGGCCCCGATGGCGCATACCGGACAAGAAGCAATCGGCGCGATGGGAACGGATACGCCCATCTCGGCACTCTCCTCGAAATCAAAAAGCCTCGCGTCTTACTTCAAGCAACTCTTCGCGCAGGTCACGAACCCGCCCATTGACCCGATCCGTGAAGAGATCGTCATGTCGCTGGTATCATTCATCGGGCCACGCCCGAATTTGCTCGACCTTAAAGGAACATCGACTCTCAAGCGGCTTGAGGTGGTGCAACCGATCCTCTCGAACGAAGATTTGGAAAAGGTCCGCACGATTGGCGACATTGCCGATAACCAATTCCTGACCACCACGCTCGATATTACCTTCGGGACTGAACGTGGCCCTGACTACATGGAACAAGCAATTGAGAGCCTGTGCGACCGCGCCGAGTCGAGCGTCATGCATGGTTATAACATCATCATTCTTTCGGATCGTTTGATCCGCAATGACCGCGTTGCAATTCCTTCCTTGCTCGCATGTTCGGCTGTTCATCATCACTTGATCCGCAAGGGGCTGCGTACCTCGGTCGGTCTCGTTGTCGAAACAGGTGAAGCCCGCGAGGTTCATCACTTTGCCACCCTTGCCGGTTTCGGTGCAGAGGCCATCAACCCCTGGCTCGCCTTCGAAACGCTTGCCGATGTCCATGATAAGATCGACCCGGATGCTGATCTTGATGATCTGAAAAAGCGCTACATCAAAGCGATCAATAAAGGTCTGCTCAAGGTCATGTCCAAAATGGGCATATCAACCTATCAATCCTATTGCGGCGCGCAGATTTTCGATGCGGTTGGCCTGTCCACCGCCTTTGTGGAAAAATATTTCACCGGCACGCATACATCCGTTGAAGGCGTTGGCCTCGCCGAAGTGTCCGAAGAAACCTTCCGGCGTCACGCCGACGCCTTTGGCAACAAGCCTATCTATGCAAAGAACCTCGATGTTGGAGGTGAATACGCTTTCCGTATTCGCGGTGAAGATCACGTCTGGGGACCGGATACTGTCGCCGATCTTCAACATGCGGTCCGGGGTGATTTGCCGGAGAAATACAAAACCTACGCTGAGGCTGTGAATGTTCAGTCCGAGCAAAAGATGACATTGCGCGGCCTCTTCCGCATTAAGATGGCGGATGAGACAGGACGTCAACCGATCCCGCTTGATCAAGTCGAGCCTGCCTCTGAAATCGTCAAACGCTTTGCCACCGGCGCAATGTCTTATGGCTCTATCAGCCGCGAGGCTCATACCACATTGGCCATCGCAATGAACCGCATCGGCGGCAAGTCAAACACCGGAGAGGGCGGCGAAGAGGTAGACCGCTTTACCCCGATGGAAAATGGCGACTCCATGCGCTCGGCCATCAAGCAAGTGGCTTCCGGTCGGTTTGGCGTGACGACAGAATACCTTGTCAATTCCGACATGATCCAAATTAAAATGGCCCAAGGTGCAAAACCGGGTGAAGGCGGACAGCTACCTGGTCACAAGGTTGATGCTGTTATCGCAAAGGTGCGCCACTCGACACCAGGTGTCGGCCTGATCTCTCCGCCGCCGCACCATGACATCTATTCAATCGAAGATTTGGCCCAGCTTATCTACGATCTGAAAAATACGTCTCCAACCTCAGACATCAGCGTCAAGCTCGTATCCGAAATCGGTGTCGGAACAGTTGCGGCGGGCGTCTCCAAAGCCCGCGCAGACCATGTAACAATCTCCGGTTTCGAGGGTGGCACGGGCGCGTCCCCACTCACCTCGATAAAACACGCCGGATCTCCGTGGGAAATCGGTCTGGCCGAAACGCAACAAACCCTCGTCATGAACAACCTTCGCGGTCGCATCAGTGTTCAAGTCGATGGCGGTTTGCGCACTGGCCGCGATGTTGTCGTCGGCGCGCTGCTCGGTGCAGATGAATTCGGCTTTGCAACAGCACCCTTGATTGCCGCAGGCTGTATTATGATGCGGAAGTGTCACCTGAATACCTGCCCTGTTGGTGTCGCCACCCAAGATCCTGAGCTGCGCAAAAAATTCACCGGCAAGCCAGAGCATGTCGTGAATTACTTCTTCTATGTGGCCGAAGAAGTTCGGGGCTTTATGGCCGAGATGGGCTTCGCAACAATGAACGAAATGATCGGGCAATCTGATATCCTCGATACAGATCGCGCGATGGAGCACTGGAAATCAAAAGGACTCGATTTCAGCAAGCTGTTCCATAAACCGATTGAAGCAGAAACGGTTGATATCCACCGCACCGTCAATCAACAACATCCTATCGTCGATATACTGGATCACAAATTGATCGAGACGGCGGCCCCAGCCATCACCGATAAAACTCCGGTGAAAGCCGAGTTTCCTATCGGCAATGCTGATCGCAGCACCGGCGCAATGCTTTCCGGCCAAATAGCCAAAAAGTACGGACATGCCGGACTGCCAGAAGACTCAATCTGGCTAACGCTGAAAGGCATCGCAGGTCAGAGCTTTGGTGCATGGGTCGTTCATGGCGTGACTTTGGAACTTGTCGGCGAAGCAAACGATTATGTGGGCAAAGGGCTTTCTGGCGGCAAACTGATTGTACGCCCTGACCCTGAAAGCGGCATCATCCCACGCGAAAGCATGATCGTCGGCAACACGGTTCTTTATGGTGCGATCAACGGTGAGTGTTATTTCCGGGGCATTGCAGGCGAACGCTTCGCGGTGCGGAACTCCGGCGCAATCGCAGTTGTTGAAGGAACAGGCGATCACGGCTGTGAATACATGACCGGCGGCATCGTCGTTGTCTTAGGTGAGACAGGCCGTAATTTTGCGGCGGGCATGTCCGGCGGCATCGCTTACGTGCTGGATGAAAGTGGCGATTTCGAAAAACGCTGTAACCTCTCAATGGTCGATCTTGAACCTGTCGAAGCCGAAGAGGAAGCGATGGAGAAACTTCACCGCTCCGATATTGAATCTCATGGCATGGTGGATGTGATGTCCAACATGACCCGCTTCGACGCCGAACGCCTGCATACGCTTATTGAAAAGCACGCACGATATACGAACTCGGATCGCGCTCAGGAAATTCTGGCAGATTGGGGAACGTATAAATCGAAATTCGTCAAGGTGATGCCGGTCGAATACCGCCGCGCATTACAGGAGATGCAACCTGAACAAACCGGCGAAATGAATATCGGTATGAGGAGAAACTAATGGGTAAGGTAACTGGTTTTCTCGAAATCGACCGGCAGGATCGTTCTTACAAACCCGCCGGAGATCGCATCCGCAATCATAAGGAATTCGTCGTTCCGCTTGAAGAACGCAATGTCGAACAGCAAGCCGCGCGCTGCATGGATTGCGGTATTCCCTTTTGCCACAATGGATGTCCGGTCAATAATCAAATTCCCGATTGGAATGATCTTGTCTATAATTCCGATTGGGAAGCGGCATCGATTAACTTGCATTCAACAAATAACTTCCCTGAATTTACGGGCCGTATTTGTCCCGCTCCCTGCGAGGCAGCTTGTACGCTCAATATTGACGACAATCCGGTAACGATCAAAACCATCGAATGTGCCATCGTCGATAAGGCATGGGAAAACGGTTGGATTACGCCTCAAATACCCGAGAAAAAAACTGGCAAGAAAGTCGCGATTGTTGGTTCAGGACCGGCAGGAATGGCGGCGGCGCAACAACTCGCCCGCGTTGGCCATGACGTGCATGTCTTTGAGAAAAACGAAGTCGTTGGCGGTCTGTTACGTTTAGGCATCCCCGATTTCAAAATGGAAAAACAAATCATTGATCGCCGCTGCGAGCAGATGGAGGCAGAAGGCGTCACCTTCCATACGGGCGTTCATATCGGCGGTGACATGCCAGCAAAAGAGCTGGTCGATAACCACGACGCCGTTATCTTAACGGGCGGCTCGGAAACGCCGCGCGACCTTCCCGTAGAAGGACGTGAGTTGGATGGCGTTCATTTCGCAATGAACTTTCTACCGCAACAAAACCGCCGTAACGCAGGCCGCAACTGGGACGGCGATGGCGAACCTATTCTCGCCAGCGGTAAGCATGTTGTTGTCATTGGCGGCGGCGATACCGGCTCGGACTGTATCGGCACATCAATTCGTCAAGGCGCGCTATCGGTCACTCAGCTAGAGATCATGCCGGAACCCCCTGAAAAAGAAGACAAGGCATTGTCTTGGCCGCATTGGCCGTTGAAAATGCGGACCTCTTCTTCGCAAGCCGAAGGCGCAGAGCGCGATTTCTCTGTGACCACCACGTCAATCGGTGGCGCGGACGGAAAAGTTACGCATATCAATTGCGCGCGTGTAGACGAAAAATTCCAGCCTGTCGCGGATAGTGCATTTGAACTGAAAGCAGACCTCGTTCTCCTCGCGATGGGCTTTGTCCATCCGATAGCCGAAGGAATGCTCGCTGAGTTAGACGTCGAACTCGACGCGCGAGGTAACGTCAAAGCGGACATGCAGGCCTACAAAACCAACCGCGATAAAGTCTTTACCGCCGGTGACATGCGCCGGGGTCAATCACTCGTCGTTTGGGCAATCCGTGAAGGCCGCCAAGCCGCGCATTCCGTCGATAAATTCCTGATGGGTGAAACTGAACTCCCCCGATAAGAAAAGCGCCCCGCATCTATTGCGGGGCATTTTACATTGCCTTGATTTTCGGTTTAAAGGCCCTGTGGCTTTGGCCCTCCGGTCGCCCAATCCAGCAAAGCGGCGGTGTGAATAACCGGAACGCCTGTGCCACTACCAATCTGAGTCATACAGCCGATATTCCCCGTCGCGATCACATCGGGTTTTGTCGCTTCGATATTAGCAACCTTGCGTTCTTTAAGCTGTCCCGCGATTTCCGGCTGCATCAGGTTATAGGTTCCAGCCGAACCACAACACAGATGCCCCTCTTTCGGTTCCAACACAGTAAAGCCCGCTTGTTTCAACAGCGCTTTAGGCTCGATGGTAATTTTCTGTCCGTGTTGTAGTGAACACGCCGCATGATAAGCAACGCGCAGTTTCGGCGCGCTCGGTTCTTTCAAACCCAACTCCGCGAGTACTTCGGTTACATCGCGCGCGATCTCTGAAATTGTCGCCGCATCTTCCGCCATCGCATCATCGGTGCGAAACATATGCCCGTAATCTTTAATCGTCGTGCCACAGCCGGAAGCATTGATCACCACAGCATCAAGTCCATCGCCGCGTTTCTCTTTCATCCATGACGTGATGTTCGCCGCCGCCGATGCGTGAGAATCTTTCACTTTTCCCATGTGATGAGTTAGCGCCCCGCAACAGCCCGCGCCTTTGGCGACAACAACTTCTGCACCATGCCGCGTCAACAAGCGGATTGTACTTTCGTTGATAGAAGGATCGAGAACCTTCTGCGCGCATCCCGTCATCAAGGCGACACGCATTTTGGTTTCGCCCTCTGCCGGAAAGACTTGTGGCTCATCCCAAGGCGCTGGTGGATGGATTGTTTTAGGGGTCAGCGCGACCATGGCTTTCAAACGACCGGGCAGAATGCGTTGAAACGGCTTACCTAGTTTTGCCCCTAACAACGACAAACGAAATAAAGTCGGGTTCGGTAGAACCTTCGCCAGCACTGTACGCAATGCACGCTCCGCCAATGGCCGCTTATACGTCGCCTCGATATGCGCGCGGGCGTGATCCACAAGATGCATATAATGCACCCCCGACGGACAGGTCGTCATACAAGCGAGACAAGAAAGACAACGATCCACATGTTTGACGGTTTGCTTGTCCGCAGGACGGCCTTCTTCCAACATCTGTTTGATGAGATAAATGCGCCCGCGCGGAGAATCCAATTCATCCCCGAGCAAGGTGTATGTCGGACACGTCGCTGTACAAAATCCGCAATGAACGCATTTGCGTAAAATCTCATTCGAACGCTTCACATCCGGGTCGGCAAGCTGAGCCTCAGTAAAATTCGTTTGCATGGTTCAGCCCCTCATCCGTCCGGGATTTAAAATACCCGCCGGATCAAACTCGGCGCGGATGCGTTCAGATAAAGCGGCGATTGGCTTTGGCTCAGGTTGGAAAACCGGAACCGCCGCGCGCACTGTATCACTCGCGCGCATCAACGTCGCATGACCGTCAATGTTAGAGATCGCGTCACGCACAATCGGTTCTTGCGCGTCGGCTCCTTCATCGCAAGCCAACCAGATCAAGCCACCGCCCCAATCATAAAACGCTTCGCATTCTATTTGTGTTTGAAGCGCAGCAACCAGGCCGGGGGCATCTGTGGGCTTAACAGACAAGCGCCACACCGCGCGGTCATCTCCTGCAAACATCATAACATCGCGGATCGCAGGCCAGGGATCGCTTTCGATCGTTTCAACACTGCCAAACTCGGACAACGCTTCTTGTAAGACCGTGATGCGATATGCGGCTTGAGTTTCAAACCCCTCAACACGCAAAAGCGTCACGGCATCAGTAAAGCCAAGCTCTTTAGAAACAGATTGAGGCAAATGCGCAGCGGCGCTCACATCCGTCGGTGTTTTTAATGCACCAGACATCGCCGCCACAGCTTGCGCATCATCCAAGCCCAAGATAGCGAGGGTCCTCACCACCTCAACCTTCGGAATAACTTTCAATCCGATCTCGGTGATTGCGCCGAGCGTCCCATAAGCACCGCACATCAATTTAGGCAGATCATATCCAGTCACGTTTTTCATAACACGCCCACCGGATCGCAGCACTTCACCTTGCCCATTTACGTAACGAATACCGAGCAAAGCATCGCGCGCTGCTCCCGCACGCAATCGGCGTGGACCGGATGCAGCAACGGCAATCGCTCCACCAATCGTCGGCTCTCCTGTCGAGGATAGCAAAGCACGATAATCAGGAGGTTCAAACGTGAGTTGCTGGTTCTCTGCATCTAACAATTTGTTCAACGCGGCAATCGTGATACCCGCTTGAACCACAAGCGTAAGCTCGCCGGGTTCATATAACGTCACGCCAGTTAATTCACTGAGCGATAGAGTCTGCGCGGCTTGGACCGGACGACCCAGCGCACGGTGCGTTCCGCCTGCGGTCAGCTCTAACGGCGTCTTCGAAACAACCGCATCGCGGATCGCGGCGGCTACGCCGGCTTCACTATCAGGTGTCAACATTGATCACTCATCTGTAATATAATCGTCAAAACAAAGAAGGCCAAAAGCGCTGGAAATCCCCATTTTCGGGGAAATAGAAACTTCCATCTTGGATAGCGATGAAACGGATCGGACATCATCCCGATAAAGATTGCGGCAATCGCGAGATACTTGATGTAATCGCAAGATAGAGCAATCCAATCCACTAAGCGGCATCCCGTGTCTCAATAAGCTCAAGAGGGAAAACCTTGGCGGGGTTAAACATCCAACCTGCATCAAAAGCATCTTTAACCGCCATCTGTTGGCGCAATTCACGCTCGTTAAATTGCGTCAGCATCAGTTCGCGCTTTTCGATGCCAACACCATGCTCTCCGGTAAGGCATCCATCTTTCTCGACGCAAAGGCGTAATAAATCCGCGCCCAATTCTTCGGCTTTTCGCGCAGAGTTCGGATCATTGGCTTCAT
Source organism: uncultured Neomegalonema sp. (assembly GCA_937990185.1). Taxonomy (GTDB): domain Bacteria; phylum Pseudomonadota; class Alphaproteobacteria; order Rhodobacterales; family Rhodobacteraceae; genus JAHDDY01. The sequence goes on along the minus strand of CALKBI010000072.1, from coordinate 25,513 downwards.
ACATAATCAAGGGATGCAAATTGCCGTCACCAGCATGGAAAACATTCGCTACTTTCAGATCGTATTTCTCCGCCAAACGTGCAGTCTCGCTCAACACGCTCGCTAGCTCTGACAGCGGGACACATCCGTCAAGACAGATATAATCGGCGAGCTGCCCAATCGCGCCAAAGGCAGCCTTGCGCCCGGCCCAGATCTTTGCGCTCTCGATATCATTTGCACTGCGCTTAACTGTCGAAGGTTTAAACGGCGCAACGACCGCCTCGATACGTGTTAGCTGTTCGTCGATTTCTTCTTCGGACCCTTCAACTTCGCAAATGAGCAAAGCCTCAACATCCAGCGGATACCCCGCCTTGGCAAAATTCTCACTGACAGTAATCGCAGGCTTATCCATAAATTCGAGAGCCACCGGAGATAGGCCCGCTTTGATGATCGCAGCGACCGCTTCACCGGCAACTTCGTTGGTATCAAAGCCAAATAAGATTGGTCGTGCGCCTTCGGCCAGCGGTAGAATTTTTAACGTCGCCTCGGTGACAATCCCGAACTGACCTTCAGAGCCACAGATCAGACCAAGCAAATCGTAGCCACCTGCATCCAGATGCGCGCCACCAATCTCAACGATTTCTCCGTCGGCCATTACCATTTTGACGCCGAGAAGATTGTTGGTTGTCACACCGTATTTCAGGCAATGCGCCCCGCCGGAATTCATCGCAATATTGCCACCGATCGCACAAGCAAGCTGTGACGAAGGGTCAGGCGCGTAGAAAAATCCTTCATGAGCGATATTCGCACTAACCGCCAAGTTGGTAATCCCAGTCTCCACACGGATCACACGGTTCTCGGTATCCACTTCCAAAACATCATTCATACGCGAGAGGCCAAGCACTACCGCATCTGCTGTTGGCAGCGATCCTCCGGCCAAAGACGTCCCTGACCCGCGCGGCACAATCGGTGCGCCTGCGGAAGCACAAAGTTTTACGATCTTAGCCACTTGCTCTGTCGTATCCGGCAAAACGACCAACATCGGCGGTTGGCGATAAGAATTGAGCGCATCGCACTCATAGGCTTTAAGCTCTTCCGCTGTGTCAATCACCTGCTCGTTAGGTAGAACCGCCCGCAATTGAGCCGCAAGCGCGGCGCGCTTGGCAATGACGCTCTCATCAGGTTTTGGCATTTCAATCACAGCGATCCTCCATTTACGAGAGTCATAGGTATATACTGCTCTCTGAAAGAGGATAGCGCCATACGTCACCGGTGCAACGCCTACCGTCCGAAAACAGTTTTCGTTGGAACAAGATAACGGCATAAGCCTCTGATGAATGCGATTCTGGAAAACTTATCGACCAAGTTGCCACATCTTGCTGATTTGACCGGCTATGATGCAATAGCAGCAATTGTGCTGATTATGTTGTGGCTGGGTGTGGGATGGTGGGTCGAGGACAGACCCGCGCGGCAAAGCGCCAGTTCGGTAATGCTAACGCACCGAATGAATTGGATGCGGCAGATGGCGCGTCGAGACCCCCGAATTCTTGATGGAAACCTGCTGGGCGGCCTCCAGAACAGCGCAAGTTTTTTTGCATCGACGTCACTATTAGGGCTTGGCGGATTGCTAGCAATGCTCGGACAAGCGGAAAATCTAGATGTTGTTGCACATGCTTTGCCGCTCTCGTCAGAAACCACCCCAGACGGCCTGAGATTGCGCCTTGCTGCACCGATATTCTTCATCGCCTATGCTTTTTTCAAATTCGCATGGTCGCAAAGGCTGTTCGGGTATTGCGCGGTTCTCATCGGCGCAACGCCGGAATGGGATGAAACCCGAGAGGCTGAAATTATGGCCGCAGCGCATCGGGCGGGCGTCATTAACGGATTGGCCGCGCGCAGTTTCAATCGCGGGTTACGCAGTATGTATTTTACGCTGGGATCATTGGCGTGGCTGATCGGGCCATTGACGCTAATTTTAGCGACTTGCGCGGTAGTTTTAATGATTAACCGAAGAGAATTTCATTCGGAAAGCCGGGCAGCGATAGATGTAAGCAAAACGCTGTAATGCGTTAAGCACTCCGCCTTGAAGCGTTACTAATCGCCCGCTCACAGGATTTAAGAAGCGTTTCCATATTGATCGGCTTTGTCAGATAACCATCCATGCCCGCTTCAATACAACGGCGTTGCATTGCCGGATTGTCATCCGCCGTCAGAGCCAAAATTGTAACCGCCCGCATAGGGGAGGCCCCAGCGCGTAAACGGCGCGTTGCTTCCAAACCATCAACGACGGGCATGTTAACATCCATTAGGATCAGATCGAAATCACCGATTTCACCAAACTTAACAGCCTGTTCACCATCACTGGCGACCGTAACTTCGTATCCCGACTTTTCAAGCACAGCGACTAGGAGACGTGCATTTACGTCAGTATCTTCGGCCAGGAGAATTCGGTGGCTTGATGGCATCGTGACTTACGTCCCACTCGCTTCGGTGTCCTGAAGCTACAGCCGATTGATTAAGAGGAAACAAATATCAGAGGGAAAAATTATCAACGCATCAAAGGCGCTCGGCGATAGGAAACCGCCTCAGCGATGTGCTGTGCGCCCAGTGTTTCTGCGCCTTCTAAGTCTGCAATGGTTCGCGCAAGTCTCATTACGCGATGATATCCCCGCGCGCTCAACCGTAATTTTTCGGCAGCTTGTGTTAACAATTTTTTCCCATCCGCATCAGGGGTAGCAACGGCATCTAACACTTCACCATCGGCATGGGCATTCAACCGTAAACCTTTCACACCCATCTTTGCATACCGTTGAGCTTGTATTTGCCGGGCTGTGGCAATTCGAGCCGCAACCTGCTGAGATCCTTCTTTCGGGGGTGGCAAGGATAAATCAGCCGCTGATACAGCCGCGACTTCTATTTGAACATCGATACGGTCCATGAGCGGCCCGGAAATTCGCGCCTGATAGTCTAATCCACAATTCGGAGCACGCGAACATGCCATCGCCGGGTCACTCAAATACCCGCATTTACAGGGGTTCATCGCAGCAATGAGCTGAACCCGGCTCGGATACCGCGCATGAGCATTGGCACGCGCCACGACGGTTTCACCCGTTTCAAGCGGTTGTCGCAACGACTCCAAAACCGGGCGGGAGAACTCGGGCAATTCATCGAGAAACAGAACACCATTATGCGCGAGGCTGATTTCTCCGGGCAACGCCTGTTTTCCGCCTCCGACAATGGCGGGCATAGATGCGGAATGATGCGGCGCACGGAACGGGCGCAGCAAGGAGACACGGCCCTCTTCGATCAGACCGGCGAGCGAATGGATCAAGCTTGTCTCTAAGGCTTCTTCAGCAGAGAGCGGCGGCAAAATCCCCGGCAACCGCGCGGCTAACATTGATTTGCCCGCTCCCGGCGGACCAATCATCATCATGTTGTGACCGCCAGCTGCAGTGACTTCGAGAGCACGGCGTGCGCTTTCCTGCCCTTTCACATCTAGCAAGTCCGGCGCACCAGTATGTCCGGTGGCTTCTCCGGGCTTTGGCGGAGCTAAAGGTTGCTTGCCGTTAAGATGATTGATCAAGGCCAGCAAAGAGGGCGGAGCCAACACATCAACCGCCCCAACCCAAGCGGCCTCTGATCCGCATTGCTCGGGGCAAATCAGCGCGCGGTCTTTTTCAGCCGCAAGCAAAGCCGCAGGCATCGCACCGAGCACCGGATTAAGCGCTCCGTCGAGCGATAATTCACCAAGCGTCACGTAATGCGCGGATTCATCCGATGGAATAGCCTCCATCGCGGACAGCAACGCCAGCGCAATGGGCAGATCGTAATGTGAGCCGACCTTCGGCAAATCCGCCGGAGCAAGATTGACGGTGATACGCTTGGCAGGCAGCGCCAACCCGATGGCATTCAGAGCCGCCCGAACCCGTTCTTTTGCCTCGGACACCGCTTTATCCGGCAAGCCGACGATATTAAACGCAGGAAGGCCCGACGAAAGTTGACATTGCACATCAACCTCCCGCGCTTCGACGCCAATAAACGCGGCGGTATAGGCATGGCTCGTCATCAGGTGTTTTTCTCCATGACCACAACCCTAGCCATCAGTATGCGGAGCGCAAGCGCTATGCGCCGATATGAGTCTTTAAAAACGCGACTGCCTTGGTCAAAGCCTCTTTTGATTCCGGGATTAACCCGCCAAAAAACTGCCACGCATGAGGGGCGTCATCCCACAGCTCTAAAGTGACATCACTGCTGCTTTCTTCAAGGCGCGCGGCCATCCGCACGGCATCATCGAGTAAAATCTCAGCACGGCTGGCTTGTATCAATGTCGGCGGCGTAGGCCCATCATCATACAGTGGCGAGGTCACAGGATCTTTCGGATCACTGTCGCCGATATAATAGCCGACGACCTCCGCCGCGCGCTCGGCGGGCAGCATCACTTCGCGCTTTGCATTGGTCTTTACCGATGCACCGCTCATGGTCAGGTCAACCCAAGGACTGAAAGCTGCGATACAAGCAGGGGGTGGAAAACCCCGACGGGTCAGAGCCACCAGTGCAGCAAAGCATTGTCCACCGCCTGAAGACTCGCCAACAAATCCGATATTCGACGGGTGATACCCCTGCGCAAGCATCCACGAATAGACCGCCACGGCATCATCAACACCAGCAGGAACGGGATGCTCCGGCGCGAGGCGAAAATCAGGGACCAGTATCCGCATCCCCGTCATCCGCGCCAGCGCAACTGTGATCATCCGATGGGTGCGCGGACTGCCCATAATATAGGCTCCACCATGCAAATAAATCAGTACCTTACGGCGATCCGCACGGCCCGCCGACAACCATTCGACAGGGATAGGACCGCCGGGACCGGGGATGCTTTCTTGATGCAGATTGATGCCGCGCATGGAGACAGGCAACCGCGCTGATGACTTCTCCATACCCGCCCGCGCGAGTTGCGGTGTCTCTACCCGTGCGAGGGAAGACCGGACGAAATGGCGCAAATACGCATTCAGCAACGTCATACGCAGGCTCATGCTGATCGGCTCCGTATCAAATCAAGACAAAAATCATGCACTTGCCATGTTTCAGCTATATACTGCAGCAAGAGGCGTTCAGGAGACAAGATCATGCGGTTCACATCCGTATTTTTTGCAACCGTGATGGCTGCATCGGCCAGTTATGCTGCCGAACCACTTTCTTTCGGAGACTGGACGGCTTTTTGCGCTGATGATGCGGGATGCGCCTTGGCAACGGTCACTACAGACGGGCATCGGCTTGCCTTTTCAGAACCCAATCGCGGCGAAGACCGCATGGTCTTTATTCCTGTGGAGCCAATCCGCCGTGGCTCCACCATCACGGTGACTTTGGACGGATTGCCGGGAGCCGAACTTGGTCCGGGTGATGGATGGCGCATAGTCGATATGTCAATCAACACCGCCGCTCAAATCGCACCTTCGATTGCCGAAAACGAGTTGATGGTGCGTATGCCAAGCCGGACCATGATCGAGATTGCCTATACGGGAGAAAGCGGCAAACGCCACAAAGCTGAAATGTCCTTAAAAGGATATTCGAGCGCCCGCGCCTATGTCACAAGCAACCAGTGAAACCCGTAACATCCCTCATTACATCGTTAGAATAATTTTCCCGATGTGGTCGCTTTCCAAACGCGCATGAGCTTTTGCTGCGTCTTCAAGAGCAAAGCTCTGATCCATGATTGGCTTGACCTTTCCATTGGTAATCATCGGCCAGACAAACCGCAGCAGTGAATTTGCAATCTCGCCTTTTTCTTCGGGCGAGCGGATACGCAAGGTCGAGCCGGTTAGCGTCAAGCGCTTGAGCATCACGGGCAGCATGTTCAGCTCAACCTTTGACCCCTTTTGAAAAGCAATATTGACGATGCGGCCATGCTTGGCGGCAACTTTCATATTGCGCGCAATATAGTCACCGCCGACCATATCAAGGATAACATCAGCGCCTTTTCCGCCTGTCGCTTCTTTCACAACCTCAACAAAATCTTCTTCGCGGTAATTGATGCCCCGCGTCGCGCCAAGGTCTTCGCAAGCCCGGCATTTGTCATCTGATCCGGCGGTTGCAAAAATCGTCGCACCGAATTCTCGCGCGAGCTGAATTGCCGTCGTGCCAATACCGCTGGTCCCACCATGCATCAGGAAAACGGAGCCATCGCCCAGATCAGAACGCTCAAACACATTGGTCCAGACCGTGAAGAATGTTTCAGGGATGGCGGCGGCGTGTTCGAGGGGCAAGCCATCAGGGGCTTGCAAAACACATTGCTCATGCGCCACGGCATATTCGGCATAGCCTCCGCCGGAGAGCAACGCGCAGACCTTTTCGCCCGCTTCCCAGCGGGTGACTTCAGACCCCACGGATTCGATGATGCCAGAGACTTCCAGCCCCGGAATATCCGATGCACCGGGGGGCGGTGGATATTGGCCCTCGCGCTGCATCGCATCGGGGCGATTGACGCCTGCGGCGGCGACTTTGATCAGCACTTCATGCTCACCGGGCACAGGCATAGGCCGGTCGCAAAGCTTTAAAGCTTCGGGTCCGCCGGGTTCCGGTATTTCAATCGCGCGCATGATCATATCTCCCGTTGTTGACGGGAATGAACGGGTTGAGGCGGCGAAGGTCAAGCGCGGCGTGCCTAAATACTCGCAAAATCACTGCTCCGGGCATAAAATCCGGCGCGCAAAGCGTGACCCCTGAACAAGAATGTTCTATCTGGTGTCGAAACCGAGGAGAACGACCGATATGCGCTTTGAAGGCACATCCGATTACATCGCAGAAAAAGACCTAACCACTGCTGTAAATGCGGCGATTGCGTTGGAGCGGCCTTTGCTGGTCAAGGGCGAGCCGGGAACCGGAAAAACCGAGCTTGCCAAGCAAATCGCCGGATCGCTCGGCCTGAAACTGATCGAATGGCATGTGAAATCGACGACCAAAGCCCAACAAGGACTGTACGAATATGATGCCGTATCGCGTCTGCGCGACAGTCAACTGGGCGACGAACGTGTCCATGATGTGAAAAACTACATTCGACCCGGCAAGCTCTGGGAAGCCTTCACCGCCGATGAGCGTCTTGTTTTGCTTATCGACGAAGTGGACAAAGCTGATATCGAATTTCCGAACGATCTGCTTCAAGAACTCGATAAAATGGCGTTCCATGTCTATGAGACCGGCGAGACCATCGAGGCCAAGCACCGTCCGATTGTGATCATCACGTCGAACAACGAAAAAGAACTGCCCGATGCATTCCTGCGCCGGTGTTTCTTTCACTATATCTCGTTCCCCGATGCGGAGACTCTCAGCAAGATTGTCGAGGTCCATTATCCCGGCATCAAAAAGCGGATGTTGAATGCTGCGCTGACGCAGTTTTATGAAATCCGCGAAACACCGGGATTGAAGAAAAAACCCTCAACCTCCGAAGCTCTCGACTGGATTCGTCTGTTGGTCGCCGAAGACGTAGATCCCGCCGTCCTGCGCGGCGAAAGCGAAAACGCCCTGCCCAAACTCCACGGCGCTTTGCTGAAAAACGAACAAGACGTACATTTGTTTGAGAGGCTCGCGTTTATGGCGCGGCGAGGCGGGTGATTACGATTTTTCGGCGCTAACATCTAACATTGTTAAAGTTTAAGTTCTTGAAAAATGGGAGCAACGTTCGCTGCGACACGCGACGACCGCCCCCAAGGGCGGCGCGTTCCGCACCACCCGCGGTCGTCGCATATCTCCCAAATTTGAGAATTACCGCGCCACCACCAGATCAATCTCGACCGATGCGCCGACGGCTAGTCCTGTCACCCCGATACAGGTGCGCGACGGCAAGCCGCCTTCGGGGAAATAACTGGTATAGACCGCGTTCATGCGGTCGAAGTCCTGAAAGTTCACCAGATAAACCCGCGCGAAGACCACACGCTCAAAACTGCTGTCCAAACCGTCCAGCACCAGTTTGAGATTATCCATCACCCGTCGGGTTTGCTCTTCGATACCACCTTCAACCAGCTTTGTCGGGTCGTCCGGCAAGGTTGGCATTTGTCCGGTTACGAAGTGGAAATCACCCGCTGAAACAGCATGATGGAAAGGCCCAACGGTTTTGGGTCCACCATCCACAAGGTGACGCATAATCTCGATCATCATCGCTCTCCTGAATTCACTTCCGCCGGACCGTATCGGAGGAGGCACAGCGCCGAAAGCCTTTCATGAGGAGAAGCAACTCAGACAGAAGCCCGGTTATGAGGCTCCATGAAATTAATCGCTGGTCCTGCCGGTACAATTCCGCTGCCGTTTATCATCCGATGCGAAGCGTAGTAATGATATTGGATGTGATCAAAATTCGTCGTCTCAGCAATACCGGGCCATTGATACAGCTCGCGGGTATAAGCCCAAAGGTTGGGATATTCGCGCAGATCTCGGATATTACATTTAAAATGCCCGACATACACTTTGTCGAAACGAATGAGCGTTGTGAACAAACGCCAATCAGCCTCGGTTATTGTGTCACCGCAGAGGTAGCGATTGGCCGACAAGATATCCTCTAGCCAATCAAGGGTCTCAAACAACCGCGTGACATTCTCGGTATAGACCTGTTGGTCTGTCGCAAAACCGGATTTGTAAACGCCGTTATTCACATCATGATAGACCCGCTCATTAATTTCATTGATCGCCGCTTGCATGTCTTGCGGATAAAAATCCGGGCCGCTGGCAAGATCACCAAAGTCATTATTCATCATGCGGATAATCTCCGACGATTCATTCGAGACAATCGTCTCGCTGATTTTATCCCAGAGAATAGGCACGGTGACGCGGCCTGAATAATCAGGCATCGCTTTTGTATAAATTTGATGCGCCAACTCTAATCCATAGAGGCGGTCGCCTGTTGCACCCTCATAATCAGTGCCAAGCTCCCAGCCATTTTCCAGCATCAAGGGATGCACCACGCTGACACCAATATGCTCGGTTAATCCTTTCAGCGTGCGAAAGATCAACGTCCGATGCGCCCACGGGCAAGCATGGGATACGTAAAGGTGATATCGGCCTGATACGGGCGGGTGATCCGCATCCCCTATCCAGTTACGAAAAGCCGCCTCGCTGCGTTTAAATGACCCGTCCGAAGTATCATACCACTGATCTTTCCATTCACCGTTTACGAGCAAGCCCATTGCGACCTCCCAGATCAGATGCGTATCAGCCAAAGCACTTTATGTGACGAAAGTCACGGCAGCGAAACAAGAATCGTTTAGTACCGCATGAGTTGATTAAACGCGTATTTGAATGAGCGAAGCCATGAATGTACTAACCCAATTTGTGACTGAGTTAAGTGTGTTCGATATATCGGGACTTCTTGGCTTCGCTGCGTATCTTGGCGGTTTCGCCAGCTTACAATTTGGTTTTCTGGACGGAAACGGCAAAACCTATGCGTGGGTCAATATTCTGGCGGCAAGCCTCGTCTTGATCAGCCTCTATGAAGCATTCAACCTCGCCTCTTTATTGATCCAAGTCAGCTGGATCATTATCGGGTATTTCGGAATAGTCCGGCATAGACGCCAACAAGAGACGATAGGCCGTAGTTTTCCGGCTTAAAGGCGCGCCACTTCACCAGACTCACCCATTTTGATTGTGCTTGCCGCGCAACATTCGCGGTTTACGGTCGTTATTAACGCGATTCCAACGATAATACCCCAGACTCGCCGCAATTTCGGGTTCTTGCAGAACACCTGAACTTATTCCTCAAGGGAGTCTGGATATGTTAACCAGAAACATGCGGCCAGCCTTTGTTATGATGGCTTTCCTAGCGATAGTTGGGTGTAACACGACGCCCGTAGAATTCGGCTCAGGTGTAAGCGGCGCAGGTACGGCCATAGCGAACAGTGCTTCCGACACGTCGATCCATCTTGCACTTCAACGGGATATGGGGCGGGAGTTTCCTCGCTACTTTGCAGAGATGGCGACCGAAGTCCATGAAGGCCGCGTTCTCATCGTCGGCACGACCCGCACAGCCCAAGACCGTATTCGAGCGTCTCAGATTGCTTGGGAAATTGAGGGCGTCAACGAAGTCGTCAACGAGTTACAGGTCACGCAAGAACAAAGCGGTTTTGCCTATCTGAACGACGCTCGTATCTCGAACCAATTGCGCTTGCGTATGCTCACTGCCGTCGATGTTGCCGAGAGTAATTTCGATTTCGAAACCGTCAACTCGATTGTCTATATCCTTGGTATCGCGAGAGACCAGGACGAGCTGGAATACGTTGCCGAGCTTGCCGCCACGATTGCGGGTGTTGAGCGGGTTGTCTCTCATGCCCTGCTCGCTGATGATCCCCGCCGGGGTCAACAGAAACGGCCAGCAAACGTCCGGTATTAAGAAACTGACGGGGCGCGACCTAGAGCGTTTTGCGTTTACTTTGATCGCGCCTCATCCGCTGTGAGCCGCCGCTCCAACCATCGGACCAATGCTGATACCACCAAAATCAGCACAAGATATTCAAGAACGAGAATCGAATAGATTTCAAGCGGGCGATATTCGGCGGTCACCAACTCGTTTGCTTTGCGGGTTAGCTCCTGCATCCCGATCACTGATACCAACGACGACATTTTGAGCATATAAACGAACTGATTGCCCATCGCAGGCAGAATGCGTCGGATCGCTTGCGGTAGTATGACATAACGCATGGTATCCGTATAACCGAGTGAGATTGTCTGCGCCGCTTCATACTGGCCTTTATCGATGCTCTGGATGCCTGCCCGATAAATTTCCGCTTCAAAGGCCGAGTCCGACAAGGCAAGAGCAACCACTCCGGCCCAAAACACGCTGATCTGAATATCTGCCGCTTGCGGTAATCCGTAATAAACCCAAAGGATCAAGACGAGGATTGGCGGCGCGCGCACGACCTCCACATAAATGCGATTAAACGCCCGTAGCAACGGGTTCTTGGAAAGCCCCGGCAAAGCAATCAGCAATCCCAGAACAACCGATATTGCAATCGCCGTCACCGACAACAAAATCGTGTACCACAGACCGCTCATTAAAAACGTGAGGTTCGTCCATCCTGATGGCGTGGTTGGATTGACCACATACCAGCCCCACCGATCAGAACATCCTGAAAGGATCGGGACCAGCGCAAGAAGCGCGATCCAACGCGTAGATTTCCAAAATCTCGTCATCAATGCGGCAATATCTGTTGTAGAAATTCTTGACACCGAGCGCTCTCCGGAGCGGTAAAGAACACATCCGGCGGAGCGGTCTCGACGATCTTTCCTTTGTCCATAAACACCATTGTATCAGCAACACGGCGCGCAAAACCCATTTCATGCGTGACACAGATCATCGTCATACCGCTGCCCGCTAATTCCGCCATAACATCCAACACCTCGTTGATCATTTCCGGATCAAGCGCGCTGGTTGGTTCATCGAACAGCATCACGCGAGGCTCCATAGAAAGCGCCCGCGCAATCGCGACGCGCTGTTGCTGGCCTCCTGATAAGTGTCGGGGATACTTTCCGGCCTGTTCAGGAATTTTCACGCGCTCAAGATAGTGCATCGCCAACGCTTTCGCATCCGTTTCGCTCATCCCACGCGAGCGAACCGGACCAAGGGTGATATTATCTAACACCGTTAAATGCGGAAACAGATTGAACTGTTGAAAGACCATGCCGACCGTATCGGCGATGACTTTTACGCTGTCTCGTGTATCGCCCAGTGTTACCCCGTCCAGAACAATCTCACCCGAATCGTGTTTTTCGAGGCGATTGACGCAGCGGATCAACGTGGATTTGCCGGAACCGGAGGGACCGCAAACAACCACGCGCTCCCCTTCGCGCACGTCAAGCGAGACTTCATCCAAAGCTTTGAACGCCCCGAACAACTTTGACACCGCGCGGATGCTTATGATTGTCGCAGTTTCGTTTCGCAGCATGACATTCCCTATTCAGACGCTATGCTCGTCAAAGCATGACAGCCGGAGCCGCGCAAGCCGCGTCCCGGCATTCAAGCCCCTGGGGCGAGTGACACGGTGTCACCTGCCGACGATAGGAGAAGAAAATGACATTCCTTAAAGCGGCCATAGCAGCCCTTTCACTGGTTGCCTTCACCGCGCAGGCCAATGCCGCCTCTTCCCTGAAGGATATCCTCGACAGTGGAACCCTGAAGGTAGGAACGACAGGCGATTGGAACCCGATGACCATGAAGGACGTCGCAACCAATTCATATACAGGCTACGACATCGACGTCATGACGGAGTTGGCGAAAGATCTTGGCGTTGAAGTTGAGTTTGTACCGACCGACTGGAAAACACTGGTTTCAGGTGTGACCGCCGGTAAATACCATATCACCGGCTCTGCCTCGATTTCGCCCGCACGGGCTAAGGCTGCTGGTTATACCCAAAGCTATTTCTCACTCGCAACCGTTCCGCTGACACTCAAAAAAAATGCGGATAAGTTTTCAGACTGGGAAGACCTGAACAAATCCGATGTAACCGTTGCGGCAACTTTGGGCACGACACAGGAGAAACAGGTCAAAGAGTTTTTCCCCGATGCCGAGCACAAAATTGTCGAAGCCCCGGCGCGCGACTTTCAAGAGGTGCTAGCAGGGCGGGCGGATGCTCACATCACGTCAAACGTCGAGGCGTATAAACTGGTCGAAAAATACAGCCAGATGATGGTTGTTCCTGTCTCTGCGCCAAAGGCCCGCACGCCTATCGCCATGTTGTTACCGCAGGATGATCAAGTTTGGATCAACTACATGAACACATGGATCACGCTGAAAACCGAGCAGGGCTTCTTTGATAAGCTCGGCAAGAAATGGCAGTTGAGTAACTGATACATAAGCGCGTCACTCCGCACCGCATTGATGCGGGGTGACAGAATTTGCAAGGCATCACCCAATGCTGATCCTCTACACAACGGCTCACAGTCTTTATTGCACAAAGACCCGAATTCTTTTGGTGCATAAAGGATTGGCATTTAGCGAAGAGCCGCCTGTGGGCGGTGTAGGGTCTGATGCCTATAAACAGATTGTCCCATCGGGTAATCTGCCCGCACTGGTCCACGGTGATCTTGTCCTTAGCGACAGCGAGGCGATTGCGGAATATATCGAAGAAGCTTTTCCCGATCCGGCAATGATGCCCGTTGCGCTTGACCAACGGTCCAAAGTACGGGAGCGATCACGGTTTCACGACACACGGCTCGAACCTGCACTCCGCGCGTTATTCCCCATCGTAAAAGCTGGTGGCGGCTCTACGGAGACCATTGATACGGCAACAGATGCAATCACAGCGCGGCTCGCACAGCTTGCGCGGATGTTGGACGATCCACTCGCGGCCACCGAAATACTAACCTTAGGCGATTGCGGCCTGCCAATCACCTTCGATTGGATTGATGCCATTTGTGGCGGTCTGAAAGCACCTATTGAATGGCCGGAGCGCGTGACGAAATACCGCCAATGGCTCGACACTTTTCCCGCTGTCACCGACGAGCTGGAAAAGCGTCATCCGATTATGCGTGAGTGGGTAAGCTCGCACCTGAAATAAAGTCGCGTCAGCTTGCGCTTTCGATCCAGCCGCCGCCTAAAACACGGGTTCCGCCATTCGGCGCATAAAATACGCAAGCCTGCCCCGGAGCAACGCCGTCTTCGGGTTCGATAAGGCGCACCTCAGCCCTACCCTCTCCAAGAGGGATAATCCGCGCAGGTTTCGGTGGCCGGGTTGAGCGGACCTTAACATCAGCTTCCCAACCACCCTCAGGCGCATCTGACAAACTGTGATCACCAAGCCAATTGATCTCTTTAACTGCAATATGCGTTGAGCCGAGCGCCTCGCGCGGGCCAACGATCACTTTCTTAGCCCCAGCATTCAGCTTCACCACATAAAGCGGCTCTGCATCGGATATCCCCAGACCCTTCCGCTGACCAATCGTGTAATGCATCACGCCATGATGTTGCCCGAGCACGCGACCGTCTAGATGGACGATCTCGCCCGGTTCCGCCGCACCGGGGCGCAGCTTTTCAATGACATCCGTATACCGGCCCTGAGGCACAAAGCAGATATCCTGACTATCCGGTTTATCCGCAACGGTAAGGCCAAATTCCGTCGCCAATGCCCGTGTCTCGGCTTTCGTCTCAAGGTGGCCTAGTGGAAATCTCAGATACGCAAGCTGTTCCGGCGTCGTGGTAAACAAAAAGTAACTTTGATCCCGTGCGGGATCAGCCGCTTTATGCAGCTCCGGACCATTCTCACCGTCAATCCTGCGGATATAATGCCCTGTTGCCAGACAATCCGCATCAAGATCACGCGCCAGCCCCATCAGGTCCTTAAACTTCACCCGTTCATTACATCGGATACAGGGAATTGGTGTCGCGCCCGCCAAATACGCGTCAGCGAACTCGTCCATGACAGCTTCTTTAAAAATGTTCTCATAATCTAACACGTAATGCGGGAATTTCATGGATTCAGCAACTCTACGTGCATCATGAATATCCCGTCCGGCACAGCAAGCACCCTTCTTGGCCAGCGCAGCCCCATGATCATAAAGCTGCATCGTCAATCCAACAGTGTCATATCCCTCTTTTGCAACCATTGCAGCGACAACGGAACTATCCACGCCGCCAGACATCGCTACCGCCACGCGGGTATCTCCGGCGGGTTTTGCAAAGCCAAGTGAATTCCGTTGCTTGGCACTTGTGACACTGAGTTCTGATGCTTTCATAAATAGGCGTATCGCGCGGGGGCTGGGTCACGTCAAGAGGGAGTGTGTAACCAAAACATAACCAAAAAATATGGTCAAAATGCTGTTAACTATCTTTAATTTCAGCGTTTTTCCGATTTGTTAGGTGATGTCCACTATGGTCTCCCTCACGAGATTGAGGATCAGGGTCGACATGAACGATCAGAAAAACGCATTGAGCAGCTTTGTTATCGGTCCTGACGGACAGAGACTAACATTGGCTGATTTACCGCCAGCAGACACACGTCGCTGGGTAATCCGGCGCAAAGCTGAAGTAGTCGCTGCTGTACGCGGTGGTCTTCTGTCCATCGAAGAAGCGTGCGATCATTATAGCGTTTCAATCGAAGAGTTCGAAGGCTGGCAAAAAGCAATCGACCGTCATGGCATTCAAGGTTTGCGGACAACGCAAATCAAGAAATATCGCGAAACAGAAGCCTAATGCTTCATGCTGCGGAACCAGCCATAGCAACAACGACTTCTCTGCCCAGCACTCCTGAACCTGCCAAACACCCTTCTGCCCGCATCATTGAATCTGCACCAAGATATGTGCCGGAGCGTGGACTCATTCGCAGATTGCGGACAGCCCAAGCCAATGATGGAATTGGCGACATAGCAGTCCGCCATCGGCTGGACCCGGAAACACGCAATCGGCTTGCAGCCGAGCTGATCAAAGCGGGTGCGCCTCCTATCACATCTTTTGTTGCGGAAACCGCTCTTTCTCGTCTTATGAGTTTTGAACCGCTTAACGTCGATGCATTGCGGCCTTTCCTAGTTTTATCGACCAATCGTGCACATCGCGCCATCGCAACAGCACATATTAGCAAAGCGATGCGTCAAGCCGGACGCAGTGTACGGATTTTGTCTGATGCCATTGATGCTGACGAGCATCCTGAATTGGTCGAGGCCGGTCAAAAGCTTGGCTGCGGAATTACCCATTACGAAGGGTCGCCAAACTGCGTCGATATTTTGCAACAAACCGATCTGGCATGTCTCTCTATCATCGAAGCCGGATTCCGCGCTCCACTCGATAGAGTCTCAATGACACGTCTAAATACTTTGATCCAAACCACAGGTGCTGAACCTGTTATGGTCATGCGTCCGGAAGATGCATCATCGGCTGTCATGCTATCAAAGATTGGTTTGAAGCGCGTCGTGCTGGTCAATACGGAAGACCCTTTGACTCTCGGCCCGGTATTTTCCGCATTGCGTCACGGCAATCTAAGCATTGCCGAAATTCTGGACATTCAAGAAAATTCGACAGTGCTTAAGCAAGCAAGCGCAAAAGAAATCACTGCATTTCTAACCTAGTGCTTAATGCGCTTGACGACGGTCAAATTCGTATTGCCCGCCCTGCATCGCCCCAAAGAATTGCCCGATCTCTGGATGATCAACAGGATCGCCGGTATTATCCGGAACTAGGTTCTGCTCAGAGACATAAGCGACGTAATAACTCGTCTCATTTTCGGCGAGCAGATGATAAAAAGGCTGGTCCCTCACAGGCCGCGCTTCTTCAGGAATGGACTCGTACCATTCTTCGGTATTTTGGAAATCAGGATCAACATCGAACACGACACCACGAAATTCGTAAATCCGATGGCGCACGATTTGACCAAGTTGATACTTTGCCGCTCGGGATAGTTCACCCATGAAGCCTTACTTTCCGTACGAACTCACACCTTTCTGTGTTAGCGCTAAGATGCGGACCTGTCTAGAGTGTCGTGCCCTAATGGGACAACTTCAGTACATCGAAAAGCATTAAACTTAAGGCTATGGCTTAGAATAGGCCGGTTATCCACCAACCGCCTGTTCATTTCTGAGCCAATAAATATACAAGAAAATACATAGATTTTCACGACGCTCATTCGTGATAAGCCTTGCACGGATACCAACGTATCTTCCGCAGCTTGGACCAGAATTTCACCCTATGTTTTCTCAGATTGCCGCCATTGTCGTACCCGTCTTCGTTCTGGCTAGCATTGGGTTTATTTGGGTTCGCCTCGGTTTGGATTACGAATTCAAATTTGTAACCCGTCTGACATTAGAGGTGGGCGTACCCTGCCTGATCTTTTCAACACTTGTCAGAACCGAGATTGACGTCAGTGTTTTCAAAGACATCGTATTGGCTTCAATGGCGCTGTATCTGGTTCTTGGTATCATATCTTGGGGTGTCCTGCGCGCACTTGGATTATCAATCCAAACATATTTAACGCCGTTTATATTCTCGAACAGCGGCAATGTCGGCCTACCGCTGTGCCTCTTCGCTTTTGGTCCCGAGGGATTAGCCTATGGGATCGCGATTTTCGCAGCGATGGTCGTGGCAAATTTCTCGGTGGGCGCATGGATTGTTTCCGGCAAACCGGCGCCGTGGGAAGCTTTCAAACAGCCGATGGTATATGCGGCATTGCTAGGCGGTTTATTCTTGGCTCAAGGGTGGAGTATCCCGCTTTGGTTTGGCAATACGCTTGAGCTGACAGGGCAGTTCGTTATCCCACTGATGCTCATAACTTTGGGCGCAACAATAGCGGGATTACCCCGCGAAGCCCCATGGCGGGTGATCGGGCTAAGCTTGCTTAAATATGGACTTTCCGGCGTAGTAGCATTTGTCATTGCATGGATGTTTGGATTAGGCGGTATCGCCTTTGGTGTCTTTATGCTGCAAGCCATGACGCCGGTTCCTGTGACAAGCTATCTGTTGGCTGCACGGTTTGAAGCTGGAGCCGCAGAGGTTGCGCGGTTCGTGATGATTTCGACCGCCCTTGCAGTTCTCGTCATTCCAATCGTTCTGCGGGTATTGCTGTCAGGCGGATACTAACCAGAATTGAACAGCATTATAGCTTTGTTTTCAAACAGTATTGCCGTATCTTTGCAGTAATGGATAAGGTTCTAAATCCCCCGGCACTCAGTGCCCTTGCGCTGCTTTTCAGCCTTGTTGCCTGTTCAAGTTCGTCCGACCCGCCAAGTGATATCAGTAATGCTTGCTCCATCGTCCAAGAACGCGATGACTGGTATAAGGCCGCGAGACGCTCCGCTAAGAAATGGAAAGTCCCAACGCCCGTTATCCTCGCAATCATCTGGCGTGAAAGCCAATTCGTATCCGAAGCAAGGACACCCCGGAAATTTGCACTAGGCGTCGTTCCATGGGGCAGGCAATCCAGCGCCTATGGGTTTGCACAAGCAATCGACGGGACATGGGAATGGTATCAAAAAGATCAGAATGCGAGCAGCGCAGATCGCAATGATTTTGGTGATGCAGCGGATTTTGTCGGTTGGTACATGGACAGAACCCGCAAACAGCTTGGTATAGCGCCGCAAGATGCACGCAATCATTACCTCGCCTATCATGAAGGCCATGGCGGATATCGCACCGGAAAATGGCGGAACAAAAAATTTCTTGTCAGGGCATCTAAGCAGGTTGAACAGATAAGCAGAGTGTATGACGCGCAACTTAGATCATGCGATGCCGATTACGCCCGTGAAAGCGGCTTGGGCATCGCACAAACGCCTGTACCCCGCAGACCGCCTTTCGCACTGACGAATGTTACGGGACTCTCACCTATTCAAAAACCGGAAACGAAAAAGAAAAAGATCGTGCCAGCGTCAGCGCGTACCGTACCAATCCGCAAGCCTGTCATAATCCCATCAGAACTTTGACGACAAACACACACAATCAAATTGTCACAAAACGCCAATCTGATTGAAGAAGCCAGATTAAGCTGGCATGCTCGACGTGATTAAACGGGAGCGGCTTATCAATGTCGGAAAGTCCACAAAGCGGATTTGCGCGCCAATGGCATTACCGGCCTGATGTGCCAATACAAACCTCGCCTTTATTCGCATGGCCACCTGAACCAAAAAGACTAGCACGATGGATCGGGGATCGCTGGTTTGCGGTGGGTGAGAACGCTGTACTGGTTATTCTCGCGACACTCTGTTGGATGTTCTTTCAACCGTCCCTCGAAGACACCAAAAGTTTTGCCGTCGGCTGGATCGCAGCAATGTACGTGCGAAATTTTATCCTCATTGCCGTTATTGCTGGAGGATTGCACTGGTATTTCCACAGCGAAAAGAAACAAGGTCAAACCCTTAAATTCGATCCGCGTGAAACCAAAGCTACCGGCAGAGTTTTCACCTTCGGGAATCAATTGCGCGATAATATGTTCTGGACGCTTGGCAGCGGCGTTTTCTTCTGGACAACGTTTGAGGTTCTGATGTTCTGGGCAATGGCGAACGGGTATGCGCCGGTGCTGCTCTGGTCAGACAATCCTGTTTGGTTTGTGCTGTTAATTCTGCTGACGCCAATTTGGATCTCATTCCATTTTTATTGGATTCACCGTTGGCTGCATTGGCCACCGCTTTATCGTATCGCCCATGCGCTTCATCACAGAAATACGAATGTTGGCCCATGGTCGGGACTGTCGATGCACCCCATCGAACATTTGATGTTCTTCAGCTCTGTCTTGGTTCATTGGATCGTCGCGGCGCATCCGATCCATATCCTATTTCATATGCAGCATCAGGCATTGACTGCGGCGACGTCTCATACAGGTTTCGAAGGCTTGGTCGTCCGGGATAAAAACCGCCTCGCGCTGGGCACGTTTCATCATCAAATGCATCATCGGTATTTCGAGTGTAATTACGGCAACCTCGAAGTGCCTTGGGATAAATGGTTCGGCAGTTTCCATGATGGAACCGAAGCAGGGCATCTAAAAATGACGGAGCGGCGAAAGCGCCTGTTAAAAAAATCAAAAGCGTAGGTGGTAACTTTAACTCTCAATAAAAGATTAATTAAAATGCCGCTAAAATTTTCCGCCCTTTAATATGATCTGTTAACCAATAGTCGTTCAAACCCAACTATATTGAATTAATCGTGAATTCAATCTGGGGTGAAGAATGAAAAGCTTTTTACGAACGATAGCATTTTTAGTGCTTTGGGTTGGAGTATACGCAAACTCCGCAAGCGCTTCGTCATTGAAAATCATGGGAAGTGACGGAACTTATCTCAAGACATTTGATCGAGAGGCTCTTGAAGCATTAGGAATGCATTCAATTAAAACGAAGACTCCCTGGACCAACGGAGTGACTCACTTCGAGGGTGTAAAAGTCAAAGATGTACTCGAGAAAGCCGGCATCAGCGCCAAGCCCATTACAGCGATGTCATTTGACGATTACGCTATTTCGATTCCAGCAAAGTTTATCGACGAATACGATCCGATTATAGCATCACGCATGAACGGTCAGGTCATGACGATGAAAGATAAAGGGCCTTACTGGATCATGTTTGATCTTGATAATGTTTCCGGAGAAACAGAAATCGAGTTGCGAGCTTTTTCCGTCTGGCATCTTGTAGAATTCGAGGCAGAGTAAGGTTATGTCGCTGGCAGGCATTTTTGACCGTGTAATTGTTATTGGAACGGCGGTTATTCTGTGCGTGTTATTAGCGTTTGCAGCATTCACTTTTGAACGGTCTTCAAAAATGGATGTTAGCCGCTCGAACGAAATCGTCTTCGCGTCTTCGCGCCTGATTAACAATTTTGATGCTTTACGCTTCGCTGCGAAACAGGCGTCACTAAATGATCCGGCTCTGTCCACAGAAGACTTGGCCAATAGATTTATTATCACACACACGCGCGTACAGAATTTCAAAAACGGCGAAATGAAGGATGAAACTGATCCTGCAATTCAAAAATATATCGGTCAACTTGATATCGCTCTCGAAAAAATCTCGAACACGATAGAAGATCCAAACTGCGATAACATCTGTCGTGGAGAAATAATATTATTCGAAACACAACGGGCTAAACGCATCGTCATTAAGTTACGGGGTCGTGGACTTGTATTAGACAGCCAAATGCGACGCTCCGTTGATGAGTTCAATGCCGCTACGATTTCCCGGATCTTTATCGGCAGCATCGCGTTTATGGCATTCACCGGACTCCTAGCAGTCTATATGACACACAAGAATCACGTTCTGCGCGCTCAACAAATTCAATTGACCGAAAGTCAGCACCGTTTGGTTGAAGTAGGCCGGTATCGTGCTCAGTTCCTTGCGGGAATGAGTCATGAATTTCGGACGCCTCTCAATGCGATTAAAGGATTTGCGCAACTCATCACGATGTTAAAAGCCGACATGCCACGGGAAAAATTACTTGAGTATATTACCGATATTGAAAAGTCGGCGAATGATCTCGAAGACACAACAAATTCCATTCTCGATCTTTCGAAAGTAGATGCCGGCGCCTTCGATCTCTACGAAAAAGAAGTCGACCTGGTTCAGATCATTGAAGATGTGAGAACGCAATTTGGTGTCAGCTCAAACAGCAAGCGCTTGGTGCTCGAGACTCCACAAACTTTACCCGTATATTGCGATCCAAACGCTATTAAGCGCTGTGTTCAGAATATAGTGTCTAATTCATTCAAGTTTTCTGCTGACGATACGCAGGTAAAAATTGCGCTAAAAGACTTTCCCCAAGGAATTAAGATAGTCATCACCGATCAAGGTTGTGGCATCCCCAAAAAAGACATCGAGTCAGTTTGGAAGGTTTACTCGCGTTCAAGCTATACCCGTGTTTCAGATAAACAGGGTTCGGGTTTAGGCCTACCGATTATCAAAGCACTGATCGAAGCGCATGGTGGCACGGCTAATTTAGAAAGCACAATAAACGTTGGAACGACCGTAACGGTAACACTTCCTCCATCGCGGAAACTCGCAACAAATAATGCGTTGAAGAAAGTCGCATAAGTTAAGGCGTTCTACAATTCTTCGCGCGCTTTATACTCACCCCAACGCAATGTTACCTTCGCCCCAAGCGAAGAAATCAATTTTGGCGGCAAACGCGATGGCGGCGTTTGGTCTGTAAATTCTGTAACGGCTTTTGACTGAATACCACTCGCAAGATCAGCAACCATCATCCCTGAATACGTTCCGCGTGCTGCGCCCAATCCGTTCTGACATCCGGCGGCAAACAAACCCGGCTCCACTTCACCGAAGGCACTTGTCCCATTTCGGCTGAGGCACAACAATCCACCCCAACGATGTTCCATGTCGACACCCTTCAGCATCGGGAAACGCGCGTCAAAGGAACGATCATGTGTGATGCCCATATCAGCGACGCTTTTTTCATTGACCCAACGAGAGGGCGCCCATGCAACACGGTTCCGAATGATGAACCGCGTCCCGCCAACACCAGAAACTTTTCGCACCGTTGTTCCCATCGGATCAGCAGGGGTAAATCCCCAAACAGGCGCACCGCCAAGCTGTTGTTCCTCGCTCTCTGACAATGCCCGTGTCATGGAGGCAAAGAGAAAGATATGCATCAAACGGCGCTTGAAAAATCCGAAACTCTCCAGATGACCATTAACTGTAAGGATCACATTGGGCGCTTTGATCGCGCCACGGGGTGTCGTTGCAACCCATTCTGTTTGATCGCGCTTGAGATTAATGACCGGCGAATTTTCAAATAAGGAAACACTTTGCGCCGCCAAACCCGATGCCATTTCTCTTGCGAAGAGAGCCGGTTGCAGCATCGCCGTACCGGGTGTGTAAAGCCCGCTTTGATAATAACTCGATCCGCTCAGCTCTTGCATCTGCGCCGCATCAAGCAACTCATGCTCTTCACCCATGGCTTTCAGGTGAGCGGCATAATCTTCGTTATGTTTGGTTCCCTTTGCGGTCGCAGCTGCATTCGTCTTGCCTGATTGCACAAAAGTTTCCGCACTGAAGCGGTAATCGCTGGCGGCTTCAGCAGCGAAAGCAATGGCTGCACGGTTTTGCACTGCTTCAGCACGATCTTTCTCAATCGCCCCTGCATAATCTTCCGACACAAGATTATGAGGCAGGTCAATCATAAAGCCGGAATTGCGACCCACTGGCCCTTCCGCAATGCGCCGCGCCTCGATTAAAACGATCCGGTCTTTCGGATGGATTTGCCGCAAGCGCCTTGCAGCGGCAAGACCGGCGAAACCCGCGCCAATGATCAACCAATCTGCGCTTCGTTTTTCTTCAAGAGTTGGGTACGTGTTTCCCGCTGGGAGGATTGCATCCCAAGCCGCCGGTCCGGGATCATAAGGCAGTTGCGTGACTTTCATGGCAGGCTCAGTTTTGCCATGCGTCCGCCATCGACCTTATAGATTTGTCCGGCGATGAAAGAGGCTTCGTCCGAGGCGAGAAAAGCAACCATCGCGGCCACTTCCTCGACACGGCCCGTTCGCCCTACCGGATGAATACCACCGATAGATTTTCGAAACTTATCTGGGTCTGGCATAGAGTCGATAAAATCATTGTTCAGCTCTGTATCAATCCAACCGGGAGCAACCGCATTGCAGCGAACACCCTCGCCGCCATGATCAACCGCGACGGCTCGGGTCAAACCATGCAAACCAGCCTTAGATGCACAATAAGCGGGATGCCGGGGGTTCGACCCAATGCCTTCGATTGACCCTATATTGACGATGCTTCCCTTGGTCGCGCGCAAATGCGGCATGGCGAACTTGGTCAGTAAGAAAGGGATGGTCAGATTGATTTGGAGCGTTTGGCTCCACGCCTCAAGCGTTGTTTCCTCAACAGACCCTTCTTCCATCACACCCGCATTGTTGACGAGCACATCAAGCCGACCGGCTTTTCTGACAACTTGATCGATTATGTTTTCAGGCGCGTTTTTGTCAGAGAAATCTGTGTGAATGGTCTCAAAAACACTGTCACTACGTTGCGCCGTAAAAAGCAGCGCACCTTCATCGGCAAATCTTTGAGCACAAGCCAAACCGATCCCGCGACTAGCACCGGTGACGAGCACAACTTTATCCGTAAATCGAGTCATCCAACCGGCTTTCCGCCATTTACCTCGATGAGTGCGCCGCAGATATAGCGCGACTCTTCAGAGGCAAGGAATGCGACGACATCGGCGATCTCTTCCGGTGAGGCGACATGACCAATCGGAACAGTCTTCCCGAGATCGGCGATTGCCGTATCAGGGTCAAACCCGCGCAACTCAAACCCCGTGCGCAGCATCGGTGTATCAACTTCATTCGGGCACACCGCATTAACGCGAATACCCTGATGCGCGTGATCACGGCCCATACATTGCGTGAGCGAAGCGACCGCTGCTTTGGTCATACAGTAAAGCGCATGGTCTGGCCCCGCATGCACGCCCCAACATGAGGCCGTATTGACAATCGCTCCACCGCCAGCCTCGGCCATGATCGGAATGGCCGCACGGCATAGCCGAAACGGCGCTTCGACATTCACGGCAACCGAGATGGAAAAATCTTCATCCGTGCTGGCGGTGACAGGACCACGCCGCATGATTCCGGCATTGTTAATCAGAATATCAAGCCCGCCCATCGCCTCCGCTGCGCGCGCTGGCAAGGCATCGGAATATCCCGCATTGGTGAGATCACCTGTCAAGGCGTGATCCGCCGCTGTGCCGGTCAAATCAAGATCCGCCGCCGCGACCGTCGCACCCTCAGCTTGAAGCCGCGCAATAATAGCGGAACCAATGCCACCCGCCGCGCCGGTTACAAGAGCTTTTTTCCCTGACAGCTTCATATCATCACCCGAATGATGCCACAGGCGCACCGAAGAGCGTTTCGTCGGGTGTCACCCCAAGGCCCGGTCCGCTTGGGACAGCAATATGACCGTTCTCAATCTTAACACCGTTCTCTGTATCGTAGTGCCCTTCGATATAGGGCGCGGCGAGCCAAACACCTTCGCATAAACGCGCATCAACGGTTGCGCCGATATGGGTACAGGCGGCGGCGATAAAATCCCCACCCCAACTGTCATCGCAGGTATGCGGCATGGAGCGCGCGGCACAGATATCCCGAAAAACACTCATCGGATGCAAGCCGCCAATGCGTGTGACTTTCATTCCGAAACCGTCACAGATGCCGGTTCCCGAAGCACGAATAACTGTCGCAAGATCGACCGCGTTTTCATCAAGATAAATCGCATGATTCACTTGCGCGCGAATGGAGGAGATTTCTTCTATCGTATTGCAGGGCTGTTCGATAATGAATGGAATGTCGGAACATTCGCGGCTAACTCTCAAAACATCGCGTGTTGTCCATCCTCGGTTTCCATCCACAGCGAGCCGCATAGTGGGGCCGACCGTTTCCCAAACTTTTCGGATCGTCTCAATATCAATGGCGACGTCTCGCCCGCCTACTTTGATTTGCAGACGGGGATACCCTTCGGCCTGTTTCTCTTTCGCGAGTCGCGCAATATCATCCGGCGCACCGACTCCCGTGGCATAATAGGAGGGCACGCGATTAGTGACTGCGCCTCCGAGCAGATCACAGACGGAGACGCCGTAATGCTTGCCGAGCACGTCATGCACAGCGATATCTACTGCGGCCTTTGCGTAATTATGCCCATTGAGCAGATCATTCATCGCTCGGTGAACCGCAAGAGCATGGGGTATCTCTTGCCCAATCAAACCTTGGCCTATAGCGCTCAAAGCTGCACGCGCACCTTCCGCATGAGCTTCGGCATAGGTCGGACCAACCGGACAGGTCTCACCCCAACCAACCAAGCCGGTATCGGTTACCAGCTTCACAATGGTCGTATCGAGCGCATAGACATTCGCCCGCGCCATCGTATAAGGACCGCCTACGACTGGCAGGTCTTTTTGATAGATATGGAGTTCTTTTATCTTCATATCAGTGTGTGTTGTTCAGCGCGTCTTCAGCGGGGATTTCCCGTTCGCGGCGGGCGATGTAATCGAGCAGAGCTTCATTCACGCCCTCATCCAGTTTCGGTTCTTCATAGGCGGCGAGGTTGGCTTTGGCGGCCTCTAGCGCGCGGGTGGTGGCG
>CALKBI010000071.1 GCA_937990185.1 uncultured Neomegalonema sp. | reverse complement strand
TTTCTCAATGGCATAGAGCTTTGCGATGCGTTTGATCGCTTCTTCTGGAACCGGCAGGCCATTTGACTTGAACACATCGACAAACTTGCGCCGGACATGCGCCATACAAGCCATTTCCTGAATACGGCCTGAACGATAAAGGTCATTGAAGCCGGGATAGCCATCCGCGTGCATCCAGCCGGTATAACTTTCCAGATGTTCGGTTGGCTGTTCGCCTTTACGGTCGCGGGAGAAGCGATAGAACGCTGCCGGTGGTGACTGATTGGCCCAAGGTCTTTCATCGCGAACATAGGCCCAGAGCCTTGCAGTCTTGGTTTTTCCAGCACCCGGACTGAGCATGTTTACGGGCGTATCATCCGCGAAGATAGCTTGTCCTGATAACACGTGGCGCTGAATAGCATCGGCCAACGGTTCCAACAGAGCGGCAGACTTTCCGACCCAATCAGCCAGAGTTGATCGATCAAGATCGATGCCCTCGCGTCCAAATATCTGGCTCTGACGAAAGAGCGGAAGATGGTCCGCGTACTTGTTTACCAGCACATGCGCGAGCAGCCCCGGTCCTGGGCGACCTTTCTCAATAGGGCGCGATGGCAATGGCGACTGACAGAAGGCATCGCAGCATGTACAGGCCATGCGGGGTCGGATAATCCGGTTCACCACAAACCGACCGGGAACATATTCCAGTTCTTCAGTGACATCTTCGCCAAGTGTCTTCAGTGATCCGCCGCAGGCACTACATTCTTCACCCGGTGATAGGGTTTGGTCATTGCGGTGCAGATGTTCGGGCAGCGGTTTACGGCTTGGCTTTCGCTTCGGTGTATCCTCGACTGGATCGTCATTGTCGTCGGCAACAGGAGAGTCAACGGCCTTCGCTATCTCTTCCTCTTCCAGCGTCAATTCAAGCTGATTAAGGGCTTCGGACTTCGAGCCAAAACGGTGTCGGCGTAGTCCTGCCAGTTCATGCTTAAGCTTCTCGATTTGATAATCGCGCGCCCTGATCTCCGTCTCGAAGACCGTTAGCTTCTTATCTCTAACGCTTACCATTGCCTGCAATTCGGCGATGTTCTCGGGCAAATCAGGGGGCATTTTAAGCATGGCGGTTTATAACAATATTAAACCCTCAAGGGAATCCAAAAACCTCCAGAACAGCAGCCTCTGCCGGGGTTTATTATCCTGCTGACAGCGGTCGCCAAGTTCGTTCCGGAGCGCGCCAGTCTATCCCTTCCAGCAACATCGATAATTGTGCAGGGGAGAGCGAGACCTTCCCCGAAGCCGGAGATGGCCATACGAACTTGCCTTTCTCCAGACGCTTCGAAAACAGGCAAGCGCCCTGCCCATCCCACCAAACGACTTTGATAAGATCACCGCGCCGCCCCCGAAACACAAACAAGTGCCCAGAGAACGGGTCTTGCTTGAGCACCGTCTGCGCCAAGGCGGACAATCCATTGAACCCTGCATGTCAGTGACGCCCGCCGCCAGCCACACCTTCGACTGTGTAGGAACCGGGATCATGACGACAGACCCTTTGCCAAGCGCACAACAAAATCTGGATCAATTGGCCCCACGATAGAAAGGTTATGTCCGTCAGCCAACGAGATCGTCAGCTTCGTTGGCGGCTCAGACATATCTTGATTGCCAGAAATTGCCAGATCAGATGGAACGACCTCGACTGGCAAAAACGACGCTGTATCTTTGCTTGGTTCAAAACGTGGGTCGCAACGCCAACGGAATAGCATGTTCGCATTCAGCCCATGCTTTCTCGCAACCAACGCTACATTCGCACCCGGTTCAAATGTCTCTGCGACTACGTGCTGCTTAAAGACCTTCGAGTAAATTCCGCGCTTCTTGCGCCGCCAATCGTCTGCCAAATTAAACGTCCATCTAATTTAAGCGGACATCTAATCCGCTAAACATCAATAGACTCGGAGATTCCTATTACACTCGCAAGAGCAGGTTCGGCGGACGCTTACTCTGAAAACCCTTCCCTGGATTGAAAATCCGTTTAAGTGAGGCGTGATCGGATTCGATCCGGTTATTCCTCCATTTCCGATCAATATGGATGATCGCAGTCAGATCCCAGACGCCTATTGATCCCGTCGATGACCTTGGCATAGGGGGGAGCCCTATCGGTAAAGATTGCGAGAGGTTGGTAAAGCCTCGACGTCCCGCTCGCCTGTTTTAGAAAGGCCTTGGCTGCCTTCGCATCCCGCCGCGCGCTTAGTCTGAAGTCAACTATCTGTCCTCGTTGATCAACCGCTCGCCAGAGATAGCGCCATGCATCGCCGACTCGAATGTAGGTCTCATCAACATGCCAGTCTACGCCGCGCCAACTGCGATGCCGCACGACACGTTTCGCGATTACAGACCCAAACTTTCACACCCAACGATAGATGGTTGCAGCATCAACTGATACGCCGCGCTCGGCAAGCATGTCGCGTACATCGCGATACGAAAGTGGATACCGACAATACCAGCGCACAACGAGAAGAATGATCTCCGGCGGAAATCGATGATGCTTGAAGGGATTTTGGCGCATGGAGGGCTTTCTCTCACACAAAATGCTTCCAAGCATCATATCAATGACCGATTAATGCAACGATCCCATCTTCAGTTCGTATAATACTCGTTCCCATATCCACTACTTTTATTGATTTGCGTCATAACAAGACCATCGGGCTTGAGGCCTATATTATCAAATAACCTTAATCCTGCCGCGACAGTACTTGCCGGTGTCGATGCTGATTGCACCACATAAATAATTTTATCACTCAATTTAGCGATTAAGCGAGCATCAGGAACTGGTAGAACTGGTGGACAATCAAGAATAACTAGATCGAAATTTTGCTTAGCCTGCTCGATAAAATCAGTGAAATTCTGCGACGCAAAGATATCAGCGGCATTCCGCTCTTTCGATGAGCCGCCGAAGATAATATGCATGTTGGTGTTGGCTTCTTTCCAGATCGCAGCTTCCCAATCGTTTTTCTGCTCAATGGCATGGAGTAAACCTAACTCCGTACGAGATCCGAAATAGGTTCTAAAGGTTGACCGCCGAAGGTCACATTCGACAAGGAGCACTTTTTTATCTAAAGCTGCTGAATTCAAAGCGAGTAATACTGAGCTTGTCGTTTTTCCTTCAGCAGGGATAGAAGATGTCAGAACGACTACCTTGCCTACTTTGTCATCGATATCGCGCTCGCGTCCTTCCAAAGCCAATAAGGATGTGCGTAAGTCTCTAATTGCTTCCATGATGGAAGAAGAAGGACGTTTGATTGCGTAATTAAGCAACGCTCTACGATTTCTTGTCTTCGCACGGGGAATAGCGCCAATCACGGGCACTCCAAATGCATTCTGAAGCTCAGCAGGATCACTGAAAGATCTGTCGAATAATTTCCGAAGCATGATATAAGCTAAGCCCAGCAAGAGACCTAATATACCAAATATTACTACGGTTATTGCTTTCCTTGGTTTCGTAGGCTGATATCGAGGAACTGCCTGAGACAAAACTCTAACGTCAGATTCTTGCAATCCTTTTTGGACTTCAATTTCATTCATACGTTGAGCAAAATGCCCGTAGATAGCACCAGCAGCTTCGGCCTCACGGTCGAGTTGGCGAATTGTCAGCAGGTCAGTTGTCTGCCTTTCTACAATAGCTTCTAGCTCCGTAATATTGCGCAAAAGAGAATTTAACTGAGCGCGATCCAGATCTTTTGTGGGAATGGAAGAGCCAGTGCTATTTTCCAGAGACTCTTGAAAACTGTTTAAGCGGCCTCGCGCGTTCTTCAGATTGTTATTCGATCGAATAACATCCTGTTCTGTTACTACCCGCTCCGTTTGGCTCCGAAAGTTTGCTGCTTTAGCCTCACTTTCACTGAGGTTCTTGGCTAAAGTATCGACCTTTTCCCGAAGCCAATCTGCAGCTTGAATGTTCGAATTCAGTTTCGCTGTAACTTGGTCAGAAACGAAAGCCTGTGACAATGTGTTCACAATTTTTACTGATTTAAGTGGGTCCCAAGTCTCTAAAGAAATTTTAAAAACATGAGTTTTTGGCAGGACTGAAACCTTCAGGTTTTTTGTCAATTGATCAATTGCGATTTCGCGGTGATCCAGCAAGTCAGTTTCTAGAGTAATATTGATTTTTGATTTAATCCACTCAATCAACTTGGCAACTATCGTTGGCTCCTGGAGGGTGATATTAAATTCTGGATCATCCGTTAATGAAAGAGTATCAACTACTTGGCCAATCAGACTACGTGATTTTATCACTTCTACCTGAGAATTCATCTCAGCATCATCATCAGAAATTCCAGGAACAAGATTTTCTAATCCAGTAGCGTTTTGTTCCTTAGATTCTAAGATCAGTTTTGCTTCTCCGTAATAAAGCCGCGGGAGCTGCTGAACATAAAAGATACCTGCGATAATAGATGCTATCAGTACACAGGTAATTAACCATTTACGTTGCCAAAAAAGCTTAATTATCTCACTAATATCAATTTCATCATCATCCGCATACCTTGCCGAAGGTGAGGCATGAACATTCGCTGGAGTCCAATCAGGCGCGGGACTGCTCATATTATCAAAATCCAGTTCGGTCAGAGGTTGCTGATACGAAAAGTATCAATGTATTCAGAAGGTTTCTTCGAAATATTCCATTAGGCAAATTATGACAATAACAAAATATTCTGTACGGCAATCACTCGAGAGCCAATAAGACTGCTACCACACAGCCCTCTTACTGATACTCAAACGGCGCGTGAACGAAAATTCACTTTTAAGCCCTCAAAGAGGTTTTCTTGGCGGTGACTCTTCTTGCTTCCCGAGAAGTAATTTCAAACTCAGGTATATAAACCTTCAGTAATCGTAAAACTTCTTTGGAGTTACCTGCACTTGCAGCGATTTGAATAACATCGATTTGGCTCCGGACCGTTTGAATTTGTACGAAGCGCGGCGAGGCGACCATCAGACTGGGATGCTTTGTTTGTACTAAATTTTCCGTTTCGTGCATGAGCTCTTCATAAAGCTTTTCACCAGGTCGAAGGCCTGTGTAGACAATTTTCACGTCTTTTTCTGGAGTCAGTCCAGAAAGCCGAATGACTTGTCTGGCGAGGTCGTCGAT
>CALKBI010000070.1 GCA_937990185.1 uncultured Neomegalonema sp. | reverse complement strand
GCGATGCTCACCTGTTTCATATCTACGGCCTGCTGGGCCATCTCTCGCCGTTGAGATGGCCGTGTCACTTTTTTCCAAGAGCATCCTTCAACAGCTCGTTTTGCATCGCCATCTCGGCGTACATCTTCTTGAGCCGACGATTCTCATCCGCCATCGACTTCATCTCGGACATCAACGAGGCGTCCATGCCGCCGTATTTGCTGCGCCAGTTATAGTACGTTGCAGAGCTAATCCCATGCTCACGGCACAGATCCGCAACCGGCACACCGCTCTCGCTCTGTTTCAATATCGCCAATATCTGGGCGTCACTAAATCTCGATTTCTTCATCTCGTTCTCCGCGTCAAGCAAACGCCGGAGAAGTCCAATTTTCAACCCTATGGTTTTCGGGGATGATTACCCAACGATCTTCTTATATCACCAGATATGCTTTTGCGGTGAGGCTAGAAGAACAATAATTACTTTAAGTCGGATACGATCTTCGAGCAGGACTGTCAGTGAGGTTCTTATACCCAATAAAAAGTCCCTCACAGCAATCTGTAAGGCATTTTCCATTTATCAAAATCCTCGAAAGAGGTCCTGCTCTGCGGCGGCTTCTTCGGGTTTATGCAAGTCGTTACCCCATCGCAAAATAGCGGTTTGAGCTGTTGTCGACGATATTTCATACGTTGATCGGGGTAGGGTGAGTGTATCACCCGGCGCATAGGAGGTTCCATTTATAGTAACGGCGTGATCGCTTTCGAGCGTGTAAGGTCCGGCAATAATGACTTTGAATGATGATGGAGATTGGTCGACGTTCAGGATTTTTCCGGGAACATAGATTGCGCCCCAATGGTGAATATAATTATCTCGTAGGACTTGAAAATCTTCGGAAAGTAAGACTTTTCCTGAACGTTGTTTTTCCGGGCGATCCAGGTCGAGCGTATCGATATTTGCGAGTACAAACTTTGGCGAAATTTCCTGAAGGATGCTCGGGAAAACAGCTTGGTTTGCCTTATAATATTCACGCATTTTCCAACCACTCATAAAAATGCCGTGCTTATGGTGGCTCGATATCATCGACGTGCGGTCAATATAATTCACCGGTTCAGGGAATAATGTATGGATGACATCGACTGTTTTATGTTGATGGTCCAACGTCTGTTTCATGCCTTGAATCGTTGCGCTGACAAGTAAGAAAGTCAAAACGCCGATCACGATATTTTCGCGTAACGGTTCATTTTTCAAATATGGACGATCTATCGCGCTTGCAATGAAGATTGAAGCCGGAGCAAGCATGAAGGTGTAAAAGTAGGGGTGTGTGTGGGTGTAGAAAAAAAGTGTCGTAAGCGGGGCCGAAAAACTGATGAGTGCGAAGCTCATCCATTTGCTTCGCGCATTTCCACGTAGCAAATCTGTGGCAAGAAAATAGGCGCCAACTACAAATAAAAGAACGTAGAACGGGTTAAGGTTTACCGCACGGGTGAAGGTTTGCCACTCAGGGAAAAACCGCCCGGTAAAGACGCTTGGACCGGCATTTTCCGCGACGTAATTAACGCCCGCATCGGTATCGCCAAGTAATGCGGCGTTTAACGCATATAATAGTACAAAACTAAAGACGGCAATTACGGGCAAGGATATACTTTGTAAAAATGCCCGCCGCGACCATCTATCATCGGCCCACCTTGCCAAAAGGATCATTGCAAAAATTGGCGCGTAGAAAATTGCTTTGATCGTAATCATCCCAGCCAGGCCAATCAGGAAACCGGTGGTGAGTATTTTCACGATCGACTGGCGAGGGTCGGTCGCGAAGAATAACGCGGCCATGAGCGTGCAAACAACAATCGGATCAGCACGGAAACTCATTCCGTGTCGGAACACAAAGCTAAACGTCACAAAACTGATGACAGCAATCAGTGCAGCAAAAGAACTAAAAAAACGTCGCGCTATACCAAAGATAAATAAACAAGTGCCGACGGTGCACCCTAACATTACAAATCGAACTGCAACAATCTGAGTGACCTCGTTTCCGCCTACATGCGGAACCCAACCCAAGAGGTGAAGATAGATCGTTTGTAATGGTTGGAGAAGCTCACCGCGGCGAAATTGATACAACCAGTCGAGCATAAAAAACTCGTCCCAGTTAATTTCAAATTTCATGACCATTGCAATTTGAGCAATGAAAAGCGCAGCTAACACGCAGCTTATAAGGATTTTTTGATAAGGGGCCATTGCCGCGTTTCCGCCGACAGTCGTCATGCCACCCTGCGCGCAAAAATATTACAGCAATGATTATAAGGGACATTCAACATGCCACTAAGAACTTCGGTGGTTAGCTTGAAGCCATCCGCGGAGAAGAGTTTTGCATATTCCTCCGCGCGGCGAATGTTCTGACCAGAATCGAGGGCTTTGAGGGTTTTGGCGATAATATTCTGATTGTCGATGAATACCGGATCGTAAGTGACCAACCTACCTTTTTCCGACAGCCTTTCGGAGAGGCTGCTTACTAACGTTTTAGCTTCATCATCATCTAGGTGATGGAGCAGGCCGACACAGACGATAAAATCATATGGCCCCGGAACCTTGTCCATATTCGTAACGGCATCGCCGCAAATAAATGTACCGCGGTGTCCTTGCTCAGCTTGTGCTTTTTCGATATGTGCCGAGTTTAAATCAATACCGGTATACTCCACATCGCCAAGAAAATTTCTCAGCGTTGCGGGACCACATCCAACATCAAGAATCCGATCACCCGATTGAGTTTTTAATGGGCCTTCACAAAGGTAAGCACGTGATTTTTTCTGGCCCAGCAGTTTTTGAATCATCTCATAGACGATTGGAACAGTCACTAGGCGATAGATCGAATTAATGCGCTGGCTCATCTTTTCTCTCTATTTAAGCGGCGTAGTTTGGTTTGACGGAAACGCGAAGGTGCATGTACGGCAGGAAGCGCTCCAACATGCGATTACGCATCAGTAAGGGGACCAAACCGAGCTTTTTCAGGATTTTTACAGGGAGTTTTAAAAAGCGCTGTCTGCGTGCGAATTCGGCATCGGTGTCAAAGCGTAGGATCAATTCTTCCAAAATCGCTTTCTCAAATTTAATATCTAGGTCGAGGCGTTTTGCTTGTTTGCGAACTTGTGAGTATTTCACGAAATTCAAACTGTTCCAAAGGCCGCTGCAACGGTTCTCTTCTTCGAATGCCCCAATCTTTTTCTTCATCACCGCATAGGTCAGGGATTTACCTGCAAGGATTGGTAATTGAAAATGTGGTTCATATGGAAAGCTGTAATTAGGGCAGAGAAGAATGCAGGCCCCGCCCGGCGCAAGCATTCCTTTCATGCGTTCCAGAAAGTCACGCCAATCCGGTAGGTGCTCAAAAACATTCACCAAAAAGATCAGGTCGTATTTTTCAGTAACTTCTGAGTCTTCGTAACCGATTGAAAGGATCTCTGCATTCGGCAACGAATTGGCAAGGGTGTGGAAGGATGGAATATAATCAAAACCATCGCCCATGGGCTCTAGGCCTTGAAAAGAAATTTCAGGAAATTCCAGTGCTAAACGACTGAGTAAAATTCCTGCGCCTGCGCCAACTTCTAAAACCGAACTGCCTGAAAACAGTTGAGAGACTTCCGGCAAGATTTTAGAATATCCGAAATCAGCCTCGGCAATGTAAGAGTCTGCATTTGGCGAACTTAGAAAGGCTTCATACGCCTCTTCGCGGGTCATATCTGCGACTCCACGGATTTATGAGCACGCACCCCGAAAACCCAGTTTCGTTGTAACGCAAAAGACAAAGCAATAATGACGGGGAGGACGATGATATAGGCTATGATCGGACCTACTTTCCACTGGATCAGCAGTCCGATCAGTGCGGTACTGAGCAAGAATTGACCGCAGATCGTCACAACATATTTTCCGATGCTCGCTTGAAAAGGGGCTTTGTTTCCCTCGAAAACAAAATTACGAGCAAGCATAAAACCAACGATAAGACCGACACAAAGCGCAGCCATATTTGCCGCCCAAAATGGTGCTCCGAATAATACTATCGCCACCGTGTAGGCTATGAATCCGGCGATGGTATTGGTGAGACCGGCTACGATATACCGGATAATCTGTGGATTATGAGCTGTTGCATTCGATGCAGCAGCAAACGCTTTTTGGGGCAAATCAGACATTGCGCGTATCGACATTTCCATAGCTTTACACGTGGGTTTCCAGCAAAAAGCGCGCTCAATTTCATTCGTAAATCCGTATGATTTACATACATTAAACGCGATCAATTCGCGGCACTGCTGTCCAACGCCCATTTGATTGCATCAATGACCGAACTTTGATCTTTCAGGCTGTAGAAAACCGGCAATCGCACCAATGTATCAGACACACGGTTGGTCACGTCCATTGATCCGTTTGCGCGGCCAAGGCGCTCTCCTGCGGGAGATGAATGCAGCGGTATATAATGGAATGGTGTCGTGATGTTTTGTTGTTTCATACTGTTAATGAAAGCCTGACGCATTTCGAGCGTTGGCATTAACAGATAATACATGTGCCCATTGTGGTCGTGTCCAGTCGGGCTGTGTGGAGTTTGAATTTCAAGCGGTTTTACAAGCGGCGTTAAAGCGCGATCATACTCTTTCCAGATTGCGAGACGCTGTTGGTAGATTTCAGATTCGCGGGTCAGTTGGCCATAAAGAAATGCAGCAATCAATTCGCCGGGCAGATAAGATGATCCGATTTCAACCCAAGTATATTTGTCGACTTGACCTCGAAAGAATTGGCTTCGGTTTGTGCCTTTCTCGCGAATGATTTCTGCGCGATCCTGCATATGTGGATTGTTGATCAACAACGCTCCGCCTTCGCCCGATATGACGTTTTTGGTTTCGTGAAAGCTGAAAGTTGCCAGATCGCCGAATGATCCGGCTTGCTGTCCATTTAACGTTGAGCCGAGTGCTTGTGCGGCATCTTCGACCAAATAGAGATTATGCTCATCTGCTATCGCTTTAAAAGCTGGCATATCCGCGATGACGCCCGCGTAATGAACGACAAAGATTGCTTTGGTTTTGTCTGTAATCGCTTCGCGGGTTTTCTGCGGGCAGATATTGAGACTATTTTCTTCTATGTCTACGAACACGGGGACCGCCCCCCGCATAACGACGGCGTTTGCCGTCGATACGAAAGTGAAAGACGGCATGATGACTTCATCACCGGGTTGTAGGTCGCATAATATTGCGGCCATCTCTAAGGCAGCGGTGCAGGAATGGGTTAGCAGAGCTTTTCCCGCTCCGGTTTTTTCCTGAAGCCAAACTTCGCAGAGATGAGTGTAATGGCCATCGCCGGATAGCTGTCCCCGATGGATTGCATCCGCGATGTGATAGAATTCTTCACCAACAACCGATGGAGCATTGAAGGGAATAGGTTCTGAACCGGATCGCGGTTCAATGAGTTCTGCTTCGACGAAATCATCAGGCGGATTCTGTTCAAGACTTTCTAATCCTGAAGCCATGTCGATGCTCTCCTCGCCTAATTGCTGAGAATAGCTTCTGCTTAACACATTTAGATTTGTTTAAACACGTTGCTCTAGGAACGGGTAACGCAGGGCATGGATGTTTAAATGGCTTATTTATCACAGAGGCAACTTGACGACCTCGGGTTCAAGTCGCTTGGGCGAGATGTAAAGGTCAGTGATAAGGCATCAATCTATAATCATGACCAAATCGAAATTGGAGACTTTACCCGGATAGATGATTTCTGTTCCGTCTCCGGCAAAGTGATCCTTGGGCGCAATGTCCATCTTGCGGTGTATTCTCATGTCAGCGGCGGCAGGGCAGGGGTAGAGCTATGTGATTTTGCCGGACTAGCGTATGGCTGTCATGTTTTTGCTCAATCGGATGATTACTCAGGGAAAACGTTAACAAACCCTACGGTCCCCGCCGAATACAAACGAGAAGTTGAAGCTGCGGTACTCATCGGCCGTCATTGTATTATCGGCGTGAATTCTGTGATTATGCCGGGAGTGCGGATCGGCGAAGGGACGTCTGTTGGCGCGATGTCTCTGGTCACGAAAGACGCTGATGCTTGGTCGATTTATGTTGGCAGCCCGGCACGGCGCGTTAAGGATCGATCAAAAGAATTGCTCGTGCTAGAGCAGGAGTATCTTACGGAAAACCCTTAAATCCAGATCGTCAAATATTGCTGGCGTCAGAGATTATAAAGACTGGACGATCTTTGACTTCCATAAAGACCTTCCCAACATAAATTCCGACAAAACTCATTACGGATATTTGTAAGCCACTCATTAACATGAAGGCCGTCATCAAGCTCGCCCAACCTTCCACAGCATTACCGAAAATCAGTTTTTGCATGATGATGATGAAGGCCACAATCATTGAGAAAAACGCAATGATGAACCCCAACGCCACAAGATAATACATCGGCTTAATGGTGTTAGAGATGATTGCATCAAGCGCCAGTGAAAGCAGTTTTCTGAAGGTGTATCCGCTTTGGCCCTCGGAACGATCCGGCCTAACGACGTTTAATTCACCCGTATTGAAGCCTAAGTGACTCATCAGAGCAGGGAACAGACGCATTTTCTCTGGGAAGGCGCGATAGGCTCGCGCCATTGAGTCGTTGAAAATCCGGAAATTACCGATCTTGGATGTTGCGGGAATATCAGCGAGATGCTCAAGGGATTTATTGAACAGGTAAGAACCAATTTTGCGGCGTTTTTTGACCTGATTGTCTTCGCGTACCGCCAAAACGCTATCAAAGTTTTCGGTCTGCGCTTTGTTATAGAGCGCGGGAATATCTTCTGGAAGATCCTGCAGGTCGCAATCCATCACGACATACCATTGCGCATTTGCAATCGTCAGACCTGCGGTAATGGCGGCATGTTGGCCAAAATTACGGCTTAAACGGATGCCTTTGACCCGCGCGTCTTCCTCACCTTCTTTTTGGATGACGGGCCACACTGCTTGCGGGCCGCGATCATCGACGAGGATGATTTCAAAACTTTCCGTTATTTTTGTCAGTGAGGTTTTGATGCGGTTGATCAACTCGCTCAAGGTCGCGAGACTATTATAAACGGGGACGATTACGGAAATGACTGATTTGGTGTCGTCTACACGGCGCGCATATCCACCATGGGGCATGATTGCTTCCATACCTAGAGCGCTTTGTTTGAAGTCCAGCATCACACTTCATCCTCATGCATCAGACCTGATCCATAGCGGGAGAAGCCGTTTTTTTGGTTAACAGGATCTATAAGAGTTGATTGAGCGATGAATACAGGTTGATTGATTATATTCGAGCTTTGCCGTCCGGATTTGATGAGTTTCGTTCTCACGACAAGATATTGTGCATCATCGTCAGCGCGTAATGGATTGAGGCGGCCCGGACTTTATCACGGCCCATTGGACCAAACTCGACGGTAAAGGTTTTTACCTCTTCGCCATCGGGGGCCATGCCGAAGCAGACAAGACCTTCCGGTTTGGAGGCGCTAGAGCCGGGTCCAGCGACGCCAGTGATTGATACAGCAAGATCAGCACGGCTTTCGCGCAATGCCCCTTCGGCCATCGCTCTGGCGACGCGCTCGCTGACCGCACCGTGCTCGTCGATTAAGCGCTTCGATACGCCAAGTGCTTCGATCTTGGCTGCGTTCGAATACGTGATGTAACCGCGTTCATAGACTTCAGATGATCCGGGAATTTCTGTCAATATCGCGCCGAGCATACCGCCCGTGCAAGATTCTGCCGTAACAATCTTAACGTCACGGGTTTTTGCGAATGCTAAAATTTCTTCAGCTAATTGCCGATGAATATCAGAGACGCTCATATTCCGAGAACTCCATGAGAGATAGCTGCGCTTACTAAAACGATTATCGCGGCAAAGAATCCTGCGATTACATCGTCAAGCATCACACCCAGTGGATCGCCGCGCCGGTCGGCCCATCCGACCGGTCCGGGCTTTGATATATCAAAAATACGAAAAAAGAGAAAAGCTGTCACCCAACCCGGCCACGGGAAAACATGGGGATCAACGCCAGCATGCCAAAGTCCCCAAGATAGAGGTAAAAGCGCGATCCACTGACCGATGACTTCATCAATAACCACCTCCGAAGGGTCTTCTGAAACGCCAGGGCGTTTTGTGTATTCAGCTGTTGCCCACCATCCCTTAAAGAAACCGACCACTGTCGCGAGCAAAAGCAGCGGGAACCCTCCAATCCAATGCAATCCATAGGCGAGGGGAAGGGCAACAAGAGACCCAACTGTACCGGGCGCAATGGGCGATAATCCTGAGCCGCAAACAGTGGCGATAAGTTTAGCGAGAGCTTGTTTCATGCGTTTTAGTACCGCGAACGATAAATGCACGAAAGGTGTTTCAAGCCTTTCCAATCACTGTTGCGACGGCTGTTGCTGCGATGCCTTCGCGTCTTCCGGTAAAGCCTAATTGTTCTGAGGTTGTTGCTTTGATGCTGACGCGGGAGGGGTCAAGGCCGCAAAGCTCGGCAACGCGGGCGATCATAGCGGGGGCGTGCGGTGTGACTTTGGGTTCTTCGCATATCAGCGTTAAGTCAATATTCGAAATGGCATAGCCGCGCTCCGAAACAATCTCGACGGCGCGCTCTAGGAAAACAGCGCTGTCCATGCCTTTCCATTGCGGATCGGAAGGCGGAAAATGCCTGCCGATATCGCCCTCTGCCACAGCCCCGAGCAAGGCGTCAGTGATTGTGTGCAATCCTACATCGGCATCTGAATGGCCCGATAGACCTCGGTCATGCGGAATTTTTATACCGCAAAGCACGACATGATCTCCGTCGCCAAACGCATGAACATCATACCCTTGCCCTGTTCGGATATCGGGTTGCGCTAACAGGCGTTCGGCCATCGTGAAGTCCTCTGGAATGGTAACTTTGAAGTTCATCGGGTCGCCCTCAACCGAGGCAACGCTTTGTCCTGCTGTGATGATGGCTTGGGCTTCATCTGAAAGGGAGGGCAGCGTTCCGCTGCTAGCGGCGGCTTCCATGATCGGCAGTAACGTCGTGAAACGGAAGCCTTGCGGCGTTTGCGCGCGGCGGATGCCGTCGCGCTCTACCGTATCAGCCAAAATTCCACCGTTCCCGACTCGTCGCATCGCATCAACTGCGAGTAGGGTAGGGACCGCCGCTGGATGAGTATTAAGCGCATCAAGCACCCTGCTGATGACATCCTTCCCGATGAAGGGACGTGCCGCGTCGTGGATCAGGATACGTTCCGGCGACAAGGCCGCTGCCGCGCGAAGCCCGTTCAGAACGCTTTCCGCTCTTGTTGCTCCGCCCATAACCGGATCGCCGACTTTTGGATGCTTCAGCGTATGTTTCGCATATTCTTCACCGTCATCAGGATGGATGACGACAATAATACGATCAATCTGAGGATGGTCCGTGAATGGATGCATTGAGCGGGAGAGGACAGATTGTCCCGCAAGCCTTCGATATTGCTTTGGTGTGGTATCATCAAAAGCGGGACCGGTGCTGCCTGAAAGCGCTCTGGTCCCGCGCCCTGCGGCAACAATGAGTGCAATTGTTGACATCATACCCTGATCCGGTTCTATATTTTAGGCACTGTTATCGTCTTGCACATAGTTTGTGCAAAAGCTATGGCGCGCAGGATGACTTTAAGCGATGAATGTGAAATGACAATCGGTCCGCTAAAAATCGGTTCTGAGACTGCAACGGCTGCGGTGGCTTTGGCGCCGATGGCTGGCATCACCGATGCGCCGTTTCGGCGTTTGGCGGCTCGGTTTGGCGCGCCTTACGTTGTGTCCGAAATGGTTCAAAGCAGGGAGATGGTGACGGACGGCGCGATGTCTAAAACCCGCTCTGTCATGACCGGAGATACGACCTTGGCTGCGGTTCAACTTGCCGGGTGCGAAGAAGACTGGATGGCAGAGGCGGCGCGCCGTGTGGCGGATGCAGGTGCGCGGGTTATCGACATCAATATGGGTTGCCCCGCTAAGAAGGTGACTAACGGCTATTCCGGCTCGGCTTTGATGCGCGAACCAGACCACGCGCTGCGGTTGATTGATGCGACCGTCGGAGCCAGTGAAGTTCCGGTGACATTGAAAATCCGCCTTGGCTGGGATGATACCTGCCTGAATGCTGCAGAGATTGCCTCTCGTGCAGAAGCCGCCGGCGTGCAGATGATTTCCGTTCACGGACGAACGCGTGCTCAATTTTATAAGGGCAGTGCCAATTGGAGCGCTGTGCGCGCGGTCGTTGATGCGGTGACAATTCCGGTCTTGGTGAATGGTGATATTCTATCCGCCAAGGATGCGAGACGAGCGCTCTTGCTCTCTGGTGCCGCTGGCGTGATGATAGGTCGGGGTTCTTATGGTTCTCCATGGATTGTGGGGGCGATTTCACGGGAATTGCAAGGGTTTGACCAGAGTATTCCACCAACCGGAAGCGACCTCGCCGATTTGGTGATCGAGCAATATGAAGCGACGCTTTCCTGCTATGGCGCGGCCATTGGCGTCAAATGTATGCGCAAACATCTCGGGTGGTATTTGGCCGATAGGCCGGGTGGCGCGGACGTACGCTCCAAGATTATCCGATCATTAGAACCTGCTGAAGTTATTGCAGAACTTCGGTCTTATGAATGGCCGGAAGCCATCCCCCTTGAAGCTGCTGCATGACAGATTTTTCAATCTACGAAGTGTTGTGGAACACGTTAAATTATCCAGCAATCGCAATAGATTGCGACGATAATATCGCTGCATTCAATGCAGCAGCCGAACAATTTTTTTCTGTCAGTGCCCGGAGCATCTTCGGGCGATCTATAACTGAATTTGCACCAGAAGACTCCCGCCTGGCAGCGCTCATAGAGCAATCCCGTCATGAAGAAATTTCCGTTTCCGAACGGGATGTTGAGGTGCATTGGGCCGATTCTGAAACGCGTCTAGTCAACGTGCAAGTTAATAAAATCAATGATGTAGGCGGCAATCTATCGCTATTGATTACTATTCAACAAGGCAGCATCGCTGAAAAAATGAACCGAAGCCTGATGCATCGAGGAGCAGTGCGTTCGGTCACGGGCATGGCAGCGGCTTTATCACACGAGATCAAAAACCCGCTTTCGTCGATCTCTGGAGCAGCGCAACTATTACAAATGTCGGTTCCAGATGGAGAGGCAGAACTTTGCGAACTTATCCAAGAAGAGTCGTTGCGTATTCAAAGGCTTGTCGAGCGAATGGAGCATTTTACGGACTCTCGTCCACTAGACCGACAACCAGTAAATTTACACGACGCTTTAAGGCTTACCCGCCGTGCGGCCCAAGTTGGCTTTGGCTCTGATGTGACCTTTGTTGAAGAATATGATCCGTCTCTGCCACCGACATCCGGTGATCGAGATCTACTAGCGCAAGCTTTTCAAAACCTTGTAAAAAATGCTTCTGAGGCCGTTGGAGAGGGGGGCATTATTTCGCTTAAAACTGCCTACCGACCCGGTGTGCGTGTTGCTGGCATTCATGGTGATGCGCGCCAAAGCCTGCCGTTAGAAGTCTCCATAAGCGATAACGGTCCGGGCATCCCGAACGATTTTGCTCCCCATATCTTTGAACCATTCGTAACATCAAAAGCGAGCGGTGCAGGTCTTGGGCTCGCGCTTGTGTCCAAGATCGTAGCGGATCACGGCGGTGTAATTGAGTGCGATACAGATACGGGTCGGACTACGTTCAGGGTCTTACTGCCGATCTACAAAGATAAAGATACAGGTGCTGAACAATGAGTAATTCCGGCCTGATCCTTATAGCTGATGATGACCGGGCTATCCGTACAGTTCTGTCTCAAGCACTTACCCGTGCTGGATTTCAAACAAGATCGACGGGGACTTGCTCAACTCTCTATCGATGGATTGAAGAAGGTGAGGGTGATGCTGTTATTACTGACGTAATGATGCCCGATGGGGACTCCCTCGATATGCTTCCATCAATGAAGCGTCGAAGGCCGAAACTCCCTTTCATCGTCATGAGTGCGCAAAATACCGTAATGACTGCTATTCGAGCAGCGGAGGCCGGTGCGTACGAATACCTGCCAAAGCCTTTTGATTTGCAAGAGCTGATTGCACACGTCCGTAAAGCAATGGCTGGCTCTAAGTCGGTTGCAGACACTTTGATTGAAGGAAGGGATGATCCTCAACCTTTAGTCGGACGATCTCCTGCAATGCAGGATGTTTATCGTGTTATGGCGAGGTTAATGAATACCGACCTTACGGTTATGATTTCTGGCGAGTCTGGAACTGGTAAGGAGTTAGTCGCTCGCGCTTTGCATGATTACGGTCGACGAAAAACAGGTCCATTTATAGCGGTCAATATGGCCGCCATCCCACGAGATCTAATCGAGTCCGAATTGTTCGGCCATGAAAAAGGCTCCTTCACTGGCGCGACCAGTAAATCGCGTGGAAAATTTGAACTTGCGCGGGGCGGTACATTATTCCTCGATGAAATCGGAGATATGCCAGCTGAAGCCCAGACTCGATTACTGCGCGTTTTACAAGAAGGTGAGTTCACTAGCGTTGGCGGCGCCGGAACTACAAAGACTGATGTCAGGATAATTGCAGCGACTCATCAGGACCTTCGCAATCTATCAAGAGAGGGTCTCTTTCGAGAGGATCTTTATTACCGACTCAATGTCGCACCAATTCGCCTTCCGCCCGTCAGAGAACGGCTTGATGATGTTCCTGATCTGGCTCGAACCTTTTTAAGAGATGCCGCGTCTGAGGGTTTGCCGCGTAAAACGATTTCCAAATCTGCTATGGAAGCACTGAAATCACACTCTTGGCCTGGTAACGTTCGTGAGTTGCAAAATTTAGTGAAACGCTTGGCGGTGCTTTGTCCTGACGAAATAATCGATAAAGACTCTGTTGAGACTGAGATGGCACTTCAGGATAGTTCAGGGTCTGCATCACCAAAAGAAAACAATGATTTATCTGGAGTTATAGAAGTACATTTAAAGCAATATTTCGCTACTCATGGTGGCTCGTTGCCCGCGCCAGGATTATATCAACGTATCTTACGTGAAATCGAATTCCCACTCATCGCGTTATCGTTGGCGGCAACAAGAGGCAACCAATTAAAAGCCGCAGATATGCTTGGTTTGAACAGGAATACATTACGAAAGAAAATTCGCGAACTTGACATTCCCGTCGAACGGCGAAAGAAGTGATGCTTAAACGCAACATCACAGTGTGACCGGGTTGCACAATTCGATTGTATGAACTGAGGATATCGCGGAAACAATGACTCTAGCGCGATCGGATATCATCGGTAAGCTGGGTCCGAAGTGGCTTTTCGATACCGGCAGGCGGCGGCGAATAATAAGTGTTTTCGCACTTTGCCTCGCGATTGCAGCGCCAGTTTGTGCGATCCTGACATATGCGTTGATGACAGATGAGGGGCCATTTGCTGACAATGCCGCCGCTCTGCGTACCATGCTTATCATCGATTTTTGTCTTGCGTTGGCTTTGATTGGTGTCATCGCTTGGCGTTTAGCAATACTGGTTTTGGCGAGAAGAGCCCGTTCAGCGGGGTCGCGCT
Organism: uncultured Neomegalonema sp.; assembly: GCA_937990185.1. Classification (GTDB taxonomy): domain Bacteria; phylum Pseudomonadota; class Alphaproteobacteria; order Rhodobacterales; family Rhodobacteraceae; genus JAHDDY01. Next base: position 11,402 of record CALKBI010000070.1, on the reverse strand, counting down.
TGCATCTACGTATGGTGCGTCTGTTTACTATTATTGCAGTCGCTCCGGCACTACTGCTCGGTTTGTTTGCTGCGATTACAGTGACTTTCAGCCTTGAAGGCTGGTTAAACAAACGGGTTGCCGGTGTCGTGCAAAATTCAGTTACGATTGCGGAGTCGTACGTTAGAGAACGTCACCAAGCGATCCGCCTCGATGCCAGTGTCATTGCGACAGAAATTGTCAGTGCCAGTCCGCTTGGCGTCCCTGATCAAGCAACATTGTCGCGGGTTTTGGCGCGCTTATCTCAGGAGAGAAGGCTGGTAGAGGTCTACATCCTGAACTCCAGTGGCGAAATCATCGCTCGGGGACCGAATAGCTATTTGTTTCTTTTCTCGCCTCCCACACAAAGAGAATTCGCTGCCACGCGTCCTGGCGAAATTTACGTCTTTGAAGATCGAAGCGGTGATGCTGTTCGTGCATTACAACCGCTACCAGGAGTTTTTGACTCGTTTCTATATCTGGTTCGCCCTGTCGATGGTGAAGCTTTACGAGTTCTAGCTGATACTCGCTCTATGGTGTCGCAGTACCAACAGTTAGAAAACCAGCGCAGTGATATGCAGCTAATATTTGCGCTGCTTTATATTGGCTTTGCAATCCTTATCCTCTCCGCAGCAATCTGGTTTGGTATTTGGTTTGCTGATCGGCTTGTGCGACCAATTGGCCGTCTGGCATCGGCCGCTGATCGTGTTGCAAGCGGTGATCTTGATGCCCGTGTGAACGAACAAAAAGGCGATGACGAGATTGCTGTTCTGTCTCGGGCATTTAATCACATGACAGAGCAAGTCCAACGTCAGCGCAGTTCGCTAGTGGATGCCAATGTTCAGCTTGACCAACGGCGTCGATTTACGGAAGCAGTTCTCTCCGGGGTGACTGCGGGCGTTATTAGATTGGATCGATCGGGTATCGTCAATCTTGCCAATGAATTTTCTGAAAGTTTGCTGAATGCTGATAGCGGTGCGCTTGATGGCATTATCTTGCAAGAGGCCTATCCAGCTTTTGCGCCGATTATTAAAAAAGCTGCGGACAGTCGTGATCATATCGGCGAGGGACGAGCCGTTATTACCCATCGTGATGTTGAGAGTGAATTCCTGGTTCGAGTTGCTTGCCAAGTAAATTCTGGTGAGATTGAGGGGTATGTCGTTACACTTGACGATATGACCGACTTGGTCTTGGCTCAACGTCTTGCAGCTTGGGGGGATGTTGCACGTCGTGTCGCACATGAAATCCGTAACCCGCTAACGCCCATTCAATTATCTGCTGAACGTTTGCACAGAAAGTTTGGACGCCAAATAGAGTTGGATCGTCCTGTTTTTGATCAATGTACTGAAACAATTGTCCGCCAAGTTGAACAAATCCGGCGAATGGTTGCTGAGTTTTCTGATTTTGCACGCATGCCAACGCCCAACTTTTCAGATGAGAATATCTCCGCCTTGGTCAAAGAGTCTGCGATATTGCAAATTGCAAGTAACCCCGAAATCAAATTTGATTTAACTGACATGGATTCTTCATTACGCGTTAGCTGTGATGGAGGGTTGATCTCTCAAGCCTTGACCAATGTTTTCTTGAACGCCGCAGAAGCAATTTCTGCGCGGATTGAAGAGCAAAAACAGCAAAATCAAGAACCTGAAGCTGGTTATATTTCGGTATCTGTTTCCCAATTCGGCAAATTGGCTAAGATCAGTGTTACTGACAATGGAATCGGATTGCCGGGAGCAGAACGTAAGACCATTGTTGAGCCATATGTAACGACAAAAAGTAACGGTACTGGTCTGGGCCTTGCCATTGTAAAACGGATGGTTGAAGAGCATGGCGGATCGTTGGTTTTGAAAGATGCAAATTCGATTGCCGGAGACGCCGCCGGGACTTGTGTCGAATTTACTCTGGGCGGTGTCATAGACGAAACGATAATGAGCAAAATGCCTCGAGAAGCTGTGGCATAAGACTGAGTATTTGGCTTTAATTAGAAGAAGAATAGGGGCGACAACCAATGGCTGATATCTTGATCGTTGATGACGAAGAAGACATCCGGGAGTTAATCGCGGAAATTCTTGAAGATGAAGGTCATGATACCCGCACGGCTGCGTGCGCTGACACCACCTTTAAAGAAATAAATGGACGTCAGCCCGACCTAATAATTTTGGATATTTGGCTTCAGGGTAGCCGTAAAGACGGAATTGAAGTCCTCAAAACAGTGAAACGTGACAACCCCGAACTTCCGGTTATTATCATTAGTGGTCACGGGAATGTCGAGCTTGCGGTTGCAGCGATTCAGCAGGGTGCATACGACTTCATTCAGAAGCCGTTCAAAACAGATTTCTTGATGGTGACTGTTTATCGTGCTTTGGAAGCTGCGCGACTTCGCCGTGAAAATGCAGTACTTCGACAAAAAGACGAAAGCGTCGCCGAATTAGTAGGCGAATCTGGTGCAATGCTCCAATTTCGCAGTTTGATTGATCGTGTAGCGCCAACAAATAGCCGAGTGTTGATTTCAGGTCCTTCTGGCTCCGGGAAAGAAGTCGCTGCGCGCTATCTTCATCAAAACTCTAAACGGGTTGATGGGCCATTTATTGTCGTAAGTGCTGCGACTATGGACCCTGAACATATGGAAGAAAAACTATTCGGCAAAGAGCGCGAAGAAGGCCTTGCCGTTCCTGGTCTCTTCGAAGCAGCGCATGGCGGTACTCTCTTTTTCGATGAAGTTGCTGATATGCCGAAAGAGACGCAATCGAAGATCTTGCGTGTTTTGATAGACCAGTCTTTTACGCGTGTTGGCGGGGCTGATACAGTCCGCGTAGATGTGAGAATAATTAGCGCCACAAGTAGGGATCTGACCGAAGAGATTCTTGCTGGTGAATTCCGAGAAGATTTGTACCATCGTCTAAATGTCGTTCCAGTTGATGCGCCGACTTTGGGGCAACGCCGTGAGGACATTCGATTACTCGTAGACCACCTTGTTGACAGATTGAACCGCGAACAAGGTTTGCCAAAACGCTACGTGAATGATGATGCCATCGCAGTTCTGCAAGCTTACGAATGGCCTGGAAATGTCCGGCAATTAAAAAATATCGTAGAACGGATTATGATCCTCGGTGATGGATCGTCCGAGATCGGCCCTGACGACATTCCACCTGAGGTAACAACTGACGGAGGCGGAGCCACAATTTCTCAAGCAGGAGAAAATTTTGTTGCAATGCCTTTGCGTGAAGCGCGTGAAGCATTCGAGCGTAATTATCTCATTGCTCAAATCAATAGGTTTGGTGGCAATGTATCGCGAACGGCATCGTTTGTCGGGATGGAACGGTCAGCACTTCATCGAAAGTTGAAGGCTTTGGGCGTGTCAACGGCGAACAGAAATGGGGGGAGGACGGCCTTCGCTCAAAATGTCGTTGAGCTTTCGTCTTAAGCGCTGACAATGAAAGTCATCGTTTGCGGAGCCGGGCAGGTTGGATTTAATATTGCCCGCCAGTTATCTTCTGAAGGCAACGATGTTGTCCTCGTAGATCGCTCTGAAGAACTCATTCGTAAAGTTACCGACATGATAGATGTTGGTGGTGTCGCAGGGTACGCTTCTCGGCCTGATGTCCTCAAAGAGGCGGGCGCAGAAGATGCCGATATGATGATTGCGGTGACTTACTCTGATGAAGTGAATATGATCGCTTGTCAGGTCGCTCACTCAGTCTTTTCTATTCCGCGAAAAATAGCGCGTGTTCGGGCGCAATCATATCTAGAACCTGTCTGGCGCGATATGTTTCGCCGGGACCATATGCCTATCGATGTAATTATCTCGCCTGAGATCGAAGTAGCTGAATCTGTATTGCGTCGAATTAGCGCGCCGGGCGCTTTCGAGTCGATGCCATTTTTAGACGGACGAATTCGACTGATTGGTACGCAATTAGGCTCGGATTGTGCGTTGCTGAATACACCACTACGACAATTGACTCAGCTTTTTCCAGATATAAGTGCCATCGTTGTTGCGTTCGAACGGCAAGGAAAACTTCATACGTCTACTGGTGACGATCAACTATACGAGGGTGACAATGTTTTCCTAATCGCGGCTGAAGAAGACGTGGATCGGACGCTGGCACTCTTTGGCCATGAAGAGAAAATTGCGAGACGCATCGTAATCGCTGGGGGTGGGAATGTCGGCTATGCTGTTGCTAAGAAGTTAGAACAACAAAAAAGTGGCGTGAAAGCTAAACTCATCGAATTAAATCGAGAAAGCGCGGAACAAGCGGCAGAAGGGTTGGAGCGAACAATCGTTCTTAATGGTGATGTTCTCGATTCTGCAATTCTTCAGGAAGCAAATATTGCAGAAGCCGAAGCGATCATTGCTTTAACCGATGATGATAAAACAAATTTGTTGGCAGGTGTGCTAGCGAAAGATGCCGGAGCAAAAACAGCAATGATTTTGGTGAATAACCAAAATCTAATGAGGTTGGTTACACCACTTGGAATTGATGCGTTTATTAACCCGAGAGCAACCACCGTTTCATCAATCCTACGGCATGTCCGTCGCGGACGGATTCGTGCACTTCATAGCGTTCGTGATGGTGCGGCAGAGGTTATAGAAGCGCAAACTCTTGCGACATCACCTCTTGTAGGAAAGTCGCTCAATGAAGCAAACCTTCCTGCTGGTGTGATCGTTGCTGCGGTCCTTTCTGATGGAGAGATCAAGATTCCGGATGGTCAACACGTTCTTCGAGACGGTGATAGTGTTGTGATATTTGCACTGCGGGATACAGTTGCTAAAGTCGAAAAGCTATTCCGCGTCAGCGTTGATTACTTCTAGCTTAGAACATGAAACTAGAACGTAGCGTATCAATATCCCTTGGCGATGTTCCGATCGAGCGAACAGGTCGGTTGCTTGTTTTCGTACTGCTGACTTTCGCGGCTGGCATGGCGTTGGTCTGGCTTTTCGCAATGTTCACGGGGGACGCCGAGTCAAGTCGTGGCTTCGCCTTTGGCGCCATTGCTTGTACTGTACTCGCGTCTGCGTCCGAGGTTCTTTTTCAAGGCAGGTTCGACCGTATCAAGCGTATTGGCCTTGTATTCATATTAGCCTTTTACGTAATTGGTCCCGCCATTGCAGCAATGCCCATATTGGGTTTGCGTTCTGTAGCGGATTTTAATTCAGCCTATTTTGAAATGGCTTCAGCCCTAACGACGACTGGCGCAACAATCTTTTGGAATGTCGATGATGTCCCGCAGTCCGTTGTATTATGGCGGTCTATGGTATCTGGGTTTGGAGGATTGGTTTGTCTTGTCTCGGCTTTGGCAATTTTAGCGCCACTCTCCATAGGAGGCTTCGAAGTCGAGCATATGATCGACAGACGAGCTCAGACGATCAATTACGCGTTCTTATGCGCGAGTGAAGGTGCTAGACTTAAAGGTATAGAAGCACGTATTGCCTGGGCACTTCGGCTTATTCTCATTCCATATCTTATTATTATGTTGGTTTGTGCGTTTGCACTTGCTGCAAATGGTGTTCCCCCTTTTGAGGCACTTTGTCTGGCTTTAGGTAGTGTTTCGACAACTGGGTTTGTTCCTACAACAAGCGGCGTAGCAGGATATGGCTCGTTAGGAGCGGAGATAATCCTAGTCGCGACTATGATCCCTGCGGCGGTTGGTGTTTCTGCACATATCGCAAGCTTACGTTCTGGTGTTGGGAGTTACCTGCGAAATCCGGAGCTACGGTATATGGCGATCGCAATACTTGGGGTCGTTAGCATCTTGTTTCTACGAAATTGGGTAGGAGCGATTGAAACTCAATCCACTGATGAAATTTCGCGTGCATTTACGGCGCTCTGGGGAGCGTTCTTTATGGCGGTATCGTTTATTACGACGACTGGATTTGAGTCAGCTGGATGGGAGGGGGCTACTGCATGGAGTGGTCTGGAGACGCCCGGGATTGCGTTTTTAGGTTTGGCAATCATTGGCGGAGGAGCGGCATCGACCGCAGGTGGGGTAAAGCTAATTCGTGCTGCATTGCTGGCAAAACACAGTATGGGAGAACTCAGGCGTCTTGCTAGACCATCCTCTGTGCAACCAATCTTCAGTGGCGGGCGTGTGGTAACATTCGATGCTATGAGCATCGTTTGGGTATTTGTGATGCTTTATGCGCTTACATTGTCTGTTTGTGCTCTAGGATTGACTGCAACTGGCCTAAAGTTTGTCGAGGCCTTTGCGGGTTCAATTGCTGCAATAAGCAATACTGGACCGCTTTTAGGGCTGATAACAGGAGAAGAGGGTAGCTATACGACATACAGCCCAACTGCACGCTACATGTTGTGCGCCGCCATGGTCGTGGGCCGGATGGAAACGCTCGCCGTTGTCGCATTGTGCAGTGTGTCAGCATGGCGACGGTAGGTGAATTAATAGTCGCTATACAACGCCCGATATAAGTCTTCAATTGTATGAAACAGATTATTATGCGATCAGGTATCCAATCTATAGTTGATGATCGTGGCCGCATAACAAAAAATAGAAGGCAATGACAATGCCCGCAGATAAACAAAATCTTCAAGATGCTTTTCTTAATAACATTAGGAAAAACAAAGTATCAGTAACAATTTTTCTTGTAAATGGAGTTAAATTACAAGGGGTTGTAACTTGGTTTGATAATTTTTGTGTATTACTACGTAGAGATGGCCAATCGCAATTGGTTTATAAACATGCGATTTCTACTGTAATGCCATCGCAGCCTATTAGTTTATATGAGCCGGAGGATGCATCGACGTCGTGAGCACCCGCGCACTCGTCGTTCATCCGAATATCCGATCAGAAAAATCTGACCTGAGGACACCAGAAGCGCGATTGAGTGAGGCTGTTGGCCTTGCTGCTGCTTTAGACCTTACCATTGCCGATGCCCGCGTCGAAAATATATCTACAGTCCGACCGGGGACTTTGTTCGGCTCAGGGAAGATGGATGAATTAAAATCTCTCGTGACGTCCCTAGAAGTCGAATTGGTTATTGTTGATGGAACGCTTAGTCCTGTTCAACAACGCAACCTTGAAAAAGACTGGTCAGTCAAAGTTTTAGATCGAACCGGCTTAATACTGGAAATTTTTGGAGAGCGGGCGCAAACCCGCGAAGGCTCGCTTCAAGTAGAGCTCGCTCATTTGACGTATCAAAAAAGCCGCCTCGTGCGTAGCTGGACGCACCTTGAGAGACAACGGGGAGGTCTCGGATTCGTCGGCGGCCCCGGTGAGACGCAAATTGAAGCGGATCGCAGGATGATTGATGAGCGTGTAGAACGCATCAGGCGTCAACTTGAGAAAGTTGTTAAGACTCGAGGGCTTCACAGAAAAAAACGTCAAAAGACACCTCACCCAGTAGTCGCATTGGTTGGTTACACAAACGCGGGAAAGTCAACTCTTTTCAATGCTTTGACGGGATCATCAGTGGTTGCTGAAGACATGTTGTTTGCAACGCTTGATCCGACAATGCGAGCAATCAAGACGAAAACGGGACGGCGGGTTATCTTGTCAGATACAGTCGGTTTTGTTTCCGATCTCCCGACACAGCTTGTCGCAGCATTTCGGGCGACACTTGAAGAAGTGATAGAAGCTGATGTTGTCGTCCATGTGCGAGATATTTCTAGTCCTGAAACCGATGCACAAGCAGAAGACGTGAAGGCTGTACTGATAGAGTTGGGACTTGCTGAAAGAACAATAGAAGAGGCGATAGAAGTCTATAACAAAGTAGATTTATTAGAAGCCACCGACTTTGAAGCAATCACGAATGAAGCCAATCGGCGACCAAACACAATAGCGTCTTCTGCGTTTAAAAGAACGGGTGTCGATTTAGTCCTTGATGCAATCGAAACTCGATTGGCCGACGATGAGATTACGTTGAATCTGGAGCTGCCTTTTGATGCTGGAGAAGCCCTAGCATGGCTACATGAGAAAGGTTCAGTCACTAACCGTACGGATAATGAAAGTGGCATCAAGCTCAATGTGACTCTTTCAAATGCCAACGCGAATAAGTTCCAAAAGCGATTTGAATATAATTTCACATAACTATGATTATCGGTTTTTTTATGGGTGTGGCTGCTACGATAATCTCTTCGACAAGGGTGTTCCATTTCACGCTTATTCGTTATCCCGCCCTGCGATACAAGTGAGTGAGTATTATGACCAACACCGTACGCCTCGATCCATCCGATACAGTCATCACTGCTTTGCGTCCACTTGAAGCCGGAGCCTCTGTCGAAGAGATTGTGACGGTCTCTATGATCCCGCGCGGACATAAAGTGTCGACAGTGCCAATATCTAAAGGATCAGCGATCAGAAAGTACGCTCAAGTGATCGGTTATGCCTCGGAAGATATTGCTGCTGGCGATCACGTTCACACGCATAATGTCGCGTTCCGTAACACCGATCTCGATTATGAGTTTGCCACTGATTTGCGCCCTATTCCGCTGGCTGAAAAGCAAGATACCTTCATGGGTTATATGCGAGAGAACGGCAAAGTTGGAACGCGCAATTATATCGCCGTCATTACCAGCGTGAATTGCTCAGCGACCGCTGCCCGTCAGATTGCAAATGCGTTTGGGCCCGAAGAATTGGCGCAATACCCTAATGTCGACGGTGTCTCTGCTTTTGTGCATGGCACAGGATGTGGCATGGCAGGTGATGGTGAAGGGTTTGAGGCGTTGCAGCGTGTTATGTGGGGCTATGCCAGACATCCTAATATTGCGGGTGTTCTTATGGTCGGCCTCGGCTGTGAGATGAACCAGATTGATTGGTTACTAGAAGCATGGGGAATTAAAAATGGCCCCTTGTTTCATGCCATGAACATCCAAGATGTAGCGGGCTTACGCCGGACTATTGAAATCGGCGTCGACAAAGTGCGCGCGATGCTCCCCCTCGTCAACGAGGCAAACCGCACCCCCTGCCCGGCCTCGGAGTTGATGGTTGCTTTGCAATGTGGGGGATCGGACGCATGGTCTGGTATTACGGCAAACCCTGCGCTTGGATACGCTTGTGACCTGTTGGTGGCTCAAGGCGGGACCGGTGTACTGGCCGAGACACCTGAGATTTACGGGGCTGAACATTTGCTTACCCGTCGTGCAGTCGATGTCAAAACCGGCGAGCGGCTTGTCGGTTTGATAAAATGGTGGGAAGATTACACCGCGCGCAACAAAGGATCGATGGATAACAATCCTTCACCCGGCAACAAAAAAGGTGGGCTAACGACGATACTTGAAAAGTCCCTCGGGGCGGCGGCCAAAGGGGGAACGACACCACTGACGGGCGTTTATAAATATGCGGAACCTGTCACGGCGCGCGGTTTTACCTTTATGGACAGCCCCGGTTATGACCCTGCAAGCGTGACAGGGCAAATCGCGAGCGGGTGTAATCTTGTGACCTTTACAACAGGACGCGGCTCAGCATTTGGGGCAAAGCCTGCACCCTCATTAAAGATCGCGACAAACTCGGAAATGTATAACCGGATGATCGAAGACATGGATGTGAATGCCGGTTCGATCCTGAGCGGTGATGCTTCGGTGGAAGATATTGGGAGGGAAATCTACGACACGCTTTTGCGCGTTGCCTCCGGCGAGCAAACAAAATCTGAAGCGCAAGGGCTTGGTGATTATGAATTCGTGCCGTGGCAAATTGGGGCAGTTATGTAACCAGCTTCCGTGTAGCGTTTGCGATGACACGCTCTTCATCGGTAGCTACTTTCAAAAGTGCGACCTTGCTCGTTGCGGTGTGGAAGTTTGTCTCCCCGCACTTATTGGCTTTGGCATCTATATCCACGCCAAGCCATTCGAGGGGGGCCGCGATTTGTTCGCGGGTTGCCGCCGAATGCTCACCAATACCCGCTGTAAAGATCAAAGCATCCAAGCCGCCGAGTGTTGCTGTCAATGATCCAATCTGTTGGCGTGCACGATAACAAAAGAGATCAATTGCTTCTTGTGCCTCGGGATGGTCGCTGGATTGTAAATCCTGCATCGAATTACTGATGCCGGAGACACCTAGAAGGCCGGACTGTCGGTAAAGGAGTTCATGAATTTCATGGACGCTCATGCCCTTTTGTTCAGCAAGATAAATGGCAACACCAGGGTCCAGATCTCCACACCTGCGGCCCATGATCAATCCATCAAGGGCAGTGAACCCCATCGTTGTTGCTACCGATTTTCGGTCCTTTATTGCACACATGCTCGCGCCATTTCCGAGATGGGCAACGATGACCCGACCATTCGCCCTATCGCCGAGAATATCAGGCAAGATGCTGGCAATATAGTCGTAACTGAGACCGTGAAAACCGTAGCGGATGATCCCCTCTTCCGTCAGCGCGCGTGGCAACCCGAACATCTGTGCAAGCTTTGGTTGGGTCCGGTGAAAAGCCGTATCAAAGCAGGCGACTTGCGGTAATCCGGGATTGCTTGTCGCGATGGCGTCTATGGCGGCTAGGTTCATAGGCTGATGCAAAGGCGCAAGCGGTGTAAGAGCGCGCATCGCTCCCAGTGTTTCCGGCGTCACCAACGTGTGATTGGTAAAATCTTGTCCACCATGGACAACCCTGTGTCCGACTGCGATGGGATGAAGATCATTGAAATCTTGATCAAGCCGAACCAACAGTTCTGAAATTAACCACTCGTGTTTTGCATTTAGCTCAATCCGATCGAGCGGTTCACCGAAATCCACCGATTTATTTCCACGCTTAGCCGTAATTTTCGGTTGGCGTCCAATGCCAGTGACTTTTCCCTTCATTAGCGCATCAGCTTTGGCATCACTCGCAGGAAACAGAGCAAACTTGATAGAGGAAGAGCCAGAATTCACGGTCAAAATAACATCTGCCATATCGGGTCCATCTTTGTTGTACCGGCTCCTTCAAGCACGATTCTTTTCGCTCATGGCGAAATTTTAATACAGTTCACCAAGGATCGCTCATCTAGGTGCGTCTTACTGAGGAAATTCAGAAAAAGGCCAAATAATGAAGCACTTTCCGAGTCTAACAATCGCTGCTTGTCTAGTAAGTTTTGCCGTTCCTTCGACAGCACAGGACATTATTCGATTGTCCCCTGAGCAAGTAAATCAAAACCCTTATTGGCAAACGACACAGGACGGTAACTTATCGCATATTCCAAGTGGTGTTGTGTGCCCGCTTAATACACCAGAGGCTGGCCTAACATTGAAAGAGGTCAATATTTATCAGCCGAATGGTCGTGATGTTGCATGCCAATATCAAATACCCGGGAAAACTATTCTCAGTGTGAATCTCGGAGTAAAATAGGTCAGCAGAAGCGGTCGGATAATTTGACCGTCGCGGAGTAAAATTCCGCAATCTGACACCTGATGCTGAAGAGCTGAGGGTGGGGAGATGTATTCTGTGGATTTGTATGCTCGAGTAC
>CALKBI010000069.1 GCA_937990185.1 uncultured Neomegalonema sp. | reverse complement strand
GTCATCCAACGAAGAATCCGGTGTATCAGGTGCAACATCTGCGGCAGTCGGAGCCGCAGCTGCGGCTGGAGGGGCGGTCGCTGCGACAGCAGCATCTTCCGCAGATGCGGTTGGAAATGCCGTATCAGGTGTTGCGGGCGGCGCGATGGATATGGCCGGAAGCGCTGTAGATGGTGTGACGGGTGCAGTCGGCGGCGCAGTCGATGCCGCTGGAAACGCTGTATCTGGCGTGGCCGGTGCAGCAGGTGATGCCGTGTCAGGTGTTGCGGGTGGTATTACCGGAGCAGCAGGCGGTGCGATGGATATGGCCGGAAGCGCTGTAGATGGTGTGACGGGCGCTGTCGGTGGAGCCGTCGATGCTGCAGGAAACGCTGTGTCAGGCGTGGCCGGTGCAGCAGGTGATGCCGTATCAGGTGTTGCGGGCGGCGCGATGGATATGGCTGGCAGTGCTGTAGATGGTGTGACGGGCGCTGTGGGCGGCGCAGTTGATGCTGCAGGAAACGCTGTATCAGGCGTGGCCGGTGCAGCGGGTGATGCCGTTTCCGGTGTTGCGGGCGGTATTACCGGAGCAGCAGGCGGCGCGATGGATATGGCTGGAAATGCTGTAGGTGGCGTAACGGATGCAGTGAGCGGAGCAGCAAGTGGTGCGGCGGATGCCGCAGGTGATGCAGTTTCCGGTGTAACCGGCGCAGCGGTCGCCGCAGCAGGTGGTGCAGCCGCTCTTGCAGCCGGTGCAGCGTCTCGCGCCGGTGATGCCGCAGGTGACGCAAAAGATGCCATCACCGGAACCGGTTCTGACCATGCGTCAAATGCTCAGATGGGATCAGAAGGCAAACCTTGGTATCTTTGGATCATCTTGGCGCTAATCGTTGCATTGATCCTCTGGTTGATTTTTGGCTAGTTTTATAAACTGTGCTTTGAGTTGCGATTGTAGAGCATAACTCTACAATCGCACCTTACAGAGATAAAATGCGTGTCAAACGCGGACGAAAAAAGGGGAGAGATAAATGACAAAATTAACGATGACGGTGAACGGCGTCGAGCGTTCTGCTGAAGCCGAAGGTCGCACGTTGCTGGTTGATTTTTTACGCAGCGATCTCGGTCTGACGGGGACTCATGTCGGATGTGATACGTCGCAATGTGGTGCGTGTGTTGTACATGTGAATGGTCGTTCTGTGAAGGCTTGTACGACTTTTGCGAATGCCTGCGAGGGCGCTGAGGTCACGACAATCGAAGGCATGGCAGAGAATGATGGCTCGCTGGGCGTTCTTCAGGCGGCGTTCCAAGAGCACCACGGTTTGCAATGCGGGTTTTGCACACCGGGAATGATTATGTCGGCGTCTGAACTGCTTAAAGTGAATGCCGCGCCGTCCGAAGACGAAATCCGTCATTGGCTTGAAGGCAATATCTGCCGCTGCACGGGCTATCATAATATCGTCAAAGCGATCCAATCCGCCGCGGCTACGATGGCTGGTGCACAGCAAGCGGCGGAATAAGCGCGGCGGCTGGGTAAGACTTTTAGAAATAATCGTTTGCTCGCGTCTCTCACACAAAACGCAGAAGCGAACACCCGGAGATGAACTCCGGTCGGCGTGATCACAGGAAACAACGCTCCTGCCACGATCACGACAAAAGAAAAATGGGAAGGAAACATCATGGCTAAGGACTTTGGCATCGGCGAAGCAGTCAAGCGTAAGGAGGATGTGCGCTTTTTGACCGGCAACGGAAACTATACCGACGACATGAACCGTCCCGGTCAAACGTATGTTCACTTTCTTAGATCTCCGGTGGCGCATGCCACATTAAACAGCGTCAATACGGATACTGCGAAAAACGCGCCGGGTGTGGTGGCGATTTTCACCGGACAAGATATTGTTGATGCAGGTCTGGGCGGTGTGCCTTGTGGATGGGGCATGACCGACAAGCATGGCGAGCCACAAAAAGAACCTCCCCATCCTATCCTCGCGAATGGAAAAGTCCGCCACGTTGGTGATCCGATTGCCGCGATTGTTGCGGAAACAGCGGCACAAGCGCGCGATGCTGCGGAACTGGTTGAGATTGACTTCGGTATTCTTCCCGCTGTGGTCGATATGGCTCAAGCGGTCGGCGGCCAGCCTGCTGTGATCCACGAGGAAGCCCCTGAAAATCTCTGCTTTGATTGGGAGCTTGGTGACGGTGCAGCGACGGATTCTGCATTTGCAGGGGCGGCGCATATCACGACACTTGAATTCACAAACAACCGCCTCGTCGCAAACCCGATGGAACCGCGCTGTGTGTTGGGAGAGTATGAAGCCTCCACCGGCGATTATACACTCTATACAACCTCGCAAAACCCTCACGTCATTCGGTTGTTGATGGGCGCGTTCGTGCTGAACATCCCCGAGCATAAGCTGCGGGTTTATGCGCCGGATGTCGGCGGCGGTTTCGGCGCAAAGATTTATCACTATGCCGAAGAAGCCTTCGTGACATGGGGATCGAAACAAATCGGTCGCCCGATCAAATGGACGTCAGATCGTTCTGAGGCATTCATCTCAGATGCCCATGGCCGCGATCACGTCTCCAAGGCGGAATTGGCACTGGATGCTGAGGGCAAATTCCTTGGCCTTCGCGTGGATACATTCGCCAATATGGGCGCATACCTTTCGACCTTTGCACCAGCGGTTCCAACATGGCTGCACGCGACATTGCTTGCGGGCCAGTACACGACCCCGGCAATCCATTGCCGTGTTCGCGCGGTCTTCACCAACACAGTGCCGGTAGATGCGTATCGCGGTGCAGGGCGTCCCGAAGCGACCTATCTGCTCGAGCGGATTATCAACAAGGCAGCACAAGAACTTGGGATGGATCAGGCGGAAATCCGCCGCAAGAACTTCATCCGTGATTTCCCTTATGATACGCCCGTGGCGCTGCAATATGACATCGGTGATTACGACGCGACCTTGAACCGTGTGATGGAGATGGCGGATTACGCTGGCTTTGAAGCGCGCCGTCAGGAAAGCGCGTCGCGCGGCAAGCTGCGCGGCTTGGGTCTGTCTTGTTACATCGAAGCGTGCGGTATCGCGCCGTCCTCGCTGGTCGGTGCGCTCGGTGCGCGGGCTGGTCTTTACGAGGCGGCAACGATCCGCGTGAACCCGACCGGCTCGGTTACGGTATTGACCGGCTCGCACAGTCACGGCCAAGGCCATGAGACAACGTTCGCTCAAGTCGTATCGGATGCTCTCGGCATTCCATTTGATCAGGTTGAGATCGTCCACGGCGATACCGCGAAAGTGCCGTTCGGCATGGGCACATATGGCTCGCGCTCGCTGGCGGTTGGCGGCTCGGCCATCGTCAAAGCGATGGATAAGATCGTCGATAAAGGTAAAAAGATCGCGGCGCACTTACTGGAAGCATCGGAAAGCGACATCGTTTTCGAAGATGGCCAGTATAAAGTCGCTGGAACCGACAAGGCGAAAGCCTTCGCTGAGATCAGCCTTGCGGCCTATGTCCCGCATAACTACCCGATCGAAGAAATCGAGCCGGGACTAGAGGAAACCGCATTCTACGATCCGAAGAACTTTACCTTCCCGGCAGGGTCTTATCTCTGCGAGGTCGAGGTTGATCCTGAGACCGGCAAAACCGAAATCCTCAGCCTTTGCGCGTCGGATGATTTCGGTAACATCGTCAACCCGATGATCGTCGAAGGGCAAGTGCATGGCGGGCTGGCGCAAGGTCTCGGTCAGGCGATGCTTGAGAACTGTGTCTATGATGAGGAAGGCCAACTTGTTGCCGGATCTTACATGGATTACGCGATGCCACGCGCTGGCGATTTCCCGAGCTTTACGGTCGATACCAGAGACGGCACGGCCTGTACGCACAACCCTCTGGGCGTGAAAGGTTGCGGTGAGGCCGGGGCGATTGGTTCCCCGCCTGCATTCGTAAATGCAGTCGTGGACGCGCTGCGCGGACATGGAGTCGAGCATATTGATATGCCGCTGACACCGCAAAAAGTCTGGACCACGATCAACAACGCAACTTCCAAACAAGCCGCTGAATAAGGAGAGACGGTCATGTATTCATTCGATTATCAAAAGCCGTCCGATGTCGGCGCAGCCACTGCCGCAATGAAGGCC
This sequence comes from uncultured Neomegalonema sp., assembly GCA_937990185.1. Classification (GTDB taxonomy): domain Bacteria; phylum Pseudomonadota; class Alphaproteobacteria; order Rhodobacterales; family Rhodobacteraceae; genus JAHDDY01. The sequence continues at coordinate 29,709 of CALKBI010000069.1, read as the reverse complement.
GATGGCGCGATGGCGCTCTCGGGTGGTCAAACGCTGATCCCGACACTGAAACAAAGGCTCAATCAACCTGACACGCTGGTCGATTTGACTGGCATCGCCGGAATGAACGGTATCAGCCGTGAAGGTGAGATGATTGTCATTGGCGCGGCGACGCCACATGTCGATGTGGCTGAGAATAGCGATGTGCAATCTTCAATTCCGGGTTTGGCGTCGTTGGCTTCGCGCATTGGCGACCCGCAAGTGCGTAACAAAGGAACGATTGGCGGTAGCCTCGCCAATAATGATCCGGCGGCGTGTTACCCGTCAGCGGTGTTAGCGCTTGGCGCAACCGTCGTTACGAATACGCGCGAGATTGCGGCGGATGATTTCTTTGACGGGCTTTACGAGACTGCACTGGAAGAAGGCGAGATCATTACGGCGGTCAAGTTCCCGATCCCCGGTGGCTCGAACTATCAGAAGTTCGAACAGCCTGCCTCACGTTTTGCCCTCACAGGTGTGTTCGTGGCCAAGACTGCAAACGGTGTCCGTGTTGCAGTAACAGGGGCGGCCCGTGAAGGCGTGTTCCGTCATGAAGGCATGGAAGCCGCCCTCAGCGGCAGCTTCACAGCAGATGCCGCTGCGGGAGTCTCGGTTTCTGCCGACGGCATGTCGAACGATCTGCACGGCAGCCCCGAATATCGCGCCAACCTTGTTAAAGTCCTTACAAAACGTGCGGTTCAAGAAATGGGCTGATACGCCCTCAATACACCAGTCAAACCAAAAGCCGCCTCCACCCGAGGCGGCTTTTTTTGTTTTGTACCAATGGGATGATGTATATTAATCGCGAAATCAACCACTCCTAAATCATACCAAAACATCATGGCGCAGAGCTTGCGTGGCGGTTTTCAGCCCGCTATCCGTATGAAGGAAGTCTGCCATGCGCCGTTTTGCGCTTACATCATTGATTTCATGTCTTTTTGCCACTTCTGCTCTTGCGGATGGCGCATTGTTGCAACGGCTTGCAACCAACACCGAAGGCCCTTCGGTGATTCGACCGCAAGGCCAGAATGCTGTTGTGGGTGTGCTACTTCAGGACATTTCAGGTCAGGAAGGGCGTATCACGACCTTTGGCCAGGTGTTCCGTCAAGGTGATTGGCCGCGCGGTGTTGATCTCGTCGCGGAGTTGAATGGCCGCCAAGTGCCGATGCAAACGGACATTAAAGCGCGTCATGCGGATGGATCGGTTCGTCATGCGATCTTGAGTATTGCTAATCCCAATGCATCAGATGCTCAGATCAGCCTTCGAACGGGTCAAAACAGTCAGAGTGGCGCGCTGCGCGTGGAGTCTGTCCTCTCACGAGGTTATAACCTGACGCTTGATTTCGATTTCAACGGTCAGAATTTCTCCATCGACGCGGGCACGTTGCTCAAGCAAGCAATCGCTAAGGGCGAGAAGCCATGGCTCAAAGGACCGCTCGCTTCGGAAATACGCATGAAGCGCAAATTAACGCCACAGCTCACGGCGATTTTTGACATCCGGGTGCTAGCTGATGGTGCGGTTCGTACCTCAGTTTCGATGCACAATGATGATATGTTCGAAACCGCTGGCAAAGATATTCCTTACGGTTACTCGGTGAAGATGAGCGGTCGCACGATGCTTGAGCGCAAGCTGGAGCACCGTCGTTTTACGAACTGGCGGGAAGTTGTCTGGGCCGGTGGAGAGCCGTCGACGGGCCACGTCGTCTATGATTATCCGTACATGATCGCTGCGGGTGCAGTTCCGGCATTTGATCCGGAGCTTGATATCAACCGGGGTTTCTTTTCTTTCGCAAATAAGATCGGCGAAACTGATACAGGCCCGATGGGGAATGCGTTGATCACCAAAGCGATGCCGACGAGCGGTGGGCGCGCTGATCTTGGCATGGTCCCGGATTGGACACTGGCTTGGTTGCGCTCGCAAAGCCCCGGTGCGCGCTATGCGATGATGCAAACCGCTGAGGCCGCAGGGGCAGTGCCTTGGCACATCAGAGATCCGAAAACCACACGAGCACCAACGCTGGATAACCATCCGCGATACTGGCTAGATGGCCGTGCCAATGAAGCTTCCTACGGTCATGGCCCGATGTTGACCGATGTTGATGGGTGGGATGTTGATAATTCGCACCAGCCTGAACTGGCTTACGTCCCGTATCTCATCTCGGGCGACCGCAGGTTCCTTGATGAGCTGATTGCGCAAACCGCTTACGCTTTGTTCAGCTATAACTCTGCACCGGGATACCGGGATGGCGCGGAAGGCAACCTGACCGACGACGAAGTGCGGGGACAGGCTTGGGCGAACCGCACACATGGATATGCTGCATTCATCACGCCGGATGATCACCCTGAGAAAGAATACCTGACGTCGAAACTTCGTCAGCGGCTAGTGTGGTATCCGAGAGCATATACCGCCCGTGATGATTTGGGCGGTCCGGCCAATCTTGAAACGGCGGGTTGGATCGAAGGTCCATATCCGGTGGGCTATATCGGAAACTGGCAGCAGGATTTCTTCTCTCAGTCTTTGGCGCAGATCGCGCGCATGGGCTTTAGTGAAGCCAATCAAGTTTACAACTATACTCGTAAATACCAACTGAGCCGCTTCTTGCGTCCTGATTTCAATCCGCTGTGGTCGACCCATTATTTGTCGCTTCATGCGGATGAGAAAACCGACGCGCCTTTCCGCACATGGCGCGAGATGGCTCAGGCCAATATTGCGAAAAGCATCTTCGAACAAAATCCGCGCATTCAAAACGGCAATGGCGATAAGGCGTGGGATTTTGCTGCACAGGGCAGGGCGGGTTATGCGTCTCTGGTAGGCGGTTTTCGTGATCCGCTTATGGCCGAAGCCTATGCGCAGCTTGTTCGTGGATCGATTGCCATGCAGTCGAGCGGAGATAACTTTGCGAAGCACCCGAAATGGGGCATCGTTCCGGTCTTTCCGGATGGTACGACGTTGGCGCTTGCCAATCACGAAGTCTATTCCGGTAGGGCCACTGGCTCGAACCGTCACGAGTTGATGGCGGGATCAAATGATTCCGATACGCTGCTTGGCGAAGGTGGAAATGATATCGTTGCCGGGTTTGATGGGAATGATTTGGTCGCAGGCGGTTTGGGCATCAATTATCTCGCCGGTGGCCGGGGTAATGATCGCATTGTAATCGAGGGTGGAGAAACCTATGCGGCGGGCGGTCCCGGTGCAGATGTGTTCTTCTTTGGTCGTAAAGCCGCTGGCGGCCCCGCGCCGCTTGGTGTGACGGAGATATTTGATTTTCAACCGGGTATTGATCGCCTTGCTTTGCCACAACAACTTGGTGATCCGCGCGCAGTTCTGCGTGCAGCACGGGCCCAAGGATCTGGAACCCTGATCCCACTCGGTCCTCGCGGAAGCATTTTGCTACGCGGCGTGAGGCCCAATCAACTTCGCGCCGACAGCTTTGCTCAGCGCTAAGCAAAAATACTCATAGAAAACACCAATAGCCTCCTCCCGGAAACGGGAAGAGGCGCTTAAACCATCATATCGATTTCGTGATTGTTTTTGTGCGATGCGCCTACGCATCTTGTCAGGGAATTGTAATTCCTGAAGTACGAAACGGCCCTCATCCTGAAGAGGACCGTAGGTCCGTCTCGAAGGATGGTTTGAAAGCGTAAAACGCGCAGTTTCGCACAATCGTTCAGAAACTTTGCCTAAAAGTCTCCGGCCTTCATCTTACACTACCCAGGCGTGTTCTGTCACATCCCTCACGGACATTTGCCTTGCAGGTCATCGAACATGAGAGAATTGTCTCGTTAGGTTTCTGAACGAGGTTTACTCATGCGCCTGATTTCCCTCCTGTTGGTTTTTTTGCTTTTCCCTTTCGCTGCGATGGCTTGCGGGGACGGCAATCGGTGCAAAGTGGATGGCGGTTATTACTTGGCCGCGGTCCCTGATGATTGGGACGGCAAAACTCCGCTAGGTCTTGTGGTCTATTTCCACGGCTGGGGCGGTACGCCCGAAGGCACGTTCCGCAATAAAAGTATGCTGCGTGGAGCAACCAACCGCGATGCAATCTTCGTCGCGCCTTTTGCTAAGACGGGATACTGGAAGCAAATCGGCAAAGGCCGCGCAGAAGGTGGGCGGGACGAGGCCGCTTACATTCGTGCAGTGATGGCGGATGTGCGTCGCCGCTGGCCGATTGATCAAAGCAGAACATTGGCCTCGGGCTTTTCGCGCGGCGCGTCGATGGTCTGGAATGTTGCGTGTTATACAGGCGATCTTTTTCGAGGCTATGCGCCCATCGCGGGCGGTTTTTGGAATGATAACCCCGCAACCTGTCCCTCCGGTCCAGTGAACTTGCGCCATATCCATGGGCTGAAAGATAAAGTCGTCGCCTATGATGAGATCGGAATTTACGACTCCATGCCTATCCCTGATGGCATCGATATTCTAGCGCGGGTCAACGGCGATTCCGGCAAAAAGCGCAACGTCCCAAGCGGCGACCGCCGCTTGACCTGCACCCGCCAAGATCAAAGCAGGAGTGGCCGTGTCCTCGAAGTATGCTTGCACCCGCGCGGTCATTCTATCCCCGGCGAATGGGTCGGTCACGGTCTGGACTGGCTCGCAGGTTTGCCGAAAGGCTCGTAGGGGAAAATCGAGGGTGACACGCCTGCGAAACCATGCATAGCGTGTTCGCATGTCACACGTATTCCCGCGCCATACAAAATCGACCTTGCCCACCGCTGTTGGCGGTGAGGGTTGCTATCTGATCGACTCTGCCGGTAAGCGGTATTTCGATGGATCGGGCGGCGCGGCGGTGTCTTGCCTTGGTCATGGCAATAAGACCGTCATCGACGCAATCAAATCCCAGCTTGATAAACTGGCCTTTGCTCATACCGGATTTTTCACCTCTGAACCGGCGGAAGAGCTGGCCGAGTTTCTGGTGGATCGCGCTCCCGATGGATTAGAGCGCGTCTACTTTGTCTCCGGCGGTTCCGAAGCCGTCGAAGCGGCAATCAAACTTGCGCGGCAATATCAGATCGAGCGCGGGCAACCCTCTCGCCATCGCTTGATTTCACGCAAGCAAAGCTATCATGGCAACACGCTCGGCGCATTGGCAGCGGGAGGCAATGCATGGCGGCGTGAGCCATTTGCACCGCTAATGATCGAGACATCGCATATCTCGCCCTGTTACGAATACCGGGGCCGCGAAGACACTGAGACAATCGAGCAATACGGCCTCCGTGTTGCGGATGAGTTAGAGACCGAAATTCAGCGCCTTGGTCCTGAAACTGTGATGGCTTTCATTGCCGAACCTGTTGTTGGCGCTACTCTTGGTGCTGTGCCAGCGGTCGAAGGATATTTTAAGCGTATTCGCGAGATTTGCGACCGCCACGGCATCGTGCTTATTCTCGATGAAGTCATGTGCGGCATGGGTCGTACCGGCTCCCTCTTTGCCAGCGATCAAGAAGGCATTGCCCCTGATATTCTCTGCATCGCAAAGGGCTTGGGTGCAGGTTATCAGCCCATCGGCGCAATGATGGTCTCGGCGGAGATTTATGAGGCGGTTGAGAACGGCTCTGGCTTTTTCCAGCATGGTCATACCTATATCGGCCACCCGACCGCCTGTGCGGGCGCACTCGCCGTGATGCAAGAGATGGAAGACCGCGACTTGATCACGCAGGTCAACACGATGGGCGCGCGTTTGCGCTCTGCACTAGAGGCAGAGTTTGGCCAGCATTCTCATATCGGCGATATCCGGGGCAGGGGTCTGTTTCAGGGATTGGAGATCGTCGAAGACCGGGAAATGAAAACCCCCTTCGATCCGTCTCGCACCATCAACAAGCGCTTTAAATCAGCGGCATTCGAGGCCGGTTTGATCTGTTATCCAATGGGTGGAACCATTGATGGGCGTCATGGCGATCACGTCCTCCTCGCCCCGCCTTTCATTATGGAAGACAACCATATAGGCGAGATAGTGGATAAACTTGCTTCCGCGCTGAAAACTGCGTTGCAAACCTGACCCATCGTAAGCGTTGCGTCCCGCGCCCTCTCTGGTATTTGAGAGGGTGAAACAGGAGGCAATAGAATGGCCGCTTACGAGACAATCCGCTACGATTTAACTGATCGCGTGACTACCATCACGCTCGACCGCCCGGAATCGTTGAATTCATTGAATACTCCAATGCGACACGAGTTGCGCCATGCCTTCGAGCGCGCTCCGGGAGAAGGCGCGCGAGCCGTTCTCATGACCGGCGATGGGCGCAGTTTTTGTTCGGGGCAAGACCTCGGTGAAAATGGCGGCGGATTGCCCGATGTCGAGCGAACTTTGCGCGACGAGTACGAGCCGATGCTCCATGCGATCCTCGATTGCCCGCTGCCGGTAATTTGCGCCGTGAATGGCGTTGCTGCTGGTGCGGGCGCATCCCTTGCGCTGTTGGCGGATATTGTGTTGGCGGGTCGCTCGGCACAATTTGTGATCGCCTTTGCCCGCATTGGCCTAATGCCCGACGTCGCTTCGACCTATTTCCTACCTCGTTTGATCGGACTGCCCCGCGCGATGGGTATGGCGATGACGACAGAACCCGTCGACGGTGCAAAGGCGGCGGAATGGGGCTTGGTTTGGAAAATGATCGAAGACGATGCCCTTCAAGCCGAAGCCCTTGCCATGGCCACTGGTTTTGCCAATGGCCCAACCCGCTCTTTCGAACTGACGAAACGCGCCATGCGTGCGGGAATGCAAGCCGACCTTGTTGAACAACTGGCACTGGAAGCCCGAAGTCAGGCCGAGGCCGCCGCAACACGGGATTTTGTTGAAGGAGCATCCGCCTTCCTTGAAAAACGAAAAGCATCATTTGAAGGTCGGTGATGTGTTGAGCAAACTCACAGCTTTCGTCAAATTTCAATTTTCGGCGGCGATCTTCGGGATATTTATTCTTGCGTCGATCATGGTGACATCGGCGATTTGGCAAGAAAGCTGGCCGGTCTATCGCTATGACTTTTTGTTTGTAGCGGTTCTCGCTTTGCAAGGCTGGCTCCTTGCCACGGGCCGCGAGACTTGGGCCGAAGCGCGCGTGATCTTTGCTTTCCACATCGTCGGCGTCATTATGGAGATTTTTAAAACCTCCGTTGGTGCATGGGTCTACCCCGAACCATCTTTGTTAAAGATCGGCGGCGTTCCGCTCTTTACCGGGTTCATGTATTCTGCTGTAGGCAGTTACATCGCGCGTGGATGGAAATTGGCAGATATGAAGTTGACTGGCGCGCCTCTCGAATGGGTGGGCGGTTTGCTCGCTTTGGCGATTTATATTAATTTCTACAGCCATCACTTTATACCGGATGTGCGTTATGCGTTGATGGGAATTACGATATTTCTGTACTGGCGCTGCTGGGCGCATTTCCCGCAATGGGGCCGTGTTCCGGTGCTCGCGATTTTCGTTTTCGTCGGTGTTTTGGTCTATGCAGCCGAAAATATCGGTTCTTTCAGTGGTACATGGCTCTACCCGAACCAGCATGACGAGTGGCGTCCTGTGCCCATTGGAAAGCTCGGATCATGGATACTCTTGATGATCGTCAGTTTTTCACTGGTCAGATTGGTAAAGCGTGATCGTCTTGATCAAATCAACCACGCTTAAAATACAAAAGCCCCAGACGCTAATCCGGGGCTTTTGCTTTATCGGTAAAAGAAAGGTGTTAGCCGTCGTTCAATTCTTTCATCAGCTCTTCTGCTTCGGCACGCTCTTCAAACTCTACGGTTCCTTCAAGAACATTAACCAGCACTGATTTTGCCTCGTCCATGCGACCTGCTTTCGACAGAGCATAGGCGAAGTGATAGTGAATACCCGGATTGTCGGGCGCGGCATCTTTTGCGTTTTGAAGCAGAGCAAGACCTTCTTTCAGCTTACCATAAGTCACCAGCATCCAGCCGTAGGTATCGGCAATTTCTGGTGATCCACTGGCTGCATTATAGGCACGTTGCGCATAATCCAATGCGTCAGGGCGTTGGCTCTGATGGCGCAACCATGCATAGTTGTTGAGTGCAACAGGATTGTTCGGCTCAAGCGTGAGATACGCTTCATAAGCCTTCGTTGCCTCACCTTGACGTCCAACTTCCAGCAGGGCGGTTGCGTAACTCAATAACGGAAGGCGATCAGCCGGATGGGAATCGATCCATTTTGAAAGTTCTGAGAAGGCCAGTTCATCATTCCCGGCTCTGCGGCGCGCGTCGAATAGATCGACCGCAAGCCTCGAATTTGGCTTCTTCTTAAATGCACCTTCTAAGGCTTTTACAGCAAGATCGGGTTTTCCAATCTCCGTCATCGCAGTTGCGGTCAAACTTGCCGCTGCACTTGGGTTCTTGCGGGACAAAGCTCTCGTTGCTGCTTTAACTGCATCTAAATTACCCTCTTCGACTTCCATTCGAACTAAGGTAGCGACGACAGAGACATCATTTGGCCATTTTTTCTGAGCGTTTTTTAATGTCTCACGCGCAGAGTCGATTGCTCCACTTTCCTTTTGAGTTTCTGCGAGCAACATCGCAGCGCGCGGCGAGTCAGCGATTAGTTTACTGACAGTTTGCGCAATAGGGACAGCCCGTTTAGGCGCTTTAGCATCCATCATTGCTCTGGCTGCAAACGCCAAAGCACCAGGGTTCTTCGGTGCAATTTTTGACAAGCGTTCCGCTTCATTTGCGGCAGACTCGAAGTCTTGTTGCACCATATACGCCGAGATAAGAGCACGTGAAATAACGACAGAGTTCGGTACAATTTCCGTGCGCTTGGCTAAGAACTTTATTGCTTCAGCGTTCTTGCCATCAGTTTTCATACGCTGGGCAACATTGAGTGTCAGCTTTTCACTTTGTGGGCGTTTATCGAGCAGACGAATTAACCTTGGTAGGATTTCATCAGATCTTCCGTCGCGTTGATCAAGCTCGGCATAAGTTGCTATCGCTGGTGTCATCTCAGGTGCAAGTTCAAGCGCACGATCCAGATGACCGCGTGCTCGTGCACTATCTCCTAGCTCAGCCGCAACGCTACCGCGCAGCGCAAGCAAGGTAGCACTGTCAGATACCTTTATATTATCGAGCATACGTTCTGCTACTTCGTGATCATCATTTACGATCCGATCAACCGCCTTTAGCAAAGTGCGACGCACCTTAGAGTCAGCAAAAACAGGATCAGTCGTCCCAGCAGGAGGATTAAGCAAAGATAGGGCAGTCCGTGCTTCGCGCGCTTCGGTAGGAGAATTTCCTCGCGCTAATTTTTGGAAGATTACTTCCGCTTTGTCGTATTGATCAAGACTAAGGTGGGCGCTTGCTTTTTGACGCAGAGTTGCTGAGTCATTCGGTGACTTTTGCAAAACGCTGTTTAACATATCGAGTGCATTGCGCGGCTGGCCATTGGCTAGACGTACAGTAGCGAGCGCCCGTTTTGCGTCGATATTGTCCGGCTGCATTCCGATGTATCTAACGAGCAACGAGTCTGCCTGATTGTTCTCGCCTTTTTGATGTTTGATCAATGCGCCCAGTAACACCGCTGGAGGAAAATTATCGAAGCTTCTTTGCAAGTGCGTGAAAGAACGGTTTGCTTCTTCGATATCCCCTTCAGCATACGCGATAGCGGCGTTTAGATAATGCGAAATAGGAGAATTAGGTGCTAACTTTTGTACGTTTTGCGAGTCGATTTTTGCACGCTCTAAATCTCCAGTAGAGAGATTTGCGCGCGCGCGGGCGATCAGTGGAGATGGGTCATTTGGTCCGAGCGTTACAGCTTTATCAAAGGCGATGAAAGCCGCTTGCTTGTCCCCTTTTGCCAATGAGACTTCGCCGCGCAACATCCAGCCCGGTGAAAAGTCAGGCTTGCCGATAACGATCTCATCAAGTTTGTCTGCTGCCGCCCGGTAATCTTTTCGACTTGCAAAGACCTGTGCCAGTCCAAAGTGGCCTTCAACGCGGCGGGGATCAATCTCAAGCGTTTTACGATAAGCTGCTTCTGCCTCGTCGAAACGATTGAGCTGTGTAAACGCAGCCGCGCTGATGGTCAATCGGTGGACAGTTGCATCAATCGTGCTGCCTTCGCCATCTACCAATTCCAGCGCACCCCTAGCGTCGCCATTGCTCATTCGTGTTTCGGCAAGCCAAATTGCTGTGTCGTCATTTGGTGCAAGTTTGTGCGCGCGGCCTAATTCTTTGGCTGCGCCCGTCAAGTCGCCTTGATCGAATAGAATCCTACCGAGCAAATAGCGCCCCGTTGCGTTCTCAGGATCTTTTCTTAGGGCGTTCTTCAATTCGATGCTGGCTTCGCGATGACGTCCGGCTTCGAAATGAGCCTGCGCGCTGGCGACATAAGGATTATCCAGTGCTGCCTCAACATTCGCTGCTGCTGGGACTGCGCTGATATAGAGTGCTGGCACAGAAACGGTGGAGAGAATAGCGGCGAAGATCGTCTTACGAATCAGCATTGTTTGGTGCTCCCGGCACAGGTAAAATCTGCGCAGAGAGTGGCTTCGATGATTTAATGTTGGTTTAAGCTAGAGCGATGTTTTAGATTGTTTTTTTAGTAATTCGTCAGATTGTGTTGTGCTGTGTAAAGAAATTAATTAAGCCTTAGTAAGCTGTCAAAATATTCTCGCTATGCGTGTAATAAATAAATTGCACCTATGCGGCATTGCTTTGTGCGGTTTCACCGTTCAAGCGCCCAAGAAAGCCATTCAGCATCATCAATGTCCACAATTCCCGTGAACGATCCGCTTTTCCATCTCGCATTTCACTCCATAGGGTGGTTACCGCTTTTGGTTCGATGAGACCGGATTCCGAGAGATGTGATCGCGTTGGTAATGCTTCCATCTGCGCCGCAAACCGGCCTGTCATCCATCCGCCAATAGGGGCGACAAAGCCGCGTTTCTTTGCGTCGAGAATCTCTGATGGAACCAAACCGCGTAATGCAGATTTAAGCACATGCTTCCCGCTAAATCCGTCGAGTTTTAACCGTGTTGGTAGTTTCGCGGCCCATTCCGCCAGATGAAGGTCAAGCAGAGGGTTACGAACCTCCACACCGGAGAACATACTCGCACGATCAACCTTCACCAACATGCGCCCCGGTAGCCATGTCATCAGGTCAACATATTGAGCGCGGGCCAAAGGATCATCGGTCTGAGCTTCTGCTGCATGAGCGCGCAGCAAGTCTGCTGACGAATATTGTGGAGGACGTACCATCAAGGCATCTCGTTCATTCTCACGCATGATGGCCGTAGCACGGAATAAACCGCCCATCGCATCCGTGGCGAGGGACTCAAACGTCGATTTTGCGCGGAAGACTTTAGGAGCATTCGGCATGGCGGGATAAGCGCGTGCTAATGGTCCGAATAATCCACGCGATACTGCGCCGGGAATACGACCCTTCAGGCGTTCTTCATTCATGTGGTATGGATAGCGCCGGTATCCGGCAAAAAGTTCGTCGCCACCATCTCCTGACAGCGCTACTTTCACATGCTTTGACGCGAGCGCACATAGCTGCATTGTCGGCAACGCAGAGGCATCGGCAAAGGGTTCAGAAAAGGCCACACCGAGGGGATTTAGATCCGCCATGGCTTCTTCGCGAACGGTTTCGATATGATGCCGCGCGCCATATTGTTGGGCGACTTTCGTTGCAAGGTCACTTTCGTCAAACGCCGCATCTTCGAAAGCCATTGTGCAAGCATCCAGCCCCGGCCCGCGCGCTTGCGTTGCGAGTGCGACCATAGCTCCGCTATCGACGCCTCCTGACAAAAACGCGCCGAGCGGAACATCTGAAATCAACCGCTTATCGATGGCAGAGCGCAATAACGGAACCAATTCCGCGACTGCATCTTCCATCGTTTGTCCGGTATCTTCGGGATGGACATTGATCGACCAATAGCGCTCGGCTTTCGCGTCGCGCCAAGCTCCGCGCTTGAGAATTAAACGATGAGCAGGAGGTAGCTTTTCAATTCCTGCAAGGATTGACTTCGGCTCTGGCACATACCCGAACGCGAGATAATCTGAGAGGGCATCTTCGCGAATATCCGGCGTATGGTTCATTCCTGCGAGGATCGCCGACAGGTCTGACCCGAATAAAAGTTCACCCTGAGGTGATATCGAATAATAGAGCGGCTTCTTACCCCACCGGTCCCGGATTAGCGCGAATGTTCCATCCCGCGCATCCCAGATGGCGGCGGCAAAAAAACCGTCGAGCTTTTCAGGTAAAGCTGCGCCCCATGCGCGCCATCCATGCAGTAAAACTTCGGTATCGCTATTGGTTTCGAACCGCGCGCCCTGGGCTTCGAGTTCGCTGCGCAACTCGCGAAAATTATAGATCATCCCATTGAATGTGACCGATATCTTATCGCCGATCATCGGCTGAATCCCGCCTTCAGGATCAATAATCGCCAGTCGCCGATGACCCAACGCCACACCGGGGTTGAGCCAATGTCCTTCGCCATCCGGTCCACGATGAGCAATAGCGTCCGTCATTGCTTGGACACGCCTGCGCGGAATATCGCGAGGGCCGTCAAGATCAATGATACCAGCGATTCCACACATTAGTTATTTCCTGCTGCCTCAAGTACCGGCGCTATAGGTTTCATATCGGCGAGGAACGTCTCGATTGTTTCCCGTGCGCGTTCTTCTTCTTCCGGATCGTCATACTGAACGGAAAATGCGATGATGGCTGCGCCGGCTTGACCGCCTGAGAGCCGTGCTTTCATTCCCGAAAGTTTTGCAGTCAATGGATCAGCCGTGAGTGAACCACCCACCCAAACCCAAGACGTGACGAGACGCGAAGAGAAAATTGTGCCGGAGGAGTCGCCGGTTTGCTGGAAGTAAGTCAGGTTGTCGCGTCGAGCCACACCTGGCAGACCCGTTTCTCCGGTTTCGAGAATCGAATTTCCGAGCGCGGCCCTTACCCAGATTTTGTCGTCATCGAAGCGGTTGGAGTAATGCAACGCTTCGGAACCGTCGCGCTGGTGTGTGTAGTACGCAACCACCATATCCAACGTGTCAGTGCCATTCGATAGACGCTCGATCTCCGCACGGTCTGCTCCATCAAGACGCGGTATCCAACGATCCGGCGCATCGCCATTCCAAGAAATAATTTCCCAGTTTTCTGGGATCATCGGTTTGATGAGTGCGGATGGCATCGCGGTTGGAATAGGCTTGCTGATCTCGGAAAACGCAGGCGCACCTGCGATCATCAGTGAACCTGCGATGGCGACGCCGAGGCCGCCTCGCGCGTGATTGCCGTCGTTCGTGGCGTAATCATATATCGGGTCTTCCAGATCACGGTCGGAGAACTTTCCTCCAATCCAGAGCATGAACAGCATCACGATGGAAAAGAATACCCAGCCATAAACGAGGTGATCAACACCAACGGCAAGAGCGTTATCTGTCACATGGGCCAGCATCATGATGCCGTATGCACGGATACAGTTCGCGCCAACCGGAATCGCGACAGCGAGGATTGCGAACAAAACCCACTTCCATGCCTTGTCATAGCTCAAGTAAGCAAAGATAGTGGCGACGAAGATATTCGCGATTAAGAACCGTACACCGGCACAGGCTTCTGCAACTTCCCACAGGCCAGATGATAATTCGATCATCAATCCTTCACGGTACACCGGAACGCCCGTCATTTGGATCATCCAAACGGATACATCAGCCGTTAAAATTTGCAACGGCGCGATCAGGAAATCTCCGACCGGGATCATGAATCCTAGAAAGAGGATCGGAAAGATGAACCGGCGTGTTATGGACCAGCCAAAGCACAACGGAACCAGACACATCAAAGCACAGACAAAACCGATATGACGCGCAAGATTGACTCCGCTCAATTCTCCAATCAATCCGAAGACGCAGAAGAGTAGCAAAGCCAACAACGCGGAATAAGCATTCGATGGCGTCGCAGCAGCAAGTTCACTGCGTCTGCGCCATACGAGATAGGCACTCACGGGTGCAACAATAAAGCCGTGATTGTATGTGGTCGTATGATACCAAATTTCGATCATATTGGTAAGCGTCGACCATTGAGCCGCGCAAAGCGTAGCAATCAAAAGCACAAATTGAATGACGTGAATGCGCCATTGCGATTCTGTCTCAAGGATGTGTGTGTCGGTTGATGTTGTCATTAGGCAACCTTTGCAGGCGCGGTTTCTCGTGCGCTCTCAATAATTTTCACCAGATCAGCAACTTTTGCGCCCCAGCCATATCCGTTCTGAACAAACGCCTGAGCTGATTTTGCCATCTCATCCCGACGCGTTTTATCGTCGAGCAAATCTACAATTGCCTTAGCAAAGCCTTCTCCGGTTTCGCAGACGAGGGCGTCGCGGCCCGGTACAGCATCAATTCCGGTAAGGGCAGGTGTTGTTGTTAAGATAGGCGTTCCGGCAGCCATTGCTTCGAGAACTTTGTTTTGAACACCGCGCGCCAATAACAAGGGCGCAACAGCAAGGTCCGCATGACCAAGCCAGCCGCGCATGTCTTCTACGCGTCCCGTCACTGTGATGTCTTCAGCTTCACCGAGCGCCTGAACCGCTTTTGCAGGGCGTCCCCCTGCGATGACAAACTCGATATTTCGACCCATCGCGCGAAGTTTCGGCATCGCTTCGGCAGCAAACCAAATCACTGCTTCAACATTCGGTTCGTAATCCATAACGCCGGTAAAGATCACCCGTTGGCGTTCGCCGGAATAGGGCGAGTCAATTGACTTGGCAGCGCCCCAATATTCCGTATCGACTCCATTGCCGACGGTCATTGCCGGTTGTCCGGTCAGCTCCGTATAAAGTGCTGCTTCGGCATCCGTTACCAACAGATTGGCGTCTGAAAGCGCGCCAAGGCGACGCTCTTCGGCGAGGAGCAGTTTTGCCTCGCGCGCGTAAACGTGCTTCATCGGACCTTTGGCTGTTTCGCCAAGCGCACGCCATTTTTCCGAGTCTACATCGACGAAATCCATAACTGTCGCACCCGCCTTGCGGCGCATGGCTTTCAGATATGGCGCTGCCCCGGAAGAATAGACAAAAACGGCATCGAAAGCGCGTTCGCTGCTCAGCTTTGCGACCCAATCCATCATGCCACGTTGACGGAAGTAAGAATAAGAAACCGGCTCGCCGCGTGCGATGGCTTCCACCGCTGCACGATGACGTGTGCGTCCGCGAATGTCGGCGATATGCGTCTCTATGCAATACTCATCAAGCGCATCTCGGTATTGCCAATCCTCAGGATCATCCAGCGGCGCGCCAAGCCAAATATCATACGTTTCCGACAGACCTTTGAGCAGGTTATAGGCGCGTAGCTTCTCGCCCTTGGTCGGAGGATACGGAATCCGATGAGCCAGAAATAGCAATGTAGGTTTGACAACGCTCATGCCAATTGTCTCGCAAGCATTGGCCCGATAACCTTTGTGGCGGCGAAAGGAAGTTTCTGCCAAACCTTCACGAACCGCGCGTATTTCGGATTATTCGGGTTGATGTCAGGCATTTCGTTATCACCATAAAGGTGGAACTGATACTCCAACGGGATGCCTTCGAAGCCCCAGTGTTTCTTGTAGTCTGCTGCGCCGGTTCCAATCTTCGAACGGCCAAAGTCAAACACTGTGCATCCCTTGTCGAGCGCACGTTCCATCAGCGTCCAATAAACATGATCAAAGGCATGCAGCTTTCGTGCCTCAATCGTTGCGCCGACATAGTAAGGGTAGACAGTGTTTTTGTGATAAAAACTCATCAAGCCGACAACAGGACCATCTGGTCCTTGCACAGTCGCGATCTCGCATGAGTCGCCGAACGCTTTTTTCAACGCAGCATACCATTTTTTCGGCATGACCGGCGTGCCTAGCGCATGAAGGTTCTTGGCATAAAGTTCAAAGAACACATCGACAGATGCGTTTGCGTCGACGGGAAAGTCAGCCTTTATTCCCTTGCGAACATCCGCGCGTTTTTTACGGGGAATGGCTTTTAATCTTTCGTCCGCATCGGCTGAGAGAGGCGCGGTATAACTGGCGTAAGTTTCTGATTTGGTGGGCCAGTTTTCAAAGATAGCTTTCGTGCTGCGTAATTCTAAACTCTCGACTTTTTTCTCTTTGCCCAGAGCGATTGCAGCATTGCCTAATTCTGCCTCAACGTTTGGATCATCTGCTAAGATTCCACCACCAACAGAAAAAGCGCTTGAGATCAGGTTATTGCCGAACAAACGGGTTTTTGCATGGATGATAGGTAGAATACCGACGATCTGAGCATCGCGACGCGCCATCAGGTAAGGCGCATCGTATCCCAATGCTTCAGTCACGGCCTGTCGCCAAGCAATTAAGTGAAAGGGCGAGCCGTTATCATGATCGTTTACGTAATCATCCCATGCCGCATGATCAGCCTGCATTAGATGCGAAACCGTGACCGGTTTGAGCATCAGATCGTTCAGTCCCGCCGATCCATCCATGATACGCCTCATCCATTCTGGTCCATGTCGCTGTATGCAGGAGCCGTTTCAATTTAAGCTCGCATTTCGACAGGTTGACATAGTGCCTAAACCGCGATTTTAGCGGTGCGTCTTTAATACGAGGTTGCTCTGGATCAATTTCCCAAGGATGAAGATAGAAATTTGGCGTTAATCCTTCGGTAATCGCTTGCCGATGTGCTCGTGTGAACCATCCAAGGGGCAATAACCGAAAGAAGCCACCACCGCCTGCTGGAACACGACGTTTGCCAATAGTCGCGGTAATCACGGGTATTTCGACGACGCCTGATTTGGTATTGTGCGGTCCCCGGTCAGCGTTCGGATCTCCGTAAGCGTCATGCGCTATCGGATGAGATGATGACGAATAAAGGTATCCCGCTTCTGCCAATGCGTCATAGGCCCACGGACTACGTTCATCGATTGAGAAACTAGCCGCGCGATAACCCTTTACGGCGGTTCCACCGATGTCTTCTAACGTATGTTTTGCGCGCGTAATATCGGTCAAAAATGTTGCGCGGTCTTGGTCGAAAACCGCCCAGTGATCCCAACCGTGACTGGCCAGCTCATGGCCATCGGCGACGATTCTCTTTACTATTTCAGGGTGGTCCGCAGCAACGCAACCGAGTGTAAAGAATGTTGCTTTGCTTCCCGTCTCGGCGAAGAGGTCCAGCATCCGGTGCGTATTCGCTTCAACACGGGATTCCATCTTCGGCCATTCCGAGCGCTGGATCGAATTTTTGAAAGCGTGGACGTGGTAATAATCTTCGACATCAATGGTCATTGCTGCAGGTGCCATATTCCCTCCAAGCTGGGTTGACCGTTGCGAAAAAACTAAAGGCCTCGAATCTCTTCGAGGCCTTGTGCGTTAAGTAATTAACGAGAACTTAAGAAGCGTGAAGTTGTACGACGTCATCAGCTTCGCGTTCGCCCCCGAAAGATGCCATAGCGAGGTCAATCATTTCGTGAATGGCTTCGTCATGCTCGCCAAGTTTTTGTTCTGCGGCTTGAACTCGTTTAACCAAAGCAGCGACTGCTCTTTCAAGCCGCTGAATGCGTTCACCGCCATTGCCGGAAACAGCAACACCAGCGCCAGCAGCTGTGCTTGCCGCAGCCGGTGCATTAGGAACTGTATTTTCTTTCTTCAGGTCAGCAATCACAGTTTTGACCATGTCGCCGCTAACTTCTGCCGCCTCTTCAAGCGAAGCAAACAACATGATGCGGTTTGCAAGCGTGTTGATCAGGCGTGGGACGCCTTTGGTCTCAGCAAAGATTGCGTCATGGGCTTCAGCTGCGAATGCAGGTGTTCCATTCCATCCGACAGCAGCGAGACGGTGCTCGATGTAGTCTTCGGTTTCCTGACGGCTCATCGATTCCAGTTTGTAACTGGCGATAATGCGTTGCTGCAATTGCGTAAGGTCGCGGTGTGCAACGGTTTGCAGGAATTGCGGTTGACCGATCAGGAAACTTTGGAACAACGGTTGCCCGCCAACATTAAAGTTGGACAACATGCGAAGTTCTTCGAGTGTACGGATCGGCAAGTTTTGCGCTTCATCGATTACCAGCAGGACGCGCTTGCCCATTTGGTTTTGGTCGATGAGGAATTCCTCGAAAGCCGAAATCAGGTCCGCTTTGTCGCGTGCCTCGATATCCAGCTCGAAAGCATTACAGATCAGGCGGATTGCATCATCTGCGTCGATCTGTGTCGTTCCGATCTGGGCGGCAACGATATCGTTGCCGTCCAGTTCAGAAAAGAGTTGAGAGACGAGGGTGGATTTACCCGTACCCACGTCGCCGGTGACGACAATGAAACCTTCACCTTGATAGAGGCCGTACTTTAGGTACGACATCGCTTTGCGGTGCCCTTCAGAGCCGAACCAGAACTTTCTGTCTGGCGTCAGGCGGAAAGGGTTGGCGCTCAGTCCGTAGAATTCTTCGTACATCAGTCACCTGTCGTGCTTCGCCTCGTTTTTTTGAGGCCGTATTAGAATCTCGCCGTTACGCCGATCACGCCTGCGTTCTCTGTGAACTCGTCTTCAGGCAGATCTGCGAATCGCTCTGTGTATGTGTATCGCCCAAAAACATTTACAATTTCCGTAAGCTGGTAATCTAATCCGATTCCAAGCGATAAAGTTTCGAAATCACCGTTTTCTAAAGAGGTTCCTGGCGCTGCATCATCGAATTGTACGGTCGCGAAACCGACGCCTGCCGATGCTGTTAGGCGCGATGTTAACTCTCGTGAAACATCTGCATTTGCAGAGAGGACAAATTCATCAACACCAAAGGCTGATCCACGATCAAAGTCTGCCGCTTGGACATTGGCACTCCATGATGTCCGACCAGTTTGACCGGAAATAGAAGCCTGCAATGTATCTACGATCGAGTCGTCATCCTGATCAGAACGGTTGATATCGCCAAACGCTCCCTGATTTTGCGGGTTTAGATTATCGAACGCGAGTGCATCGTTAACATTGGTCGTTGTGCCGCCGTTAGGCGTTACAAAAGCGGGACGACCGTTAGCACCGATTGTCGAAATTGGTGTCGCTGAGTTTGTTGCAAAGTTACTAAACTGTACGCCGCGACGAGCTTGCAAGCGGGCTACAACATTCTGGCGCAACGCATAATTCGCTTCTACACCGTAATCCAAACCATCATACCGCCAACCACCAAAGGCACGAGCGCCAAATCGGGTTGTTGGTTGCCAACGCAAACCAGCATTCGCGAAAGCACCGGATAGATCTTCATCGGCCACGTCGTCCGAGAAGAAGTCATATCCAGCCGTAGCAATAACGGCGAGTTTGGGGGTAACCGGAACGTCGATGCTAACAGAACTGGTCCAGCGTGTCAGATCGTCGTTGGTCTCATCATCTTCAGGTGTAAAGACTTCGTATTCAGTCGATGCCTGCCAACCGAAGCGGCGGAACTTACGAGGGTCGCCCGTCAGTCCTGCAGAAACCTGCTGCGAGTAACCACCATCTTGATCATCGTCAAAGGCTTCACCGCGCAGCGTATAGCGCAATTCTGCATTTGCCCAACCACCAATGTTCTTGCGAAGCGATGGGCTGATCAAGCCAAAGAATGCACGCGAGCGGTCATCCGAGTTCGCAACTGAGTTGCCGGAGAACCGATCGGTTGTATTAAAGACTTCTGTGATACCGCCTTGAGCATCCAGGTGCAGCAAGTTCGGAATAACCGCTGCTGACCAACTGGTGTTCAGGTTATGACGGAAACCATCATCGTTCGTGTTGTTCAGGAATGTGTCATATGTAGCAGCATAGGACAGTTGACCTGCGATACGTTCATTTTGCGCGCCGAGGGTAACACCCGCTGTTGCACTAAGGATCGTTTCTTGTTCTTCGTCTTCGGATACAAGGTTAATATTATCCGAGTATGTCGCTGTGCCTTCAACAAAAGGCGTCACCGATGTGACCCAGCGGCCTCGACGAACTGGTTCGCCGATCGAAGGCGATCGCAAAGAGTCGATAACCGAACCGGTCCCTTTGCGAGCTGCAGGTCCGACACCAATAGGCTTAAGAGTGCCAGCTTGCGCGCCGGGACCGAAGACGTCGTCACTTACCGGGATACCAGCAGTTGTAACACCGCTGCTTGGAGCGGCGCCTTCAACGGATTGAGCTGACAGACCAGTAACGGCTCCTACCATGGCAAAGCCACTCGCTGCAGCTAACAGGCCCAAGCGGGCCGATGATGCATTAGCCTTACGAGGCTGCTTGGTTGTACGCTTCATAATAACTTCCAAACTGCTCGGTGCGATTACGGACTGTTGTCTTGTTCAGCACCAGGTTGACGTTCTGGTCTGTCTCAAGCAAATCTAATGCCGAATCGATCGCCGCTCGCGAAGTTCTTTCCGCATCAACGACTAAAACGGTTTGCCCTGCGTGTTCTGCAAGGGCTACGGGTTCTGTTGATGCAAGCAAAGGTGGCGCATCAAAGATAATAATTCGATCAGTGTAACGTGACGCAATATCTGTTACTAATTGGCGCATATCATCTCCACCGAACAAATCGGTTGCAGAGTCAACAGCGCCGCCGGCGGCCAGAACGCTTAACGGATGATTAGCTTCACGTAACAGTACATCAGATAATCGACCTTCTTGACCGAGTAGTAAGTCGGTCAAACCGGGAAGGTCGTTGCGCAGGCCAAAAATGTTCGAAACTGAAGGACGTGCAACGTCGGCATCAACCAACATCACATTGAAACCCTCATCCAGTACGATTGAAAGAGCAAGGTTAACGGCAATAAAGCTCTTGCCCTCAGAAGGGCGCGAACTGGTCACGAGAATAACGTGCTCACGTCCGCGTTGTTTCTTACGATTGCGGGCATTCAAGCTCATGCGTTGCATCAAACGGCGTTTGATCAAACGAAATTCTTCGGAGACGCGCGAGCGACGGCCTTCCGGGGTAATAAATCCAAATTTTTTCAGACGCTCGAAATCAAATTCAAATTCGCGGCTTTGTATGGCGGGTAAGCCAGCGCTGTTACTGCGCTTTCGTTTTGACGGAACCGGCGCGGCGGCTTTAGCCATCACCTGAGACATTACCGAGGACGGTCCTTGAATTGTTTTCGCCGCTGGTTGGGGATCTGGTTCGGGGGAGATACCAGCCTCTTTTTCGTAATCTGCGACCCAGTCATTCATATCCGGAACAGATTCCGCTTGTTCTTTGCGGATCAAAGATTGCTGAGGCTTTGGATTTATCCCCTGCGAAGATGCGGCGCGGTCAATCAAGCTCATCGAAGGCTCTCCAGTTTAACGTGTTCGCCTCGGATGGTCGTTGGCGTTAATCAGCACCAAGGTCATCCGAGGATTGCCGTTCTCAGATTTTCATCAACTGCCCGGCGTAGGGCCCATTCCGAGTTTCGTTAGTAGTCCGGCAAAATCCGGACGCCACAGCTCGAAATGGTAGCGATAGGTAACGTATCCAAACAGGGCCATCAGAGCTGCAACACTGGCGAGGAAAATCAAATTCCCCGCAGCTTTCTGCGCGTTCTCACTTTTGCCTTCCATCTTCGAAACGCCGCCAAGAATGGGCAGATCAAAGCTGTTTTTCAGATGTTTAATCGTTGGAATATTATCGGCCAGTTGCACGCGCATGAAGGCTAGCCCCATACCCGATCCACTCGCCAATAAAAACGCGCCCATGAATAATAGCAGGCGGTTCGGACCGGCAGGCGTTACTGGAACAACGGGCGGTTCAACGACTTTCATACGAACTGTTTGAATGATCGAAGGTTGGATCACGTCGAGCTGATTTTCCAGCGCTCCAACTTCGCCTAAAAGTTTCGACTCATTCGTCGTCAGTCTTGAAAATCGTTGTACGATTTCAGGCTGTTTTGCCATCACGTCACGGACTTGGCGGATCTCGGCATTCAGCGTCGCAATCTGGTTTTCAACAACGTTGATCCGGCTGCGGCGGTCATTCACTTGTGAGCGAATTTCTGCGACTGCTGGATTTGGACCATAGATCGGACGTGGCGGCAATTGCGCTATGGGCTGCGAACTTTGGATTTGCCACTGGCGCAGTTGGTTTTCATAATCCGTTAAGACTTGGTTCGCCTGTGCAATCGAATTTTGCTGGCGCGCGTTCGCGGCTTGAGCGGCAGCTTGTAACTGCGCGAAATCTCCCCGTGCAGCATTCAGGCGGTTTTGCATGGTCTGAACGTCAGGGTGTTGAGGGGTCAGACGTTCCAACAGAGTGTTTAGTTCATTTTGTAGCGCGCCAAGCTGCTGCTGAAAGTCATCCGCGCGGGTTTGTTCCGGTGTTGGAACATTTTGCGGAATGATAACATTCGGACGAATAGGCGGCGGCGTTTGTTGACGCACCTGCTGTTGTTGTTGTTCGTACCGGACGATGATTTGAGGCTCTGTCGAAGTTAGCCGTGATTGTAAGTTCGATAGCTGGCCTTGGTGCAAAAGCCGGTCGCTTTTAAGGCTGCTTAATTGCGTTTCAAGCCCACGAAGTTGGTTTTGTATTGCGCTCGTGCCGCGGATTGCATCGCCATTAACCCGTTGGTATTCAGCAATTTCAGCTTGAACTACCGCAAGCTTCTCCGAGGCGGTCTCCAGTTTACTTTTTAGGAACTCCCGCGCTTCTTCCTTGTCCGTACCTTGACCGCTACCGGTATCCTGAATGCTCTTTTCTAAGAAGATATCGAGGGCAGCCTGAGTGACATTCCGTGCAACTACGGGATCGTTATGAGTATATTCGATAACGTAATAGTTCGTGCCCTGACGCTTCAGCTCTAGTTTTTCCTCAAGATTTGTGACGAGACTTTCCATGCCACGGCGATCATTGAGAGTTAGATTCAGGTCAGTATCGTAAACAATCTGTTCCAGATTGGGCCGCGCATAAATACCTCGACGTACCGAATCAATCGCTGCTGACGTATTCGTACGCGGCGCGCCCGCAGGAAGCACTGCGTTCAGGAGCGCGTTTTCATCAACTTCCACGGCTGCACGCGATGTGAAGACATCTGGCCGAGTTGCTGCTACATAAGTACCAAGCAAGCCGACTAACAAGCCGACAAGCAAAATGCTCCACTTTCTGCGCCACATTTCTGTTGCGTAGTGAAGGATCTGAAACTTCAAGTCACCCATACAGCTTCCTCGCGGTTGCGCGGAACACACGCGCAGCCTTTCTGTGATTTCTTCGCCAGATTACTTGGTAGACATCCAAGAATGGTTAAAGCGCGTCGCTTACTTGTAATTTTCAGCGGGAAATATGCAGATCGCTTGCCAAGGCCCAGTGTAACGCTGGAAAAATCTGAAAATTATGGGCTTTTGAAAGGGATGCGCGACTTTCTCGGAAATTGAATGATTGGATTTATGTCGTTTAAAGCGAGCATTTTGTCTCGAATTTCACATATGAATGAATCAATGTCCCGTTAACTTATTTGGTTTTCATGATTGCCTACGGGACATTCCAGCCTTCGTATAAAAAAGAATAAGACGATGGCTCGGAAACCTTGCGAGCTTGCTTGCCATCTAGCGCAGACCGCGTTAGGTCGCGCATCATGGCGGCAGATGGTTCTACTCCTAAGCCTCTCGATCCTGGCCTTGTCCGGGTTGGTGGGGCTCCCGAAGGCTTTGATGCGAAACTGCTCGCCGATTTGGTGCGGCGGACTGGCAGTCCTGTGCTTCATGTGGCGCGAGACGATGGCCGAATGGCGGCGATGATCGACTCTCTCAAGATTTTCGCATCCGATATTCCTGTACTGAAATTCCCGGCTTGGGATTGTCTTCCATATGATCGGGTTTCGCCCAATCCGGAAATCTCGGCGGCAAGAATGGCAACACTCGCTGCCTTATCGCGGGGATGGAACCGACCATCAATCATTGTGTCGACGTTGAACGCTGTCACTCAGCGTATTCCGCCGGCTAAAGCCATCAAAGATGCCAGTTTCACCGCCCGCGCCGATACTCGGATCGACCCTGATGAGCTGACGCGGTATCTCTCGCGTAACGGCTATGTCCGCGCATCTACGGTTGTTGAGCCGGGAGATTACGCGGTGCGGGGCGGTATCATCGACATATTTCCTCCGGGCCGAAAAGTCCCACTGCGCCTCGATTTCTTTGGTGACGTATTAGAGAGTATCAAGCGGTTTGATCCTGCCAGCCAGCGCAGTGCGAATAAAGTAGACCGCATAGCCCTCGCCCCCGTTTCAGAAGCACCTTTAGATGATGATAGTATCCATCGGTTTCGGACGAAATATCGCGATCTTTTTGGCAGCGCTGGTCTGGAAGACCCTCTTTATGAGGCGGTATCGGAGGGTCGGAAACATCAAGGCATGGAGCATTGGTTACCGCTTTATTACGAAAACCTCGAAACGATCTTCGATTACCTGCCGGAACGAACAGTATCTCTCGATAGCCAAATTGAAGAAGTCTATGACGCCCGTCTTGCCACTGTTGCCGATCATTATGAAACACGGGCAACAGCGACCAGCGAAGGCTCAATGGGCGCACCTGTCTATAAACCGATACCGCATGAGCAACTTTATTTAACTGAACAAGCATGGGCCGAAGCTTTCGCCGGTCGTCCGGTGCGTGCTTTCAATCCCCTTCCCACAGGGTCAGGTCCGGGCGTCATTGATGCGGGCGGTAAACTCGGTAAAGGATTTGCGCAAGAGCGCCAGACACAGGACCTTAATCTTTTCGATGCTGTGGCCGATCACGTTAAAGACTTGCAGTCGAAAAAGCGCCGCGTCGTTTTTGCGTCTTATTCCGAGGGTGCGCGGGATCGGATGAAGACGATGCTGGCGGACCACGGCATTAAGAACCCGGTCGAGATAGCGCGGTGGGATGACCTCGATGCAGCGCCCATCAAACAAGTTGGCTTGATGGTGTGGCGGCTCGAACAGGGGTTCGAAACCGATGACATTGCGGTCATTGCTGAACAGGATATTTTGGGTGACCGGCTGGTTCGTCAGACTCGTAAATCTAAAAAAGCCGAAAACTTTCTTACCGAAGCATCGGGCCTCGCAACTGGTGATCTGGTCGTGCATGTGGAGCATGGGGTAGGGCGTTATATCGGCCTCAAAACCGTCGAAGCGATGGGCGCTCCTCATGATTGTCTGGCGCTGGAATATGCCTCAGAAACAAAGCTTTACCTGCCAGTTGAGAATATCGAACTTCTGACACGATACGGAGCGGATGATCATACGGCACTTGATCGCTTAGGCGGCGGCGCATGGCAGGCGCGCAAAGCGAAGATGAAGAACCGCATCCGCGATATGGCGGAGCGGCTCATCAAAGTTGCGGCGGAAAGAATGCTACGCACCGCTGAACGTATGACACCGCCGGAGGGCGCATGGGACGAATTTTGCGCCCGCTTTCCGTATCAGGAAACCGACGATCAGCTCAGTGCAATTGAAGACGTTATCGAAGACATGGCGAGCGGCAATCCGATGGATCGCCTTGTTGTTGGTGATGTTGGTTTCGGCAAAACTGAAGTTGCATTGCGGGCTGCGTTTGTCGCGGCCTTGGCCGGCTATCAGGTTGCTATTATTGCGCCGACGACATTGCTTGCACGGCAACATGCGAAAGGCTTTAACGAACGCTTTAAAGGCTTGCCGGTTACTGTGCGCCAACTCTCACGTTTTGTTTCCGCAAAGGACGCCAGCGAAACCCGCAAAGGCATGGCCGACGGGACTGTCGATATTGTTATAGGGACACATGCGTTACTTGCAAAGAACATCGAATTTGCCCGCCTTGGCCTGTTGGTTGTTGACGAGGAGCAACGCTTCGGCGTCGCTCATAAAGAGCGTCTTAAGTCTCTGAAATCTGACGTTCATGTGCTGACAATGACAGCGACCCCAATCCCGCGCACTTTGCAGCTCAGCATGACTGGTGTTCGCGAGCTATCGCTTATTGGGACACCTCCGGTTGATCGCCTGGCGGTTCGCACCTACATTGCGCCGTTTGATCCGGTGACGATCCGAGAGGCACTGCTGCGCGAGCATTATCGTGGGGGACAGTCCTTTTATGTGGCCCCTCGTATCGCCGATCTCCCTGAAATAGAAGAGTTTTTACGCGAGCAATTGCCCGAGTTGAAGTTCGCGACGGCGCATGGACAGATGGCCCCCGGTGCGCTTGATGACGTGATGAACAAATTCTATGATGGTCAGTTCGATATACTATTGGCGACGACGATTGTAGAAAGCGGATTGGACATTCCGACCGCGAATACTTTGGTGGTCCATAGGGCAGATAATTTCGGCCTTGCACAGCTTTACCAGATCCGGGGCAGGGTGGGGCGCTCAAAGACCCGCGCCTATGCGTACTTCACGACGAAGCCGCGTAAGCCATTGACGCCACAGGCTGAAAAGAGACTCAAAGTGCTTGCCAGCCTTGATACTTTAGGGGCGGGTTTCAATCTTGCCTCACATGATATGGACATTCGCGGGGCAGGGAATCTGCTCGGTGAAGAACAATCCGGCCATATCAAAGAGGTCGGATACGAGCTTTATCAGGACATGTTGGAGGAAGCACTTGCCAAGATGCGGGCAGGTGAAATGGAAGGCCCGGAAGAAGACGGCAAGTGGTCACCGCAAATTAATCTCGGTGTTCCAGTATTGATCCCGGATAACTATGTCGCCGATCTCGACGTGCGACTTGGCCTTTATCGGCGCTTATCCTCGCTTGATAGCAAACAAGAGCTTGAAGGCTTCGCCGCAGAGCTTCATGATCGGTTTGGCAAGCCTCCCGCAGAGGTTGAAAGCCTCTTGCGGATTGTGATGATTAAATCCATGTGCCGCCGCGCCCATATCGCAAAGCTGGATGGTGGACCGAAAGGTGGAACGATACAGTTCCATAATGACCGTTTTCCAAATCCAGCGGGGCTGTTAACATGGCTAAATGGTCAAAATGATTTGGCGAAGGTGAAGGGGACAAAGCTGATCGTGCGCCGCGAATGGTCAGACCCGTCTCTCAAGGTCAAAGGGGCATTCGCGGTCGCACGAGATCTCGCTAAAATTGCAGAAGCAGAATAAC
The DNA here is from genome assembly GCA_937990185.1 of uncultured Neomegalonema sp. Lineage (GTDB taxonomy): Bacteria > Pseudomonadota > Alphaproteobacteria > Rhodobacterales > Rhodobacteraceae > JAHDDY01. Next base: position 2,762 of record CALKBI010000069.1, on the reverse strand, counting down.
GTCGACTTATTTCCAAGTATTGATGTTACCACGATCTGTTAATGCATCGTAGCCACGATAAACAAGAAACAAACCTACGATAACAAGCAAGCTGGCCTCGAATGTACCAAGAGTATACTTTGAGATTATGATCTCATAGTCTTGTGCCAATACCCGAACGCCATATACAGTAGATATGATGCCGCAAATTGTTGCGATGATATTGAAACCAATATACCTCGCAGCCATGAACAATGCGGTCGCTATAGCAATAGTAGTAAGAGCCTCGTAGGGCACTTGAGCAAACCCAAGATTAATCATATTGCAGAATCCCGGTGTTGAGTTGTAATATCTATGGTAGTGGTATTATAAATAGTGTATTTTTTTTAAATAAAAGTTAATTTATTTTAATACATAGTATTAAAATTAAAAATTTAAATATTAAATTTTTATCTACTTAATGATCAGCTATTTAACTTAGCGCCGTACTTTTTTCGGGTCACCGGGAAGTTTGTATTTGCTATAAATTCCGTCGCGCTCTTGTTTTTTGCGCCAATAGTGAGCATAGGCTAGGACTGCGAATAAAGTTATTGCAAGCACAGTAAAACCTACGAGTGCCGAAGCGCCCGAATTCTGTGCAACCGCTACATCCGGCAATGCGCTGAATGCCTGTTTGGTCATAAAAGGCCGCCCGTTCAATCTGTTCGCATAGGCTGATTGCAAAAGTCTCGCCGAATTCGTTGAAAACTCGGTAAACGGCCAGATGAAATTTTTTTGATTTTCCATCTTGACGGAACGAACGGTGAACTGTAAGGTTTGTGAATGCTGAGATAAAAGCGTTCGAAAGCCGAGTCGCTCCGACCACAGGACACGACAGTAAACGTCATTGTCTGACTTGTCCGGGCAATTCAGAGCCGGAAACACTGGCGTCTGTCGCTCTGGATCATCGGAAAAGTCCGATGATGACCCTAAGATTCGTGCCTTACTGTGACACAGGGTCACGAAATTTGAAGCGCGCACCCAACAGACACCCCGCCTCGGTCATAAGAACCGGGGCCTCGAAATTTGAAGCGCAAACCCAGTGGTGCGGGGTCCCGGCTTTTACAGCCGGGACGTTGTGTGAGTTTACGAATGGAATCTCCGCCCCGGTCGTGAGAACCGGGGCCTCGCAATTTGAAGTACAGACCCGGCGGCGCGGGGTCCCGGCTTTTACAGCCGGGACGGGATTATTTTTCCCAATGATCGGGATGCACTAACCCCTCGGAGAATTCTGTTTCGGTATTACCCTCGGCGCTGTTGATTTGCCTTTGCGTTAAATTCCCCGACAGTAACTGCTGTTCCCGATGGGTCGAGCATGCTGACTTAACGCCGTCTGTTTTCCTGACATCAAAATTCATTCCGGTCGCACCTTTGGGCTTTGCGACATTGTTCCATGAAAAGGATTCCCCCTCATGCCCACACTCCCCCCTGCGATATGGGATTCTATCGAGCGTCACTGGCGTCTCGGGTCTTATTCTGTCGAGGCACTGGCCCGGCGGTTTGAGGTCGACGCCGGTACGATCTATTACCATGCGCGCACAAAGAAATGGCCTGAACGCGGCGGACAGCGCGGCGATGTCGAGCTGACCTTGCGCGCGCAATCCGATGACCTCTGGCGCGAGTTGAGCGAGGCATCATCGCGGCTGCGCGGCGAGGCTCCACCCGAAGACCCGGCGCAAGCCCGCGACCGCCTCGCTCTTATCCGTTTGTGGCAGCGTTCCATGACCGCTTTGCGCAGTTTTGAGATTGCCAAATTCGATGGCAAGAAAACCACCAACATGCCCGGCGTCCTCTTTACCAAAGACGATACGGATGCCGTGTTGAAACGGCTCAACCGTCTGGTGGCGGATGCCGAAAAGCCTTGAGCGCGTCCGCGCCGCTCTCTCATATTTTCGAAAGCCTTTATGCATACCCGATCCCTCGCCGAGCGCTTTATGCGTGCCGGTCTCGACCCGTCTTTGATCTTCAAAAACCTCACTCATCGCCGCCGCCATGCCGCCGTTTGGAGTTGGCGATTTTGGGCGCGTCCGCAACAGCTTCCCCCCGATGGCCATTGGTCTACATGGCTGGTGATGGGGGGGCGCGGTTCCGGCAAAACCCGCGCCGGAGCCGAGTGGGTGAGGGCGCAAGTCGAAGGCGCTTCGCCGTATTCTCCGGGTGTTTGCCGCCGCGTTGCGCTGATTGGCGAGACGGCTGATCAAGCCCGCGATATTATGGTGCTGGGCGAGAGCGGTCTGATTGCGATCACGCCTCCCGACCGCCGCCCGGTCTTTCATGTCTCGCGCCGTCATTTGCTCTGGCCGAACGGAGCGGAAGCGCATCTCTTTTCCGCCTCTGACCCGGAGAGCCTGCGCGGTCCGCAATTCGATGCTGCATGGTGCGATGAACTGGCGAAGTGGAAGCGCACACAGGAAGCATGGGACATGCTGCAATTCGGTTTGCGCTTGGGCGAGAACCCCCGCACCGTAGTCACGACAACCCCGCGCGCTAATCCGGCGTTGATTGCGTTGATGAGCGATCCGACAACAGCGCTGACAAAGATGCCGACGCGAGATAACGCGGCCAATCTTGCACCGTCCTTCCTGACTCAGATCGAGGCCCGCTTGTCAGTGCCGGGTGAATACTCCCCAAAAGTGCCGATTGAAAATTCCCCAGTTTGAAGGCTGATTTGCCAATCCGACCGGGGCATGCCCCGGTCGGATTGGCGAAGGCCATAAATAACTGCCTGATGTCCCGACAGAGCG
>CALKBI010000068.1 GCA_937990185.1 uncultured Neomegalonema sp. | reverse complement strand
CTGGCGCACAAGGTGCTCAAGGTATCCAGGGTGAAACCGGCGCTACCGGTGCTAAAGGCGCAACGGGTGCTACTGGCGCACAAGGTGCTCAAGGTATCCAAGGTGAAACCGGCGCTACCGGTGCTAAAGGTGCAACGGGTGCTACTGGCGCTCAAGGTGCTCAAGGCATCCAGGGTATCCAGGGTATCCAAGGTGAAACCGGAGCTACCGGCGCACAAGGTGCTCAAGGTATCCAAGGTGAAACCGGCGCTACCGGTGCTAAAGGCGCTACCGGTGCTAAAGGCGCAACGGGTGCTACTGGCGCTCAAGGTGCTCAAGGCATCCAGGGTATCCAAGGTGAAACCGGCGCGACCGGCGCACAAGGTGCTCAAGGTATCCAAGGTGAAACCGGTGCTACCGGTGCTAAAGGCGCAACGGGTGCTGCTGGCGCTCAAGGTGCTCAAGGCATCCAGGGTATCCAAGGTGAAACCGGCGCTCAAGGTGCTCAAGGTATCCAAGGTGAAACCGGTGCAACGGGACCAAAAGGACCTAAAGGCCCCGCTGGATCTCAAGGTATCCAAGGTATCCAAGGCGTTCAGGGTGTCCAAGGCGTCCAAGGCGTTCAGGGTATCCAAGGCCCAGCTGGTTCAGCAGGTGCACGACAACCTGTCGTTGTTGACCACGCTCCAGCCAGCGCGCCACAAAGCACCCCTGCCGATGCAATCAGCATCATTGGCGGCGCTAGCAGTAGCCAAGCCGGCGGCGCAGTCGGTAGCAGCTCTGTGACTCAATTGTTGGACGGAGCTTCCGAACAACAAGTAGCAGCTCCGGCTTCAGCTGGCGCTAGCGGTTCATTTGGTGCGAGTGGAGCAGCAGGAGCTGATGTTTCGGCACCACTCCTTCAAGGTCTGGCCGCGATCATTGATCAGCTTCAGGCACTGATTCAGCAGCTTGTCGCCTCACTCAGCGCTCCTGGCGCGAACAGTGGCGCAGGTGCTGGTCCTTCAATCTCCTCCAGTGCAACTGGATCTCAGGGAGGCTTTGACGTTGGTCCAGCTAAAGAAGGTCCAATGGCTGAAAAGTCAGAAGGCCCAATGGCTGACGCTTAAGCTCTGACAACATAACGAATGGGAAGGGGCCTTCGGGCCCCTTTTCTTTTGTGCAAAGGTAACGCAGAAGAAGCACATGAAAATTGCGACTTGGAATATCAATGGCATTAAAGCGCGCATCGACACGCTGCAGGAATGGCTGAAACAAGCCGAACCGGATGTTGCCGTTCTGCAAGAAATCAAATCACAAGATGAAGGCTTTCCTCGCACGGCCTTCGAGGATCTTGGGTATAATGTCGAAACTCACGGCCAAAAAAGTTTCAACGGCGTTGCGATTCTCTCAAAGCGTCCAATGGAAGATGTTACGCGCGGTTTGCCCGGCGATTCCGATGACGAACAAGCCCGCTGGATCGAAGCGACCGTTTGCGGCGACGAAAGTGCGGTGAGACTAGGCGGGTTATATTTGCCAAATGGCAATCCAACACCCGGTCCGAAATATGATTACAAACTGGCCTGGATGGAAAGATTACACGCGCGCGCGGCTGACCTGCTGGCAACCGAAGAACCGGTCATTCTGCTCGGTGATTACAATGTGATTCCCCAGCCTGAAGATGCCGCCAAGCCCGAAGTCTGGGCTGAAGATGCGCTTTATCTGCCCGAAACGCGCGCGGCTTTTCGTCGGCTGATGGCGCAAGGATGGACGGACGCTGTGCGCGCGTTTACCCCAAGTGGCGAGCGCTTTACCTTTTGGGACTATCAAGCCGGAGCGTGGCAAAAGAATAACGGCATTCGAATCGATCACCTTTTGCTAAGCCCGCAAGCGGCTGATCGTGTAACGTCCGTTGGAATTGACCGCGATGTGCGTGATTGGGAGAAGCCGTCAGATCACGTTCCGGTCTGGTGCGAGATTTCGATTTAAGATTGCCCTATCTCGTCATCGACGCGGATTTGAGCAACATAGGTTTGTATGCAGCCACCGCGATATCAACCTGCGCGTACGGGCAATTATCTCAAGACGGTTTTAATGCCATGCGTTTGAATAAGGTGTCATAGCGTTCGGTCATCGCTTTCAGACCATAAAGCTCTTTCGCACGTACCGCATTTGCCGCCCCGAGATTGGCGCGAAGGGTTGGGTCGCTGGTTAAAGCGTTCAGCGCTTTCGTGAGCGCTGCATCATCCCCAAGCGGAACGACATGGGGTTGGTTTGCCTCGTCCACCATCGTTGCAACATCGCCGACGTCCGTCGCGGCGACCGGCAAACCCGATGCCATCCCTTCAACAAGTGATATCGGCATTTGCTCGGTGTCGGAGCTGAGCGCGTAGATATCCATCTCGGCAAGTAAGGGCGCGACATCGCCCTGCTCTCCCGCAAAAATAACACGGTCCCCAAGAGGCGCGGCTTGCGCTTCGAGGTCCGTTCGTTCCGGCCCACCACCAACAATCAAAAGTCTGGTTGAGGTATCGGACATTTCAGAGAAACAAGTGATCAAACGATCCAGACGCTTCTCTTTGCGGAGCGCCGCAACCGTGCCGATTGTAACGGGACGATCCGGACGCTTGATCGGCGAGAAGGCGTCAAGATCGACACCGTTGGGGATCAGGTGAACGCGTTCGGGTTTTACCTTCCAAGTATCGGCGTACACTCGTTCAAGGACGCGACTTGGGGCGACGAACTCCATACCTTTCTTTCGAAAAGCAAAGCGGCGCACCCAAACCCGTTTTGAATTCTGCGCGTCCGGGCGCTCATCCGGGCCAAAGCCATCCTCAAAATGAATGTGCGGTATCGCGCGACGTCCTCGGTTCGCGAACAGCCATTCGACCGCGCCCCAATTACAGGTCAACACGAGATCAATTGCGTTATCAGCCATGACTTTGCGAAAGGTCTTGATATTGGCGCGCGAGATAAACCCGCCTTTTTGAACATCGGCTTCTACACGCCGATAAGTGATGCCGTCCGGCAAAACCGCTTCGGCATCGTAAGACCCGTCCATCGCCAGAACGAGATGTTCGTATCCATCACCAAGCGACCCCGTAAGGGTCGCCATCCGGCGTTGCGGTCCCCCGACTGCAAAAGTCGAGAAGACCCAGAGCAATCGGATCGGTTTTTGATTAGCCACGGTGGACGTAAATCGCACGCTCGCGGAACTTTGCTTCATCCGCAACCGGTTGCCAGCCAAGCACTTTTTTCTCAATCGACGTGTCGATGTCACTGACCATGCCGCGCGATTTCAAATCACGAGAGCTCGGCGCAGGAACACCTTTGCGGCCCGAGACTTTCTTCGCGACGAACTTGAGCCATTCCATTCCCGAAACGGAGACACCGCTTTGCGATTGGAATTTGAGCGGACGGCCCGTGGCTTCGGCGAGTTCGTCAATGTACTGGCGTGCGGTCCAACGCACATCACCAACCAGATTGAACGCTTTGCCTGCAATGGTATCTACATCGGCATCGAGGCCACCAATGATCGCGCTTGCAACATCTTCGGCAAGAACGAATGGCAGTGGGTTTTTGCCTTTGTTCCAACCAACGCACCACGTCTCGGTGTTGAACGCACCGAGCGCCGAGTGGAACGGCGCGCCGCCCTCACCGACAACGACAGCAGGACGCAGGATTGAAACCGGTAGGCCTTTATCCGCATGAAGTTTTAGCATCGCTTCTTCTGCGACAACTTTCGCGTAACCGTAATCGCCGCGCGCTTCGGGGTTTTGGTCTGGTGGAGTTTCGGCATTCAGCTTTTCGTTTTTATCGCCAAGCCATAGTGCCGCCGATGAACTGACGAAGAGTAGGCGTTCGGTTCCTGCCTCCAGGCAAGCCTCTGCCACAACTTCCGCACCGCCAACCATCGCTGCTGTGACAGCTTCGCGGGTTGCGCCGCCACCACCATGGGCAAGGTTTACGACTTTTGGTGCGCGGCGGACAACATCCGCGACGGCTTCTTTATTACTGATCGAGCCAGCGAAGACGCCGACATTCTCGTGCCGGAACAACCCCGGCAGATTTTTCGTTGAGCGCGCCATGACCGCGACGCGCTTTCCTTGAGCAATAAGAGCCTCGGTCAAATGTTGGCCGATGAAGCCTGTGCCACCCAAAACAGCAACATCATACGTGTCGTTTGCACCCGGTGTTGCAACTGCCGGAATTGGGGTGTTGTCGGCAACTGCTGCAGCTTCTTCGCAAAGGGCGACAAGACGTAAGCCCGCTTCTCCAGTTGGTTTCTGGGAGGATGCGAGGTCTTTATAGAACGCACTGACCGAACCAATCATCGAACGGTTGAAGCCATCGGACTTGCCGCCCATGCGCAAGATTTCTCCTGCATAGGAACCCAAGCCGCCGAAGGCTTGGCCAGCAGCTTGCTTGGCAACTTTAAAGCTGCGGCGTGCATGGTCGATTGGGGCAATCTCTGCATGAGCGCCCCGGCCCATGACGCGGCTCTCAAACATTTCTGCTTCGATCACGCCATCATCGCAGAGTGCGGAAATTGACCAACTTGGATAGTTTGCACCAAGCATCACCTGAAGCTGTGCATCGCCGCGCTCCGATGCAAAGGATAGCGACCACTTATTCGTAATGGCGACGCCTTCTGTCGGACGGGTTGGTTCTGCGGGTAGCGCACCCGAAAGCGAGACAGGGCCAAGCAGATCGTCGATCAAGCTGAGCGGATGAACGACTTGCTCCATCAGCAGGTTGCGGGGGGAGTCGAACATCCAATGGCCGAATTGCTTAGCCGCCATTTGGCGAAGCGGAGCTGCGAAACGCATTTGCACAGCACGAAGTTGGCCATATTGCCCGCTCTCTACCTGCTTTTTCAAACGCTGATAGGCAGGGTGATAAACGAAGTTATGATTGATCCGCAGAGCCGCCCCTGATTTTGCCGCTGCATCGAGAAGCACCTGACAATCTTCGGATGTTTCTGCCATTGGCTTTTCAAGCAAAACATCAATGCCCGCCTCTAAAAGCGGTTCAGCGACAAGGCGGTGGAAAGGAGGCGGCGTTAGAACGTGAGCGGTATCAGCCAGTTTTGAACTGACCAACTCATCAACCGAGGCAAAGGCTTTTGCGCCAATTTTCTTCGCCATCGCCTCTGCTCGGCCCAGAGAAGGGTCAACAACGGCAACAACTGTTGCATCTTTTACCGTCGCTAGACCGCCCAAATGAGCGTCTGCAATGAATCCGGCTCCAATCAACGCGACACGGCGCATAACGTAACTCCTGCTCAATCACAGCGTTTTGGATAAACCGCTGCAGGCTTTTGCTTTTCGGATTTTCATTAAGAAAACTAAAATTCGTTTTCCCTGAAATCCTCTTCGAAACGGATATTAAACTGTCCGTTTCTCCAAAGGCTTAACCGAACAGAAAAAAGCCACGCCGTTTCCGGCGCAGCTTTTACGAATTAGATTGAATTTACTGCAATGCAGCAGTTAGGGCTTTTCAGCACTCAAAATCTTGGTCGCGGCTGTTTTTTGACAAGGGTCTTATGATGTGCGGGATGATGCGCAGCATGTTTATGGCCCGGTATGTCGCAGATTGCGAAGCCGTCAGCGTCAAATCGATGCTGGCTACCAAGCGAGGTTGCTAGAATATTACTGTGCCGAACCGGGTTTGGAGCAAAGAAGCTCTGACCCGCTGGGACCACTTGAATATCCGATACGATCGGTGTTGGCGCATTAAAGCTCTGCACAGGGGCAGGACTTTGTTGGATGAGCTGCGGTGCGCTCGGCCATACTTGTGGTGCAGCAATCTGTTGAATCTGCGGGTTTACAAAGCTGTGCTGAACCGGCTGTTGCAACGTGACTTGTTGGATTGGTTGATTAACAAATCCTTGCTGAAGCGGTTGCGAGCTATAAACCGGTTGTTGAATTGGCTGGCTAACAAAACTCTGTTGCACAGTCTGCGGGAAAACCTGCACCGGAGCGAATGACGCTTGTGTCACGCTTGGTACGGTAAAGTTTTGTACATGCGCGGTAAGATGGGCGTGTGATCCATCATGATGTCCGCTACCTGACTTATTCAGATACTTGTGGAAAGGATCACGACCCAAATCATCTGCAGAGCTAGCACTGACGTAAGGCTCAGAGCTGGCGAATTTTTGGATATGGGCAGATTGGTGAGATTGCGGTGTCTCAAAGTGCGAGGCATTAGACCGGTTTAAATATTTATGGAAAGGATCACTGCCTAAATCGTCTGCAGAACTGGAACGATGACTACGCTCTAGACTTCCAAAGCCATGCACCTGCGGGGAGTGGTGTAAATGCGGAGAATCCCGATGCGCGGCGGCTGACACCGTTTGTTGCGTTCCGAAAGAGCCATTTCCCGAATCACCAAAGCCGCTAGCACTAGCGATAGCCGCCAATCCATTGGAAAATCCGCTGCGATAGACCAACGGAGTCCCGGCGGGATCGCCTACGTTATTCTGATAGGACACATCATTAGCGTAATGTCCGTGTTCGAATGGAGCGCACCCTGCGACCAGCGCCGCTCCCATTGCCGTAGCCAGAAAAAGTTTCATGCGAGAGCCTCATCTCATTATTTTATGAGGTAAACTTAACACATTACATTAACTAATCCAGAAAAATGTTTAAAGTCAGCTTAGTACATGATTTTATTAATCTAATATATGTGGATCGCGCTGAAAAGTTAACAAAACTTAATGCGGGCGCTGTTGTTAAAACACGCCCATTGATAGGCCCGCTCCCATTGCCGCGCCTAAGTCACGGCAACGCTGGAGGTCAGCATCTTTTATTGTCTTTTCAGCCAAGATTTGTTCGGTAGTTTGCGCGTGGGTGCAGATAATAATTGGCTCTTGCACCGCTTTAAGCCGCCATCCCGTCGCGATACGGGCAGTCTGTCTTACGGCATTCTCGCCGTCTGAGCCTGCACATACCATTTGCGCGTAGGGGCGTCCCTCGATTTTGCCGAGCACATCATAATAGGTGCGGTCGAAGAATTCCTTCATCATCCCCGCAATGGCCGCGAGGTTTTCAGGCGCAGCGAAGATATAGCCGTCTGCGGTGAGGAGGTCGGCGGCGGTTGCCTCATCGGCGCGTTTGAGGATGGTGTCGATCTCCTCGCGCGCGGCGCTGGCGGCAGCTTCGGCCATCTGCCGCGTGCCGCTTGTTCGAGAGTGGTAGATGATGAGGAGTTGGGGCATCGCATTCGCACTTTTGTTTGTTACTGAGGCGATGTGCCGCCTTACCTGCCCGCTTTCGAGTTTAACTCAGAGTGCGTCGATGAACGTCGGCAATCAGCGCAGTGACAGTTTGTGACCGTCAAAGGTCGCGCCTCAGCGCTGATCGGGCTGGCGCCACAATAGTATCGGCCCAAAAGAGGGAGATCGGATTAAAGATCTGTCACTTTAGGGCCGAACCGTCATCAAAGCTCCGAATACATATGCTTCTCATTTGCGCCGCCGGGGTGGGTTACCGCGCCATTGATGGTGGAGCCGACGAGTTGGGCGTATTTCCAGAGCGCGCCGGACGCGTAGATGGTTTCGCGCGGGCCGTTCCAGCCTTCTTTGCGCTTGGCCATCTCTTCGTCAGAAACGTCGACCGACATCTCACCCGTGATCGCGTTGATGGTGATGACGTCGCCGTCTTGTACGAGAGCGATAGGCCCGCCCATTGCGGCCTCCGGTCCGACATGACCGACGCAGAACCCGCGCGTTGCGCCTGAGAACCGACCATCGGTGATAAGCGCGACTTTCTTGCCCATGCCTTGCCCCGAGAGCGCAGCGGTGGTCGATAGCATCTCGCGCATCCCCGGACCGCCGCGGGGACCTTCGTTGCGGATGACGAGGACTTCGCCCTCTTTATAGGTGCGGGCTTTGACCGCTTCGAAGGCATCTTCTTCGCATTCAAAGACGCGAGCTGGGCCTTTGAAGACTTGCTCTTCCTCGGACATGCCCGCGACTTTTACGATTGCGCCTTCGGGAGCGAGGTTGCCTTCAAGGCCGACAACGCCGCCTGTTGCGGTCAGCGGCGTCTCAATCGGATAGACAACCACGCCGTCAGGGTCAGGAACGCCTTCGAGGTTTTCTGCCATCGTCTT
>CALKBI010000067.1 GCA_937990185.1 uncultured Neomegalonema sp. | reverse complement strand
GCATTTTTTGAGATTATTAGCGCCGATGCGGATGGTTCAGTTCTGAAGGTTCGCACGCCGCCTAACGCTCAATTTGGTCCGAATGGAAATGCGACGAAACACGCGATCTCGATCCAGCGTGCGTCAATTCCGGTTAGCAATGCGGCAACCGCTGAAAAAGCGAAGGCTTTCTCATGGCCGATCCACGGGAACGTTTACCGTCTTCAGGCAGGACAAATCGAGATTGACAGTGAGGGCAATGCGCCTGTTGCTGCCGCTGCCGCTGGTAAAGTCGTTCACGTAGAACGGGGTGGCATGGGTGTTCTCGTCGTTATCGAACACGATAACGGCTGGCGCAGCCTGACTGTGGGCCTCGATTATTCTGAAGTGCGCCCCGGTACGATTGTTAAGCAAGGCCAAATGATAGGGAAATCAAGCCGTGATCATCGGGTCCGCTTTGAGCTGAGAGATGCAAACGCGAGTGTCGCCGATGCGTTGAAGCAATTGCGCGGTTGATATTTTTCTTGATCGTCTGATCGTGAAAAAGGGGCAAGAAGGCCCCTTTTTTATTGCGGATAAGAGCTTCTCATAGACTTTAACTATAAGGGTCCATTGCGTCCCTTAAGCCATCGCCTAGAAAATTGAAGGCGAGCACGACCAGCATAACCGGAACCATCGCGCTTGCGACCCACGGATAGAACTCGACCACAGTTAGGTTTTGCGCTTCGTTCAGCATCACCCCCCAACTCGTTGCCGGAGGGCGAAGACCGAGGCCCAAAAAGCTGAGCGCTGTCTCTCCTAAAATCATTGCCGGGATCGAGAGCGACGCGCTCACCACGATGTGGGACATGAAATTCGGAAGCAGATGTCTTTTGATGATCCGGCTCGGTTTTGCGCCAACTAGCTCTGCCGCTTTGACGAAATCTTCTTCGCGCAGAGACAACAGTTTGGATCGAACCGCTCTCGCCAGTCCGGGCCAATCGAGTAATCCTAAGATCACTGAGATCATTAAAAACACGGCCACGGGAGACCATGTGGCCGGAACCGCCGCAGATAATGCCAGCCAGATTGGTAGCTCCGGCAAGCTGCGGATAACCTCGATTGCGCGTTGCACGACCGAGTCTACCCATCCGCCGAAATATCCGGCCATGCCGCCCAATGTCATTCCGATGACTAGGGAGATGGCAATGCCGATCAGTCCAACCGTTAGCGACAAACGCGCACCGTAAACAAGACGCGAGAAGACATCGCGGCCAAGGCGATCTGTGCCTAGTAAGAAGAACGATCCGTCTTCAGGCGCACAGACCAAATGGAAATCTGCTTTGATCAATCCCCAAAATTCATACCGCTCGCCTGAGCAGAAAAACCGGAGCTTTTGTGGCTGTGTCCGGTCCTCTTCATAATTCCAACGGAACATCTCCAAATCTGGAACCGCTTTCGTTGGATAGACAAACGGGCCGATATATTCGCCTTCGTGGTAGAGATGGATACCTTGAGGCGGCGCATAGAGATGGTTTGCATCGCGGGTGTTGGCGTCATAGGGCGCGATCAACTCAACGAACGGAACGCAGAGATAAAGGAACGCGAGAAAAATCGCGGAGATGACTGCCAGTTTGTGCTTGAAGAACCGTTGTCGGATCAGTTTTCCCGTCGGCATATCTAGGTCAGGCCGCGCGCCGCCGATGTCTACCTCTGCCGCAGGATCATAGGTTTCGGTATCGACATATCGCTCGCCGGGATTGGTCGCCGAAGGCTGGTTTGTCGGTTGGTTTATGGTCGGGTCATGCGCCATTATCCGCGCCCTCCGAACCTGATACGCGGATCGAGGATCGCAAGTAGAATATCCGAAACCAACATTCCAACCAGCGTCAGAGCAGAGACGAATAGGAGGATAAATCCGGCAAGGTATTGGTCTTGAGTTTGGAGCGCCGTGAGAAGAGCAGGACCGAGCGTCGGCAGGCTAAGAACGACGGATACGAGGACAGACCCGCTGACCAAGGATGGCAGCAGGTTGCCTATATCAGCGACGAAGGGATTTAGAGCCGCGCGCAACGGGTACTTCACAACGCGCTTGGTGGGCGAAAGACCTTTTGCTTTTGCTGTTACGACATAAGGTTTGCCGAGTTCGTCCAGCAGGTTCGCACGGAGGCGGCGGATCATTGCCGCCGTTCCTGCGGTTCCAATCACAATCGTTGGGACAATCAAATGCGCGAGGATGGATTTTAATTTAGCCCAGCTCATCGGTTCGCCCTCAAAGCCGGGGTCCATCAATCCGCCAATGGGGAGGTCGAGATAGATTTGGCCGTAATAGAGCAGAATGAGCGCGAGCAAAAAGTTCGGGGTTGCCAACCCGATATAACCGACGATCGCGATAAAATAATCGAGCCAACTGCCCGCCTTTACCGCTGCAATTGTGCCAAGTGGCAGCGAAACAATATAGATGAACAGCAGAGCCGCGAGGTTCACTAGGCATGTCAGCCATAGGGCTTCGCCCAAGACTTCTTTCACCGGCTGGTCGAATTCGAAAGACCATCCGAGGTCTCCTTGCAACAAACCATTATACCCATCAGGGCCGGGGGCTGCGCCCAGCCAGATAAAATATTGTTTCCAAAGCGGTTGATCGAGTGAGTATTGCTTTCGCAGAAACTCGGCTTTCTCGATGCTCGCGGCCTCTCCTTGTGCGCGCAGTTCTGCAATCTGGTTTGACAGATAGTCACCGGGGGGGAGGTTGATAATCCAAAAAACGAGTGCAGAGACAATTAACAAGGTGACCAGCATGGTCAAAAAGCGATGCCCGAGATAGCGGATCATGAATTGGCTCCGCTAAGGCTGCGGCTTTGCAGGACAGCTACGCAAACCTGCAGTTCTAAAAGTATCCCTTCAAACCGATTTATAATCGTATCTCTTATCACTGTAGCGCTGCCGTTTTCTCGCTATCGTCAAACCAAAATTCATCCATCCGGTGCACGCCAAATTGAGCGCCGGGGTCCCAAGTGAATAAACCTTCTTTGGGGACATTACGGAGTTTGTTGCTGACAACAACAGGCTGTGGAGCCTGACTGACGACGCCGATGATGTATTGTTGCTCGGCGTGAATTTCGAGCATTTCTTTCCAAATCTCTTTGCGTGTTTTGGGCGTTCCGTCACCCATCGCGCCATCTTGCCATGCGAGATAAAGGTCGAGAAGCCGATTGGCTTCATCAATGTCTGGGGACGAACCTGAATGCCCCATTGTCTGAAAGTATTGCCCCCATTTCGGCCATGTCAGAGTGTCTTGTTTAGTCGGAGCCAATGCAATCGGCGACGTGGTTTCGGATGGCACGCCATTGTCCCATCCTTTGCCGACGGTCATCATGGTTCTGCCCGCATAAGCACGTTGGCGAAGAATGTTGCGATCGGAAGGGCGGGCAATCAGCTTAATTCCGATGTCCCGCCATGTCTCGCCAATGAGTTGGAGCGCGTCGATCTCTTCACTGCGCTCGCCCATCGTTTCAACAATGATCTCGAGCGGACGTCCATCTGGCAAAAGTCGGATGCCATCGCCGCGTCGCTTCGTCAGGCCGATTTGATCGAGCAGATCATTCGCTGTTTGCGGGTTAAAATTGGCGAATGAAAAAGAGTTCGTCCGATTATAGAAGGGACTGCCTTCTAATACGCCATTCCCTGATTGCTGACCAAGACCGAAGTAGAGCGTCCGGTTAATGATCTTGCGGTCTATGCCCAGTGATAAGGCTCGACGGAATCTGACATCACGCAGAACCTCACGCCAAGTTTCATCGAAATAATTCAAATTCGGATAGAGCGCGATATGCGAAGCCGCGCCTGTGGGCCACAAACGAGCTTCGTAATTATTGCGTTTCGCGCCTTGTTTCAGAATAGGGATGCTCGGGAAGCCAAGCCCTCCGGCCAGCAGATCAACCTCGCCTGCGGATACTTTTGCGGGGAATAGGCTTGCCGCAGAGACGGACATCTCAACCGTATCAATATACGGAAGCTGTTGGCCTTTGGTGTCAAAGCGGTGGAAAAATGGATTGCGGCCCATCATGTAGCGCTGGGCTTTTTTGCCCGTCGTATTGACCCACGGCTGTAGGGATGGCAGCTCTTTGTTGTCGTTTTTGTACATATTGTCGTACTTATTATGAAGCTGCGCCCAGTTTCTGGCTCCCTTTGCCGCAATGAGATATTGTAGCTTTTCTATCGGCGTGTAGGTGACATGAAACCGTTTCATGTAATGCGCCGGGCGATAGATAAAGGGCGGTCTGGCCGCCGCGAGAAGCGTTAGAAATTGCGGATTGGGGTCTTCCCAGGAAAACCGGATTGTCGTTTCGTCGATGATGTCGACTTTCGGAAGCTTGTCATTCGCGCGAAGGTATCGGGGCGGTCCAGCCGGTGACAGTTCTTCATTGTTGGCAACATCTTCCCACCAGTAACGAAAGTCTTCCGTCGTGAAAGGATGGCCATCGGACCATTTGTGGCCTTTGCGGAGATGGAACGTGAAAACTCGGTCGTCTTCGACATCATAGCTTTCGAGAATATCTGCGGTTAGCTTGTAATTCTCGTCAAAACCAACGAGCCGGGCATAACCCCAAACCACCATATAGCGGATATTTTTACCCTTTGAGATAAGCGTCCGCAGCTTACCGCCTTGCTTTCCGATCTGGCGATTCCGGCTTGTGAGATCGACGATCAAGGGTTGATCCGGTGCGCGTTCGGCCACGGGAGGTAACTGTCCAGCCGAAACTTTTTCCGCTAATGACTGCGTTTCTGTCGGACTGAAAGCCAGCGTTGGTGTGGCCAGTAATATCGCCGCAAGGGTTAAGCGTTTCAACATCTCGGAAAGCTCCTCTACGCCGTCATACGAACGAAATGGCGGGGGTCAACTTCGCGCAAAGGGGCAGGCTCCGCGCGGTCATAGCGATACGGTTCAGGCCACTTTTCCGGCTGTGCGCCAGCGGCAAGCGCAATGGTATTGAGATCGAGTTTGTGGTCAGGATGCGGATCGGGCGCGGCGGCCATCAATGCTTTGGTATAAGGATGCGCAGGATTTTCGAACAAGCGCCGCGCCGGGGCTTGCTCTACAATCGCGCCCCGGCACATCACGGCAATTTCGTCCGCAAGACGCGAGACAACAGCGAGGTCGTGGCTGATGAACAGATAGCTGAGGTTAAATTCTTCGCGCAATTCATTCAGCAATTCAAGAACTTGCGCTTGCACGGAGACGTCGAGCGCTGAGGTCGGCTCATCACAAATCAAGAGCTTGGGCTGTAGCATCAGAGCACGGGCAATGGAAATCCGTTGGCGTTGGCCGCCGGAAAAGGCGTGTGGAAACCTGCCGAGATGCGAAGGGTCTAACCCGACGCGCTTGAGCATTGCCGCGCATCTGTCCCGGCGCTCGCTCGCGTTGCAAATGTCATGGATGATGAGCGGTTCAGCGAGGATATCTTGAACCGTCATGCGCGGGCTGAGTGATGCGTAAGGATCTTGGAAAACAATCTGCACATCACGTCTGAACCGCGTCAGGGCATTGTGCGACAGACTTGGCACGTCAAGCGCTCTGTCGGTCTCATTGCAATGATAAGTGAGTATCGCGCCGTGATCGGGTTTGACCGCATTTAAGATGACATTGGCGAGGGTCGATTTGCCTGAGCCGCTTTCGCCGACTAACGCGACTGTTTCGCCGCGCGGGATGACCAGATCAATGCCACGCAAGGCCGGTATTTTAACGGAACCAACCCCGAATAATCCGCGCCCTCGTGAGGTAAATGTCTTCGAGATATTACGCGCTTCGACGATCAGGTCTGATTTTGGTTCGGGATCATGGGCCGCCGCAACATCGACATCGGGAGCCGCATCAATAAGACGCTTGAGGTAAGGATGACGAGGGTCGGTTAGTAAATCGCGCGCATTGCCGGCTTCCATCACGCGGCCTTTACGCATGACTGTGATGTGGTCTGCGATATTTGAGACAACCCCAAGATCGTGGGTGATCAGCAAAACCGCCATGCCGGTTTGTTCTTGCCGTTTTTGAATCAGGTCAAGAATGAGGGCTTGGGTCGTGACGTCTAGCGCAGTGGTTGGCTCGTCCGCGATCAAAACCGAGGGACGGCAGATCGTGGCCATTGCAATCATCGCGCGCTGGCGCATCCCGCCTGACAATTCAAATGGGTAAGAGTCGAACGCACGGCCCGGATTGGGAAATCCGACTTTTTCAAAAGTATCGAGGCATATGTCGCGTGCGGTCCGCTCATCCTTCTCTCCGTGTAGAAGGAGGCTTTCTTTTACTTGAGCGCCAATCGTGTGAAACGGAGATAGGGAACTCATGGGTTCCTGAAAGATCATCCCCAGCTCGCAGCCTCGTAAAGCGCGCATTCGGCGGTCATTTGCTTTAGCGAGGTCTTCGACGATATCGCCCCCAGCGCAATAGTTGATCTGGCCGCCGGTAATGCGTGCTTTTGGAGGGAGCAATCTCATCAAAGCACGACCAGAGATTGTTTTTCCTGAGCCTGACTCGCCAACTAATGCGAGAGTTTTTCCGGCATGCAGTGATAATGAGACGCCACGGACGACTTCATTCATCGCCCGTCCACGTCCAAAACACACTGAGAGGTTGGAAACGCTGAGGATTGGTTGTTTCATCTTACGAGCGTAGCGTTGATTTTTGCTGAGGGCGAGTCAGGAAATCTCGTGCAGAAATCCATTTTGCACCCTTTGTCGTTAACCGTTTCACCAGCTCAGAACAAAGCGTCCAAATGGCTTCGTCATGGACCAGATGATGCGTCATTATACCGATAGGGGCCTCAGTATTGAGTAAATCGATAAGCAGATTTTCTATAGTATTTTTAGTAAGTGCCGACCGCGAGCCGCGCCAATCTATCGGATCAATATGCGCGTCAAAGCGGATGAGGCCGTTTTCGTCGTTGATTTGCCTTTGTCCAAAAATCGATACGCCTTGGTAGCCGCATTTTGCCAGTGGCAGGTCTTCTGCCATGCGATTCCAAGGGGGGATGAAGAGCGGCAGGGATTGTTCGCCAAAAGCATCCTCTAAAATCGTTTTTCCGCGCTCGGCTTCTGCCATCAATACGGTTGCTGGGCGGTGTGCGCGGAATTCGGCTTTCTTCTCCGATTGTGGGGCATGGTTGGAATGGGTCCAGCCATGAACGGCTGTTGTGACATTGCGGTCTTTGATGGCGGAGGCGAGACTGTCGGTTAGATTTCCCGGTATGACGGCCAATGTCAGCGGCGCGCCGACGCTCTCTGCCAAATCCATGAGCTTGTGCAGGGCAGGCGTATCCGCGATTGCGTCATCATCGCGCCACCAAAGAGTCGGTTGATGTTTTTCAAGGGCTGCATCGAGAGCGGACCAGTCTGTCATTGGCACTTCCTAATCGCAGTTTCGGCGGCGCTGATTGTGCCTTCGATCCCTTCGAGAGAAATGGCGCCGTAATCAGGTTTTGGCGTCTCCAGCATATTCTGAACTTTGGCTTTGAGAGCGGTTGCCGAAAGGTCTTTTTCGCGCAGCATTCCGCATCCAAATCGCTCGGCAAAAGCTCTGGCGCGGGTGATTTGTTCGGTTTCACCATCGCCCTCAAAAGGCACAAAGATCGTTCGGACGCCGCTCTGCACAACGTCCATTGCCGTATTGTATCCGCATTGCACGATGGCGAGGCTGGCGTTTGTCAGCAGTGTTTGAAAGTCCGGGCGCGTCGGCTCGATGATTGTTTTACCTCCCAGCGCTTTGAGCTTTGCAATGCGGTGATCTTTATCATGTCCGCCGACCAACAGCCGCCAAGTTCCGTCTCCGGCGAGCGCAGCGGCTTCGAATAAGCGATCTCCGACAGAGCCACCTCCGGCGGCAACAATGATTTCATTTTTGCCAACCGTTTGCGGGGCTTGCGAAGCATCAAGCGCGCGGAACGGTTCGGCTATATAGCCTGTGTAGGTTACTTTGGACATTAACGGCTCAGCTAAGGCCCAACTGTCCTCAAGCGGAACGAGCGAAGGATCACCGTGCAAAAACGCGCCGTTATAGAGGGTCGCGAAGCGGGTTTCGGCTTCGGCTATCCGGCCTTCTTTACGCGGATGCTGGAGGATGTCGCGGATCGAGCAATAGACCAAGGCCTCCGGTACGGCGTCGATGGCGGCTTCAAATTCCGCCGCGAGTTTCCGGCGGCCAAACGGGAACAGCTCGGTGATCAGCATGTCCGGCGCAAAGCCAGTCAGCGTTTCGCCTATTTCAATGCGGCGCTGGGCCAGTAAGTCCGGCGTGGCCTCTCCGTTCTCGCCATAGAGTGCTTTGAAGCTGGCATCGGATCGGATCGGCGTGAGCTGTATCAAAGCCGCGAGGTCGGGGCTGGCATTGGGCGCAGGAAATCCGCCGCTGAGGACAATCGCTTCGTGTCCGGCTCGCATGAAACCATCCGCGATCAATGATGCGCGTTTCAGATGGCCCGTGCCGAGCAAATGGGTGACAAGAACTGCTATCCTCATTGCATTATCAACCGGATTGGAGCGGGGTCGGGCGTCAGTTTTTTATCCTCGACCGTGACACCATAAATGCGGTCGCGCTTTATTTGAAAGGGCGGGTGTCCTTCGAAATTCCACCCGTGCGCTTTGGCCAGAACCACGCGGATCACGACCATATGGCACACGATCAATGTTGTTTCGGTCAGGCTGTCGAGCGCCATTGAAACGCGGTTCCAGACCTCTTGGGGCGTCTCGCCGTTGGGAGGGCGAAAGTCCCATCCCCAATATTCAACATCTCGAAAGCCGCTTTGAGGATCAGCACGCAAATCTTTGCCCGCTAGACCTTCCCAATCGCCGAAGTTCATTTCGATGAGGCGCTCATCTGTAGGGGGCTTTTTGCCGGATACAATGCGGGCAGTGTCTCTGGCGCGGACCAATGGACTGGAGAGTAAAGCGGCATTGGCCCATTCGGGCGGCAAGCTGAGTTCACCAAGGCGCTCTGCTTCGCCGGGTCCAAGCGGTCTGTCTGTTTGGCCCTGCAATAGCCCCGCACTGTTCCAGTCAGTTATGCCATGCCGGAGCAGCCCGATTTTCATATCAATGACTCCAGCGTTTCACGCAAAATAGAGGCCGCGCGGTCAATGCTGTGATGGTTGGCAATATATGGAAGCGGGTCAATGTGATCGCCCTCAATGGCAGCGGCAAATGCTGCTGGATCGTTTTCAGGCACAAGTGTTGCCGCAATCACCGAACGGGGACCGGGGTGATCTTCCGCAACCACAGGGACGCCGATTGCCTGAGCCTCCAGATAGACCATGCCGTATGCTTCATCGACACCGGGCCAGACAAAGAGGTCTGCTTTTGCGTATTCTAAACGCACCGCTTCATGGTCGAGTGCACCCTTGAATGTTGCTTGTGGGAACAGCGCCTCTATCTCGGCGCGGGTTGTTCCATCACCAATGATCGTCAAATGATAGGGGTGTTTGAGGTGAGTTAGCGCGGCGGCCAGACGGCGATAGGACTCGGTTTTTACGCCCTCCCGCATCATCGCGACAGTGAGCAGATTTAGCGGTCTATCTGCACGCGCGTGTCGATCAGCGATAAATTCCGATTGATCAAGAAAAGGCGGCAGGTCCACAACGCGCTGAATTTCCGTGCGGTCCCGGTCCAACGCAAAACGATCTCTCTCCGTCATCGCAAAAAGCGCATCGGCGGCATCTATTGCGCTTTCGGCGGCTTGAGCAAAAGCGTTCCACGGTCCGCCGAGCCGTTTTTTGGCGCGGCTGGCTTCGGCGATAACGTAAGGGATTTGAAAATGCTTTGCCACGCTTGGGCCAAGAAGATCCGGGGCTTTGTAATAGCAATGATATGTGAACCAGACCGCTGGGGGGTTGTTCGCAAATAACTGCGTAATCCGGTCGATCTCCCATGCTGCTTTATCGAGCAATGCTTGCTGTGTCTCGGCGCTGCCCTTTCCGTCATAAGTGCGCCAATCGCTGACGAGAAAGACGGGGTATCCGGCGCGGTCTAACGCCTGCATCAATTGGCGCGCCATGCGGCGATCCCCTGATGGAGTAGGGTGGTTTGGAGGTTTGAGCGGGGCGTAAAACGCGATGCTCATGGCATCATATTGGCGCGAATGCGCTCGGCAACGGCATCAATCCCCGCGTCTGCGCCGAAATCAGTTACGAGCCGCGCGCGGAGTTTTTCGGCGTGCATCGCTCTGGTATCCGGCTCAGCAGCAATGCGGGCCATCGCATCGCCAAGCGCTTTTGCATCATCGGGCGGAACCAATGTGCCGGAGACGCCATCCTCGACAAATTCAGGAATGGCTGAGACTGCCGTAGATAGTACCGGCAAATATTGGCTCGCGGCTTCCATGAGGACATTGGGCAGGCCGTCACGATCCCCTGACGCGGTAATGCGGCTTGGTAAGACAAAAAGGTCGGCCTCATGCATCGCGGCAAAAACTGCCTCGCGATCTTGCGCCCCGCGCCAATCAATCCGGCTTTCGAGGCCGAGCGATGCGGCTTGCTCGCGCATTGCGGATTTCAGCTCGCCGCCGCCGATATGGATAAAACGCCAATTAATCTCGGCAGGTAAAGCGGCGAGGGCGGTGAGCAGCAGATCATAGCCTTTTTTCTCAACGAGGCGGCCCACAGAGAGGATGATGAAGGGGCCGTCTTTCGGGTTGCTTGCGGTCTTGGCTGGGGTCTGGGGCAGGATAGAAAGGTCCAGCCCGTGATAGACCAATGTAACTTTGTCCGGTTTATCCGAGAGCGCTTGAAGGGTTTCCGCTCCGTATTGTGTGCAGGTCACGCCAAAGGCACAGTGAGCGATTTTCTCGCGTTTTTCCCAATCGCTCGTTGTCCAGATGTCTTTGGCATGGGCTGAAAACCCCCAAGGAATACCGCGCATGATCGCGGCGTAACGGGTCACTGAGGCCGGGGTGTGCAGGAAATGAGCGTAGAGAAATTTTGTCTCAGGCGGCAACTCGCGCGCAAAAACCGCTGCTTGTCCAAAGCGTCTGATGCGGTTGAGATCGCGTGCCCTTGTAAGGTCTTTTATCCAGATTGCAGCCGCGTGCCAAAAACTGGGCTTCCAGCACTGTGAGAGAATGCCTTTTGTCACCCGCAAAGGCTCATTACGCAGATATTCAGGCAGGTAGCGCCGCCGTGCTTTGATCTTGCCGTGAACCGGATGCTCTTGTTGATCGGTTGGATGGCGTAGCGACCAGATATCGAAGTCGAAGCCTTTTGTCTCAAGGCCGTAAAGCTCTTGCGCGATAAAAGTTTCCGACAGGCGCGGATACCCTTTCATGACGACAGCGACGCTGGGTCCGGTCATGAACGAGGCTCCGCAAGGGCAGATGACGTCAGTTCCACAACGCGATCCAGCCCGTCCAGTAAGCCGGGAATAGCGGCTTTGCTCGGCGGATTTTGTGTCAGCAGCCCGCGTATCGCCTTTGCCATGATATGCGGATCGGGCTTTGCATCCGTACCGATGGGGGGGAGCATATGAATCAACCCAAACTCATCGGCAGCTTTTGCGCGGATATATTGCTCCAATCGGGGAGAGACGCGCGGCGCGAGGGCTGCCGGTTTGTCAAACGACAATATCTCGCAAAATGTATTGTACCCGCCCATCGCGACGATGCCTTTGGCTTCGATCATGAGCCGTTCAATGCGGGAGTCGAAGGAAAGCGTTTCTAATGTGCGGAACCTGTGCGCTCTAAGCTCAAAGGCGCGGCGGCTTTGCTGGTTCATGAAGGGTCCAAAAAGGATCAAGGCTGGAACAGAGAGTTCCGGGTCAGCCTCATACGCCGATAAAACCCAGTCGATTAGAGTATCACCATCTCCGCCGCCGCCCGGGGTGACCAGAATAAAATCGTCTGGCCTGTCTTTGGGGATAGAAGGGTCGGGCCAATCCGCAGGCTGACGCGGCAAATACCCTGTATATTCCACTTTTGCGAGGGTATCTTCAGAAAGCGCCAAGCCTTGCAGCGGATCGTAGATGTCTTTCAGGCCGTAAATCCAGAGGGCGTCGTAGTATTTCTCGACCGCCTCAATCGCTTTTTTACGCTTCCATTCGATTGCGAGTGCTTTGGGGTCATCGAGCACATCACGGATGCCGAGGACGATTTTTGCCCCGCGCTCCGACATTTTTTTGAGCGTATGCAGCATTTCACCGCGAAATCCGGTGGGTTCTTTGTCGACGATCACGAGATCGGGGTCAAAAACGCGGGCTGTCTGACGAATAATTGCGCGGCGTAGTTTGACTGTCTGGTCTATCTTGAGATTCATATTGTGGGTGACGTAATCGCCGCTTGAGAGCTTCACCACTCCCGGTATGCGAACGAAATCAACGCCATCAGGGAAATCGAAACGTCCAACTATCGGAGACCCAGTAACGATCAGGATACTTGCGCCCGGATGCGCCTCTGCCAAGGCTATTGCTATCGCCCTTGTTCGGCGGATATGGCCCAGCCCAAACGTGTCATGGCTGTAAAAAAGAATTCGTGGCGCGAGCTTTTTTGTAAGAGATTCAGGCTCGGGTGGCTTCGTTAGCATCTTATGAAGTACCCTTTCGATCTTGCGCCCAACGGTCGTGATACTCATCATGTGTATGCGCCGATGCGCTGGATGTTATACCATGCGCGATAAATCTGTCTGCCCCAATGGTGGTTATATGTCGATACTGCGGATTTTTGTGACTGCGTTGCTGCTTACCCTAGCGGGCTTAAGTTCAGGCTTTGCTCAGACCGCAGTAGACTATGATGATCTCGTAAAGTCTGTGACCCAGCCTGATACGGAGTCAGAGATCGGATTATATGACACATTAAGCGCGGCAGATTACGAACGTGTCAGCAAAGATATTAGCGTTCTGTCCGCAACACAGTTCAGCTTGGAAAAATTCAGAATTGGCGTTCTTGACCTTCTCGCTGAAACGCCAAAGCTGCTCCCTGATTTAGGGAACTCGATTGCTGAGATGAGTCCGACCAAGGGCGCGGGTTACTTCGCGGGTGTTATCCTTTGGGTTCTTGTGGCCTTTGCGATTGCCTATTTGATCGAGCGGCATATCTATGGCCGGCGCATTGTCGGACCGTGGTTCATCAGTTTACAGGTTCCGAATCCGCGCGGCATTGTCGAGAAACTGCCCGTCCTCGTGCTTCGCGCGGCGTTGGGGTTGATCGGTAATCTGATATCATTGTTGATTGTCGGGCTTCTGATCGCCGCGTTCATTGATATGAGCGATCCGGCAACACAAAAAACGATATTGGTTATTGTTCCTGCTATCGCTGTTGCCCGCGCGTCTGCGATTGTCTGGCGTATGGTTCTCTCGCCTTATCTTCCGAATTACCGGATTCCGACCCTTTCAAATAAATGCGCTAAAAAGCTGTTTAATTGGCTTTGGGTGACGGTTACGATTTCGCTGATCCTGATCGCCTTTACCTATTGGTTGGAAGACCTCAAGACAGAAGACACAGCTTACAGACTGGCGACGTTTGTGGCGGCAGTCGTTATTATGGCGCTGAATGTTGCGCTGGTGATGGCTAATCGAACATCCATTAGCGAGACGTTTCTCGGGGATCGGGATTGGGCAACAGCGACTTGGCTGGCGAAAACCGGCTATATTATTTGGGCTCCGCTCACGGTTCTCTATATCGTGCTGTCTTGGGCGTATCAGTCTTATAAGCTGGTTATCGGCATTGATATCGGCCAGCCGCCGATTGTTGGGGCATATTCAATCTTACTATCGGTCTTGCTTGCGTATGGGGTCGTTGCTTTTCTGATTGCCAAATTGTTCGAGCATCGACGCAAAATGGTTGAAGTCAGAGCGATTGCCCGCGCCGCAGAGCGCGCCGAGGAACGCGAACTGCTCCCTATGGAACACCCGGTGCGTTCAACATCGCAGGTTCTTGAGGGTGATCCGGAATCTGATGATGGCGATGAGGAAGGCGGCCCTTCCGGTAGTGCAATGCTGCAATTCCAACAATCAGAAGTTCGATCACAATTGCACGGTTTGCGCGACTTTGAAGATCTCGCGCGCCGTATCGCGACGATCTTCGCTATTGGGGCTGGCATTTACGCGATGGCCTCGATCTGGGACCTTGAGTACCTGTTTGATGATGGCCGCAGGTTGGATCGCGTTGAAGATATTCTGGATATTCTGCTCGTCGGTTACATTGCGTACCAGACCGTTAGAATCTGGATTGATACCAAGATTGAAGAAGAGCTTGGCGATTTACCGGAAGAAGAGCTTGGCGGTGACGGGGGCGGTGTCAGTTCTGTCAGCCGGTTGGCGACATTGTTGCCGCTGTTTCGAAATCTGTTGCTGTTCGTAATCGTTGCGACGGTTATTTTGATGGTGCTGCTTGAAGGGGGCATCAATGTAGCGCCGCTGTTTGCCGGTGCTGGTGTCGTTGGTCTTGCCATCGGTTTTGGCGCTCAGGCGCTGATCCGCGATATTCTATCGGGCGCTTTCTTCCTCATAGATGATGCGTTCCGGCGCGGGGAATATATTGATGTTGGCGAAGTCAAAGGGACTGTGGAGCGTATCTCGCTACGCTCATTTCAATTGCGTCACCATCTGGGGGCTTTGCACACGATACCATTCGGTGAAATCGGGCATCTGACAAATTATTCCCGCGATTGGGTTATGATGAAACTGCCCCTGCGTGTGACCTATGATACCGATGTCGAGAAGGTACGGAAGCTGATCAAGAAACTGGGTGTTGAGTTGCTTGATCATCCGACGGAGGGCGAGAAATTCGTCCAACCGCTCAAATCTCAAGGCGTCTATCGGATGGAAGATTCCGCGATGATCCTGCGGGTTAAATTTATGACCAGACCGGGCGATCAATGGACGACCCGTAAGCTGGTCTATACGCGTATTCGAGAGGTCTTTGCCGAGAATGGGGTTAAGTTTGCGCACCGTGAAGTCACTGTGCGGCTCGGGGATCGGCAGTCGGATGAACTCACACAAGAAGAACGCGAAGCAGTTGCCGGAGCCGCGATGCAAGCCACCGTTTCGGCTGATCAACAAGGGATGGCTTCGCCGCGTGTTGTTGGAGATGATCGATAAGATCAAGGCACACTGCGTTGATCCTGAAGCGAAGGCCGCACCAAGTGGCGCGCCTTTTGGTGCTTTTTTGGATCAAGGTAAACGCAAAGGGCTGTAAACCAGCGAAAACGGATACAAAAAAGCCGCGCGTTGAGAGACGCACGGCTTAATTATATATTAGTCGGTTTTAGAAGAGTGCCTTACTTGCGGCGAACTTCTTCAACTGGGTAACCGAGGAAGTCAGTGTCTTCGAAGCCGCTGTGGCATTCGTTACACGCTTTGAATACGTTGATTACTGCTGGTTTACCGTTGGCGTTCACCATCGTGTAGAACCAATCATTTGTTTTAGGCGACGTACCAGGAGCAACTTTTTCCATGAAGAAAAGCGGGCCTTTTTTCGCTTTGCCCTTGCTGGTGATCGTGAAGCTTTCTTTAGCGATCACTGTACCGACTGGCATTGAAACGCCTTCAGCGTATTGCTTGTAAGTCGCGGAACCGATTTGGTTCACATACGAGAAGAGGAAGCGGTTGCTGTGAACGCCTGGGTTTGCTGGCAGTGTGCTAACCGGGTCCCATGTACGGTACTGACCAACATGGTTTGGATTGACCCAGCGCTTTGGACCCGTGTTGTAGCCGTCGAACATTTTTCTTTCGAGGCAGAGATAAACGTCGTGAGCCTCGCGGTAGCTGACTTCATCACCGGGCTTATTTACGTTGCAGTTTTCGTCAATGGTGAGTCCGGCACTGCTGGCCGATCCGACAGATGCGAGTACGGCAAAAGCGGCTGCCGAAAGTAGAGATGCGAGTTTCATGTGTGTTCTTCCTCCGATGAATCGTCTGTAGTAGACCATAACGGCAAATCAAGCCTGCCGGTAGTTCCCTTGAATCAAGGATTCGTGACCATTCCTAGCATCCGGTAAAATTAATGTACAAGGTGTTAATAGTGCTCCTAAGCAATTGACTGTCATTTCTTAATTGATCCGAGCAAGCCGGCGGTTCTGCGATTCCATACTGTGTGAATTGGATGAGTTCTTCAGCAGCGATCATTTTCGTATGGCGTGAATCGTAAACCGGCGGAAAAGTGACGATGCGGGGCGATAGTACATTTGGTAAATTTGGTTGCAAAAAATAAAAATGCAATCAATTTTGCCGTTCGAAAGAGTTGGGAATGCTTTTAAAGGCATCAATCTGCGAATAGACGCACACTGATCGATCCGGGATTTGGCGGTGGGACAATTTTCCCTTCCTCCATCTCGCGGGCAGGGGGCGTGAATAGAGTGCCGGTTTCGTTGTAAATCCTATGGTTTCGAGCTTTATATTTTGAGGATCGTGGGCTTGCTCCGGCGATCCCTTTTTTAGCGGGTTCTGACTTTC
The DNA here is from genome assembly GCA_937990185.1 of uncultured Neomegalonema sp. GTDB lineage: Bacteria > Pseudomonadota > Alphaproteobacteria > Rhodobacterales > Rhodobacteraceae > JAHDDY01. The sequence goes on along the minus strand of CALKBI010000067.1, from coordinate 81,910 downwards.
CATACCATCCACAGGCCAAAGAACGCGATGAAGGCGCCCAAAGCGCTGACGATTAGTAAGACCGTATCGCGCAGGCCAGAGATGCCGCGCCATAATTTGTTTTGATACAGGACAGCTTCGACCGAAGCGCCTATCGGATAGGCCGCGAGAACGGTGTTAGCGTCGGTTGTTTCCATCCAGCGATAGCCTTGCAGGAGTGTGATGTCTCCCGATGCGGTGCGGATGTCGATCACAGGCAGTGCGGGGGGATTATTTTGACGCGTCTCAAGCGTTGCGGCGCTCACAACGGCGCTTTGTTTTGCGAACAGGCTCGCATGGATCGGCGGGGTCATCAGGACAAAACCCGCCACATAAAGGATCAACGATCCAATCAGCGCGACAACGAAGAAGAACCGTTGGATCGGGTTCATCTCATGCGCCCATTTCTTCGCGCAGGGCTTCGAGTTCGAGCCATTCTTCTTCGGATTTAGCCAGAATTTCCTGACGGGCAGACAGGGCTTTGCTGGCTTTTACGAACTTGGTGTTGTCTTTTGCGAAAAGCTCCGGGTCGGCGAGGAGTTCTTCGAGCTTTGTAATCTCCGCTTCCAGCATCGCGATTTCGGCGGGGAGTTTTTCCAGCCGGTGCGTTTGTTTGAACGACATTTTCGCGCCGCCGCTTTTTGGTTTTTCAACCGGAGCCGCAGGGGGCGGGTTGCCTTTCGTTTCGGTTGTTTTGCGTACTTCTTTTTGTTCGGCTGCTTCGCCGCGCAAGGCACGGTAATCGGACCAGCCGCCCGCATATTCTATAGCGCGCCCGTCGCCCTCCATCGCGATTGTCGATGTCGCAATGCGGTCAATGAAATCGCGGTCGTGGCTGACCAGCAATAATGTGCCGTCATAATCCGCGAGCAGCTCTTGCAGTAAATCAAGCGTTTCAAGATCAAGGTCGTTGGTTGGTTCATCGAGGACCAACAGGTTGCTTTCCCGCGCCATGATTTTCGCGAGCAATAGCCGTGCGCGCTCGCCCCCCGACAAGGCCGAGACGGGACCGCGGGCTTGGCGCTCGTCGAAGAGAAATTCTTTCAGATAGCCAACAACGTGCTTGGGCCTGCCGCGCACCAAGATCTGATCGTTCGAGCCTTTTACCCCGAGCAGTTTGTCCTCGGTCATGGCTTCCCAAAGCGAGAGATGTTCGGGGACTTCACGGGTTTGATCCAGAATGGCGACTTCGATGTTTGCACCATGGCGGATCGAACCTGTATCCGGTTCGAGATTGTTCATCAGCATCTTGAGTAAGGTGGTTTTGCCAACCCCGTTCGGGCCGACAAACGCGACGCGATCTCCGCGCATGATCTTGGTCGAGAAATCCGCCAGTAACGTGCGTTCGCCGAAGGCTTTGGCGATTTCTTTCGCCTCGATCACCAGTTTGCCGGAGCTTTTACCGGATTCGAGCGCCATCGCTGCTGCGCCCGCGCGCTTTATGTGTGTGCGCTTGGCTTCGCGCAGGTCGGCGAGTTCGGCCACACGGCGGACGTTGCGCTTGCGGCGACCCGAGACGCCGTGAATGATCCAGTGTTCTTCTCGTTTGATCTGGCGGCCAAGTTTGTGTTGCTGCGCGTCTTCTTCTTCAAAGGTCTTTTCCTGCCAAGCCTCGAACCCGCCAAAGCCTTCGGGATTGCGCCGCATCACGCCGCGATCCAGCCAGAGAGTTCCTTTGGTCACGCGATTGAGGAAGGCGCGGTCGTGGCTGATCACCACATACCCTGTACGGCTCTCGAGCAATTCATTTTCGAGCCATTCGATAGCCGTCACATCGAGGTGGTTGGTTGGCTCGTCCAGCAACATCAAATCCGGCTCTGAGGCCATCATCCGGGCGAGGGCCGCACGGCGCTTCTCGCCACCTGATGCTGATTCAGCCGTTACCGAACCATCCAAGCGCAGACCATCGAGGGCAATCTGTGCCTTGTAAATTTCATCTTCATCGACATCGGCAGCGGCGTAATCCAGCACCGTTTCATAGCCTGACAAATCAGGGTCTTGGGGCAGATACGCGATTTTGCCCCCCGGCTGAACGAAGCGCTCACCTTTATCGTGCTGAACAATCCCAGCGGCGATTTTCAGCAGTGTGGACTTGCCGGACCCGTTTCTACCTACAAGACAAAGGCGCTCTGTCTGCTCAATCGAAACGGATATATCTGCGAATAACGGATCGCCGCCAAAGGTCAAAGAAACGCCGGAAAGAGATAGAATTGGCGGTCGTGCCATGTAATGACCTCATTTATGCAGGGAATCCGGCGTAAAACTTGCGAAATCTTCGAGAGACCCGATATACATTCGCGCCAGTTAGCGCAATGTGTTGACTGAAAATGGCGCTGAATAAGCCCAAATGACAAACAGGAGCGAGACATGAAATTCACGACACCGTTTGCGTTGTTAGCAGCGATCCTCGTGGCAGCCCCCGCTTTTGCGGAAGACAAAGTAGAAGAAAAAGCTGAGACATCCGAGCCGGAGCTGGTCTTTTCTCAAGATTCAGTCGCGGCCATGCAAGGCGATATCGTGATCGAGTCGCCGTATGCAATGGCAATCAAAGACGACGAGATTCTTGTCTTTATGACGATCCATAACGGTGCAAAAGCCGATGATGTGCTGACATCTGTAAGCTCTGACGCCGCGAAGAAAGCTGATCTGGCGGAATACGAGGGCAGCGGTGCTAATCGTAAGACGAACACGCTCAAAGAAATTGAGACGCCCGGAAATAACGCGATCATGATGGATCAAGACGGGTATCACGTCGTTCTGACTGATCTTGAAAAGCCGGTCGAGGGCGGTGATACCATCCCGCTGACGCTGACTTTTGCCGAAAACGGTGACCTGAAGGTCGAAGTCTCAGTCGCTGTTTTGAAATAAGATTTGGCGGGGAGGCGAGAGCCTCCCTTGGCATGCTGCTTTCGGGATCGCTCGACCTTTAAGTTTATCTGCTGAAACGCATGGCGAACCCGCTTATACCGCGAAGCATATGAGCGACGGCGGCGCGCCGGAGTAAGCATCCTTCGAGACGAACCTGCGGTTCTCCTCAGGATGAGGCGTGTTTAGTATAAGCAGCAACCCTCACACCATACGACATGATGCTTCAAAATATTCGGGCCATCATCGGGCTTGTCCCGATGATCCTGTGCGACCGACGCCAGTGTTTATGGCTCTGGATTGCCCGAACGTGTCGGGCAATGACGATGACCGCCGTGTAGTACGACCGCAATAAAACATCTTTCGAGACGGCTAAAGAGCACCGATTGACTTCTTGATTCACTGAACTTATGTTCTTGTTAAGTTCCAATCAAGAGAGATCAATATGAACGACGAAACGATCATCGAGTATCAACTGGCCGCTTTGATACGGGTAGTTGCTTCGGTGTTTGCTTTTGTTGGGTTGGTTCCCGGTGGTCCTGTTGTTTCGGTACTGTCAGTGGAGGTTCGGCGGCGGGTTTTGCGCATCGTGCAACCCGCTGAGTCCGCTTTGCGCCGTGCGATTTATTTGAGGGCGCGCGGATTGATCGTCGCGGCGGGTTTGAAGCGCTCGCCGCCGACGTATCCGATTCCGAAAGGCAACGGCTCACCGGATCATATTCCGGCTTTTGTCTTGTTCGATCCCCGAAAATGGTTTCACGAGCTTGCCAAGAAAAGCCGCCCTCTGCGTGGCCCCGGCCCCCGGATCAGTGGTTTTGATGAAGAACGTCCCGTCTTTGACCCTCCGAAAGCCCATTCCAGCGAGGTTAAGCCCGAAAATTTATGCAAGCGTTTGCAGGCTTTGCATAAAGCGCTGGGTGATGTTCCGGCGCAGGCCAAACGCCTTGCGCGGCTTCAGGCGAAACGGCGCGCTGCGGGAGAACCGCAAAGGCGAACGCGGGTTCTGCGTCCCGGCTTGCCGCCGGGATATCGGACGCGGCAAACGGATCAGGTGGATGAGATTCTCCATGATCTTCACCTGATGGCGCTGCGTGAATCGCGCCCGCCCGAACGAGCGTAATCCTTGCTCATTTTGGCCGTGCTTTTAAAATGACCGTTCAGGTTAGGGATACATGTGCGCCAAGGCGTTTGGCTGGGTTTTCCAAACAGCTTGCGGGCAGGGCGCGGCACTTCTATACACTAGCCATCGCCATTACGCGCTTTTACCCGAAGTGCGGGCAAGCCTGAAGGACTGCGGTGCTCTCGCATTCCGTTTATAACATGATTGGACGTTCCATGAGCCGCCGCCGTCTCGTCTATGAAGGTAAGGCCAAAACTCTTTATGCCGGTCCTGAACCCGGAACCTTGGTGCAATATTTCAAGGATGATGCAACCGCATTCAATGCCGAGAAACATGCGATCATTGATGGCAAAGGCGTGCTGAATAACTTCATTTCTGAATATGTGATGAAGCATCTTGGCAGCATTGGCATTCCGACGCATTTCGTGCGCCGCCTGAACATGCGGGAACAGTTGATCCGTGAGTGCGAGATTATCCCGCTCGAAATCGTTGTTCGCAATGTTGCCGCGGGTTCGCTGGCGAAAAAGTTCGGCATTGAAGAGGGCGAATCTCTGCCACGCCCTATCGTCGAATATTACTTCAAGGACGATAAACTCGGCGACCCGATGGTCGCAGAAGAACACATTGCTGCGTTCAATTGGTGCAGCCCGCAAGACCTTGACGATATGGTCTCGATGGCCCTGCGGATTAATGACTTTCTGAGCGGGTTATTCCTCGGCATCGGCGTGAAGCTGGTCGATTTTAAAGTCGAGTTCGGTCATGTCTTTGAAAACGAAGTTCCTCGGGTCATTCTGGCCGATGAGATCAGCCCGGATTCCTGCCGTTTGTGGGACATCAAATCAGGCCAGAAATTCGATAAGGATGTCTTCCGCCGCGATTTGGGCGACCTGATGGAAGCCTATACCGAGATTGCGGAACGCCTTGGTGTGATGCCCGAAAAAAGTGCGGTACGACCCACCGGTCCGAAGCTGGTTCATTAGGAGAGAGCGAATGAAAGCGCGTGTTCATGTGACGCTGAAACCCGGCGTTCTCGATCCTCAGGGGGCCGCAATTGGCCAAGCGCTCGGGACGTCCGGGTTCGAGGGCGTCACGGCGGTTCGTCAGGGCAAAGTCTTTGAAATCGAAATGGCCGATACGGACGCGGCGACGGCTGAGGCGCAGGTCGATGAGATGTGCCGAAAGCTGCTCGCGAATACTGTGATCGAGAATTACGATATTAGTATTGAGGGCTAGGATCGGATGAAAACTGCCGTTGTTGTCTTTCCCGGCTCGAACTGTGATCGCGATATGCAGGTCGCTTTGCGCCGCGCCTCGGGCCAAGAGCCGGTTATGCTGTGGCATAAAGATACCGCGATACCGGCGGGTATTGACCTGATTGCCTTGCCCGGCGGGTTCTCGTTCGGGGATTATCTGCGCTGTGGAGCGATTGCCTCTCGGTCGCCGATTATGCGCGCGGTTGCCGATTTCGCGGCTAAGGGCGGCTTTGTCCTCGGAGTTTGTAACGGATTTCAAGTCTTGGTCGAGACGGGTTTGCTGCCCGGTGTTTTGATGCGGAATGCGACGCTGAAATTTGTCTGCCGGACGGTGGCTCTGACGGTCGAAGAAACGCAAAGCGGCTATACGAATGAATACAGCAAAGGCGAGCACATTACTTTGCCGGTGGCCCATCATGACGGGTGCTATGTTGCCGATGACGCCGTTCTGAAACAGTTGGAAGATCAAAACCGCATCGCGCTGAAATATGCGGAGGCCGTGAACGGGTCGCAGCGCGATATCGCTGGTATCCTATCCGAAAACCGCCGCGTGCTTGGGATGATGCCGCACCCAGAACGCGCGGAAGACCCCGCACTTGGTAATACCGATGGCGCGCGGATGTTTAGCGGGTTGGTCTCACAGGCGCTGTCTGCATGATGCGGTTTGCGCTAATCGGGGCAGGATTGATGTTGTCGGCTTGTGCGCAATCTCAACCGCCCGCGCCGATATTGCCGGTCGAACCTATTGATCCGATTGTGACGCCGTTGCAATTCTCTGATTTACGCGGGCAATCGGTGATGGTGCTTGACCGGACCGATCCCGATTTTGCCATCCGCCGGATTACGACTTACCTGCGCGAATGTAAGACTGGCGCCGGAGAGCGGGTTGCTTTTGATCAGAACGGGCTGCGATTGGTTGATACAGCGAATACACCCCGCTTGATCGTGATGGTTGCCCAGCGTGGGCCGGTTACGGGTGTGTCTCTTGACGGGCCAGATTTTACACCCATTTATCAAGAAGAACTGGCGCAGGCGGTTCAAGGGCGCTCAACCTGCGCTTAGGGGTCCGAAGGTTCGATTGACAAAGGCGACGCCGAGGCTGGCTGAACCAAGCGCGATCCAGTCGAGATTGGTTGGGACTTCGCCCAACCATAAATATCCGATGATTGCGCCGAGACCCGGAACCAGTGCCGAAAAAGAGGCGGCGCGCGGTGGGCCGAGCGTCTGGATTGCATAGCCAAACGCGATGGTTGCAACTGCGCCGGAGAGCAAGCCTTGGGCGGTGCTGTGGAAGGCAATGACTTGCCAGCTCATGCTTTCAAGGCTCGATCCGAACCAAAGCAAAAGCGCGCCCACAATGAGTGTTGAATAGAGGCAGACAAGGCCAGCGGCTTGCGGCGGAGTCAAACCGCTCCGGCGAAAAGCCACAGAAAAGCTGGCCCACCCCGATGCGGCTAGCAATAACAGACCAATATTGCCGAGTGCTTTTGTCTCGCCGCCCAGCATCAATGGCAAAATTACGAGAGACGCTCCGGATGCGATAAGCGCAAATCCGATCTTTTCAGAAAGGCCAAAACGCTCACCGAACAACCCGAATGACATCGCTGCCGCGAATAAAGGCATCATGCACGGTACGAGTGCAGCAACATGAGCGACCGGGGCGGTTTTCATCGCCATTGCGATCAAAATTACAAAAGGTGCACCCCAGCCCATCATCATAATAAGCGCCCAGAGCGGCGTTTGGCGCGGGAATACACCGCATTGCAACCACCACGGCGCTAAACAAATTGCCGGTACGCCGTATCTCAGCAACGCAAGATCAAGAGGCGCGATTGCTTCGTTCACCGCAAAGCGGGTTGCAACCATCCATCCGGCCCAGATGACAACGGCAGTCAGAATGCTGGCATAGCCTTTTGTCATCGTCGTCTTTCGATCTGCGAGTAAGGAAAATATTCTAGTGCTAGGGCAATTTAACGCAGGCTATATCTGGTTTCGGCACTTATCGCTAAGAAACTCAACATCTTACAAGGGAAGACTTTTACAGAAGCACAAGGAGTGAGGGTGGCACACACCATTTGTTAAAGCGCCCTTGGTATCTGTTTCTGCGCTATTCAGAGGGGGCAATAATTTGTCAAATACTTTACTATGGTCGCCGGAGGTTGCGAATTTGCTCTCCTTTTGGCGTGAAGCCCGAGAAGGTATGACGTTGCCTCATATGAAGAATTTATCCGGCTCAAATCTTCGACGATGGGTTGGCGATGTCAGTGTTATCCATGTTCATGATGGGCCTAAAAAGTTCTTTGTTTCCCTGCATGGATCAAATGTTTCCAGACATATCGGCCCGGATTTTAATAAAAAATATCTCGAAGATTCAGTTCCCATTGCTTCTCTTGACCTTGCGTTGGCTCCCTATCAGCACAGCATGAAGTTGAATGCTCCGGTTTATGCAGTCATGCAGCCGACTTTGGACAACGGTCTCCATTCGACACTTGAACGCTTGGTCATGCCGTTTTGTGGTGACAAAGATGATACCGTCGAACGATTCCTCGTTTGGGTAGCGCCGAATGACAGGAAATTCGATCAAGTCGTGTCTATCTACGATGAAAGACGGGCGAGACAAGGCGGCGAACAGTCTTTTTCCCTTCATAACCTTGCGGGAAGCGAACCGGTTGAGATTGACTGGCGGACCAATGATCGTAGCTCTTCGCACAAGACAGGAACCCGCGCTTTGAATAGATTGAGCGCATTGTTCTAGCGCTGAGCGGGTTACGGCTTTTGATAAGCGTAAAAATACATTAGGACCATGCGGCATTCTTAAAGACGGGGCCGCCCAAGCATGTCCGAACCACTTATCACTGACGCACTCATTGCCGACCATGGTTTAAAGCCTGACGAGTATCAGCGTATTCTCGATCTGATCGGTCGGGAGCCGACTTTTACAGAGCTTGGGATTTTCTCGGCCATGTGGAACGAGCATTGCTCTTACAAATCCTCGAAGCGTTGGTTGCGGACTTTACCGACAGAAGGCCCTCAGGTGATTTGTGGCCCGGGAGAGAATGCTGGCATCATTGATATCGGCGATGGGCAGGCTTGCGTCTTTAAGATGGAGAGCCACAATCACCCCAGTTTTATCGAACCATATCAAGGGGCAGCGACGGGTGTCGGCGGTATTTTGCGCGATGTTTTTACAATGGGAGCACGGCCTGTTGCCGCGCTCAACGCTCTGAGGTTCGGGGCGACGGATCATCCAAAAACACGCAGCCTTGTGAAAGGTGTCGTTGAGGGGATCGGCGGCTACGGTAATTGTTTTGGTGTCCCCACGGTCGGCGGTGAGGTCGAGTTCCACCCCAGCTATAACGGCAACCCGCTCGTGAATGCGATGGCGGTCGGCCTTGCGGATGCGGATAAGATTTTCTACTCGGCAGCTTCCGGTATTGGGATGCCGATTGTTTATCTCGGCGCGAAGACGGGGCGCGACGGGGTTGGCGGCGCGACGATGGCTTCGGCGGAGTTCGGCGAAGATGCCGAAGAAAAGCGTCCTACAGTTCAGGTCGGCGACCCCTTCACGGAAAAGCGTTTGCTTGAAGCGACGCTTGAGTTGATGGCCTCGGGTTCAGTTATTTCTATTCAGGATATGGGCGCGGCGGGCTTGACGTGCTCTGCCGTGGAAATGGGCGACAAAGGCAATCTCGGCGTCATTCTCGACCTGGAAAAAGTCCCGACCCGCGAATTAAATATGACCGCCTATGAGATGATGCTGTCAGAGTCGCAAGAGCGGATGTTGATGGTTTTGCGGCCTGAAAAAGAGGCTGAGGCAAAGGCGATCTTTGACAAGTGGGATCTTGATTTCGCGATTGTTGGTGAGACGATTGAAGAAGATCGTTTCCTCGTCCGTCTGAATGGCGAGACAAAAGCTGATTTACCGCTCAAGGCGCTATCGGGAACCGCGCCGGAATATGATCGCCCTTGGGTCGCGACGCCTGCGCCTGCTCAAATAAGCGACGTGCCCGCGATGGATACCGGCGAAGCATTGTTGAAACTGGTTGGCTCGCCCGATCTCGCATCGCGTCGTTGGGTTTGGGAGCAATACGACAATACCGTGATGGCGGATACGATCCAGCTTCCCGGCGGAGATGCCGCCGTTGTGCGCGTTCACGGAACCGCAAAAGCACTCGCGATGAGTGCCGATGTCACCCCGCGATATTGCTTTGCTGATCCTGTTGAGGGCGGCAAGCAAGCGGTCGCCGAAGCCTTCCGCAATATTTGTGCGGTGGGCGCGCGTCCTCTGGCGGCGACAGATAATCTAAACTTTGGCAATCCTGAAAAGCCTGAAATCATGGGGCAGCTTGTCGGGTGTATTAAGGGGATCGGTGAGGCTTGCGCGGCACTTGATATGCCCATCGTCAGCGGCAATGTCAGTCTTTATAACGAGACAGAGGGAACCGGCATTCTGCCTACGCCAACGATTGGGGGCGTCGGTCTGATGGCAGACTCGTCTAAGATGATGACCGTTGGTTTTAAGGCTGGCGGGCAACCGATTGTCCTGATCGGGGCTGGCGGCGGCGGTCATATGGGACAGTCGATGTATCTTCGCGAGTTGTTCGGGCGGGAAGAGGGCGCGCCGCCTCCGGTCAACTTAAATGCGGAACGTCTTGCCGGTGAACTCGTGCAAGCCTTGATCCAGAACGGCATTATCACAGCGTGTCATGATGTATCCGATGGCGGCTTAGGCGTTGCTTTGGCTGAAATGGCTATGGCTGGAGGGATTGGCTGTGAAGTTCGCTCGCCGGGCGGTGCGGATCACGAGACATTCTTTGGCGAAGATCAGGGCCGTTATGTTGTGACTCTCGCTGACCCGAACGCGCTGGAGCCTTTGAATGAATTGGCCGGAGGAGCAGGGATCGCTGCACCTTGGATCGGCGAAACCGGCGGGGACAATGTGATACTGGGTGGAGCCTCAGTGTCGCTTGCGGACCTGAGTGCCGCCCATGAAGGCTGGTTCCCTGATTATATGGGTGAAACGGCATAAGATTGGCCTGATGCTCAACCTGCATTGAACTGGCAGCGTTAACGCCCTAAATCTGTTGTAACGTATTCTAACGGAGCACGAACCCATGCCTATGCAAGCCGGTGAAATCGAGGCGCTGATCCGCGAAGGGTTTCCTCAGGCGGAGATTGAAATTCGCGACCTTGCGGGAGATGGGAATCACTATTCAGCCTCCGTGATTGACGAAAGTTTCCGTGGAAAATCGCGGGTAGCCCAGCATCAGATGGTCTATTCCGCACTAAAAGGCAAAATGGACGGCTCTGCCGGAGAGTTGCATGCGCTCGCTTTGCAAACTGCAGCCCCTGATGTGACGACATGACCGGCTTGATTGTATCTGTCGGGTTGTTGTTCGGTGGTCTTGCCGCCCTCTATGCCGTTGTCGAGCTTCTTTCGCCGACTTCTCTGCGTAAACGTCCCAATATGAAGAATGATCCGCATATTCTTGGCGGCGAATTCAATTCCGGTCGCGGAGGGCATGCCACTGTTTGGTCTGTTCCACGCAATGACCAAGACTATGCAAAAATCTGGTCGAATGACCGTTAAGCCAATCAAGGACTCTACACCATGACCGATGCTATCCAGACGCAAATCAAAGATACGGTCGACACAAATGATGTCGTTCTCTTTATGAAAGGGACCAAGCATTTTCCGCAATGCGGGTTTTCGAGCAAAGTGGCGAGTGTCTTGAGCTATCTCTCTGTGGAGTTTCAGGACGTAAACATACTCGAAAGCGAGGAACTGCGGCAGGGCATCAAGGACTTCACGAATTGGCCTACGACTCCGCAGCTTTATGTGAAAGGCGAGTTCGTCGGCGGCTGTGATATTGTTACAGAAATGACCTTGAGCGGAGAGCTTGATACTTTGCTTAAGGAAAAAGGTGTGACTTTCGATCAAGAGGCCGCGAATAAAGTCAGGGAAGCCAATAGCTAAATCTTCCTACTTTGTGGGTGCTCCCAGATACGAAAAAACCACACCAATGAGTGTGGTTAGATTATTGGCAAACCCTGTCGTGTTGGGCGGGGTTTATGCTGATATCGCTTTGGATTAATCGCACGATTCTCCTATCAGTCCATGATCAAGTGCCCATCGCGCGGCTTGTGAAGAAGATCTCTCACATCAGTAAGCTGAGTCGAAAGCCATGCCAAGAGTGCATGCCTTTCGATCCGTTGATGCCTGAATGTAACCGCAAAGTATTTTAAAGTCTTAGATTATGGGATTGGCGTATTTCAAGCGGCAGCTTCTTCAGAATCGGAGAGCGTGACCCGATTACGGCCCGTATTTTTCGAACGGTAAAGTGCGACATCGGCACGTTCGAGCAAAGCCTCTGGCTTTTCATTCGGGTCGCTACCCATCGAAACGCCAATGCTGACAGTCACATCAATCGTTCCAACTTCATGCGATACTTTGAAAGGTTTGGCCGCAATATTCGCTCGCAACCGTTCTGCGACAATAGAAGCAGCGGTTTGAGATGTTTCAGGCATTACAATCAAGAATTCTTCACCGCCGATACGGGCGGTTAAGTCGACACCGCGAACACTTTGGCGAATGCGGTTTGCAAACTCTTTCAGCACCTCGTCACCGACGCCATGGCCATAGTTGTCATTGATCAGCTTGAAGTGGTCAATGTCGAGCAAGCCGACGGAAATCGGACTTTTCTCAGTGTCCGAACGTTCGATCAGCGTTTGCATATGTGGCACTGCGTAGCGGCGGTTATAAAGGCCGGTCAGCGGGTCGGTCACAGCCATTTTCAGGCTGTTATGCACGTTATCGCGTAATTGATCAGCGTAGCATTTACGCCGCATTTGGCTGCGCATCCGGGCGATTAATTCGTTCTCATCAAGTGGACGCATGACGTAATCGTTTGCGCCAAGATCGAGTGCAGCAGCGATGGTTCTGTAGTCACCATGATCTACCATGAGAATCACGGATGAATGGCGCGCTTGCGGACTTGAACGAATTTCCGAACAGAGCCGTAAACCGTCATAGCTTTCCATGCCGGCATTGATCAGCATCAAATCCAGCTTGTCAAAGCGTACCGAATTCATTGCGGTTTCGCGCGATGTTGCGACGACACATTCGCTATACAGCTTTTCATTAATGATCGTTTTGATGCTGCTTGCGGCGTTAGGGCGGTCATCGACGAGCAGGACTTTGCCACTCAAATCTTCATCAGCAATTGCCGTGAATGCGGAATCGAAACCTAGTTCTTTGCATGTCTCGTCGCGCAAGCGAAGTTCGTCAATCATCATCTTGACACGGACCAGGCTTCTTACACGTGCGAACAACGCAAGGTCGTTGGCTGGTTTCGTCAAGAAATCATCGGCTCCGGCTTCCAAGCCACGAATACGATCAGAGGCTTGATCGAGCGCTGTGATCATGACGACGGGAATATGTGCGAGAGCAGGATCAGCCTTCAGGCGCTTACAGGCTTCAAACCCGTCCATCTTAGGCATCATCACGTCGAGCAAGATTAAATCCGGTTGCTCTGCACGCGCGACTTCTAGGGCTTCAAACCCATTACTTGCAGTCAGAACAATATAATATTCTGCTGAAAGTTTTGCTTCGAGCAGTTTAACGTTAGCGGCGATGTCATCGACGACGAGAATTCGGGCAGACATTTATTCAGCGCTCCTGCGGCTCGATGGCGGATCGGTTCGTCGATATGCTTAATCTTCCAGAAACCGTTTTACGGTCGCCAGAAAATCAACAACGGATATAGGTTTAGCAATGTAATCTTCACAACCGCCGTCTCGGATTTTTTCTTCATCGCCTTTCATTGCAAAGGCTGTGACGGCGATCACCGGAATATGACGCAGGTCATCTTCTTCTTTGAGCCATTTCGTCACTTCAAGTCCGGAAACTTCTGGAAGTTGGATGTCCATAAGGATGAGGTCGGGCATCTCGCGGCGCGCAATCTCAAGAGCATTCATCCCGTCTTGCGTCTGCAATGTGCGATAGCCCTGCGCATACAGCAAGTCATTGAAGAGCTTCATATTTAGCTCGTTGTCTTCAACGATGAGGACGGTCTTCGACATAATGGTTGTGGCTCCCGCGCTCTTCCTTAGTTTCGTGTATCGCTATGCGACACCAAAACTTCCGTATATGGTTAAGGGAGAAAGGTTAATTTTATCTTTCTCCACTCGTCTCAAAAGGATAATCCGCCCGTAATAAAACGACTTTCGGCTTCCTCGGGGTATTGTGCACTCTTCGAGTTTTAAAATGGTGAACCAGACACGATGAGAAAGCAGAAAAGTGATCCGAAAATACTAGGATTGCGCGCATTAGCGTTTTTGGCATCAGATCCTGAGGCGATGGGCGCATTTCTCGGACAATGCGGTGCAGATATCGATACTGTCAGAGATCGGGCGAACGACCCTGAGTTTTTAGGGTTTGTTCTTGATCATTTGATGACAGAAGATGAATCAGTGATCGCCTTTGCTGCCGCTGAAGGGATTGATCCGCTTGAGGTAATCCATGCGCGTACGTTGTTACCGGGGGGCGATACCCCAGATTGGACGTAAGAAAAATTGTGGTTGATGAAAGAGTATTAGCCGACCTCGCGACATTAGAAATTGATCGAGACCGCCCGATTTTAGTGGTTGATGTCGATGAGGTTCTTGTGGGGTTGGCGGTGCATTTGGGTGAATTCGCTGAAACTCGAGGCTTTGCGCTGCGTTTGACGGGTTATCAGCTTGATGGTGCGTTGAAGCGCAAAGATGGATCTACCGCTTCGGACGAGGAATTTAGATCGCTTTTTACGGAGTTCTTTCAAACACAAACGCTACATCAGCGCGCTTACCCGGATGCTGCGAAAGTTTTAGAAAACCTGGCGGATCGGATTCAAATTATAATTCTCACAAACGTTCCTCCCTACGCGAAAACTGCGCGAATCGAGAATTTGCGTAATCATGGGATGGACTACCCGTTGGTGGTTAATCATGGCGGAAAAGGTAAGGCTTTGGCATGGTTGGACGAGCAAACCTCAAAACCCATTGCATTCATTGATGATTCTCCTGCACAAATCTCTTCTGCTGCCGAACATGCACCCGATGTTGTTCGGCTTCATTATGTCGGTGATTGCGGCCTTCGAAGGTTGCTTGACCCGTTGCTTGATGCTGATCATGCGCCAGAAGATTGGCTTGAGATCGAAGGCATCATTCATAAAGTTTTCGGTTTGAGTACCACTGCGTCGTCTTAGAACTAAAAACCTGATTTCAGCTTTGGTCGCACCCACCACGCATTAAACATTGTCTGATATGCTCTATCCCAGATTGAGGATGAAGATGCGCTGTGCCTATTGTGGAAATGCTTATTTAAATGAAGCACCGCGTTGCGACGGCTGCGGCTCGCCCAGATCTATGCGTTTTTCAACAGAATACCGAGATGTTGATGCGCTATATGCAGAAGTCGGCCATGCATTAATTACGGGAGAGCCTAATAAATCCCGCGAATTGCTTGAACGAATTATCGGATCACCCAAGCATAAAGATCCAAGAGCTTTATGGACTGAACGTCTATTGAAATCTTGTGTGTGTCTTGGGATTTTATACTTATTCCCGTATTTAATTTTGGGAATTTTGTTCTTGATTGCCCCTTTTATGGTGACGATTTACATCCCGTATCTTGGCCTCAAGAAATTCGTTTCTTGGATTGCGAGTGAAGCGCCTCGCCAGTGAGGGAAACAAATTAACGTGAGAAAATCTATCTATTGGTAGGTAGGTGTTGAAGAGATCATTTTTTCTGGTTAGCGTGTGAGGCTCTACTAGGAAATTAATCAGGAATTCAGCATGTCAATCTTCACACACGCTACCGTTGGAACCAACGACCGCGCGAAATCAAAGGCATTCTACGAGCCGGTGCTAAAAACACTTGGCGTAGATTATATCGGCGAGTTGGGTGAGGCAGCGTCGATGTACGGTGCGAACGGCGCACCTGCTTTTATCGTCTTCACACCGGGTAACGGCGAACCAGCTTGTCTTGGTAATGGCTGCACTGTCGGTTTTGCAGCGGAGTCGCGTGAAGCGGTTCGTCAATTCCATGCGGCAGGACTAGCCAATGGTGGTACTGACGAAGGTGAGCCTGGCCCACGTAGCTTCACACCAACAGCTTATGCATCGTATCTGCGTGATCCTGACGGAAACAAGATCACGGCTTATTGCTTCAAAGACGGCGAATAATCCTCGCGTCAAATAAGTAAGGCGGGGTCATGCCCCGCCTTACTGAACTCTTCTAAAATCGTTCTTATGATCTCAGCTTTGTGAGATTAGTTATCCAAGAAACTCCGCAGCTTACGTGACCGGCTTGGGTGTTTCAGTTTACGCAGGGCCTTCGCCTCAATTTGGCGGATACGTTCGCGGGTCACGCTGAATTGCTGGCCGACTTCCTCCAGCGTGTGATCCGTGTTCATACCAATACCAAAACGCATCCGCAGGACACGTTCTTCGCGTGGCGTTAGCGATGACAACACGCGGGTGGTCGTTTCTTTGAGGTTCGACTGAATTGCGCTGTCGAGAGGCAGGACCGCGTTCTTATCCTCGATGAAATCGCCGAGCTGTGAGTCTTCTTCGTCACCAATTGGTGTTTCGAGTGAAATTGGCTCCTTGGCGATTTTCATCACCTTGCGGACTTTTTCCAAAGGCATTTGCAGTTTGTGTGCAAGTTCCTCTGGGGTCGGTTCGCGTCCGATCTCGTGCAACATCTGACGGCCTGTGCGGACCAGCTTGTTGATCGTCTCGATCATATGGACTGGGATACGGATCGTGCGGGCTTGATCGGCAATCGAGCGCGTAATCGCTTGTCTGATCCACCAAGTTGCATAGGTCGAAAATTTATAGCCGCGACGGTATTCGAACTTATCGACCGCTTTCATCAGGCCGATATTACCTTCCTGAATCAAATCGAGGAATTGTAGGCCACGGTTGGTGTATTTTTTCGCAATCGAGATCACAAGACGCAGGTTTGCTTCGACCATCTCTTGTTTAGCTTGGCGGGCTTCTTTCTCACCCTTTTGGACTTGCTGGACGATACGGCGGTATTCGGAGATATCGACACCGACCAATTTTCCGATTTCAGCAATTTGATCGCGCAACTCGGTGAGGCGAACCCCATCTTTTTCAACAAGGCTTGCCCAGCCCTTAGTTTTTAGCGCTCCAACGCGCTCTACCCAGCTCGGATCAAGTTCAGCGCCGGTGTATTCTGCGATAAACTCTGTGCGTTTGATTTTATGATCGTTAGCGAGTCGCGCAATTTGCGACTCCAAACCCATAAGGCGGCGGTTGATGCCGTAGATTTGGTCAATCAGGGTTTCAATACGATTGTTGTTTAGTTTCAGCGCATTGACGTTCTCTACCATTTGAGAACGCAGGGTTTGATAGCTGCGTTCTTGTTTGAGTGAGAAAGTCGCTTTCTCTGATGTTGCGGCGTTCATGCGCGCGGATTGCAGTGCGCGCAGCTTTTCGTAATCCTTGGCTATCTGACCAAGAGCTTCCAGTGCAGCAGGTTTTAGCTGCGCTTCCATTGCGGATAATGACAATGCGTTGTCATCATCGTCGTCTTCATCATCGTCGTCAGATTTACCTTCGCCTTCTTCGTCGTCTTCGAGTTCATCCTCGACCTCGGCGACCTCTGGCTCGTCCTCTTCCTCCTCTTCTTCCTCCTCACCGGGTTTGGGTGGGGGAACCGATCCAGCAGCATTTGCTGCGTTCGGATCGTCAAAGGTTTTGCCGAATGTCGCATCCAGATCGATAACGTCGCGCAGTAAAATCGTCTCTTCGAGCAGTTCCTCGCGCCATACGGTGATAGCGGCAAAGGTTAGCGGGCTTTCGCATAGCCCTCCGATCATGGTGTTGCGGCCCGCCTCGATGCGCTTGGCAATCGCAATCTCGCCTTCACGCGAGAGTAATTCCACCGATCCCATTTCGCGCAGGTACATGCGAACCGGATCATCGGTGCGATCAACTTCGGTGGAGGTAGAGGCCGCTTTGACGACCTCGGTTGATTTGCTTTCTTCTTCGGGCTTCTCTTCTTCTGCGGTTTCTTCGTCTACGACATTCACGCCCATTTCGGAGAGCATGGCCATGACATCCTCGATTTGGTCAGGGGAGACCTTATCCGAGGGCAGAACGCGATTTAGCTCATCGTAAGTGATCGTACCGCGCGCCTTTGCAGCGGCGATCATCTTTTTTACAGAGGTCTGGCTGACATCGAGAGCAGCACCTTCACCAGAGGCGGGTGGTTCTGCAGTCGCTGTATTGTCTTTTGCGGCCATCTGGTCTCTCTCAATGTATCGCCAAGGGCGTGATCAGAATCGAATCACTTACTGCAGACGCTTACTTGGTGTCTTTATCCATATCTTTTGGTCAATGAAGTCTTGCACACTGACATTTTCGTCTTCATCCGCCGGGTAAAGGTTGGTTTGACGGGCATTTTCTGTGGCTTTTCGTGCTTCCAATACCCGCTTGTAGGCTAAATCGTCACCAGATTCCGCAAAATTTAAATCGCGGTCCGGCTGTTCACTTTCAACCGCCACAATGCAGCGATACCGCTCAACAGCTGCCTCCAGCGCAGTTCCCGTACATGTGCCATCGACACCGGAAGCAATGAATTCAAGGCGCTCTTTGTCATGAGGGGTACACCCCATGCGTGACATCTCAATGAGTGCAGTTGGTGTCAAAAGGGCATCCGATGCAGAAAGGTCCAGATACGCAGATATGAGGCGTCCGCGAATCATGTCAAGTGAGTGATTCGCAAAGGTGACATCTGAAAGCGAATCAATTGCTGTTTCTAGCTTATCCGGCGCCCCTAAAATGAGTCGTAATATTTCGGTTTCAAGAGCCTCACGAGCCTGATGTGCACCTTCTGCAGCCAATCTAGAGCGTCGTGTCTCGTTAGTGGGGCCGATAGGACGGATCTGACCCGACCAAGTTGTGTTGTGGCGGAATGTCGCACTCTCTTTTTTAGCCGGAGCAAAAAGAATGGACCGTTTCTCTTTGAAATGATCCGCGTAGAAATTGCGAATCTCGATATTTTCGATTGTTCCAAGCACAGCACGGATATTGTCATTGAGCTTTGCGCGGCGTTCAGGCTGATCGAAGCTCTGACCTTCGGTTTCGCTGCGCCAGATCATTTCGGACAGGGGTTCCGCACGATCAAGCAGGGTTTGCATTGCCGTTGCCCCTGCGGATCGAACGATGTCATCGGGGTCTTTCCCATCCGGCATCAACGCAAAGCGTAAAGTCTTTCCCGGTGATAGCTTTGGTAGGGCAAGCCGCGCTACGCGGTCTGCGGCGCGCAATCCTGCTTTGTCGCCATCCATCGCTAGAATTGGTTCGTCACTCATGCGCCAGCAAAGGTCGAGTTGATCCTCGGTCAGCGCAGTGCCAAGCGGCGCAACGGCACAAGAAAAGTCAGCCTGTGCGAGAGCAATCACATCCATATAGCCTTCGCAAACGATCAAAGGCAGACCTTTGCCAGCTTCTGAGCGCGCAGCTCCGTGATTGTAAAGCACACGTCCTTTGGAAAAGAGCGGTGTCTCCGAGGAATTGAGGTACTTCGCTTGTGCGTCCTCGCGCATCGCCCGCCCGCCAAAAGCAATCACTTGGCCTTGCGGATTGCGGATCGGAAACATGATGCGTTCTCGAAAGCGGTCATAGGTCGAACCGTCATCACGCAGGCCGACAAGACCGGCTTCAACCAGTTCTTCTTGTTTTGCTCCAGCCTGTTTTAACGTCTCACCGAGTGTATTGGGGCCGCGTGGAGCAAAACCAATGCCGAATTTTTCAAGTGTCTCGGCTCGCAAACCACGTCTGTTTAAGTATTCCCGAGCATCTCGCGCCGCTGCGCTGTTGAGTTGGGCGCGATAGAAACGCTGCGCCGCCTCCATGTGATCGATCAGACCATTGCGTTGTTCGCGCTTTTGCGCGGCTTTAGCGTCGCGTTCGGGTAGAGGCATTCCAGCAACGCCAGCCAGCATTTCGACGGCTTCATGAAAGGCCAGATTATCCATTTTCATGGTGAAGCCGATGGAATCGCCTTTCTCATGGCATCCGAAGCAGTAGAAAAATCCCTTGCGGTCTTCGACGTGAAAACTCGGTGATTTTTCACCGTGAAATGGGCAGCATGCCCAGTAATCGCCTTTCGCGCCGTTGGTTTTGCGCTTATCCCATTCCACGCGGCGGCCAATAACATCGGCGATCGAGAGCCGGGATTTCAGCTCTTCAAGATATTGCGGCGTGATAGACATTAACTCTATCTGGCGATGCTGACTGATTCGGGCAATGGGTTACAGGTTTTGACCTGAAAGAAAATTTTCATTGTTTATCTGTTCGATGCTCTGACGCGGACCAAAACGGCGGATTGACCCCAGCGAAATCCCCTGCATAACGTCTGCTGAGAACGGTATTTTCGAGGACAAAGATTATGAGCGACGCCCCAGAGCGCGAAAGCATGGAATTCGACGTGGTGATCGTGGGGGCTGGACCTGCGGGCCTTTCTACTGCCATCCGTCTGAAACAGCTTAATGAAGACCTGAATGTTGTTGTCTTAGAAAAGGGTTCTGAGGTTGGCGCGCATATCCTCTCAGGGGCAGTTTTAGACCCGTGTGGTCTTGATGACCTAATTCCTGATTGGAAAGAAAAGGGCGCACCGCTCAATACGCCTGTCACGGATGACCGCTTTTACGTGCTGGGCGAAGAGGGAGAGATGCGTCTGCCTAACTTCGCAATGCCGAAGTTGATGAATAACCATGGCAATTACATCGTTTCGATGGGGAACGTCTGCCGCTGGATGGCCGAACAAGCCGAGACTATGGGCGTTGAGGTCTTTCCCGGCTTTGCCGCGTCTGAGCTAATCTATGACGACAAGGGCGCAGTAAAAGGTGTCGTTGCAGGCGAGATGGGACTTGCCAAAGATGGCACGCCGGGGCCGAATTACGAACCGGGTATGGAATTGCTCGGCAAATACGTCGTGATCGCCGAGGGCGTGCGCGGCAGCCTTGCCAAGCAACTGATTTCAAAGTTTGATTTGGATAAAGACTCTGAGCCGCAAAAATACGGTATCGGCATGAAAGAGCTTTGGGAAGTTGACCCAAAGCACCATCAGCCGGGCTTGGTCATGCACTCAATGGGCTGGCCTCTTGGCGGGAATGCCGGTGGCGGATCGTTCGTCTACCATCTTGAAAACAATCAGGTCTATGTCGGGTTTGTCGTTCACTTGAATTACAAGAACCCGCACCTGTTCCCTTACATGGAATTCCAGCGCTTCAAGCACCACGACCTTGTGCGGCCAATGCTAGAGGGCGGAAAGCGCATTGCTTACGGCGCACGCGCCATCGTCGAGGGTGGATGGCAATCTCTGCCGAAGATGAGCTTCCCTGGCGGTTTGATCGTCGGTTGCTCGGCTGGTCTCGTGAACGTGCCTCGGATCAAAGGCAATCATAACGCGATGATTTCCGGTAAGCTTGCGGCTGAAGAGATTTACGGCGCGATTGAAGCAGGTCGTCAATCGGATGATCTTATTGAATTCAAGAAAACCGTCGACGAAAGCGCGATCAAGAAAGACCTCTATCCCGTGCGCAACGTTAAAGCGATGTGGTCGAAATACGGTCTTGTTGGTGGTCTTGCCCTTGGCGGTGCTTCGATGTGGATGAATGCGATCTTGGGTCGCTCGTTTGGCACGATGCCACACGGAAAATCCGATGCTGAAAGCACAGAACCTGCTAGTCAGCATAAAGAAATTGAATATCCGAAACCGGACGGAAAAATCAGCTTTGATCGTCTGGAGAATGTCGCTTACTCGTTCACCAATCACGATGAAAACGAACCTGCACATTTGAAGCTAAAAGACGAAAGCATCCCGGTTGATGTGAACCTCGCGAAATATGCCGGTCCATCAGCGCGTTATTGCCCTGCGGGTGTCTATGAGTTCGTCAAGGACGATGCGGGCAAGGATAAATTCCAAATCAACTATCAAAACTGCGTCCACTGCAAGACCTGCGATATCAAAGACCCGTCGCAGAATATTACGTGGACCACTCCGCAAGGCGGCGAGGGACCGAACTATCCGAATATGTAACAAACCAGTTCGTAAAAGGGCCACATGACCGACCAACCTCTTTATCAAACCACTCTCTCGGCAAAGGCACGGCGCGGCTTGATCCTCAATTTGCTTGCGGCGTTTTTATTGGCGCTGATATCGGGCGGACAATGGTTTGCGGGTGGGCACTGGTTGCAGGCGGTTATCTTTTGTCTAACTTTGGGGGTAGGCGGGCTGGTTGCTCTCACACTGATGCGTTCTAAGCATCCGCTAGAGGTGTACTCGGATCGGGTGGTTCTGAACTCGCTGACGCAAACTGCCCTGCCGGTAAATAAACTTACTGGCATTGGCACGCATCCCAAACGCGGAACACCAAGCTTGAGCTACCGCGATGACGCCGGGGGCCAGAGCGAGTTTTTGATCCATTGGCGCTTTATCCGTGAACCTCAGGAAGAGGTCATCGCGCAGATCAATGGAGTATTACAGAGGCATACCTCGTGATCTCGATTGAAACCGCGCTCAAAGGTTTAAAAGCCGCCGCGCCGAATGCCCCGAAATCTGCAATAAAAGCCTTCAAGAAGATCGCGAAAAAGGAATTTGGCGGTACGATTCTGTCCAGCGTCGAATGTGCCGCCATTGTCTTTGGTCAGCTTGCTCATGAAAGCTTAGAATTCACGGCTGTCGAAGAAAACTTGAATTATTCGGCCAAGCGTATTGCGCAAGTTTGGCCGAAGCATTTCACGGCTTCGCAAGCGCGCCCTTATGCACGCAACCCCGAAAAACTAGCCAATGAAGTTTATGGCGGACGTATGGGTAATACTAAAAAGGGCGATGGCTGGCGATTTAAGGGAGTGGGGTATATTCACCTGACGGGCCGCGCGAACTTTCAGGCTGCCGGTGATGCGCTGGGCTATGACTACGTGAACCGTCCTAAATTGGCGCGCAAACCTGAACACGCATGGCGGATCGCGCATTGGTATCTATGCGAACGAAAGCGCAAAGGGACGCGCTTGATTGATCACGCGATGGCAGGGGCAGAAAAGCAAGTCACGCGCGGCATCAATGGCGGGTTGAACGGCTATAAAGATCGCGCTCGTCGCACAGAACTTGCGCGTGAGGCGATGCTAGGCATTGCTGCTGTACCGCGATTGGCCAAGGTCAATAAGCGCCAACGCAAGACAGTGAAACCATTGCAGCACTGGCTTTGCGAACTTGGATATCCGTGTGGACCGATAGACGGTCTTTGGGGGGCGCTCACCGAACAATCCGTGCGAAGGTTTCAGGCCGATGCTGACTTGAAAACGGATGGCATTGTGGGAAAGAAGACCCTTGCAGCACTGAACAAGGCGATCAAACTCCGAAGCCAGTAATAATCAAATCAATCACGAGGCGGTACTCATATGGGCGCTTTGCGAAAAACAAAGATCGACTCTGCGGCGGCATGGGTCGGTGCTGATTTTGTTGGTGATGAAAGCTGGATTTACCGACTTTCTGATAACGATCTGAGTGTTGTTGACGGTGCTTTGAAGGCCTTAAAGTCTCAGGGAAAAGCATACCCGTATTTTTCGAAAGACGACTTCCCCCTTGGTGCGCTCTCGACCACGCTAACACGAATTGCAGATGACCTCGAAAATGGCAGGGGTTTTTGTCTACTGCGAGGGCTTGACGTTGAACGTTATAGCGATGCCGAAATTGCCGCGATCTATTATGGCATTGGGCTTTATCTCGGGACACCAGTTGGACAAAATCCCGCTGGTGATTTGCTTGGCACAGTCATGAATGTTGGCGACATTGCCGATAAGAATACCCGCGTTTTTCAGACCAATCTCTATTTGCCGTATCACACTGATCCCTCTGATGCAGTGTGTTTGCTGTGCATTCGCAAGGCGCGGCAAGGCGGTCTAAGTAGTCTTGTAAGCGCGGCTGCAGTCTATAATGAAATACTCGATAAACATCCTGAGTATCTCGGGATTTTCTACCGATCCTTCCATTACGCGCATTTGCGTGAAGATGGGCCGGGTCAATCGCCGATCTTCAGCTATTTCGATGACAAGGTAAGTTGTCGTTATCTGCGCCAATACATCGAATTGGGCTATGATCAGAAAGGTGTAATGCTTTCGGCAGTTGAGAAGGAGGCGCTCGATTTGTTTGATGAAATCAGTCAAGCTGACGCCATGCGCCTTGATATGATGTTGGAACCCGGAGATATGCAGTTCGCGAATAATTATGCCGTCTTGCATTCCCGTTCGGCATTCGAAGATTCTGATGTGCTAGATGAACGCCGCAAGCTGTTGCGTCTCTGGCTCAAAATGCCCAATGCGCGACGGTTAGCGCCGGAGTTTCCCGGTCGGAACGGTTTTGAAATTCCCGAGAAATCTGCACTCCAATGATTAAACACTGGATCATTAGTTTAAGCATCGCGTGCGCTGGCTTCAGTTCGGTTGCTTTTGCTCAAGATCCTAAACCCGGCATTGTTGGAAGCGATGACCGTAAAATCACATCCGATGCCCGTTTTGCTGCAGTTGGGCGTTTGAATCTCTCCGGTAAGGGGTTTTGTACGGCGACTTTGATTGCGCCTCAGGTGGTGATGACCGCAGCGCACTGCACATTCTACCCCAGTACAGGCAAGCCGGTTCCGCCGGACCGTATCCATTTTGCGGCTGGGTGGCGGAAAGGGAAACCTTTGGCGCATCGGGTCGCAAAGCATGTGCGTCGGCATCCTGACTACGGCGACACCAAAACGATGATGACTGATATCGCTCTGATTATCCTCAAGGAACCGATTAACGATCAGCGAATAAATCCGATACCTGTCGACAAAAGCACCGACCGGGTTCGAATGGTGGTTCCGTTGACGCATGTCTCTTACGCGCGTGACCGTCCGCATTTGCCAAGCATAGAGACAGGCTGTGTCGTCCGTTCGGTTCAAGCCCGATTGCTTCTGACCGATTGCGACTCGAATTTCGGAGGGTCTGGCGCGCCGATGTTGCGCGCGGGAAAAGACGGTTTTTCAGTTTTGGGCATTGTCAGCGGAGTCATTGAGCATAAAGGCTTGCGGCGGGTCGCCGCTGTGCGCGCTTTTATGCCGGAAAACTAAGCGTTTTTCTCTTTCTCGCTTGCCGCTTTAGCGAAGATGTCCTCGCCAATTACACCCTGAAAGCTTGTCGCTACAGGGCCGGTCATGAATACGTTGTTGTCCACGCCCCACTCAATGACGAGTGGGCCACCGTCGAGATCGACAGTGCAGGTGCGATCGATTAGATCACGGCGCGCCCCTGCGACAACCGCTGCGCATGCGCCAGACCCACACGCTTGTGTAACGCCAGCACCGCGTTCCCAAACCCGCATTCTGATCCGATTCCGATCAATGACGTGGCAGAACTCGACATTTGCGCGTTCGGGAAACATCGGATGATTTTCGATCATCGGGCCGAGTTTGTCGACAGGAACAGCCTCGGCATCGTCAACGAAGAAGACAGCGTGAGGATTGCCCATATTCACCGCACCGGGTCCCCAGAGCGTTGGATTGTCGATTGGGCCGAGTTTGACGTCGATGCGAACAGTATCCGAAGCATCAGCAAGCGGAATATCCTGCCAATCAAGCTTTGGCGCTCCCATATTGACGCGGACGAGACCGTTTTCGGTGCGCCAGCAGGCGAGAGGGCCGAAATCTGTGCGGAGAGTTAAACTATCTGTCTGGCTTTCTTCCATCAGCAGATGCGCGACGCAGCGTGTCGCATTGCCACAGGCTCCTGAGCGTGACCCGTCAGGATTGAAAATACCCATATAAGCTGCAATTTGAAGGTGTTTCTCTTCTTCGATAATGATTAATTGATCAAAACCGATCCCCCGTCGCCTATCAGCAATAGCCCGCGCAAGTTCAGGAGTCGGAGCAGGCAATCCTCCACGCAAATCGATGATCACGAAATCGTTGCCCAATCCATGCATCTTGATGAAAGGTAGAGGGTTCAAGGCGATGCCCACACTGGATTTCCTTGTTAGATATCTTGCGCAACCGTGATTTGCACATGATATACTGATCAGGTGAAAACGAGACAAGGAAACTCCCTTGTCGTGCTGCGATCATTCCAATTCTGTACGAAGATTACCGAATTGGAGTGACTAAAACGATCAATCGGCAACGCTGTGGGGATTTTCTTAAGATTATATCGTGAAAGATGGATGAACCTTGCGTATTTATGATGAAACATGAACAACGTAAATCTAAGTTGCTGAAAGCGGAAAAGAGAGTGCCCATGACCTCTGCTATGCAGAAAAACCGCCGTGCTTCGCGCACCCTTGCAACTTTAACTGCGGCGATTGCGCTGTTAACAATTGCACCGGCACCAGTTCTAGCTGAAAGCGCGACCGGTTCGTATCTCGCTGCGCGTCATGCGACAAACCTTAATGATTACGATTTCGCGGCAACTTATTTCACACGGGCGCTCGCGCGTGACAGCAGTAACACGGACTTGATGGAGCAAGCTGTGCTCTACAAAGTTGCCGCTGGCAGAGTTCGCGAAGCAGTGCCTATTGCTCGCCAACTTGTTGACAAAGAAAGCGATCACCGGATTGCTCAACTTGTTTTGGTCGTGGAAGATTTACGGAAAGAAGAGTTTGACGCGGCGGCAAAACGTTTGGAGAATTTTGGCGCTGAAAGCTTTAACGTCATTACGGCGCAGTTGCTCAAAGGGTGGACCGAGTATGGCCGTGATGACGCCGAAGCCGCACAAGCCGCTTTTGCTGAACTTAGTGGCAACAATCTTTTCGGGTATTTTGGGCGGTATCACTCCGCTTTGGCCAAAGCCATTGATAGCGATGCAAAGGAAGTTGACGGCGCATTCGAACTAGCAATTGGATCGGATAAGCCCTCTGTTCGTATGGCCGAAGCGTATGGCCGTTTCCTTGAACGCGATGGACGCGGCGATGAAGCTGCAGAAATCTATGCTGAGGCAATGTCTTCGGCACCGAATGACCCCGTGCTGAGCGCGGCGATTGATCGTTCAACATCATCAGATGCTAAAAAACCAAAATTGCTTGTCTCCAATGTTCAAGAAGGTGTCGCTGAAGCGATGTTCGGCTTGGCCGGAGCATTTGCGAGAGAAGACGGCGGGGTTCGTCTTTCACTCGTTTATGTACAGCTCGCTTTGGAGCTAAATCCGGAAATGGAATCGTCCCGTGTCTTGCTCGGTAATGTCATGGAGGCGCAGCAGCGCTGGGAGGCAGCCGCAGAGACTTACGGTGATGTCAGCAAAGACAGCCCATACTACCGGGTGGCCCAAATTGGTCGCGCTGATGCGTTGGGCCGTATTGATAAGATTGACGAAGCACTCGATACGCTAACAGGGCTGGAAAAAGAATTTCCTGATGAAGTCAGCCTGCCGATTGCAAAAGGTGATCTTCTGCGCCGGGTTGAACGTTACGAAGAAGCCGGTGAAGCCTATGACCGTGCCATTGAATTGACACCAGAACCTGAGGCACGCCATTGGTCGCTATTTTATGCGCGCGGCGTTTGCCGCGAGCGAACCGGTGATTGGGATGCGGCTGAAGCAGATCTGAAAAAGGCTTTGGAGTTCCGTCCCAATCAGGCGCATGTCCTGAACTATCTCGGCTATAGTTGGATCGAACAGGGCAGAAACCTTGAAGAAGCGCGGGAAATGATTGAACGCGCCGTCGCCGCAAGACCGGATGATGGGTATATCGCGGATTCTCTAGGTTGGGTTCAGTACCGCCTTGGCGATTTTGAGGAAGCGGTAAAAACGATGGAGCGTGCCGTCGAACTTAACCCTACCGATCCAGTTATCAACGATCACTATGGCGATACGCTGTGGGTAGTGGGGCGTAAGCTGGAAGCACGGTTCCAATGGAAGCGCGCCTTATCGTTCAAGCCTGAAGAAGAAGGCCTGAAAGAGCGGATTCTTGCGAAAATAGAAGACGGTCTTGATGTCGTTTTGGAGGCGGAAAAGAAAGCGCTGCCAGAAGAGGCCGAAGGTGTTGCTGAAGGGGTCGTTGAACCCGAAGTGCCTGCAACAACCAAAGATGATGCGGATAAGGACGGCTGATCGCTGACCTAGACGATCTGGAGGCTGCATGACCGTTATTTCGATACCGGCGCGGCCTAAAATTAATTTGTTTCTGCACGTCACGGGGCGAAGAGCGGATGGGTATCATCTGCTCGAAAGCCTTGTTTGTTTTGCTGATGCAGGCGACCGGATTACAGCATCACCTGCTGATGACCTATTGTTGCACATTCAAGGGCCTTTTAGTGATGGCCTTGAGGTTGGCGCTGGCAACCTTGTTTTGCGCGCCGCGACCGCATTGCAAGAATGGGCAAATAAATCCGGACAGATAGCCGGTGGCGGCGCTCTTAAACTCGATAAATATTTGCCCATCGCATCGGGGATAGGAGGCGGTTCTGCTGATGCGGCAGCGACTTTCACGGCTTTATCGTCTTTGTGGAAATTGCAAATACCTGAGGAAGAGCTTGCTACGCTGGCGCTTTCGATTGGCGCTGATGTTCCAGTTTGCCTTGAAAGTCGCACGCGGATGATGCGTGGAATAGGGGATATCCTTGAGGATGCTCCAGTACTGCCGCCTGCTTGGGTTTTGTTGGTCAATCCGATGCGCGAAGTGTCCACTGCAAAGGTATTTTCAGCTCTCGATTTGAGTGTGCCGTCGACACAATTCGTAATGCCTTCTGAATTTGAGACCGCAGAGGCGCTGGGAATGTGGCTAAAAACGGAAACTCGCAATGATCTGGAAGATCCGGCACTAACCCAAGCGCCAGAAATCGCAACGGTCTTAAAAGCGCTTGCCGATTGCGATGGCTGTCATATCGCGCGGATGTCAGGGTCGGGTGCGACATGTTTTGCATTATTCGGCGAACCTGAGACGGCAGAAGCAGCCGCACGGCGTTTAACAGCGTCGCATGATGATTGGTGGGTTCAGGCGGCTAAGATTACATAACCGATGCGATGGGTATCTTCAGCGCGGTTAGTGATCCCGATCAACGACATATCCAACGAGATCATCAAGATCGTCGCGTAAGTCGCTTTTTGGAAATGACCTGATTGCTTGCCGCGCCTCGTCCCCATAGCGCCGGGCATCATCCAGTGCGCCTGAAATAGCATTATGCTTTTCCATCAATGTCATCGCATGCTCGAAATCACCGTCCTCTTGCGTGCGTTTCTCAATGGTTCGAATCCAAAAGGCGCGCTCGGTGTCATCGGCGGCAGCAAACGCGCGCAGGACAGGTTGCGTAACTTTTCCTTCACGAAAATCATCACCAGCATCTTTACCAATCGTGCCTGCTTTACCCGCATAATCGAGGGCATCATCTGCCAATTGGAAGGCGATGCCGAGGCGGTCGCCATAAGTATGCAACGCTTTTTGCTGATCGCTAGGAACGTCTGCCAATACACCGCCAACTTCGGTTGCTGCGGAAAACAGCGCAGCAGTCTTCGCGCGGATTACTGCCAAATGTTCGGCTTCCGTAGTGGCAAGATTGTTGGCCGTCGCCAATTGCATCACTTCGCCTTCGGAAATGATTGCTGATGTTGCCGAGAGGATATCGAGAACGCTCAAAGAACCAGTTTCGACCATGAGTTGGAATGCACGGCTGAAGAGGAAATCTCCGACCAGAATGCTTGGCTTGTTGCCAAACACAGTATTTGCGGCGGGTTTTCCCCGGCGCAGGGCACTTCCGTCTACTACGTCATCGTGGAGGAGTGTCGCCGTGTGAATAAACTCGACTGCCGCAGCAAGACGAATGTGATGCTCACCGTCGTATCCACAAAGGCGAGCCGCCGCGAGTGTAAGGACAGGTCGGACCCTTTTGCCACCCGCTTTTACCAGATGTGCAGCGACTTGCGGGATAAGTTGAGTCGAGCTGTTAAGCTGGTCAGTCAGCATCGAATCAACAGCGGCAAGATCATCAGCGAGAGCAGTTGAAAGCCTATCCATCGGCGCTTTGGTCATATCTCGGGGCGTGTGTTGGACAAGCGTCATATTGAGGGCCTTTGACTTTCGAAGCTTTGCGCCGGAAGATGATGCATTGAAATCGAAATGTTTGAGTTTATGGAAGAACTTCTCAAAACG
The DNA here is from genome assembly GCA_937990185.1 of uncultured Neomegalonema sp. Taxonomy (GTDB): domain Bacteria; phylum Pseudomonadota; class Alphaproteobacteria; order Rhodobacterales; family Rhodobacteraceae; genus JAHDDY01. The sequence continues at coordinate 52,479 of CALKBI010000067.1, read as the reverse complement.
ACCGACCCCACAATTATCAGCGCTGCGACAGCGTATCTTAAGGGCGAGGGTATAGAAGCCATTGTCTTCGACGTCCACATGAGCGTGATGGAGGGAAGCATTGGTATCCTCCCGCGCCGGTTGATGGTTCATGGTGATGATATGATCCGCGCTCGCCGCTTGATGGCATTGCTGGAAATAGAAACGACCCCCGAAGAAAAATGACCGCCTTTGCCCCAGCATCGTTGACGGAGCACGGGTTTCTCGGCGGTTTGGTGCACGTAAAGCAACCCCGTGACGGATATCGATCCGGTGTGGATGCGGTTTATCTGGCGGCGGCTGCCCCTGCAGTATCAGGTGAGGCCATCTTGGATCTCGGTACGGGAGCAGGGGTTGCGTCTCTTTGTCTCAATGCAAGGGTTTCCGGGTTGACGCTGCATGGTTTGGAGTTACAGCCCGCTTATGCCTTGCTCGCGGAAGCAAATAGCGCTGATGCCGGGGTGCTTCTAACCGTTCACCAAGGTGACGTAGCGGAGCCTCCGGCAGACTTAAAGGCGATGAGCTTTGACGGTGTGATTGCCAATCCGCCGTATTTTCGCGCTGGGGCAGGAATTGTGAGTGAGGCAAAAGAGGCGGCACATCGCGAAACTGTGCCTTTAAGAATTTGGGTGGATTGTGCCTTGCGTCGTCTCAATCCCGGCGGTTGGCTCGTAATGATTCAGCGCGCCGAAAGGTTGGCCGAATTACTCGCGGAATTAGAAGGACGGGCAGGCGATATTCATATTAAGCCAATTGCAGGCCGTGTCGGACGGTCCGCGACTCGCGTAATTGTGAAGGCTCGCAAAGGGGCGCGTGCGCCGCTGACCCTATGTGCGCCGTTGATTGAACATGACGGCGCAGAACACGTGAAAGACGGAGACGATTATTCAGCGGTCGCAAAAGCACTTCTACGAGACGGAGCAGCGCTTGACTTCTAATGATAGCAAGCAAACCTATACCGTCTTTAAAGTAGGGAAACCTTATGCCTGTTGCTAATTCTATCGCTGCCGCTGCGGGACACCTCACCGAATGGCGACAAGACCTGCATCGCCATCCTGAACTCGGTTACGAGGAGCACCGCACCTCAAAAGTTGTTGCAGAGAAACTGCGCGCTTTTGGCTTTGATGATGTGCAGGAAGGCATCGGAAAAACAGGTTTGGTTGGTGTCTTACATGGACGTAATGGTCCTGGCGATGAAGCGCATTCGATCATGTTGCGCGCCGATATGGATGCCCTGCCTATTCTTGAAGAAACAGGGCTTCCTCATGCGTCTGAGACTGCGGGTGTCATGCACGCTTGCGGCCACGATGGGCATACCGTGATGTTGCTGGGGGCGGCTGAACATCTTGCAGAAACCCGCGCTTTTGAAGGGACCGTCTATTTCTGCTTCCAACCTGCCGAGGAAAATGGCGGCGGTGCGGATGCCATGATTAAAGAAGGATTGTTCGAAAGATTCCCGTGTCGCGCAATGTATGGGATGCATAATCTTCCGGGCTTGCCTGTTGGTCATTTTGCCACAGCGCCGGGACCTTTGCTCGCGGCTTGTGATGAGTTTGAAATTACGATCACCGGTTTAGGGGGGCATGCGGCGGAACCCCATGATTGCCGCGATACTATCGTTTGCGGTTCGGCCATTGTGCAGAGCCTTCAAACCATTGCATCGCGCAGGATTGCGCCTCGGCATCCGTGTGTCGTGTCTGTCACGCAGTTCCATGCGGGGGATGCAAATAATGTCATCCCGCAGGTCGTCAAACTCAGCGGAACCGTGCGTAGTTTTGACGAAGAAATCCACAAGGCGATTTATACTGAGATGGAGCGGATTGTATCGCAGGTCTGCGCGGCACATGATTGCACAGGCGAAGTTGATGGTGGCCATGTCTATTATCCGCCGACCATCAATGATGCAGCGGAAACGAAATTCTGCGTTGAGGTCGCACGCGAACTTGCGGGAGAGGCGGCAGTACAGGATGATCTTCGCATCAGTATGTGGGCAGAAGATTTTTCGTTTTTCGCACTGAAGAAACCGGCTTGTTTTGTGATGATTGGTAATGGTGACAGCGCTTTGTTGCATCACGCAAAATATGACTTCAATGACGGTGCGACGCCTTGGGGTTCCAGCTTTTTTGCGCGGATCGTCGAAAAAGCGTTGCCTGTGGTCTGATATTAAAAGCCTTTAATCGAAGCTTTCGATCCGTCTCAATGGATTAGTCGCTGAATTCTTTTATGCTGGGAATACGTCCGAAGGCGATTTTTGCACCTGTGTACTTGCCGATCTCGCGGGGCTTCTCGCCATATATTATAGTGTCCTGACCATACCTTTGATTCAGCGTATCGATAACGGAGCATAGGTTTTCGCGGGCATTGCTTTGTCCTGCGCGTCGCGCTTCGAATAAGTCTGAGGTGTGTTGGGTTTTGTCGATAAGTCCGCCAAGCATAATGCCAACGGAACTTGGTTTTCTCAAATCCAGACTTGGCCATATTTTGCTGAAGATGGTCAGCAGTTCAAAGCTGTCTTGAGTTGCGCGGATGGATATGGACCGCGCGCGCTTCCCGCCAATATCGCACTTCCCCGAGACATAAAGGCTTTCTGCAAAGTAACCACCGCGTCTTAAACGGGTTGCCGCTTTGATGAGAAGTCGACGGGCGACAAGCCGCGCACCTTCCGGGTTTCTATTCCCGCTGGCAAGAAGTTGCCCATGACCGAGAGAATGCGAATGGGTTTTCGGGTCGGGAATATCATGCCCGTGCAAAGCTAAAATGAAACGTTCACCATTGACGCTGTTCCACAGCTTTCGTGCGTGTTTTGGTTCTATCCGGTAAAGGTCTGGAATCGTGCGAATACCAGCCCCAATCAGACGCCGTTCCATACGTTTACCTATTCCCGGCAAAGCATTCAGAGGGTAGGTGGCAAGTTTATCCGGCATCACCTCCGGGGTAAGCCATTCCAACCCGTCCGGTTTTTTCATTTCACCTGCCATTTTTGCCAAGAGCTTGCTTGACCCGAGGCCGATAGAGCAACGCATTGCGACCCCGACATTGCTGGCGATGGAATGGCGCATCAATTCTGCAATCTTCATTGCGGCTATCAGGTTTCGTTTAGGGCCGATGAGCCGGATCGAAAATTCATCAACGGAATGAGCGCGCTCAATCGGGTGAATGACCTCAATCGCTTCAATAATTTGATGATGATAATCGACATAGACATCATGCTCTGCTTCCCGGAATTCTATTTCAGGGCAGAGCGCACGCGCTTCCGCTTTTCGCGTGCCTACACCGATGCCATACGCTTTGGCCTCATAACTGGCGGCAATGCAGCATGCGCCGGGTTTGTCGACCGTAACAATGCCAACAGGCTTCCCTCGCAAATGCACTTCTTTTTGCTGTGCGACAGAGGCGAAATAGGAGTTCATGTCCAAGAATATGTAATTTACGGAAATCTCTGAAAGGACCGGAGATTTTTGTGGCTTAGGAAGATTCGCGGGATGTTTTGCGAATCTTTTTTGGGAGATCGAAGGAGTATGTTTCATGTGCATGAGCCTCTGAAATAGACTCGAAAAAAGAACAAAAACAAAACATTTATGCAAGAACTAAATTTTTGGACATCCAAACAGCAATGAAACGCGATCATTTCGTTCATTATCGGGGACATAGTCCCTTTTTGACCGGAATATCTCAATGAGTGGCTGTTTGAAGCGGAAAGAATGCGAAAATACTGGCGCATCGTAAAATCTGTGTCACAAATAGTAGGAATAAATGACGAAAAGGGAGAGAATGAATGATTGACCTAAACAAGGCTTCTGAACTTGCCACTGAAGGTAAGATGGGACGCCGTGAATTTATGCAGATTTCTTTGGCCGCGGGTGTAACCGCTGCTGCTGCGACCGCTAATTTCGATAAAGCACTTGCTGCGACTCCGAAAACGGGCGGAGAATTCGTTCAAGCGCTTACGGGTGGTGGCTCATCAGATACGCTCGATCCGGCGACGATCCTCGATACATTCATGATCAATGTCAGCTCGGGTCAGTTGCGCAATAACCTGACGGAAATCGGATCGGATAACCAACTTCGCGGCGAACTTGCTGAAGAGTGGGAAGGGTCTGCCGACGCTGCAACATGGACCTTTAAACTCCGCAAGGGGGTCGAGTTCCATAACGGCAAAACCGTCAGCGCAGAGGATGTTGTTGAATCTTTCCGTCACCATATGGGCGAAGACACTAAATCGGCTGCTAAAGGCATTATTGCTGCCGTCGAAAGCGTTGAAGCGGATGGCAAGGAAACAGTTGTCTTTAAACTGTCCGGCGGTAACGCAGATTTCCCTTATCTCGCATCCGATTATCACCTGAACATCTGCCCCGCAAAAGATGGCGGCGGTATTGATTGGGAATCGGGCGTCGGATCGGGCGCTTATATGCTCAAAGATGCAAAAGACTTTGAGCCGGGCGTGCGTGCGACGGTTCATAGAAATCCGAATTACTGGAAAGAAAACGCAGGATATTTCGATACTGTCGAGAACCTGTTTATCGCAGATGCGGGTGCGCGGACTTCGGCACTTCGCACAGGCGAAATCCACTCGATGTCGAACCTTGATGCATCAACCGCACCTCTGCTGAAGCGCGATGACAGCATTACGGTCATGCCGACCTACGGCAACAAGCACGTCGTTCTTCCAATGGATACGCGGGCTGATCCGTTCACCGATAATCATGTGCGTCTTGCCTTGAAATACGCAATTGATCGTCAGGAAATGGTGGACAAAGTTGCGCGTGGCTTTGGTGCGCTCGGCAATGATCACCCGATTGGTCCGGCCAACGTCAACCGCGCGACGGATGATGAAATTCCTCAGCGCGAATACGACACGGACAAGGCTAAGTTCCACTTGAAGAAAGCGGGCCTTGATAAATTGGCGCTGACACTTTCCGTCGCGGATACCGCGTTCGAGGGTGCTGTCGATGCCGGTCAGCTCTTCTCGGAGAGTGCCGCAAAAGCAGGCATTGATATTAAAATCCAACGCGAGCCTGAAGATGGGTATTGGTCCAATGTCTGGATGAAAAAGCCGTTTGTTGGCGGATATTGGGGCGGTCGTCCGACTGAAGACTGGATGTTCTCACAGGTCTATTCGTCCGGTGCAGACTGGAACGAGTCGTATTGGGAGAACCGCACCTTCAACAAGCTGCTCGTTTGGGCGCGTTCGGAACTTGATCCGGTTAAGCGCCGCGACATGTATGTTGAAATGCAGCAACTCTGCCACGACGATTGCGGCTCGATTATCCCGATGTTCAGTGCTTATACCCATGCGATCTCCAAAAAGATCGGGTTGCCAGAGCAGATCGCTTCGAACTGGGAGTTGGATGGCCACAAAAACGCAGAGCGTTGGTGGATGGCATAAGGAGCAAGTCGCAAAGCGATTTGCAGCTCATGCCAACAAAGGCTCATGCGGCGTAGCGGCAATTGTATTTTGCGAAGCAAAATCACTGAGAGCCTGCTCGAAAGTTGATAACGTCGAAGTCCCCGGTTTGTGCCGGGGACTTTCTTGTTTTGGAGCTGATAGGTGATCTTAAAATCTATTGAGACTTTCACCACGCCCGATGTCGGTTTTGTGCGCGTGACAAATGAAGATGGTGCGCAAGGCTGGGGGCAGGTTTCCACGTATCATGCGGATATCACGTGTCAGGTTTTGCATCGGCAAGTCGCACCCTGGATGACGGGTGTTGATACGAGCGACTTGGACGATTTGCTCGACCTGGTGACGGAGCGGGAGCATAAATTTCCCGGCTCATATCTGCGCCGTGCAATGACAGGAGTGGATACCGCGATATGGGATTTACGCGGCAAGCTGGCGGGTAAGTCGGTTGCTGAGTTGTTGGGCGGGAGTGCAGGAAAGGTTCGCGCTTATGCCTCCTCAATGAAGCGCGACATTACGCCCTCAGAAGAGGCCGAACGACTGAAAGCATTGGCGGATCAGGACGGTTTTACAGCCTTCAAAGTTCGGGCGGGCGCAGAGGTAGGGCGAAACCAAGATGAATGGTCGGGGCGGACGGAAGAGATTATCCCGACGATGCGCCGCACGTTGCCGGATGCTGATCTGTTGATTGATGCCAATTCTTGCTATTCACCGGATCGCGCTATCGAAGTGGGGCGGATGCTGGAGGGTGAGGGTTTTTGTCATTTTGAGGAACCCTGTCCCTATTGGGAATTGGAGCAAACCAAGCAAGTCACTGAGGCGCTCGACATTGATGTGACGGGAGGTGAGCAGGACTGCGACCTGCCAACTTGGAAACGCATGATTGATATGCGCGCAGTCGATATCGTGCAGCCGGATGTTTGCTATCTTGGCGGGATCGCGCGAACGCTTCGTGTCTGCCGGATGGCAGGTGAGGCGGGCTTGCCCGTGACGCCGCATTGCGCGAACTTGTCTATGGTCACATTGTTCACAATGCATTTGCTGCGCGCGATCCCGAATGCGGGGAAGTATCTGGAGTTCTCAATCGAGGGCGCGGATTATTATCCTTGGCAAGAAGCGCTGTTCGTCGAGACGCCCTATGCCATTGAGGATGGCCATGCGACAGTGGCGAATGCACCGGGGTGGGGCGTTGAGATTTCACCGACTTGGCTGGATAGAGCGCAGTATCATATCAGCGGCCAGACTTGATTATTCCGCAGCTTGTGCGCCAAACCCCGAGAATTTCGGCATCAAGTCCAGCAAATGCCTCGTGTATTCATGCTGCGGATTTGTGAACAACGACTCCGTCTCCGAGACTTCCAATAATTGCCCGTGGCGCATAACGCCAACGCGGTCGCACATCTGGCGAATGACCGGCAGGTCGTGACTGATGAACATCATCGTCAGGTCCAGCTCACTTTGCAGGTCTTTCAGAAGATTAAGAACTTGCGCCTGAATTGAAACATCCAGCGCTGATGTTGGTTCATCGCAAACTAGAAAACGTGGGCGGGTGGCTAGCGCACGCGCAATAGAAATACGCTGGCGTTGTCCGCCGGAAAATTCGTGTGGAAACTTAACGGCAGCTTGCGCGCCTAAGCCAACAACATCGAGCAGGTCGTTGACAATCTTTTGAGCTTCAGCATTCGAAGAAGCGAGGCCGTGAAAATGGATCGGTTCGGCGATAATGTCCTTCACCCGCATCCGCGAGTTCAGCGAACTGAACGGATCTTGGAAGATCATCTGCATCTGGCGGCGCAGTGGTGCAGCGTCTTTGCGCGATAGTCCTGTAATCTCTTGTCCAGCAAAACGGATTGAGCCGGAGGTCGGTTTATAAATGCCCGTGATCATCCGAGCGATTGTCGACTTTCCTGACCCACTTTCTCCAACAAGGCCGAACACTTCGCCGGATTTAATCGAGAGGCTGACGTCTTTGACTGCATCAAGGAAAAGGCGCTTTGACGGAAAAATCGAACCGCGCGTGACAAAGCGCATGTGGAGCTTCTCAATCTCCAACAATGTGTCGCTCGCCGCACCGTAATCCCGCGATTGTCCGAGCCAATGCGTTGCAAGATTAAGACCTTCTGGGCGCTCCTGTGCGTCTTCGATATAAGTGACGAGAGGAAAACGCGCGAGACGCCTGCCCGGTGGCGGTACGGCAGAGATCAGGCTTTGCGTATATTCGTGTGTTGGATGATTGATAATCTGTTCAGTTGTTCCCGTCTCGACCACACGGCCCCGGTACATCACTGCGACACGATCAGCGGTTTCTGCAATCACGCCCATATCGTGCGTAATCAAGATCATGCCAACATTACGGTCGCGGCAAAGGCCTTTCATCAAATCAAGAATTTGCGCCTGCACCGAAACATCCAGCGCCGTGGTTGGCTCGTCGGCAATGATAAGCTCCGGCTCGCCGCAGAGAGCGAGTGCAATCACAACGCGTTGACGCATTCCGCCGGAAAATTGGTGCGGATATTGTTTGATACGGATGGCTGGATCGGGAATGCCCACCGCATCCAACAGGGCGACAGCACGCTCGCTGCCTTCACGTTCAGAGACACCGAGATTTTCGCGGATGGTGTCTATAAGCTGCGTTTCGACAGTTTGCAGTGGGTCGAGCGATGTGAGCGGGTCTTGGAAAATCATCCCGATACGCGCCCCGCGCACGGCCCGCATTTTCACTTCATCCAGCGTATCAATACGGTCGCCTTGCAGCGTAATCTCGCCTGCGGTCATTTCACCGGGAGGTTCCAGCAAACCGATGATGGCGTTACCGATGGTGGACTTGCCCGCACCGGATTCGCCAACGACACCCAAGATTTCACCCGGAGCCACGTCTAGAGTGAGGTCTTGTACGGCGGTAACATGACCCCGGCGGGAGGGAAATTCGACGCGCATTCCTTTGATGGTGAGCAGGGTCATCGCATCACCTCAACTTCGGATTAAGCGCGTCGCGCAGCCAATCTCCGAAGAGATTAATGGCCAGTACGAGAACTGCCAACGCAATACCGGGGAAGATTGTGATCCACCATTCGCCGGAGAATAGATAATCCTGACCGACTTGGATCAACGTTCCCATTGATGGCGTTGTCGGTGGAACCCCAACACCGAGAAAACTAAGCGTCGCCTCTGTGATGATCGCAATGGCAAGGTGGATCGTCGCAATGACCAGGACAGGACCAGTAACGTTTGGCAAAACATGCCGCCATAGGATGATCACCGGGCCAATGCCGATAACGCGGGCGGCTTGGACGTATTCTTTGTTTTTCTCTACCAAAGTTGAGCCGCGCACAGTTCGCGCATATTGTACCCAACCCGATATACCGATTGCAAAGATGAGAACATAGATTGCGATATCACCGTGCAAGTCACGGGGAAGCACGCCGCGCACCACACCGTCGATCAGCATGGCGATTAAGATTGCAGGAAAAGCGAGTTGTACATCGGCGATCCGCATAATGATCGCATCGGTACGGCCTCCGACATACCCGGATACCAGCCCTAGCGTTATTCCGAGAACCATAGAAAAGAATACGGCGGCGAGACTGACAAACAGTGAAATACGTGCCCCGTAGATGATCGTCGAGAGGATATCGCGGCCTTGGTCATCGGTGCCGAGCAGAAACCGAGGGTCGCCATCTTCCAGCCAAACCGGAGGCAGGCTCGAATCCAAAAGGTCAATTGATGCGAGGTCGAACGGGTTGTGCGGCGCGACCCATGGTGCAAAGAGCGCGGCGGCGAAAAAAGCGATTGAAACAATTGCGGAGAGAATGACCAATGGCGAGCGGATAAAGCTATACCAAATGTCGCTGTCGAAAAAGCGACCGATACGGGTGCGAGGTGCGCGTGTGAGGGGGGTGTCTGTCATATCGATCAATGCCCAGTAGCGGCGCGGTCGACGCGCAGCCTTGGATCAACAACATAATAGAGCATGTCGACGATCAGATTGATGATGACGAAAATCAGCGCAATCATAACGAGGTAAGCCGCCATGATCGGAATATCAACTTCGCGGACGGCTTGGATAAACATCAGACCCATGCCGGGCCATTGGAAGACAGTTTCGGTGATGATCGCAAAAGCGATGATGGCGCCGAGTTGTAGGCCGATGATGGTGATGACCGGAACCATCGTATTTTTCAGTGCGGTTTTGAAATGGACATAGCGATCAGGGAGTCCACGAGCGCGCCCGAATTTGACAAAATCTGTGCGTAGAACTTCCAGCATTTCAGCCCGCACCAACCGCATGATCAATGTCATTTGGAAGAGCGCGAGGGTGATTGCGGGCATAATAAGAGCTTTGATACCGGACCAGGTGAGAAAGCCTGTGCTCCACCAGCCGAGTTGGACAACCTCGCCGCGCCCGAAAGTCGGCAACCATCGCAGAATGACGCCGAAGAGTAAGATGAGCAGAATACCAATTAGAAAAGTCGGCAGAGATATTCCTATCAAGGATAACGACATAAAGGCCCGACTGAGCCAGCCGTCTCGATGGATCGCGGTGTAAACCCCCATCGGAATGCCTATTGCTATTGCGAGGATAGCAGAAAGCAGTGACAGCTCTAGTGTGGCCGGTGCGCGTTCGGCAATCAGCTCTGATACGGGGCGACGGTGTTGGTACGATATACCAAACTCGCCTTGTACAGCATTGGTGACAAAGCGTCCAAATTGCACGAAGAATGGATCATCCAGCCCGAGCCGCTCGCGCAGTTCTGCGCGTTCCTCCAACGTCGTGTCCTGACCCACCATATTGTTGATCGGATCACCGACATAGCGGAAGAGGGCAAAGGCAATGATCGCCACCGTCAGCATGACGAGGATTGATTGCAATAGCCGCTTGATGAGGAATGAGATCATTGATTACTCTTTACCCCCTCGCGTTTCAGCGAGGGGGCTTGGCAACGCTATTGCGCCGCTCGTTCGAAACTGAAAGCGCTCGGTTGGAGCGCTTTCCCGGTTACAGCGTCGTTTCTCACTTAACGACTGCTGAACGCAGATCGAATACGTTGTCGGGGCGTTGAATCACATCGACTTTATCCGAAACACCCCATGACAGCGGTTGCTGGTGCAGCGGAATGTGGCCGACTTCATCACTGTGGATTTGGAAGGCTTCTTCGATCATCGCTTGACGCTTGTCCTGATCCGTTTCGGATTGAACCTTGGCGGTCAGTTCGTTGATTTTCGGGTTGCAATAACCGCCAAGATTAAATGCACCGATATTATCTTCGCCGCCGCGACAGGACATCAGCGCTGACAAGACATTATGCGCGTCGAAGGTCGAAGGCGTCCAACCGAGTAAGAAGAAATCGGTGTCATATTCGTTTTGAGCAAGAACCTTGCCGAAGTATTTCGACTTGGTTTGCGCAAGCAGGTTCACTTTAACGCCGATTTTCGCAAGCATGGACGCGGACGCCTGACAGATTTTTTCGTCATTCACATAACGATCATTGGGGCAGTCCATTGTGACTTCAAATCCGTCACCGTATCCGGCGTCTTCCATCAACTTTTTCGCTGCCGCAACATCATGGTCAGGGCGGGTGTTCTGTCCTTCAGTAAATCCGTTGATCTGAGGTGCAATCATCAAACCGGCTGGTGTTGCCGAGCCACGCATGATCTTTTTCTTGATGGCTTCGATATCGATGGCTTGCATAAAGGCTTTGCGGACACGCACGTCTTTAAAAGGATTTTTCCCTTTGGTCGCATCGCCGCCGGTTTTCAGCTCATCATCGGTTTGGTTGAAGCCGAGGAAGATCGTGCGTGCTTCAGGGCCGGTGAGTGGCTTAACGCCATCGGCGCTTTCAAGGCGGTTCCAGTCCTGCACCGGAATCGGCCATGCAAGATCCACATCGCCGGAAATCAACGCAGCCACGCGCGTTGCATCCTGATCAATTGGGGTGAAAATTGCTTTGGTTACATTGGAGTCGATATCTTCCCAATGGTCGTCATTGCGTACGAGAACGGTCTTAACGCCGCTCTGACGAGATTCGAGTTTGAAAGGCCCGGTTCCATTGGCGTTGAGGTTGGCGAAGTTGCCTTCGTCGCCGCCCGCAACACTGGTTGCTTCAGTGGTTTTATTCTCTTCGGACCATTCTTTGTCCATGATGTAGAAAATTTCGAGTTGCAGCGGCATAATCGGGTTAGGGGCCGGTGTATGGAACTCGATTGTGTGATCGTCGATGACTTTCACTTTATCGATCAAGGCCGCGACCACTTTCATGTCAGAGCCTTCGGTTTTGATGCGCTCGACAGAGAACGCAACATCATCAGCAGTAAAGTCATTACCGTTGTGGAACTTCACGCCTTTGCGGAGGTTGAATGTCCAGACTTTCGGGCTGGTGTTTTCCCAGCTTTCCGCCAATGCACCGGTCATGGCCATGTTGCCGTCACGGGCGACCAGACCTTCGTAGATATTGCGTTGGAAACCGAGGGTGAAAGTCTCGAACAAGCCGTGCGGGTCCATGGTTCCTGCATCGCCTTGGAATGCGAATTTGAATTCTTTAGCGCTGGCTGGGGCCGCGAGCATGGCACTGCCCAAAAAGGCGGCGGTGAGGGTCTTTGTAATTGATCGCATTTTCAACTCCCTGAGTTTTTGTTGCCGCCATTCTAAGAGCGGTTGTTAAATCTATGTGGTTTACGCGATACCGTTCGTGTCTTTGAAGATGATCCCATCTCGCATTACTAATGGGATTTTTGCACCGTCATTCTCAAGGCACGTAATATCGTTGAGCGGATTGCCGTCGACAACGATTAGATCGGCTTTAAAGCCAGCCTGCACTTTGCCGATTTCGTTTTCCATATACATAATTTCGGCACTGGTTTCGAGCGATGCTTTCAGTGCGCCGTGATTGCCAAGCACTTGCGCGGCAAGGCCAAATTCATTGGCTTGATAATGATGGCAGGGGCCGAGAAGGTCTGTGCCAAAGCCGATTTTTACGCCCGCGTTCTTTGAGATTTCAACCGCGCCAAGCCCTGCATCCACGATGGTTTTCAGTTTTTCGATGCTGATATCCGGGAAGCCATATTCCTTGCCGTGCTTGTTCAGCGCCCAATAGGTTATGTTGGTTGGGACGTGATAAGCGTCATGCTCTGCGATCATTTCGGCAGTTTCAACGTCAATTAGATTGCAATGCTCTAGTGTTCGTGTTCCGGCTTCGACGCACATTTGAATTGCGCGCGGCGTATATGTATGGGCCATCGTGTAAGTGTTCCACGCGGCGGCCTCTTGATTGATCGCAATAAGTTCTTCCATTGAGTATTGGGTGTTCTCAATCGGATCGGTGGGAGACGAAACGCCGCCTCCGGCCATGATCTTTACATGATGCGCGCCTTTACGCAGCTCATCCCGCGCAGCACGGCGACATTCATCTACGCCATCTGCCAAACGGCCAAAATGCTGCATCAGATTGTGCCGTTCATTAGAAGACACATCGCTCATCACGGTGACAGGTCGCTGATCGGAATGTCCGCCGGTTTGTGAGAGCGATAGCCCGCAAACCCTTAGCCGTGGTCCCGCAATCAAGCCGTGATCCACCGCATCGGCCAAACCTTTATCCGCACCAGCAGCATCACGCACTGTGGTGAAACCGCGTTGCAGCATCCCCTCCATAATCTTGGTTGTTTGCGCGTAGATATAACTGGAGGGTTTGACGCCAAGCAGGGCCAGATTCAAATCTGTTGCCTTGACGTGAACGTGCGCGTCAACAAGCCCCGGCATCAGAGTTCCGCCTTTTAGGTCTATCTTACGCACGTCATTCGCATTTATGCGCGAGTCGGAGACTTCTTTAATGCGATCATCTTCAACAAGAACGTCAAAGCCTTCACGGGCCTCGGTCTGTGTTGCGTCAACCAAAGTTGCGTTTTGAAACAATATGGCTGTCACGCCAATCCCCGCATTTACTTGTCCTCTTATCAGGCTGGACGATTTTTTCGATGGGCGCAACCGTGAAGGTTGTTTGTAGAACATTTGCAGCAAAAGTATGATTTCGAAACTTTTGCCGCTTTTATCAGATAGATAGTTTGCTTTTGCGTGCGATAACTTTACCGCGACATTGTTGCGATGAGATCGCCTTTTTCTAAGCGTTCTATAAAGTATGCTCCTCATGATTCAGGAGAGTTTCAATGACCAACTTTACACGACGCGGTACGCTGGTCGCACTCGGCGGAGCGCTCGCAGCACCAGCCTTGATCCGTGCGACACCTGCAAATGCTAAGGCAAAAATGCTTGGTCCGGTTCGCCCGACGCACTTCCGTTTTCCACTTGGAGATTTCGAAGTTACGACGATTTTTGATGGGGCGGTTACGCTTGGCGGTCCGCACCCGATCTTTGGTGAGAATGTAGATGCTAAGGAAGTCGCCGAATTCGCGGAGTCCCATAATCTTCCGTCCGATAAGATGGAGATCGGTTTCACGGTAACGCTGGTCAATACCGGCTCCGAGCTGATCCTGTTTGATACCGGAAATGATGGCACGCAGCGTCCATCGGCGGGTAAGTTGCGTGCGCGGATGGCTGAAGTCGGTTATGCGCCTGAGGATGTGGATATTGTCGCGCTTACCCACTTCCATGGCGATCACATCGGCGGGTTGATGGTGGACGGTAAACCGACCTTCCCGAATGCACGTTATATCGCAGCCTCCAAAGAATATGACCACTGGGTCGGCATCAAGCATAAGATGGTCGAAAGCCATGTCGTCCCTCTTGCTGAGAAAACCACGTTTATTGGCAAGGATGCTTCGGTGGTGTCCGGCATTGATGCAATGGCGGCGAATGGTCATACGCCGGGTCACACAGTCTTTCATGTCGAAAGCGGCGGTAAGCGTTTGTTGATCACCGGCGATACGGCGAACCACTTTATTGCCTCACTGGAGCGTCCTGATTGGCACGTTAAGTTCGATATGGACAAAGAAGGCGCAGTGGCAAGCCGTAAGAAGGTTTTCGGTATGCTCGCGGCGGATGGTATTCCGTTCATTGGCTATCACATGCCGTATCCGGCGGTGGGCTATGTCAGTGATAATGGTTCCGGTGGGTTCCGCTACACGGCAGCGAGCTATCAACTGTTCCTGTAATGTAATTTCCCGCCCGTCACTCCCAACGGATATGGCGGGTGGGTGCTTACAATCAGCTTTCAGGTTGTCGTGGCTTAATCGAAATCTCTTCCTGGTTGTTCTTCAAAATGATTGCCCATCCAGTGGATAAGCCATCCGGCTAAGGCTCCGGCGATGGTTTGTGCAATGCCTGCTATTGCCCAACCGCCAACGATCAAAACCGCGATGGATTGACCGTAATCAGATAGTGAAACTGGTTCCTGAAACCAGAAATACGTCGCGGTTATTATGGCGAAAGGAATTTGTGAGCCGAGCATTACGGTGGCTCCGGTCAGAATTGCAAAAGCCCGAAACGGTGTCGCCAGCTTATGCGCGAGAAGCCAACCCATCAGGCCCGCTGAAACTATGCCGAAAATTATCATCGGGATGGCTGCATCGGGTAGCGGCCCATCGCTTCCCATGAAGCCAAAAACAGCCACTGTAACCAACGCGCCAAAAGCGGCGAAGAGCAGGGCGGTTCGGTTGCGTGAAAGCATGGCGGAATATTCCAACTTAAGCCGGTAAGGTGCGTCGTCTTATAGAACAACGCTGTCTAACAGGTTTGTTCTTCCGGCGTCTGCACGCCAGAAACAAGCCAATAATATTCTGCTGTTAGCTGTCATCGTAAACTTGGCGAGGGGATTATGGCAGAACGAAGGATTGGCGTATAAATTTCTGGTGTATTTTGTACTTCAATTACAATGGATTGTGACTAGACTTTAAGCGATTGCTCTCGCATGGTACGGTACGAACTTACGGGGGTGAGCGGAGACTACGATGTTGAGAAAGTTGTTTGCCCTACCCGTATTACTGGCGACGTTTAGCGATCCTTCTTTTGCAGAGACAGACGTAAAACGGGCTGGGACCGGCCCTGATGTCTTGATCCTAGGTGATAGTCAGATTTCTTTCGGCGCTGGAAGAGTTTACAATGATTTCTTTGCAGACATTGAGAACAAGTGCGCTCCCTACGATACGTCGGGAATAGGGCTTCCTGCTCTCCGCAATGCAAGTGTTGCATCACTCGGTGTCCGCTCTACAGGATTGCATTCTTGGGTCGCGACGGATGAGCAAACGAAAGCGACGATTTGCGAAGTAGACAAAAAATATGGCGTTAACGCTGGAGTCTATGGTGTTGGCGGCAAGCGAGATCGTGCCTTTGTTCAAATGGGAAAAGGTCCGCATTATCAATTTTGTACAAGAGATCGCTCTCCTTTTCAGGAGATGTTCGCAAACGGATATTACGCACCTAAGGTCTTCGTAATGGCGTTTCTTGGGAATGCGTCACAGCGTTGGGCGGGCAGCCCCGAGACTGCACGTAGAGATGTGGCTCTGACTCTTAGTCAACTTCCTCCGGGTATGCCCTGCATCTTTATGACGACGGTTCCCGTCCACGGTTCAAAAGTGAATGCGGAGCGCACCAAAGCGCAGGCCAATATCAAGGCCGCGTTTGACCTGTATAGGCGGTGCGATTTTGTGGAAGGATATACGCCGGAAGTTGTTGCAGAAATTGAGGGTAATGCGAAATACTTCAGACGCCGAGACAATGGTACGGTAAAGGACCCTTTCCACCCTAGTCCTTCTGCGGTAAGGCGGTTTGTCGCTTTGAATACGCCGCAGATTTGTCGTGCCGTGATAAATCAATTGGGACAGTAGATCAGAGAGAACTATGCCGAAGCGACAGCCCCTTCATCGTTGCCGCCATATCCTTGCGAGCCTCGCATGTGCATTATTGCCGCTCACAATTACGACTGCTTCGACGCAAGCGGAAGATTTCGTCTCGCCTGATATTCTGATTCTAGGAGACAGCCAGATTTCTTTTGGTTCTGGCCCAGCCTTTCTCGAATTCTTCACCGACATTAAACAGCATTGCCACCCCAATGATTATCATAAGCGCAACCTCGCTAAACTTGGTGAAATGAAAGTTGCCGTCATTGGCGTGCGATCCACCTCGCTTCATTCTTGGACCGCGCGCAGTGGTAAGGCCAAGGGTAAGGTTTGTGATGTTGATCCGACTTGGAACGTCAATGCTGGTTCCTACGGCTTCGTCAATGATACGAGCAATAAATACGTGCAAATTGGTCAAGGGCCGCAGTACCAATTTTGTGAAAAAAACCGCTCTCCGTTCGAAACCATGTTCCAAGAAGGCTATTATCAGCCCAAGCTTTTATTGCTCTCATTTTTGGGTAACTCAGCCAAGCGTTGGGCAAGAAGTAAAGATCGCGCCGTTTCCGATGTGCTGGCGATGATGTCCCAAGTGCCGCAAGATATTCCTTGCATCTTTATGACGACAGCCCCGCCTTACTCGGAAAAAATTACAAAGCTGCGTCTGCGTGCTCAGGAGAACTTGCGACAGGCTTTTGTTGAAACGGGCAATAGATGTACATTCGTGCCGGGATCAACGCCGGAAACGGTCGCCGCTAATCTCGGTAATAAACATTATTTCCGTTTAAACGAAGACGGCATGGTGAAAGACCCGTACCATCCTAATCAAGCAGCCGCGAAAAACTTCTTTGCGTTAGAGATGGATGACATCTGCAATGCGATTTTTGAGCAAGTCGAAAAAGCAGCAGACCCGTCTTGATCGGCTAGCCTTTATTGTCGTTCAACGATGTGTTGTGCGAGGTATTTTGCGTCTTCGTAAACGCCCCAGATAAAGGATGATCCGCGCATTGACAGCCAAGGCAGCCCAAGAAAATAAACTCCTGGTGCTTTAGAGGCGCCCCGGTGATGGTCAGGATTGCCGTTTTGATCGAACGCATCAACGTCGAGCCAGCTAAAATCCTGACGATATCCCGTGGCCCAGATAACCGTTTTGATCCCCGCATCAGCAAGGTCAATTTCTGAGATCGGATTGCTCACGCATTCAGGGTCAGGATCAATTATTTTTGCCTCGGGTTCTTCCGGCAGATCCAGACCGTTTTCCGCGACATAAGCATCGGCTTCATCGAGTAACGATAGATAACTCGCATCTCCCGCAGCAATATTATCGGCCAGATCAGAGTGAAATGAGACGATTCCGTTTTCGTATCCTTTGGTCATCCCCAGCAGTTTCATGCCTTGTGCAGCAAGCCGCCGAAAATCAACCGTGTGACCTCCGTTGGCTCCACTGACTGCGATTGTTACATGCTCTTTGCCAACGGGCGGTGTCTTCATTTCCCATTTGCCAAGCACGCCAAGCCAATAACAGAAATCCTGACCACGATAGCGGCGCGGGGGCCTGTCATGTGGACCAATCGAAAGATAAACCTCTCGCCCGGATTGAAGCAATTCATCCGCGATTTGTGTGCCGGATGATCCGGCTCCAACCACTAGAACAGCGCCGGGTTCGAGTTGGTTTGGCGCGTAGTAGGCTTGGGAATGAATTTGTGCGACTGGCGCAGTTTGCGGGATAACGGGCGGCATCACCGGAATCTGGAACGGTCCCGTTGCGGCGACAATGTTGCGCGTGTGGTATGTTCCGTCACTCGTTTCCACACTATAGACAGCTTCAGTATCTAACGGGGCAACCCGATGGACATCTACACCTGTTTTAATGGATAGAGATTTCTCTTCGGCATAGCTTTCAAAATAGCGCGTGACACTTTCCTTGCTTGCAAAAGCATCGCCGTCGATGTCGTCAAATTCCTTGTCGGGGAACCGGTCGTGCCACGCGGGTCCATTGGCGACGAGACTGTCCCAACGGGCGGTCCGCCACGCCTCGGCGATACGGTGTCTTTCAAGCACGATATTCTCAACGCCAAGTGTGCCTAAATGAGCGCTTATGGCTAAGCCGGCCTGCCCAGCGCCAACAATAAGCGTATCCACATGTATTATCGGCATATTGATCCTGCGCCATTCTTAGCCTCATGAGATCATAAAATCTCACGGCACTAGAAAGCACTGCTTGGAGCGAGAAACAATCCTGACATTTCCGATTTTACGGCAAAATCATTCAGATAAGTGACTGACATTGTAGCAGGCGGCATTTACGCTTGTGCGTGTAGGTCAACGAAATAGACATTCGGGTCCAAGGAGACTTCGCGCGGGAAAAAGGGATTAAGCCTGAGGTTTGCTTCGATTTTCTCCCATCCAACCTTCGCGGCGCGGTCGAAGGCGATTAATCCTTTTTGAGTGCGTTCTTCGGCATCGGAAAAGTTGCGGAAGTTCATGCTGTTGCCGAAACGGAAATATGAAAACCAAACCCAAGGCCGAAGACAGAACCACCGCATCAAGTGCCATTGAAATGCCGCGAGTGCTTCATCGACGATCGGCCCTACGACTTTGACTTGTTCCCACCGAAAATAGTCTTCGTAAAATTGCCGAAGCTCTCGGTCGGGGAGACGTTTGCCAGCCGCAGTCGCAGCATGACATGCCATCATTTGTTCGATCAGTTCTGCTGACATGCCGCAATCGGTAAGAGTTTTGGCCCCGAATAATCGCGAGGCATGGAACACTGTGTAAGTCTCGACCATCACAGAGCGATTGATGTCTTTGAAGGCATTGACGTAATTTTTGTATTGCTGGAACCGTTCTTTTCGCGTCAGGGCGCTTGTTACATCAATGAGAGACAGAATCCTCGCGGCAAAATGGGCGGCAACCAGATACCATCTCGCCCATAATGCGCCATGCGCGGCGATAAGCGGAAAAACGAAATTTCCTTGTGAAAGGATATACAGGTGATGATAGACGACTGCGCGTTGTCGCATATCGTCGCGCCGGCCTGCCAACCGCAAACCATCGGAATGGATCATATCAACGAAATCTTTCGTTGAATGGCCGTCCGCTTTCATCAACTCGTAGTCTTGGACACGCATATTGCCCCCACGCCGTGTAGCGTAATCCAATTTCCCGTCGAACAAAAGATGCGGCAAAAGTGTCGCGATTGATTTCTTCGCGTGTGATCTGAGGCTTTGGCTTTAATCGGGATTAACGCAAAGGCTTTAAGCGACGTCTCCTTCGCTGGCCTTTGGCACTATGCGTTGCATCGGCAGCCACAGTGTCACGGTCGTACCTGCGTCTTTCTTTGACTCAACATCGAGTTTCCCGCCGTGGAGTTCTGCGAGCGATCTAGCGATCGGAAGTCCGAGGCCCGTTCCTTCATGTTGACGTGACAATTCGTTGTCGATCTGCCCGAACTGTTCGAGTGAAATTGCGATTTCCTCTTTTGTCATCCCGATGCCCGTATCCATAACGGAGACTTTCAAACCATGAGGTGCTTCTAACTCGGCACGCAATGTAATGCGCCCACCTGGAGGCGTGAATTTAACGGCGTTCGACATTAGGTTCAGGATTATCTGCTTGATGCGACGACCATCTACAACGATGAACGGGAGTGGCCCTGGGATGACCAATTGAATGTGTAATCCAGCTTGGGATGCGCGTTCGTGCAGTAATTGACGGCACTTCGATAGAATAACCGCAACATCGGTCTCTTCTTCAACAAGCTCGATTTTGCCTGCTTCGATTTTCGAAAGATCAAGCACGTCGTTAATCAACGAGAGCAGGTGTTGACCCGATGCATGAACGCTTTCGGCGTATTCTTTGTAGCGGTCGCCTATTGGTCCAAAAATCTCATCCTTCATCACTTCTGCGAATCCGATCACAGAATTCAGAGGTGTGCGAAGCTCGTGACTCATGTTTGCTAGAAACTCGGACTTGGATTTGTTTGCTTCTTCTGCACTACGACGTGCGTCGTTCAGTGTGGTCTGCGCTGTCTTCATCTCAGTGATGTCGAGCATGTATCCCTGAGCCATACGCACGGGAGCGCCGCTCCTAGCACGGGAGTCAATGACAGTCAGCATATTGCGCATATGGACCAGACGACCATCGGCGCTGCGGACTTTGTATTCCATTGTGGAATAATCGCCGCCTTTTAACTCGTTAAGTTCATCCGCTACATGACGACGATCATCAGGGTGGACGTGATCAGCCCAAAAGCCCGTCGCACACCAAGATTTAGCGGGATATCCACAGAGGCGTTCGATTTGTGGCCCGATATAGGTAAACCTGCCTTCGGTCAGATCTGCAGCCCATGGAATGACATTGGTCGATTCCGCTAAGCGGCGGAATCTGTCTTCGCTGCGCTTCAGTTCTGCGGTGCGCTTTTTAAATTCCCTACGGTGGAGAGCCAAACGCCGTTCCGCTTCGACGCGGCCATTATTCTCGTGCTGCATCGCAAAGAACGTCGTTCCGGCTGCAATTAAACCGCCGAGCAATGCCAGTATCCAATTCGTCTTGGATAAAGGTTTTCTGTTGGACGGATAGCCAAGTGCAAATCCTTGGTTCCCGGACGATACTGGGACTAAGCGCTCTGATCCATCGGAGCTATATGCTGCCGCATCGGGCAGTTCTGTAATTTCCAAAGGACCAGTCAGCGTTAGGGGCGGTCCGTTATGAAGGCTGAAGACGGCAGAAGCATCAACAAAAGCCGCAAGAACGCCTAAGGATCGCGGATTACCGTCTTGGCCAACACCGCGCACGCTAAGCATACGCCAGAACCCGGACGTACCCTGAGAATAGAGCTGAGTTGAACTTACGGATTCAACGCCGTCCGAATTCGCTGTGAAGAGACTTGATGATAGCGGTAGGTCAAAGTCTAGTGACTGGCCCATGACGTCGCGTGAAGAAGGGCCGGAAACGAGCGTAAGCGGAATTTTCCCATTGCGACCTGAAAATGCTAGCCGCGATCCGTCCAATCGAGGGTCCTTAACAGCGTGAGTCGCACCGAGGTAGAAAGTTCCGTTAGTCGTCGAGAATTGTGCAATCCCCTCGGCGTTGGGCGCTGCGAATTGCAAAGCGCTGGCCTGATCAGAAAATGTTCTGAAAAACGCGATACCTTGCGTGCTATCGGTTAAGGCAAAGAACCGTTGCGTAAGCTGTTGGAAGATATCCGCCCGAATAGTGCCGCCGGATGCTGAGGCCGATGCAGCAAGCGTTTGAGCCATCGCGGCCATATTGAGATCAACGGTCTGTAATGCCTGCGCCGAGTCGACTGCGAGCATTTCCGAGCGCTTGTTATCTAGAGCGCTACCCGTGATCTTATTTGTCGTTCCTGCAGCAGCTAAAAGTGCGCCGCTCATGGCTAATCCAAGGGCTGTTGCAGCTCCGTAGCGGATTATTGAGGCTTTATTCATCTCGGGCCTTCTGAAACTCAGACGGGAACTTCTATGACCCGCTTCGGACTCTCTTTTGACAGAACATGCCTAAATTCCGGTAAAGGTGAGATTATTGCGGTATAGCGCGCTTTACTAATTTTGTATTTATTATGTTCTATTTTTGTTTTTATACTTAAGGCACTGATTTGATATCTAGGAGCCTTAAATGATTTCTCACGGAACGGCAGCGACTCGGGATGCAAGGCGGGTCCGCCGCCTCTTAAATGATGCTTCTATCCGGTTGTTTCATCCCTCTATTGCGCATCAAGCAGGCGTATTTCGTGCTGGTAAAGGAGGGCTAAAACTGCTCGCTAAAGTATCGATACAGGCACTTGAACTTTTAGTGAGTGAAGGGTGTGTCGTTCTTGTCAGAAAAACAAAGGCTGGCTGTCTCTATCGTGCTGTTCCGATTAAAGAACGGACAAAACCGCCTCGAACAGCGCAAGAGATTCGCAGTGTTGCCTGGAATGTTGCTGAACGTGCGTTCTCAGAACCGGTTGACCTGACAGTTCAAAAGTTACCAGTTGCAATGGCAGATTCTCCTATCGGGTGGCTTGCACGTCGCCGCGCCGCGAACGGTAAGCCATTTCTGACTCGCGATGAAGTTGCCGCTGCAGAGCGTCTCCGCTCGGATTTTGAGCGTAGTCAAATGGCACCCGGAGTCACCCAAGATTGGAAGCGCTTTCTAACCTCAGGTGTTGAAGGAGGCCGAAAGGGGTCTCCGCAGGAACGGGATGTCGACGATGGTGCGAGTGCTGCGCGGGACCGTTTATCAGATGCTTTGTCATCGCTCGGACCGGGTTTATCGGACATTGCAATCCGCGTTTGTTGTTTTCTTGAAGGGATAGAAGCGATTGAGACATCAATGCATTGGTCGCGACGTTCCGGAAAAGTAGTGTTGAAGATCGCATTAAACCGATTAGCCATTTATTATGAAGAATTGTCAGTTCGAAACAGAGCGGTGATCGAGGCATGGCAATCCGAAGAAACACAGATTGAAAAGCCGTCGCCGTAATATCTGCAATATTGCGTTGGAAACCCTGAATCCTATTCGGTCGACGCTGACTTGCTGACAGTAAGCCATAAAAATGCCGAAAATTTTATCTGATGCAAAATAAAAGCCGCGCACTAAGGCGATTTTTAGATTGCTCAGGTAAATATCTCTTCAGGAGCATACAACGAATGAACAAAACTTCATTGGAGGGCGGTTGTAATGACAGAGAATATTAGAGACGGTGTTGGCGGACAAAATTCGAGCGCCGAACAAAATAACACTAAAGTGGGGCTTCAGCGGCCCAAATCTTCTGCGCGACCTATTAATGATCTCGCAACGGATGATTTTGCGGATCTGGACATTTCTCCAGATTTTCAACCGATCAAACCTGCCGCTAAAGCGTCTCGCGATGATGATTATAAAGTGGCGATGACGGGTCCTGCTGCATTTATGGACCCCGCCCCTGAGAAAATCCAACCAGTGAATAAAGTAGAAAATTCACAAGTGACTGACTCCCCGGTATCTGTTGAGAGTAGTGTCGTTGAAAGTTCCGACGTCGCCGTTGAAGCGACAACTCCACAGCGCAGCAAGTTACCAATCTACGCAGCGATCGCAGCCTCATTGGTTTGTGTTGCAGTGCTGGGAGCGAATAGTTGGCCGACCGCAACGGCGAGCGGCGAAGCGAATGGGACAGATTTCGCGGTCGCTAAATCCGCAGCTTTTGGAAGCGTTGCAAGTCTACCGACGCAGGTTCTTGAACAACAAGGCGTTGCATTGTCCGGCAATAACGGCGTGGATGATAGCGTAGGGTCATCTTCGACAAACAGTGCCGTGTATTCACAGGGAACGCATGTCGCTATCGCTCTGCCAGCCAATATCAACGATTCTGCTCCTATTGATATAGCGTCACAGCCAGCCCTTCAGCCATTAGCGGCTCCGAAAGCAGAATTTACACCGCTGAAAAGTGGTACCACGAAAGTTGCCGAAGATTATGAGGGGCTTTCCCGTTCAGACTGCGCGGCGCGTTTCAAGACAGTTGCGCTGAGTGGTGCGATCAATTTTGAATCCGGTAGTGCGACATTGCTTCGGTCCAGCCAGCCGATCTTGAATTTCTTTGGGGCGGTCTTTGAGCATTGCCGGCATTTTACAATCGAGGTCGCAGGCCATACTGACTCAGTGGGAAGCGCTAATATGAACCAGGAGCTTTCTGAACAACGTGCGGAGAGTGTCGCCGAGTATCTCGTCAGTATTGGTGTGCCGGACCAGAACTTGCGTGCCGTAGGATACGGCGAAGCGGCGCCAATTGCTTCGAACGATACAGCCCTTAAAAGAAGTCGAAACCGTCGCATCGAATTTACGATTAGCGATGGATGATTGCTGAAATTAATCTCTGCCTGACGGCCTCACCAATGTGAGGCCGTTTGTTTTTGAGATAGTCCGTGCAGTCGCGTTCCAATGTATAGCCTCACTCCTTGACATATTGCGATGCAACATTTATTTTGCAGCGCAGCATAATGGAGGGTCCGATGGACAACGCTGCATATAATCAATTTACGACTACTACGACAGATATGACGAAAATGATCGTGCAGGGCCAAGCCGATCTGCTTGAGACATTCTCGACCAATGCGAAGGGCACACCGATTGCGCCTTTGTTTGATATGGCCGCGCAAGTGCATCGTTCGGCGATGGATAACTTGAATATGATTTTAGCCACCGCAGATGCAAAGCCTTTGAAATCAGAAGCGAAGGCATCAACGGCAACTGTCAAAAAGGCTAGCAACGCACAGACCGGCAAGATGGTTGAAGCTGGATCGAAAGCTGTTGCGACCAACGCTAAGACGAAAAAGAAAATTGCTGCCAAAGTCACAAAGGCTGCGCCGTCTAGCAAAATGGCAGTGATTTACGATGACCTTACGGCTGTCGCAGGTATTGGCCCTTCGACGATGAAAAAATTGCACGAAGAAGGTATCCGCACGGTATCAGATTTGGCATCGACATCATCGAAAGAGCTGAACGCTCTCCTCGAAAAAGCCAATATCCGCATCTTGAAGTATTCTCCTAAGGATTGGATTGCGGATGCC
Source organism: uncultured Neomegalonema sp. (assembly GCA_937990185.1). GTDB lineage: Bacteria > Pseudomonadota > Alphaproteobacteria > Rhodobacterales > Rhodobacteraceae > JAHDDY01. The sequence continues at coordinate 27,729 of CALKBI010000067.1, read as the reverse complement.
AAGAACTTGCTGAAAGCATCTAAGGCAGCTTGATCCAGGTATCTTCAAGCTGAAGCCTTAAATAATTTATCCTGCGTATGCTGCTTTTCCTTTGTCCAGCCACGCTTTAGAGTGCAGCGATGGATACACCCGCTGCACTTCGCTATGGCTGGACGACTGGCGCTTGCGCTGCCGCTGCAACGCGAGCGGCTCTAACGGGTCTTTGTACAGGGACCGTGCCCGGGACTTCTACGATTACGTTGCCGAAAGGTGAGACGCCGACCTTTCCGGTCTTGGATGCTGAGATCGGGCAAGGGTGGGCTTGCGCGTATATAGAAAAAGATGCGGGTGATGATCCTGATGTTACCCACGGCGCATTGATCGGCGTGCGCGTGACCCGGCGCGAGACCGGCGAAGGTGTCCGCTTCATCGCTGGAGAGGGCGTTGGGACGGTTACGAAACCGGGGCTGCCCATTGGCGTCGGTGAACCGGCAATCAATCCGGTTCCGCGATTGCTTATGGAGCAACAAGTAGCTGAGGTTTTTAAACAGCTGTCAGTAGATTTTCCCTTAGACATTACGGTGAGTGTTCCCGGTGGAGCCGCCTTGGCTGAGAAGACTTGGAATCCCCGGCTGGGTATTGTTGGCGGTTTGTCAATTTTAGGGACGACAGGAATTGTCCGGCCCTTTTCCTGTGCGGCATGGATCGCGTCGATACATCGCGGAATTGATGTAGCCGTCGCGAGTGGCCTGACCCATGTCGTTGGGGCAACCGGCTCGACTTCTGAAACAACTGTCAGAGGATTATACGATCTGCCCGAAGTCGCCTATCTCGATATGGGCGACTTTGCAGGCGGCTTGCTGAAGTACTTGCGCAATCACCCTGTTGAACGCCTCACGATTGCAGGTGGGCCGGGGAAGATGAGCAAACTTGCTCAAGGCGCGTTGGACCTACATTCTAAGCGGAGTCAGGTCGATCTTGCGGTGCTTGCTGACTGGTGTGGAGATGAGCGCGTCAGCAGTGCAAATACCGCGTTGGAGGCGTTTGAAATCAACGGAGATGATCTCGCGAATTGTGTTGTTCATCGTGCCCATGATGTCATTTTGAAAGCTTTGCGCGGTGCGCCAATCATGGTCGAGACGATGATTGTGGACCGCTCAGGCAAGATCCTTGCCCGCCAGCCTTTTGATTTTACCGGCACATGAAGCCGACTGTTCTTTTGCTTGGTGGGACACGCGAGGCGAGGTTATTTGCCGAGCAATTTGATGACCCTCGATTTCGATTAATCGCGTCTTTGGCAGGGGTGACACGAGAGCCGCTTGATTACCCGTGCGAAACCCGAATTGGAGGGTTTGGCGGTGCAGTGCAGATGGCGGCGTTTCTTCGCGCTGAAAACGTAGCGGCGGTTGTCGATGCGACTCATCCCTTTGCGCAGAAAATATCTGCGAATGCTCATGAAGCTACGGCTTTGGCTGATGCCCGCAAATTGACGTTGAGGCGACCACCTTGGCAGATCGAAAGCGACTGGCGGGGATTTGAAACGGAGGAAATACTCGCGGAGGCTTTACCGGCTGGCGCACGTGTTTTCCTGACAAGTGGGCGCGGTGGGTTAGATGTTTATGCGAAGCGTACCGATGTAGATTTTGTTCTTCGCAGTATCGAACCGGTCGAAAATTTACCGCCTCACATTATGCCAATTCTAAAGAGGCCACCTTACTCGTTTGAAGACGAATACGCGGCCTTTAATGAGTTCAAAGCCACTCATCTTGTTACCAAAAATTCGGGCGGGCTGCGCCCTGCAAAACTTGATGCAGCGAAGGCATTAGGAGTGCAGGTGTTCAGCATCGCGATGCCACCCGCGCCCGCCGGTGATTTGGTGCATAGGGTTGATGAGGCTCTTCATTGGTTGAAGAGCCTTTAGTCTCTAATCGAAAACTTACCGGCCAATGCCGTGATAAACGATGCCTTGATCCCGCAGTGCTTTTGGATCGTAGATATTGCGAAGATCAACGATCAAAGGCGTTTTAAGCGATGCTTTGATCCGGTCGATGTCGAGGGCACGGAACTGATCCCACTCGGTCAGAATGGCCAAAGCATCCGCACCGGAGATGGCGTCATACGCATTTTCGCAATATGTGATGTCTGGCATCATCTCTTTGGCTTCGTGCATACTTTCGGGATCGTAGGCTTGAACTTTTGCGCCAGCCTCCAGCAATGCAGGAATGATGTCGAGTGAGGGAGAATCGCGCATGTCATCGGTGTTAGGCTTGAAAGCCAGCCCCAGAACCGCGACTGTCATCCCGGTCGCGTCACCGCCCATGGCATCAATGATTTTGCGAGCCATTGCTTTTTTGCGATCATCATTGACTGAAACGACGGTCTCAACGATCCGCACGGGTGCGCCAGCGTCGTTCGCGGTTTTTACCAGCGCTAATGTATCTTTTGGAAAGCAAGACCCGCCATAACCCGGCCCGGCATTCAGGAACTTTCCGCCGATACGTTTATCAAGGCCGATGCCTTTGGCAACTTGTTGAATATCAGCGCCCACTTTTTCGCAGAGTGTCGCCATTTCATTGATGAACGTAATCTTTGTCGCAAGGAACGCATTGGCAGCGTATTTGATCAGCTCGGAGGTGCGGCGGCTGGTGAAAACGATTGGTGTTTCGTTAAGGAAAAGAGGGCGGTATAGTTCCCGCATCACATCACGGGCGCGGTCGTGCTCGCATCCGATAACAACACGATCCGGGCGTTTGAAATCTTCGATTGCCGCGCCTTCGCGCAGGAACTCTGGATTTGAAACAACGGCAAATTCTGCGTTTGGATTGGTTTTACGAATAATTTCTTCAACGGCGTCGCCAGTTCCGACAGGAACGGTTGATTTTGTTACAATCACTGTGAATCCAGAGATTAACCCAGCGATCTCTTCCGCAGCGGCATAGACGTATTTGAGGTCGGCATGACCGTCGCCGCGTCGCGATGGTGTTCCGACGGCAATGAAGATGACATCGGCCTCGTGCATCGCTTTTTTGGGGTCAACAGCAAAATCGAGGCGTTTTTCCTTAACATTTGCTGCGATGAGTTGATCCAGACCCGGTTCAAAGATAGGAACACCGCCGGATTGGAGCGTTTCGATCTTGCTTTCATCTTTGTCGAGGCACGTCACATGATGCCCGAAATCAGAAAAACACGCTCCTGAAACCAAACCGACATAGCCGGTTCCTACCATTGCGATCCGCATTCTACGTTCCTCGTGTCTTTTTAGCCGTTTATGGATCGCGCCGTTCTGAGCGATCCCTGTTGAAGTACAGGTGATTGGTTAGCGAAAAATGTCCAAATAGCATTCGATGAATTTATTTGGGAATAATGATATTAAGGATTTAGGGCTTTGGTAAATCTATGGAATTTCCCTCAGGCATTAAATTTCTGCGGAACAGGCATTTCAAACACTCCGACTCTGCTTGTTGCCGGGCATTTTAGGAAAAATCTGGGATGTCCTAAAGATTGATCCGTCAGTTTTATGTGATTCTATACGCTGAACTATTTGTTAGGATTGGGTTGTCCGCTTGTGAGGAATGGAATTTCCTAGCATTAACAAAGGTATTTTCGAAAATGAGATCGTTTAAAGCGGGTTCTCAAGTTTCTCTTAGATGAAAATCGTTGACCAAAGTACATTCTCATAGTCTCTTTGACGCATCGGTACAGCAATGTGCCCTTTTCAGTACTTTGGAGGCTATTATGACCTGGACAACACCAAAGATCGAAGAAGCGACATGCGGCATGGAAATCAACATGTACTTTCCAGCCGATGACGAAGGCGTGCTGTTCTAAGAACGCCAGAGAGCACGAATTGCGGTGACGCATCTTCGCGCTCATGTTTTAGGCGCTGCAGCCGGTGGGGGACTTCCTCAATGGAATTGCGGTTGCCGTAATTGTTGCGCCGCTCGGGATGGGACCATTCCGGCGGCGTCTCAGTCTTCGGTAGCATTTTCGGCAAACGGGTCTGATTGGGCCGTACTGAATGCTTCGCCGGATATTCGGTATCAAATCGCGGCATCGCCGCCTTTGCACCCGACAGGCCCCCGAGAGTCGCCAATTCGCAGCGTTGTCCTGACAAATGGTGATATTGATCATGTTGTTGGTCTGCTGACATTGCGCGAAAAGCAAACTTTCCGCCTGTATATGACGTCGGCGATTGCAGAAGTTCTGGACGAAAATCCTATCTTCCGTGCGCTCGATCCGAAGTTTGTGACGCGCGAGATCGTTGCGCTCGGTCAAAACGTGGAAATCGCGGACGGCTTGTTCGCCGAGATGTTCGTGGTCCCAGGCAAAGTCCCGCTCTATATGGAGGGCGAGACGGTTGATACTGAGCTGGAAGGCGAACAGACTGTCGGCGTCAGTTTGCGCGCGGGCGATAAACAAGCTTTTTATCTCCCCGGTTGTGCCAAAGTGACGGAAGCCCTTGCGGACAGAATGACCGGAGCGGAGCTTGTGTTCTTTGACGGGACGGTTTGGGAAAACGAGGAAATGATCCGCCTTGGTGTCGGCGCGAAGACCGGTGCGCGGATGGGGCATATGTCTATGGCCGGTGAACGTGGATCAATGGCGGCTTTCGAACCTCTTGGTGTGGCCCGAAAAATCTTCGTTCATATGAACAATACCAATCCGGTGTTCGACCCAACCTCGCCGGAACGTAAGCAAGTCGAGGCATCCGGTTGGGAGGTCGCGTTTGATGGGATGGAGGTAGAGCTATGATCATGGCTGCATCGCGCGAGGACTTTGAGGCGCGCCTTCGTAAAATCGGTGAAGATCGCTATCACGACAAGCATCCGTTCCATCACCTGTTGCATTCAGGTGGCTGTACGCCGGAGCAAGTCCGGGCATGGGTGATTAATCGCTATTACTATCAAAGCCGTATCCCGATGAAAGATGCCGCGTTTATGTCGCGGGTTGAAGATCCTAAACTTCGCCGGGCTTGGCGCTCTCGCATTGAGGATCATGACGGCAGTGCGGAGAAAGAGGGCGGTATCGCACGCTGGCTGCGTTTGGCTGAGGCGGTTGGGCTTGATCCTGATTATGTGTCGTCGGGTGTGGGTATCATGGCATCAACACGATTTGCTGTGGATGCCTATGTCAGGTTCGTCCGCGAGGCCACCATGCTGGAAGCGGTGGCGGCGTCTTTGACTGAACTCTTCGCACCGAAAATTCATGCGGAGCGGATAACCGGCTTGCTCGCGAATTACGATTTTGCTGATGACAGCAGCCTAGCTTATTTCAAGAACCGTCTGAAAGAAGCGCCGAAAGATGTTGCCTTTGGATTGGCGTATGTTCTGGACCATGCCGACACGATGGAAAAACAGGATGCCGCCGCCGCCGCGCTAATTTTCAAAACGGATGTTCTGTGGTCGCAACTTGATGCGCTTTATTCCGGCTATGTCGCTCCGGCGCGTATTCCTCCGGGGGCATGGCAGCCGGATGAAGGATTGCTCGCGGGGAAAGCGGCATGAGTGTCGAGCTGAAAGACGGCGACCGCCCAGTGATTTTGCGCGGCGTACGGACGCATTTTGATAAGGTGCGCAATGTTTGGCTGTTGCTCGCCCCTGAACGAGCTTTGAAATTGGATGATGTGGGCCGTGCGATCCTTGACGAAGTGGATGGGATGCGGACTTTCGGCGAGATCACGGCGATCCTTGCCGAAAAATATGATGCGCCGTTGGATCGGATTTCGGGCGATGCGCGCACATATCTGTCGGGTTTGATGGCGCGCCGCATGGTCGAAGCCCGATGAGCGCCCCGCGCCCCAATCCGCCGATGGCGATGCTTGCGGAGTTGACGCATCGTTGCCCGCTCGCCTGTCCCTATTGTTCGAACCCGCTGGAGTTAGAGCGCAAAGAGCGCGAACTGACCACGGATGAGTGGAAAGACATTTTCTCGCAAGCCGCTGAGATGGGCGTGCTGCATGTTCATTTTTCTGGCGGCGAACCCGCATCGCGCCGTGATCTTGAAGAGATGGTCGCTCATGCACGGGATGTCGGGCTTTATACGAACTTGATTACCTCGGGCATTGGTCTGAACAAGCGTCGCCTCGATGCGTTGAACGAGTGCGGGTTGGATCATGTCCAACTGTCGTTGCAGGGCGTGGACTCTGAAATGGCCGATTGGGTCGGCGGGTATAAGGGCGGCTTTGATCGCAAGATGCAGGTTGCCGAATGGATCGGTGAAATCGGTTTTCCGCTGACGCTCAATGCGGTGATGCATAAGAAGAATTTTGACCGTCTTGATGAGACGATTGCGATTGCGCTGGATATGGGCGCGCGCAGGCTAGAGGTCGCAACCGTTCAGTTTCATGGATGGGCGGCGAAGAACCGGGCGGCTTTGATGCCAACGCGGGAGCAAGCCAAGCAAGCGCGCTTAACCGTGAACGAGGCGCGCAAACGGTTGGAAGGTGTGTTGGTGATTGATTATGTCCCGGCGGATCATCATTCGGATTATCCCAAGCCATGCATGGGCGGCTGGGCCTCTACTGGGATCAATATTGCCCCCGATGGCGCAGTGCTCCCGTGCCATGCGGCACATACGATCAAGAGTCTTAAGTTTGATAAGGCGCACGAGAAGCCTCTGAAAGAAATCTGGTACGACAGTGATGCGTTTAACGCCTTTCGCGGGTTTGAATGGATGCAGGAGCCTTGCCGGTCTTGCGAATTGAAGACCAAAGATTTCGGCGGGTGTCGATGCCAGGCGATGGCGATTGCCGGGGATGCCGCCGCGACTGATCCGGTATGTATCAAGTCGCCGCTGCATGATGAATTGGTGCGCCAAGCCGAAGCGGATTCTGAGGCCGATGCGGATTTGGTGTATCGGGTGATGCCGACGTGATCCGTTTTGTTCTCTCGGTCATTCTAGCATTATCGTTTCTAGCTCCCGCGCGCGCTGCGCCGGGTGAAGTCAGCGTTGCGATTTTAGAATTTGGCACTGTGAATTGGGAATTCGAGGCGGTTAGTCGGCTTAAGCTCGATAAGAAAAACGGGTTCTTTTTGCGCCGTTTAAAGCTTGCCGGTAATGCGGCGACGAAGATCGCATTCCAAGGCGGGGCAGCGGATGCGATGGTCGCGGATTGGATTTGGGTTGCCCGCCAACGCGCCGCCGGAAAAGACTATATCTTCGTGCCTTACTCGCGCGCCGTAGGAGGCATTGCCGTATCGGGCGATAGTGAGATTAATACTTTGCCTGACCTGAAGGGAAAAACTCTTGGGATTGCAGGCGGCCCAAATGACAAAAGCTGGATCATCTTGCAGGCCTATGCCCAGCAGGAATTCGGATTTGATTTGGCCGCCGAGACAAAGCAGGTTTTCGGCGCGCCGCCGCTGATCATGCAAAAGACGCTCGATGGCGAATTGGACGCGGCGGTTAATTACTGGCACTTTCTGGCAAAGATGCAGGCAAAAGGATTTCGCATCGTTGCGCCGGTGAATGAGGCGGCGGAAGGCCTTGGGCTTGATCCTGATACGCCCATGTTGGGGTATGTTTTTAAGGGGCAGTTCGTGCGCGAGAACGAACGGCTGTTCAACGAATTTCTAGACACATCGCGCAGGGCAAAGCAGGCATTGCGGGACGATGATGCGCTATGGGAAGAAATCCGGCCTCAGATGCGCGCGAAATCCGATGCAGAGTTTGATGCATTAAAAGCGGGTTTTCGGGCGGGGATTCCTGTCTCGACTGAGGTGAGTTTAGACTCGGCTCGCGCGTTGTTTGCGCTCATGGTAGAGATTGGCGGAGAAGCATTGGTGGGGGAGGCGACGGAGTTGCCCGATGGCGTTTTTTATCAACGTCCCTGATATTCTGAGCGCAGCCGTATGGTTGTTGCTATGACAGATGCCGCACATCCCGAAGGCCACAATACCCGAGTTGCGTTGATTTCTTTGCTGGGCCTCGTCGGGGCTTGGTGGGTCGTTTCGCTGATTGCGGGACGCCCGGACTTGCTGCCGACGCCTGTCCGAGTTGGAGAGATTATCTGGAAAGAAGCCTTGCGGGGCGACTTGTTCTTTCACCTCAGTGCGACTTTATTGCGAGTCATTGCCGCCTTTCTAATTGCGATGAGTATCGGGGCGGTGATTGGCATCGTTATGGGGATGCGGCGCAGGATTGACCGTTGGGGTGATCCGCTGTTGGTGGTCGCGCTAAACTTGCCCGCGCTGGTCACGATTGTCCTTTGCTATATTTGGATTGGGCTGACCGAAGTTGCAGCGGTTGCAGCGGTGGCCATCAATAAAATTCCGCTTGTCGCGACGGTCATGCGTGAGGGCGCGCGAACGCTGGACCGGAACTTGAACGATATGTCGAGCGTTTTCGAATTCGGACGCTGGAAGCGTATGCGCCATATTATCTTGCCGCAGCTTGCCCCGCATTTTGCGGCGGCGGCGCGGACGGGTGTTGCGTTGATTTGGAAGATTGTTTTGGTGGTCGAGTTTCTGGGCCGCTCTAACGGGATTGGTTTCCAAATTCACCTCCATTTCCAAAACTTTGATGTGGCGCGTGTGTTGGCCTATTCGCTGAGCTTTGTCGTTGTGATGATCGCGATTGAGTTGCTGATCCTTCAGCCGTGGCAGCGCCATGCAAACCGCTGGCGGCAGAACTGATGCGCGTTAATGTTGAGGGCAAATGGTTCGGAGACTCGCACGTTCTGGGGCCGATTAAGTTTGAAGTTGCAGCGACGGAACGGGTCGCGCTGACAGGACCGTCAGGTATCGGTAAATCGACCTTGCTGCGTATGATTGCGGGTCTTGATACCACGTTTGATGGGGAGGTCAGCGGAGCGGGGCGACTGGCTTTTGTATTTCAGGAACCGACACTGATGCCGTGGCGTTCTGCGCGGGATAACATTGTGCTGGCGTCTAACGTCACTGCCGATCAAGCCGATGCTTTGCTCGCCAGTGTGGGTCTGAAAGAAAAAGCCAGGCTGTATCCGACACAGCTTTCACTTGGGCAGAGGCGGAGGGTTGCTATTGTCCGCGCCTTCGCCCGAAAGCCGGATACGTTATTGATGGATGAGCCTTTTGCGTCACTGGATTTAGAGGCGGCGGACTCGATGCGCGGTCTCTTGTCCGCGCTGTTGGCGGAGCAACCGATGCGGCTGATCCTCGTCACACATGACGCGAATGAAGCGGCGACACTGGCGGATCGCGTTATCAAGCTCGATGGAAACCCGGCGGTGATCGTCTGAAGTAGGCGGCTATAACCCGCGTTCCTTGGCAGGATGCGCGAAGCATCGTATGAAGGTCGTCCCACCCTTTTACGAAAGTGCTACACGCATGACACAATCCGCTGCAGATATTCTCAAAACGCTGATTTCGTTCGATACAGTCAGCCATAAATCGAACTTGCCGCTGATTGCATGGGTTGAGGACTATCTGAAAGAGCATGGTATCGCTTCGCAGCGGATCTATGATGAGACGGGCGAAAAAGCGAATTTGATCGCGACGATTGGCCCTGCAGACGTGCCGGGGATAATCTTATCCGGCCATGTGGATGTCGTGCCGGTCGAGGGGCAACCTTGGTCCACGGACCCTTTTGAAGCGACGGTCATTGATGGCAAAATGTATGGGCGCGGGTCGTCCGACATGAAGGGCTTTGACGCGTGTGTGTTGGCGGCTGTGCCGCAGATGATTGCGGCTGATCTCAAGACGCCTTTGCATATCTGTTTTTCCTATGACGAAGAGGTCGGCTGTATCGGTGTGCGCAGCGCAATTACCGAGTTCGCCGGATGGCCTGTGCGTCCGAAAGCCTGCATCGTTGGGGAACCCACAGGTATGCAGGTTGTTACCGGCCATAAATCCAAGCATTCGGTGCGGGTGACGGTGCGGGGCAAAGCAGGGCATTCCTCGCTGGCCCCGAATTTTGTCAATGCTGTGGAGTATGCGGCGCGACTGACTGTTTATATCTCGGATATCGGGCGCGAGTTGGCGGCGAAAGGCAAGACTGATCCGCTCTATGATTGCATCCACTCGACGGCGCATGTGGGATTGATGAATGGCGGGACACAGCTCAATATTGTGCCCGAGCATGCCAGCTTTGATTTTGAGTTCCGCACGATTGCCGAGGATGATCCGACGGCACTGGTACAGCAGGTTATGGATTACGCGCAGGCAGAGTTGGTCCCGGCAATGCAGGCCGTTAACCCGGATACCGGCATCGACTTTGAGCACCTGACTGAAGTGGATGGGCTGCAAATTTCCGAAGATGCGGAGGTGGTCACGCTGGCCAAATCACTCGCAAAACGGAATGACCATGCAAAGGTCGCGTATGGCACGGAGGGCGGGCTGTTCCAGACGATGGCAGATATTCCAACGGTCGTGATTGGTCCCGGCAGTATTGACCGCGCGCATAAAGCCGATGAATATATCACCCTCGACGAGTTGTCGGCTGGCAGTGCCTTTATCGAAAGGTTGATTGAGCGGTGCTCAGTTTAACGCTTTGAGCCGGTTAGTTTTGGTAAATTATACTTTGTGATGCCAGCGAAACTGCGCGTTTTGGTTGAGGAAACGCCTATTTCGCCTTAGCAATTCCCTGTTCATCTTTGCCCTGTAAACTGTCTTTAAGACAAGATTTAAGAGGCAGATCATTATGACCCTGACTTTCGGGATAATCGGTGCAGCGGTCTTGATCGGTGCTGTTCTTTTAGCGGTCCACTTCTCGCAGGGCGCTAAAGCGAAACCAAGTGATGAGGTGATGCGGGTCACGCGCAAAAACCGAGGCCGGCAAGAACAGTCTGCGGATTAAGGTTTCAAGCTCTTTCTGCATCCCATTTGCAGAAATTTAAATTCGGAAGACGTGCGAAGCGTGCGCGCCTTCCGGTCTTGTGTGTTCATTATTAGCAGTGTGGCTAGAACGTCAGGCGCACGCCTGCGACGGCGAATATTGCTTCTGTATCGCCGCCCTCTGCGCGGGTCAGGCCACGGGTTCCGCCGAAGAGGTGTTCGTAATGCACGCCGATATAGGGCTGAATATTACGTTCCAGCAGATCGTAGCTAAGCCTCGCACCCACTTCGATGCTACGAAGCCCGGCCCCAAGGCCGATTTCTTGATCGCGGCTAAACCCGAAATCCACTTCAAGCGACGGAACCAGCAAAATATTCTGGGTAATCAGCCCTTCATATTCCGCTTCGATCCGGCCTGAGATGTCACCCTCCTGACTGAGAAAAGCATCGGCGTCGATCTCGAACCATTGAGGGGCAAGGCCGTGAATGCCGAGAACGCCGAACACGCGGTCCGGTCCGTCGGGATTGTCGAACCTCACACCAGCCTTGGCATCGAAGAATGTCGAGATCGGCACTTGCGCGACGATCTGGTTCTCAAAATCTTCGAGGACTTCTTCGTCTAAATCGTACTCGCCTTCTCCTTCCCATCTGACTTTAAACTCATCGGTCCCGACAAACGCATCCCCTTCATAGGCGGCGATTTGTTCATCTTCATCGCCGAAGCGGAATTCGAAGCGTTCAAGTTTTCCGCCCCAGACGACAAGGCCCGCATCCGAAATGTCCTGCGCGCGAGCACCGCTCGCGCACAGCACAATGGCCGCGATTACCGCGACCCATTTCGAGGGCTTCATCCTTTTGTCTTGTCCTTGAGCGCGGCTTCTTTCGGGCCACCTTCGACAATGACTTTACGGAACATGCCCGCTTTGGCGTGATAGGCGAGGTGACAATGGAAAGCCCATTGCCCCGGCGCGTCCACTTCGGTTTCCATATAAACCGTCGTGCCGGGTGCGACCGAGATCACGTGTTTTAGCGGGTCCCATTTGCCGGACCCGTTATCGAGGATCGACCACATGCCGTGCAAGTGCATCGGATGAGTCATCATTGTCTCATTCACGAATTTAATCCGCACCCGTTCGCCGTATTTGAAGCGGATCGGATCGGAGTCGGCATATTTGACGCCGTTGATAGACCACGAATAGCGCTCCATATTTCCGGTCAGACGCATTTCCATTTCGCGTGTTGCTTCACGGTCGGGGTAGAGGGGTTTTTGTGCCTTGAGGTCGGCATAAGACAGGAATTTACCACCATTTGCCGCTGTCGGTTTTAGGCCCGAGTTCGGTGCGTAGAATGGGTCAGGTTTCTTCGCACCGTGCTGCCCGTGTCCGCCATGTCCCGCATGTTCCGCTCCGGACATGACAGTCCCATCAGCCATGACATGAGTTTCACCGCCGCCGTGTCCTTCACCGTGGCCACCGCCATGACCGGCATGTTCGCCTTCAGCACCACCATGCTCTGCACCGTGGCCCTCATGCCCTGCACCCTGATGGAGAGGCGAGAGACGCATGTCGGACATTGTGAGCAAAGGCGGCTCGCGCAGTTCCGGCACGTCGGCGCTCATACCAAGACGGGGTGCAAGTGTTCCCCGTGCCGCCGCCGTGCGGCCCATGGATTCAGCAAAGATCGTATACGCCTTCTCGTCCTTCGGGTGGACAATCACGTCATATGTTTCCGCCACCGCGATGCGGAATTCATCCACCGTAACCGGCTGGACGTTATTGCCGTCGGCAGAAACAACGGTCATTTTCATGCCCGGTATGCGGATGTCAAAAAAGCTCATTGCCGAAGCATTGATGAAGCGCAGACGGATGCGTTCGCCCTTTTTGAACAGGCCGGTCCAGTTCTGATCCGGTGTCTTGCCGTTCATCAGCGGCGTGTACCCTTGAACATCTTCGATGTCTGTCGGCATCATGCGCATCTCGCCCCATTCTTCACGGTTCGCAAGCGCGGCATCGGAGCCTTTGCTGCCGATATCCGAGAAAAAGTCGAACAGTGTGCGCTGTTTGCGGTTGTAATAATCCGCATCCGTTTTGAGATTGCGCATGATCTTCGCACCGGAATGGTGGTGCTTGTCAGCGAGGATCACGACGTATTCGCGGTCGTATTTAAACGGCTCGCGCTTTTTCGAGTCGATGATGATCGAACCGTAAGCCCCGTCAGGTTCCTGAAAGCCGCTATGGCTGTGATACCAATAAGTCCCGCTTTGCACGACCGGAAAACGGTATGTGAACGTCTCGCCCGGTTTGATTCCGTCAAAGCTAAGACCCGGAACACCGTCCATCGCCGTGGGCAGAATAAAACCGTGCCAGTGAATTGAAGTATCCACACTGAGGTTGTTTTTGACGTTGATAACAACATCTTCGCCTTCGGTAAAACGCAGGGTTTCACCGGGAGATTTTCCGTTAAAGCCAACGCCGGTTTTCGTGGTGTGGCCGAGGTCGATCTTAACGCGGTCAACGGTGATGTTATATTCACCGGCTTGTACTGTTGTTGCACCCAGAAGGGTCAGGGCAATGGCAGCGATTGATAAAACGCGCATGGTCACTTCTCCTTTCAGGGTTAATTGATGGCCAGAGCGCCGTACATTCCGGCATCGTAGTGACCGGGAATATTACAGGCGAATTCCAGTTCTTTATCGGTGTTAAAGGTCCAGACAAGTTCCTGCGTCTCGCCCGGGTTCATCAACAGAGAATTGGGTGCGTCATGGCTCATGTCATGGTCGCTGCCTTTAGTGGCTGCCATTTCTGCACGGTTGATTTTGTCCGGTTCGATCATGCCCATCTCGAACAGCATCGCCATGTGCGGGCCGTGTGCGGCGTGAGATTCAGGCGTGCCAATGTTGAATTCGTGAACGAAAGAGCCTTCGTTTTTGACGACGAATTTTACTGTCTCGCCTTTCGCGACTGAAATGTTCTCAGGCTCGTAATAATTATCATACATTGAGATTGTGACTGTCCGCGACGGTGTACCGCCCGGTGTGCCGATATCCGCCGCAGCGCCGTGGGCATGAGAGCCACCATGTCCACCGCTGCCAGCGGCATAAGTCAGAGAGGCTGGAACAAGCACGGCAAGAAGGGCGGCCACAGCCGCAGATTTAAAGTTGGTCATGGATTTTTCTCCAAAGAATAGCGTTTCGATGGCTCCGGCCAGACGGCATACGGAACCGGTTTCGATCAGCTATTCATTCGGGGAGGGGGAGCCTCCGGCACAAAGGCAACCGATGGCCTGTCATAGAAAGGCGGCACATCGAGCGCTATCCTCACTTTGAGCAAGCATTGCAACGGCGGGGTTATATTACTCACCGCGCAAGCTCCCATGCTGCAACAATGCAGGAGGTCAGCGTGGCTTGCGGTATGATGCGTTTGAGACTCTTCGACTTTATGATCTTGGTGATGATCCACCATATGCACATGATGAGTTGCATGGGGTGGTTGCGTTAAATTCCCTGAGTGGTCAGGCATCGCGTGCACGTGCGATAAGGCATTCGACATCGCAAATGCGAGTAAAATTAAGATCGACAAAGCTGATCGGAACGCTTTCATGCTTTATCTATAAACTTTCCCCCCGCTGGAAGGTCAAGTGTATCCCGGCAAATTTATTTGAGCGCGTTGCTCTGCTGAGAAGTCCTTTGCCTTCCATAGCCTCTGTCTATAAAGACCAAAGTTAAGAGATATTTCTCTTCGCCCTCACCATCGTGCAAATAAGTGCTTGACGGGATGGAACAACGCTCGTTGTCGGGACCGTCAACCACAGAAACATTTAATTGGAGACATATTATGATCCGTAAATCTCTCGCTCTCGCCGCATTCACCGGCGCACTCGCAACCAGCGCTTTTGCTCATGACGATTCGCGTAGCGGCGAATTTGAAGGCCGTTCGAACCATGTGAATACCGGCGGGGTGACGCTGACCAAACATGAGTCCGGATATACTGTCGAGTTGGCCAAAGACTTTTTCCTCGACGGCGCACCTGACCCGAAAGTCGGATTTGGCATCAATGGCGAATATGTCGAAGGCACGCTGATCGGTGTTCTCGAGTCGAATACCGGCGCACAAACTTACCGCGTTCCTGCTCACCTGAATGCAGCGGCATTCACCGATGTGTTCATCTGGTGCGAGAAATTCTCGGTTCCTCTCGGCGTTGCGAGCATCAAATAAGATTGTTGAAAGCCGTTTGACGGCTTTTGCCATACTTTCACGCGGGTTTTGCAACTGGTTTTCAGCATTTTCCCATGGAAACCCGCGTGTTTTCTCACAGACTAAGCCCGCTTTAGGGGCCTGATCCGAAGCTGTGTGATTTGGTTTCGAACCCGCGTTACGATGTCGAAACGGAAGTCATGAAAGACGAAACTTTGCCCTTGTGCTGGGATTGCTTGGGCTTCGTGGATCACCAGCCCCGCGATTGTCGTGGCTTCCTCATCCGGTAAATTCCAATCAAAATAACGGTTTAGGTCGCGGATCGTCACCGTGCCATCGGCGAGAAACGCGCCATCGGACTCGCGGGTGACGCCATCGGTTTGGATGTCATGCTCGTCTTCGATCTCGCCGACGATCTCTTCAATGATATCTTCCAGGGTGATAAGACCTTGTAGCGCACCGTACTCATCAACAACCAGCGCGAAGTGGCTCTTTTTACTGAGAAATTCCCGTAATTGATCTGAAAGGGATGTGGTGTCGGGGACGAACCAAGGCTCCATGGCAATCTTGAGAATGTCAAGATTATCAACACCTTCCAGTCCACCGCCATCGCGTCTTATGAGCTTATCAACAGCACGGAGGAGGTCTTTTGCGTGGATAACCCCGACGATGTTTTCTTGCTCGTCACGCCAAAGCGGAATGCGGGTATAGGCGCTTTCCAAAACGGCTTCGATCAGCTCTTGAGGGGGAGAATCAGCGTTTAACATCATGATGTTACGGCGGTGCATCATCACTTCGGAAACTTCGCGATCCCCCAGATCAAGCGCCCCGACGAGACGGTCGCGGTCACTTTTCTCGACGCCGCCACTTTCATAATGGTGCAGATCGATTGCGCCGCGAATCTCATCATGCGCCTCGTGGGAGAGGACATGGGCGTCTTTATCCAGCTTCAACCCGAACAGACTTAAAGCGCCTCGCACGATGAATTGTACTGCTATAACAATGGGGTAGAAGAGCCGAACGAGCAAAGCGATGGGCCGTGAGGCGAGAAGCGAGGCTTTTTCAGAATTCGCAAAGGCATAGGTCTTCGGGAGGACTTCGGCGAAGATCATCACCAACACCGTCATCACTAGAGTCGCGATGGCGACACCGGAATCGCCGAAAATCGACAACGCTAAGGATGTCGCCAAAGATGTCGCGAGAATATTGACGACGTTATTGCCGATCAGGATTGCACCAATCAGCGTCTCACCATCGTCGGTCAGGCCAATAACACGCCGTGCTGCCTTCGAGCCTTGATCCGCCATACGCCTTAGTTTTGCGCGACTTACAGCGGTTAAGGCTGTCTCCGACCCCGAGAAAAATGCGGAAAGCAGCAATAAGCCGAATATCGCAGAAAAAGTCCAAATCGAGCCTCCGCTCGTTTCGACCGCTGCGTTCAAAGGTTCGGTTGCCATTGGTCTCCCCAAATATGTCAGATCAACAGATGCAGGCTATATGGTGTATCTGTCTAAGAGTGAAAGGATTCGAATGACACGCGCGACTATTGATCTTGGTGAACTGGACGGGCCGATCTTGTTGTTCGGAGGACCATACTCGAATTTGCGCGCGATGCAGGCGCTTATGACAGTGGCGACGGAGCGCGGTATTACGCCTGAGCGAATGATTTGCACGGGCGATGTATGCGCGTATGCGGCGGAAGCGGAACGCACGGCACAAACCGTTCGCGCTCTGGGCTGTGCGGTTGTTGCAGGCAATTGCGAAGACTCTCTGGGGTTTAATGAACTCGATTGCGGGTGTGGATTTGAAGAAGGTGCGACCTGTAACCGGCTGTCTGCCGAATGGTTTGCCCATGCCAATAATCAGGTGTCAGAAGATACGCGCCTTTGGATGCGAGAGATGCCGGGTCGGGCAGTATTTACCCACGCGGGGAAGCGGTATGCAGTTATTCATGGCGGTGCTGAAAAGATGAATGCCTTTATTTGGCCAACGGACCCTCCCGAGCGTAAAGCACAGGAAATTGCTTTGTTGGAAGAGGCGATCGGGCCAATAGACGGCGTTGTTTGCGGGCATTCAGGGGTTCCATTTATCGAGCGTGTAGAATCTTGCGATTGGATCAATGCCGGAGCCATTGGATTGCCGGGACACGACGGCGACGTTCGCACGTCTTATGCAATTTTAGACGGTGAAGATGTCTCGATTGAGCGGCTAACCTATGATCACAAGGATGCGGCATTGGCAATGGAGCGCGTGGGTTTAACCGCAGGGTATCATAACACGTTGCGAACCGGATGGTGGCCGAGCGAAGACAGTTTTCCTCAGGAAATGCGCCGCGGTGTCACGAGTATCTTCGCAGCGGAATAAGCGGATAGCGCAGCTACACTTTATTTCCGCTTAGCGGCGACGGCAAGCGGGTGGTTTTCCAAAACCAACTCACGCAAGCTGTCGTCCATAACATGCGTGTATATTTCTGTTGTCGAGATATCAGCATGTCCGAGAAGCGTTTGTATGACTCTCAGGTCTGCTCCATTCGCCAGCATATGCGTAGCGAAGGCATGGCGCATCGCGTGAGGAGAAATACCACTGGGATCGAGGCCAGCCTTTAAAGCCAATTCCCGGATCATCTGATAAAATCGCTCGCGAGTCAGGTGGCCTAGTTTTCCGCGAGACGGAAACATGAAGGTCGATGCTTTATCTTTGGATGCGTCACGCAGCGGCAAATACGCATTGATCGCATCCCGGGCACGATCCGAGAGCGGGGCGAGCCGCTCTTTTTCTCCCTTGCCTTTGACCCTGATCATTTGCGGATTGCGGCGCATTTGCGCGACGGGGAGCGAAACCAATTCCGTGACCCTGAGGCCAGTTGCATAAAGGACTTCGAGCAGACAGGCGCGGCGGCTTACCGCAAGCCCTTCACCCTCATGGGCGATTTCGATGAGGCGTGAAACGTCTTCCGTCGAGAGAGTCTTGGGTAAGCGTCGTGGACGTGACGGGCCGCGAACCGGCGCTGCGGGATCGGTATCCCGCCACCCTTCAGCATACAAAAAGGCATGAAGTTGCTTGATTGCGGAAAGCCTGCGTGCACGGGTCGTCGCTGCCAGGCCCTGGGCCGCCAGCCCTGCCATGTAGCCTTCTATGTCATTCCGTGCTGCACTTGTAGGAGTTAGTGAATATGCCTTTAGGCTAGATTCGTAGTCCGAGAGATCGCGGCGATAAGCATCCAGCGTGTTTTGTGCCGCTCCCCTTTCGGCAGCCATGCTGGAAAGAAACGCTGCGATAGCGTCATCACCGTCTCTCACCGCCAGCGCGCTTTCAAAATGGCTTCCAGAGCAATCGCACGAGCGTCAGCGCCGAGTCCCGCGGCATTGAGGGCACGAATGAGAGTATCGATTGTTCGTGCTGATGGCGGGGTTTCGCTACGAATGGCGGCTGACGCACCAAAAATTGCTTCTGCAATCCGTCCTTCGCGAGCCGCTGCGAGATATCCCTCTTCAGGAAGCTGTGGGCCGGGGCCAATTTTGAATCCTGCAAGTGCGCCAAGGGCACGGCGGGCATTCTCGTCTCCGTTTCGTGCGCGCTCGCGTAATGCATCGCCCCATTCACGTTGCCATATTCCCGGCCATGCGGGATCGGCAATGGCGAATAGTGCGTTTGTATCAGCAGTATCAAGCAAAGAGCGCGGGCCTTGCGAGTCGGACCAGCGTCCTGCGGCACTTATTTGGCCGTCGAGCAACAACGCATCACGGATCGCATAGCCAGCAGCTCCCATCCCGTTGGCGGCGGAAGAGGGCAACCGTGCAATAAGCGGAGCAAGCGCACGTGCCATTCGCGTAAACGACTCGGCCCCTCGCGCTTCCGCAGTTTTAATCAGGAATGTACCAAGGCTATTCGCATCGCTTGATTTTATGGCATCACGGACAGATTTAGCCCGTCGCCCGACATCATCGTTGCCAAGATTATCGGCATGAAGCAGGTAAAGCTCGACTAATGTTTGTGGCGAAATAGACCCGGCGGCTTCTAGGCGCTCTGCTGCAATCACAGCTTCGCGGGAAGGCGTGCTTTCAAGTGCAAAAATTCCAGCCAACATTTTTAGCGGCGCAACTTCGGCGAGGCCATCGGCGGGTCTTCCAAGCCGTCGCAAGATCGCAATACGCAAGGGGGTCAGGTTTTCACCGCGCGGCGTAGCGATGAATTCTGCCAGTCCTTCGTCGATCATTGCTTCCAGCAATTCGGCATCAATTGGATCAACACCACCAACTTCTTGCATCGCAGCGACGGCAACAGCGGCGAGCGGATCGCCTGATTTGGCAAGGCAAAAGCCGCGCAAAGTCGTCCAGAATTTATCCGGGTCTTCTGTCGGTAGGTTTGCTGGCAGCACGGCTGGAGATTTGCAGATCGCATCTCCGCGTCCGATGATCAGATCGGCCTCAGCGCCGACACGGCGTAATTCGAGATTTGCGGCGGTTCCGGCAACACCTGCCAGACTTGCAGCCTCTTCTGCTGCACCGAAACGGAGCAAAGCAGCCGCGCGTTTTGCGAGCAATCCGTCGGCATTATCCGGAGGTATCGCGCCGGAGACCAGTGCGCGCCGGACCAAGGCGTTAACGCGCCATAATTCACTGGGTTGTGCCGTATCGACGGCGGCAAGGGCATCTCTTCCAGTGCTGCCTTGCCACATGGTTTCCGGCAAGCCACTCGCTTGTGATCCTACGAGGCCAGCGGCTTGTGCGCTTGCTGTACCGATTTCAGCCGCAGAGATTCCTTCGTCTACGCGCCCCGAATCAAGCAAACCTTGACCCGGCTCTACCGTGACAGGCTCATTCGGCAAGGGAGTGGCAGTTGGCAAGCCAAGCGTTGTGTCTTGAGATAACGCAGGGGTTGCAGCAATGCAGAACCAGAGCGCGAATTTATTTTTGGAAAAGAACATCAGTTGATACCTTTTGAACGATCTCCCGCTGAACCGGCGGTACGTCAACAAACCAGACATAAGCGACCGCCCCCAACGCAGCGATACAGGCCAACGATAACAAGAATCTTAAGAACCGGCCCATCGCATTCTCCTTTCATTCAACCGTCAGCACCACTATAGCGTTAAGCGAAGCGCTAAAAGCGCCATACGGTCAGGCCCGTATACCCTATTGATCCTGTTTGGCGTAGTGGTTGCTTACTATGTCGTGATGGAAAATTATGGCGAAAGATGAACAGGCCCCTGAATTCAGGGCCGAACTAAAGAAACACGTTGTGCTCGTCGGGTTGATGGGGGCTGGTAAAAGTGCAATTGGTCGGCGTGTAGCAACGGCGATTGATGCTCGATTCCTTGATGCTGATACTGAGATCGAGCGTGCGGCTGGCATGAAGATTCCTGATATTTTCGAAACGCGGGGCGAAGCCGAATTTCGCGACGGAGAACGTAGGGTAATCGCACGTTTACTGGAAAAAGCGCCTCTCGTTCTGGCAACTGGTGGCGGTGCGTTTATTGACGATGAAACGCGGGCTTTATTAGCTGAAAAAGCAACGACAATCTGGATGCGGGCAGATCTTGATGTGCTGGTCCGTCGCTGTGGAAGGCGTTCAAGCAGGCCCTTGCTCAAGAATGGTAACCCTCGCGAGATCCTCGCGCGGCTTATGGAAAGCCGTTATCCGATTTATGCCGAGGCGGACGTAGAAGTCTTCAGCCGTGATGAACCTCATGAAGTGTCGGTGAATGCAATCATTAAGCACCTTAAAGATCGGGGCGATTTGATTCTGTAATGAGCGACATTAACCACACCATCCGGGTCAATCTCGGAGAACGCAGCTACGATGTTATCGTTGGAACCGGATTGCTGGCGAAAGCAGGACCCCTTTGCGCGCCGCTTTTAAAACGCCCCCGCTGCGCCATCGTTACAGACGAAACAGTAGCCAGCCTCCATCTCGATTCCCTCAGAGACGGCCTTGCGGTTTCAGGAATTGAAACGACAACGATCAAACTCCCACCGGGCGAGCGCACAAAATGTTGGGAGATGTTGGAACGAACCGTCGAACATTTGCTCGATATGAAGGTTGAGCGTGACGATTTCGTCATCGCTTTTGGGGGTGGAGTTATTGGTGATTTAGCTGGCTTTGCTGCGTCAATCCTCCGTCGCGGTGTCCGCTTTATCCAGATACCGACATCGCTTTTGGCTCAGGTTGACAGTTCGGTTGGCGGCAAGACCGGAATTAACTCGCCAAGCGGAAAGAATCTAATCGGCGCGTTCCATCAACCAGGTTTGGTTCTTGCCGATATTGATGTGCTCGACACGCTATCAGATCGTGAGTTCCTTGCCGGATATGGCGAGGTCGCAAAATATGGCTTACTTGGCGACCTTCCTTTCTTCGAATGGTTAGAAAAACAAGGCCCGGTTCTCGCTGGCGGTAATAAAGCGCTCAGAGCCGAGGCCGTCGCGCGCTCTGTTCAGGCCAAGGCTGACATTGTTGCACGAGATGAACATGAACGCGGCGACCGTGCCCTTTTAAATCTTGGTCACACGTTTGGTCATGCGCTTGAGGCAGCTACCGGATATTCGGATCGCTTGCTTCATGGAGAAGGTGTCTCGATTGGTATGGGGTTGGCTTTTGAACTGTCGGCCCGACTTGGCCTATGCAGTCAGGAAACACCGTCTCGTGTCCGCGCGCATCTATCTGAAATGAAAATGAAAACCCGGCTTGTCGATATCGAAGGCGACTTACCCGGCGCATCAGACCTTATCGGCCTGATGTCGCAGGATAAAAAAGTTGTCGGCGGAGTGCCTGCTTTCATTTTGGCCCGCGACATCGGAGAGGCATTCGTTACACGCGAAGTTCCCCCTGAAGCCGTCCATGGCGTTCTTAATGATGCGCTGAACGAACGTTAGAATCTGTAGTTCACCGTCTGGATACTCAATATTCTACGCGGCATTGAGCAAACGTTCGGCTCTGCGCCGAGATGCAGGCTCAAGGATAGAACCCTTAAGCCCTCCTGCCTTTCGGATGGCGGCGGCGTACTCCTCTGTCACGTCCCAAACGCCGAGATAGACTGCCTCGCGCCCATTCCCGCTTTCCCCGATAATATCCGGTGGCCATCCGCCTCGACGATAAATCGGAATCATCCTACGATCAAAGACTCCCACAATCTGCTGAATCCCTGACCGGAGTCCTGTTTCACAAATCCCGAGCAATAATGCTGTTGTTGCTTGATGCAATCCGGCCCGAACATGCCCGGATTTATCGCTTTCAATACAAAAGCGAGTACATTCCCAGATGAACGGGCTTTCGATTACTGTTCCGTCAAAAGCGGATGCAAAGACGTCCCGTAGCATGGTGTCACCGGTGGTCGGAAGTAATCTGAGTGACCCGAGATGAGCACCGCTCTCGTCTGTAGAGATTAGGTAGAGTGGATTGAGGGGGTCATATTGGTCGATTTCCCGACCCTGCTGATCCACAGTGACATCCCAACCCAGTCGGTCTGCGAATAATCGCTTACGTGCTTTGAACATCTCATCGAGTAAATCCCCGTCACCCGCGAGATCCATACCTTTCACAAGTCGAATCTTCATCTATCAGCTCCATAGCTTACTTATAGGTGCAAGCGTATGATTGGCTCTTATAGATTGTAAGAGAAATTATCTTAAATTAAACTCATAGGTAGAAAATACATGAAAATGTGATCAGTCTGGTGGGTGTATCAACCCCAATCCCAAGGCGCGCGCTACGGCATGTGTCCTATTCGTCGCTGTGAGTTTATATCGGGATGTGTCGAGGTAGACGCGGACTGTCCTTTCAGAAATTCCCAGAATTTGAGCGATTTCATCTGTTGTTTTACCCGCTCCGGCCCATTGCAAGACATCGCGTTCACGTCCGGACAGCGAAATTGGGGCGGCTGCGGATACACCCTCAACCCTCACCGTGGCTTCATGAACTGCGTGTGCAATATTATGAAGTTGCGGAAGATGCTCCCGCATCTGACGGGTCCAGCTTTTATCAGAAAGACACGTTGCTACCGAGAACAGCGCGTGTTGACCGTTCGGACCTCTGACAGGAACCGTCAGCCCTGATGTTCCTACAGAATGTCCCGCTGCGTCTTCGGCAAATTCTTGGCGGCGTTTGCCTTCCCAGTCCAAGTCTGACCAATTGAAAGGCATGAAGGCGCGAGTTCCTTCCTCAACGACGGGATCAATATCAAAGTAATTTTTTTCATAGTAACGCGCGATCCAGTCGTCCGAATACGTCAGACGAAGAAAAGGACCATCTTTAGTCAGGCCTTTAACGTTCACTGCATGATAAACAAGATTTTCTACGCCGTATGTCTCACGGATTGATGTAAAGATAGCGGCGATATCTTTGCTGTCCGTCGCATTTGCAAGTTTATCGAGTATATCTCGCGCGAGTTTCATTTCGGCCATAGCCTACTTATTAGTGCAGCGCGACTGTGTTTTCGAGTGGTTTTTTGTCTTCAAGTGGAAATTCTTTCGACAAATCAATCTCTTTTTGAAGTGAAACAGCTGCTATTCCCAGTAAATCTGCAGAATATAAGTATCCAGCGTTACGTGTTTGCTTTTCTAGAAGTTCAATTATTTGTTGCATTTGATCGTTTTGCACCGATACTTCTCCGCTCACCCAATCCCAAAGTAACAGAATCGCTTTACGTTGCATTTTGCAAATCGTCGTAACTCCCTCGTCGAAAACGACGAGGACATATTCACTATGGGCGCCAATTGCTGAATGGAGATTGCGGCAGGCGTTCCGTCAGGATAACTGGCGAACTTGGCGTCATTGGCGCGTGATGATCAACTAAACGAAAAGCCAGCCAAATACCGAGCAAAGCAAAAATTGCGCCGCCAGCATATTGGCCAATCAGAACCCCTTCTGCGCCCATAAATCGTGCGCCGAGCCATGCGAAGGGGACAGTCCCCAATGTATGTTTGCCCCAATTCAACAGCGTTGATGTAAACGGGCGGTCGAGATTATTGAAGGCTGCATTGGTCGTGAACAGCGCCGCGTTGAAAACAAAAGCGAGCGACAGCGGCCCGCAAAACAAAAACAACAAAGACCGCGCTTCATCACTCGTCCTGAACAGGTCAGCGAGCGGCCAGCGCAGCAAAAAGAGCACGAGGGAGACCAAAGCCACATATCCGCCAGCCAGATAGAGTGACTTAACCAATGTCTCCCGCACTCGACCTATATTCCCCGCACCAAAATTCTGCCCGATAATTGGCCCGACCGCACCGGACAACCCGAAAATCAAACAAAATGCGAGCGGTGTAAGCCGCCCTATAATCGCATAGCCAGCAACCGCTTCAGTGCCGTAGCCAGAGATCATCCGCGTGATAATCGCATTACCGACCGGCGTTGCGACATTGGTCAGCAAAGCAGGTCCGGCAATAGCAAAAACCGGCGTAAAATCGCTTATAATTCTCCCGACGCGAGGCCGGGCAATCCCATCATAAAGCGATAATATCGGCCTCCAAGCCACCATGGCTAAGGTGATCCGCGCGATCAAAGTTGCCCATGCCGCCCCGTCCAATCCCCAGCCAAATCCGAAAATAAACAAGGGGTCGAGCGCCGCATTGATCAGCGCTGAGGAGAGCGTCGTGTTCATCGCTCGCCGCGCATCTCCGTGACTTCGCAACAACGCACCGCCGGACATCCCTAACATCAAAAAGGGTGTTCCGGCCCCCGCTATCCGCAAATACGATACCGCGTAGTCATACGCTTCGCCCTCCGCTCCCAACCATGTCAGGAACACCGGCGCGAATATCAAGAGCAGCACGGTCAATATGACGCTTATGCCGATAATAATTGCAGCAATGCTTCCGGCGATCTCCCGCGCTTGGTCGGTATCGTTGCGTCCTAAAGCCCTTGCCGCCAAAGCGCCCATCGCAATCGCCAGCCCGATGCCGATGGAGGTGAAGAAAAACAGCACTGTTCCGGCATAGCCAACCGCCGCCGCCAGCGCGCTTGTTCCCAACAGCGAGATAAAGAACAGGTCCGCAAAATCTACGAGAAAAATCGCGAGCAACCCCGCACCCGAACTCGCCGACATCACCGAGATATGGCGCAGGATTGATCCTTCGATAAAGACAGCGGAGTTGCGGGTGGGGCGCATAGGTTCAATTATTTTCTATAGGGACAAGCCGGTAGTGGCGGGTCAGTGTTTGATCGCCCGCATTGCGTTCTTCAACCCTGCGCTCGCCGGTCGCGGTGTTCTCTAAGATCAAATAGAGCGATGTCCCTGTTTGCGTAATGCTGAGAACCTCCATTCCGGCGGGCACAGTGATATCGCCTGCACTGGGAATCTCAATCAAGCTATGACTCGGTTGGGTCAGCCGATAGACCAGCGCCCCTGCGATCCCCAAGATCCCAATCATCATCACAATCATCAACAGGCTCACCAGTCGCCGGAACCGCCGGATCTGCGGCGGTTCAAAAGCATCGTCATCGAGGTCGCGATTGCCGCCGGATTGTTGTAAGTCGCTGCTCATGAATGATGACGCTCCGATAGAAGTGACCCTGCCGCCTGAGGCAAAGGGAGTGCGGCTTGATAAGGCGCTGACCGAAGCCGCCGATACACCCGGTCTCAGCCGGTCGCGTATTCGCGCGCTGATCGAGGGCGGGGCGGTGGCGCGCCTTTCCGAACCGGGCGCGACGGTCACGGACGCCTCGGGTAAAGTCAAGGGCGGCGAAGTTTTTCGCATTCATGTTCCGCCTCCTATGGATGCCGAGCCGGAGCCGGAAGCGATTCCGCTCAATGTTGTCTTTGAAGACGCGCATTTGATTGTGGTGAACAAACCGGCGGGCATGGTGGTTCATCCCGCACCGGGTGCATGGACGGGAACGCTGGTCAATGCGCTTTTGGCCCATTGCGGAGACAGCCTTTCCGGGATTGGCGGCGAAAAGCGTCCCGGCATCGTTCACCGAATCGATAAAGAGACGTCGGGTCTTTTGGTGGTCGCTAAATCGGATGCGGCGCATCAGGGTTTGGCGGCACAATTTGCGGCGCATGATCTGGAGCGCAGTTATGCCGCACTGGTTTGGGGCAGGCCGGATCGTGCGGATGCGAGAATGGCGGGGCTTCCGGCGGTATCCTTCGAGCCGGGTTGGGTGCGGGTTGAGACGACCATTGGCCGCTCTCGCACGGATCGAAAGAAAATGGCGGTCAATGTTAATGATGGCCGCCACGCGGTGACGCGTTTTAAGCGGATTGCTGATCTCGGCCCGTGTTCCTTGGTCGAATGCCGGTTAGAGACAGGCCGGACTCACCAGATCAGAGTCCATCTGACTCATCTCGGTCATCCGCTGGTCGGCGATCAGACCTATGGCCGGCAACGCACGCCGCCCGCCAGTTTGGATCAGACAATCCGCGATGCCTTGAGCGGATTTCCCAGACAAGCCCTTCATGCCAAAACCCTAGGGTTTCTGCATCCAATCACGAATGAAGACCTGCGGTTTGAGAGCGCGTTGCCGGATGATTTGGCCGGTTTGGTCGGGGCGCTTGAAGCAATACCGGAATAAAAAACGCAAAAAGGCCCGCCCCGGCAAAGCCAAACGCTTTGCCGAAGAGAGCCACCACTCAATTCAGTATTTAGAACGCTATCGTTCCGGCGGTTTCGGGACTTGCATCGCGAGCCAATGACATTCCCGCAGAAGCGTATCAACAACGTGAACGGGCTTCTTTCGATGCCCCGGTGGAAGCCCGGCTCGTATAGGCCCGACGCACCCCGGTCCGGGCGGAAGCGTTCTCCGTTTTGCAATTTCCCGCACCATCCGCTGTGCCTGTTTCGGCAAATCATTCAGCGCGTGATGTACGGCCTGCATCCGCCGCAGAATATGTTTCGCTGTTACCGGATCATTAGGAGAGATTTCCGGCGCGGGGTCCGACCAAGCCTCGCAAGCGGGCGCGCCAAAATCGGCAAACCGGAACACCAAGCGCGGATCACCGCCGCGCTGACGGCGGGGTTTGCAGGCATTGCGTTTGCGGTTGGGGTGTAATTCTTCGAGAAAAACGCGCGGATCAATCAACCGGAATTGCGGGGCTCTGGTCCGTGATGGCGTTTTATCTGCCTTGCTGCGCGCAGTTTTACGCACAGCTTTTGCCTGTTTAAAACGCGGCACATAGATCGGAATTTCAAGCTGCCGTGCGGTGGTAAAAATCAACCGGCGCGTCGCCGATTCCGATTGCCGCAAAACCCGTAAAATCGAGCCGCGCACCTGCCGTGAAAAACTCTCCACGCCTCGCGTCTCAGGCCGGACCCCCGCCACAACAAACAACTCCGCCACTAAGCGCAACAGCACAAGGCGATAGCGTTCAATCATATGCGGAGTATCGAGTGTCATGACGTCCTTTTTGCGAAATCAACGAAAAGAACATAAGTTGAACATTTGTACCGCGTCAAGAAGAATATCTTGGCGAACCACCAGCGCGCGGTCCAATCAAACTACTCTACAGCAATGTCATTGCCCGACTTGTTCGGGCAATCCAGAGACTCAAAAGTTCGCTCTTGATGCACCGGAACAAGCCCGATGATGACCTGAATATTTTGAAGCGCTGTATATTCTGGCTTCCATCAAAACCAACAAAGACACGATGCAAAAAGATCACCCCTCATCCTGAGGAACGCAGGAAGCGCGTGTCTCGAAGGATACCTTAAAGCGCGAAACCCGCTTTGGGATTACTCCGTTGAAAAACTCGGGTTGAGCGAGGTTTGAATTGCTGATTCACTTGGTTTGAGGCCAAGGAGGTATCGGCGATGATGGGTCGGCAGGAATTTTCGCAAGACCAGCTCTTTTATTCCTTCAATCTTGAAGCGGTA
>CALKBI010000066.1 GCA_937990185.1 uncultured Neomegalonema sp. | reverse complement strand
TCTCGGTGCAGAATGTCCGTGACATTCTTGAGAAGTGGGAAATCACGCCAGGTGAACGTGAAGTAGGCTAATCTTTCCTTTCTTTATCTTCTAGAAAAACCCGCTCGGTCATTCCGGGCGGGTTTTTTGTTTCCGGCGTTTTGAGATATCCTGAATCATCAGGAGCAGGTTTCATGCGGCTCTTGGTGTGAAATCTGATTCCCCCAAATCGCAAAACGCTTTCGATGATTGCCGAACACGCATACGAAAATGCCTCTAATCTTTTTAGGATTAGAAGTCGGACGTTTTTGAATTGATCCTCTTCAAACCTTATCCGGCGGATGGGGGTCTTGCCGCAGGAGGCAATGGCAATCCCACAGGATTTCATCGACCTCGTGAATATGTTTTCGCCGGTATCCCGGTGGCAGGCCCATTCTTAAAGGCGGAACACTTTTCGGCCCCGGCGCAGCAGCTTTGCGTTTCGCCACTTCTCGGACATAGCGCTTGGCCTGTTGCGGCATATCTTCGAGCGCCAGCTTGAGTGCTAAAAGACGACGGTACAAAGCCTTTGCCGAAACCTCATCTTCCGGCGTCAAAACCGCTTTAGGTTCAGACCAAATCACGAAATCAGGCGCGCCATCAAAACCGGCAATCCGAACTTGAATCTGAGGTTCCGTAGAGCCGTTCGGTTTCGGCATTTGGCGCGGCTTCCGGCGGTGTGGGTGCAATTCAGGAAAATACTTGCGCGGATCAATCAAACAAAACTGCGGCGCACGTGGTCCTCGCTTTTTGCCAGCCCCCTTATTCTTCAAGCGATCCCGTTTGGGGGGAGCCACATAGACAGGGACAGCCTCATGTCGTGCCACCAACGCAACAATCCGCCGCGTGGCCGATTCTGCGGGGCGCAAAATCAGCAAAATTCCATTACGAAGATGACGCGGCAGCTTTTCAATAACGGCGCTATCCGAAGTCATCCCCGCAGATACAAACAACCCCGCCACAACACGCAAGAGCGCGATGCGGTAGTTCTCAGTCATACGGTCAAGGCTCCAGATCATGGCATCTTTCAATTAAAACAAAACAAGAACATTTAAATGAAAGATTTAACCGCTGTCAAGCAAAAGCATCCGTAAAGCAAATGCACCCACGCTCAAAAAAGCACCCCTCCCACACTCGACCCGCGACCCCGCGCCATAAAGACCGCACTCAAAATCGCGAGACCGCTGCTTATACAGTGGGGGCAAATATATCGTTCGGGCGAACTCCCGATGTCCCGACCAATTAAGGCCACACTTAAATCTCAACGCTCCGGCTCTAAGATCGGGGTGGAATAGTGCGACAAATGCGTCTTTTACAGCGATATGGTTGTTTCTCGTGATCACAGATTAGCACTACACATCAATTTTAAGAACTTATTCAGAACATTTATGCATCCCGCGCTTGGAATTTTAACTGTGGACGGGTATGAACGACAAAACAGCGTCGGGAATACCTTCGCATGTCCGGTTATGGAGAGACATATGCTTTCTACCCGTGTTTCGTCAGCCCTTCGCGCGACAGTAATGAGCGTTGGCCTGTTGAGCCTAGCCGCGTGTGGCGGTACGATTAGCAATCCGCTTAGCAATGTGTTCAGTGAGAGCAAGCCGCCTATTGAAACGCAGACTCCTGAGCAGATTTTCGCTGATGCTCAAA
The DNA here is from genome assembly GCA_937990185.1 of uncultured Neomegalonema sp. GTDB lineage: Bacteria > Pseudomonadota > Alphaproteobacteria > Rhodobacterales > Rhodobacteraceae > JAHDDY01. The sequence continues at coordinate 27,933 of CALKBI010000066.1, read as the reverse complement.
AAGAGCTGGCAAAGAAAAACCACCGCCGGGCGGCGAAGATGTTTGACGAAATCGAACGTCTCTATCCATATTCGGACCTGACGAAAAAGGCGCTTTTACTCTCGGCATTTTCTTCCTACGAGGCGGCGGAATATGATTCCGCAATTACCTCGGCGCAACGCTATCTCGGCTTCTTCCCAAGTGATGAGCAAACCGATTATGCGCGCTATCTCGTGGCGCAGAGTTATTACGAACAGATCGTCGATGTGGGCCGGGATCAAGGCGTCACCAAAGAAGCGCTCGCAGCACTCCGCGAGCTGATTGCGCGTCACCCTGACAGCGAGTATGTCGATGATGCGCGGCTGAAGCTCGACACGGCACTTGATCAGCTTTCCGGCAAAGAAATGACCATAGGCCGCTATTACCTCAAGCGCGGTGATTACCTCGCAGCGATCAATCGTTTCCAGACGGTCGTAAAGCAATATGACACGACCACCCATGTTCAAGAGGCGCTGCACAGACTCGTAGAAGCAAACCTCTCGCTTGGCCTTGTCGAAGAGGCAAAATCTGCGGGTGCTGTGCTCGGACATAACTTCCCAGGCTCAGATTGGTATTCTACCAGCTATGCGATGCTGACCGAAAGCGGTGCGATCGTTGGCGGTGAAAAAGATGCTTGGTTCCGCCGTGCTTACCGCCAAGTCATCAAGGGTGAGTGGCTCTAAACGATGCTACGGCGCCTATCGGTACGTGACATTGTCCTGATCGACACGCTCGATCTGGACTTTGAACCCGGTTTGGGCGCGATGACCGGCGAAACCGGAGCAGGCAAATCAATCCTCCTTGATGCTCTCGGCGCAGCGCTTGGCGCGCGGGTCGCCGGGTCGCTGGTGCGAGCCGGTGCGAGCAGTGGCACGGCCACCGCCGAGTTCGATGTTGTACTTAGTCATCCCGCTTGGGAATGGCTCCGCGACCAAGGCTATGAAATCGAAGATGAGACGCTCATCCTGCGCCGTGTGATCGGCGAAGAAGGTCGCAGTCGCGCCTTTATCAATGATCAGCCTGCCAGCGTTTCGGCCTTGCGTACCCTCGGCTCGATGCTCATAGAAATCCACGGCCAATTCGACGACCGCAGTTTGACCAATCCTGCGGCGCACGGGTTCTTACTGGATGCCTATGCCGGTTTTGAAAAGCGCGTCTTAAAAGTGCGAAAGCTTCACGCTGCATGGCGGGCGGCGGAAAAAGCACTGATCGAAGGGCGCACCGAAATTGAAGCAGCCCGCGCTGACGCCGATTACGTGCGGCACTCGGTTGAAGAGCTTGAAGAACTCGCCCCCGAAAGCGATGAAGAAGCCACGCTCGATTCTGAACGCCGCTCCATGCAACGGGCGGTCTCCATCGCCGAAGATGTTGCAAAAGCTGCAGACGCGCTTGGGGTAAAGGGTGCGGAAGGCCGGTTGGCTGAGGCCGTTCGCTGGCTCGATATGGCCGCGCCCAAAGCCGATGGCCGCCTCGACGCATCCCTCAGCGCGCTCGACCGAACCCTGACGGAAATGTCCGAAGCTGTTCGCGAAGTCGATGCCGCGATGGAGGCACTGGCTGTTGACCCCAATGTGCTAGAGCAAATCGAAGAGCGTCTTTTCGCCTTGCGCGGTTTAGCCCGAAAACACCGCATGAGCGTGACTGACCTTGCAACGCTGAGGTCAAAAATGAACGAGCGTCTTGCCTTTATCGAGGCGGGTGAAGAACGCTTGGGCGCTCTGGAAACAGCCGCCCGCGAAGCCCACGAAGCATACCTAACCGAAGCCCGCGCTCTTAGTGCTGCACGGCAAAAAACCGGCAGTGCGCTGGATAAAGCGGTCATGAAAGAATTGCCGCCGCTCAAACTCGAGCGCGCAAAATTTCGCACTGAGATTGTCGCGGATGAAGAAAACGGAACTGCCGACGGCATCGACCGTGTGTCCTTTACAGTGGCGACGAATCCCGGTTCGCCTTTTGGGGCCATCGACAAAACCGCATCAGGCGGCGAGCTATCGCGGTTTTTGCTGGCGCTCAAAGTCTGCCTTGTCGGGAATGCCAACGACAAGACAACGATTATTTTTGACGAGATTGACCGGGGTGTTGGCGGCGCGACAGCAGCGGCCATCGGAATGCGGTTGCGGCAATTGGGTGATGCGGGGCAAGCGCTGGTTATCACCCACGCTCCGCAAGTCGCCGCCGAAGCCTCAAAGCATTGGCGGATCAATAAATCCGTCGCGAAAAAGGACGGCAAAGAAATAACCACAACCAGCGTTGCGGTGCTATCCGAGACAGAGCGGGTTGCGGAATTGGCGCGGATGCTGGCCGGTGAAACCATCACCAAAGAAGCACGTGAAGCTGCGCGTAGCTTGTTAAAACAGGTTCCAGCCGCGTAACTGCGCACCGAACTCGTTGATCCTGAACAGGGCACGCCCTCCCCATTCAATCTCTAACCGGAGTGAGTGTTCCAGCGGGATACCAAGCAGATGCGCACCCAAAACGCGCCACGGTCCGCCATGAGCCACAGCGATAATCGTCTGGTCGCGTGGCAGGCTTTCCCACCAATCGATTGTGCGTTTCGCAACCTCGCCAAGTGCTTCCCCGCCGGGCGGCGTAAAGCCGAGCAAGTCATCGGCCCAACCGTCAATCTCGTCGCGTGGCAGCGCATCCCAACGCTGCATCTCCCACGCGCCAAAATCCATTTCGACCAAGCGCTCATCCGTTTCGACCGGGCCAAAACTTTCGGCAAGCAACCGTGCGCGCTGCATGGGGCTGCTGATAATCCGGGCGTCTTCGGGCAATGCAGGCGCAATACGCGCGGCATCAGACGCCAATCGTTCCGGGTCCGGTTCTACATCGGTCGAGCCATAGCAGACACCATTTTCAACCACCGTTTTAGGGTGACGGACTAAGACCAAATCCATGCACAAAATCCGATCAGGAAAAAGATTTCAGAGATGATCTGCGTCGCGCCTGCGGTGTCCCCTGTCCATCCGCCAATGCGGGTTTTTGTTAGTTTGGTGAAGGCAAAATTGCTCATAATGGCGACAATCATTCCGGCGGCGACTGCACCATAAGAGACGATATGCGCAAGCGGCAAACAAACGATAAGCATCGTCATAACAGGCACGACGGCATCCCGACCCGAGAGCGGTGACAGCAGCGCCGCATCCTTACCCCGCGCGTAAGGCAGCATCGAAAGATGCAATAACATCAAAGTCCGGCTAATGGCATGGGCTGCGATGAATGCTGCAGCGATTGTAACGGTGAAAGAAGCGCTCGCCACGCGCGGTGAATAAAATTCTCCGTAGAGCGAAATCCGCAATAGGATTGCAAAGATAAGTGCAATTGCCCCATAAGTTCCAATGCGGCTATCGCGCATGATGCTCAAACGCTTTTCAGTATCGCGCCCGCCGAAAAACCCATCGGCGGTATCTGCGAAACCATCTTCATGCAGCGCGCCGGTCATCAACACACCGAATAAAACGGAAAGTTCTATAATCGGCAGCCCCCGATAGGAGAGCAACCCCAATAAAAACAGCACCACTCCGCAAATCAAACCGACCAGTGCACCTACCAGCGGAAACCACTTTGCGGCGCGATCCAGCCGTCCGTCTTCCCATCCCGGATCAGGAACCGGCAGGCGCGTCAAAAATTGCACCGCCGATAAAAAAGCGAGCCATTCGCGTTTCATCGCGGGTAGTCCGCCAGATCTGTCAAAATTGCTGCGGCGGCACGCACCAATGGAATGGCCAGCGCTGCACCCGACCCTTCACCCAATCGCAGTTCAAGGTCGAGTAAAGCATCCGCCTCCAGTGTATCAAGGATTGCCTTTGCCCCCGGCTCTGCTGAACGGTGCGCGAAAACCATCCGCTCGCGCGCGTGCGGCGCGACGCGACATGCAGCCAAGGCAGCGGCCCCGGCGATAAATCCGTCAACAATTATGATGCGGTTTTCAGCCGCTCCGCCGAGCATAAATCCGCACATCATCGCGATTTCAAATCCACCGAACTCGGCCAACACGGTAAGAGGTTCTGTGCTGTCTGTGCGTGCGGCGGCCTTTTGCACAGCGGCACGCTTTCGCGCTAACCCGTCATCATCCAGCCCCGCACCGCGTCCAATCACCGCGTCAAGCGTTGCGGGGGCGAGGCGATGTACGATCAAGCTGGCTGATGTCGTATTCCCGATGCCCATTTCGCCGGGCGCAAGAATATCAAAACCCTCTGTGACGGCTTCTTGCGCCAAGGCGATGCCTTTAGTCATTGCTGCTTCGCATTGTGCGCGGGTCATTGCCGGTTCAACAGCCGCATTCTTCGTTCCGGCCGCAATGCGCGCATTGGTGAAACCGGGACCGGGTGTGACCGGAAATTTCACTCCGGCATCCACCACTTTTAGCCCTGCTCCGGCAATACGGGTGAAAGCCGAGATTGTTGCGCCGCCTGCGATAAAATTATGAACCATTGCGGCGGTTACTTCAGGGGGATGCGAAGAAACACCTTCCTCGGTTATCCCGTGATCCCCTGCAAAAATCACCGACAGAGCCTTGCCTAATTCAGGTTTAAGCGCACCCCGGATCAAACCGATATCAATGGCGAGGTCTTCCAGCCGCCCGAGCGATCCGACCGGCTTGGCCTTTTCATCGAGCAGCTTTCGCAAGCCCGGTTCAAGCGTTCGGTCGAGGGGAAGAATGTCGATCATTACAGCTCTAACTCTCTATCGCACTCAATGCCGTGCGCGCGGATCATGCAAAAATTAATTTAGGGAGATCAACTTGCCGGGGTTCAAAATGTTTTGCGGATCGAAGACACGTTTGATTTCCGCCATCACCCCATAGGCGGCCCCGTGTTCCGCCTCCATATATTTTATTTTGCCGAGGCCGACGCCATGCTCGCCGGTCACAGTCCCCCCGAGCCTCAACGATCGTTCGGCAATGGAATGAGACAAACGTTCGGCGGCTTTCATTTCGTCGGGGTCGTCGGGGTCAATCATAATCGCGAGGTGAAAATTACCATCGCCCACATGCCCGACCATCGGCGCGATCAAGCCGCTCGCCTCAATCTCGGCTTTTGTTTCGCGGATGGCTTCGGCGAGTTTTGAAATCGGTACGCAGGAGTCCGTTATGTATCCGCGCTTTCCGGGCCACATCGCTTTGACCCCGTAATAGGCATCATGGCGGGCGCGCCAAAGCCGGTTGCGGTCTTCCTCTCGCGTGGCCCAATCAAACCCAAGCCCGCCATGCTCCGACGCAATCTCGCCAAAGCGCTCTGCCTGTTCCGCGACACTGTTTTCGCTGCCATGGAATTCTAAAAACAGCGTAGGACGTTCGGGAATATCCATTTTTGAATAGGCATTGACGGCGCGAAGCTGCAATTCGTCCAAAAATTCGATGCGGGCAACCGGCATTCCCATTTGGATGGTTTCGATAACTGCTTGTACCGCGCCTTCGAGCGTCTGGAACCCGCATACAGCAGAGGAGACCGCTTCGGGTTGCCCGAATAACTTCACGGTCAATTCCGTCATAATCCCCAAAGTGCCCTCAGATCCGACCAGCAATTTGCACAGATCATATCCCGCCGCAGATTTTCGCGAGCGGGAACCGGCGCGGATCACCCGGCCATCCGCAAGGACGGCTTCGCAAGCGAGAACACATTCGCGCATCGTGCCATAGCGGACGGCATTCGTACCCGATGCCCGTGTTGCGGCCATCCCGCCGATACTGGCATCTGCACCGGGATCGACAGGAAAGAATAAGCCGGTGGCGCGCAGGTCTTCATTTAATTGGCGGCGTGTCACTCCCGGTTGCACCACGGCATCCATATCTTCTTGATTTACCGCTAAAATCCCTTTCATCCGGCCCATGTCTAGGCTGATACCACCGCGCACAGGCACGATATGTCCCTCGAGTGATGTCCCAGCGCCATAAGCCGTAACCGGACATTGGGTATCGCGGCAGACCTCAATGATCTGGCGCACTTCGTCGGTGGATTCCGGGAACAAGATCGCATCCGGCCTGACCGGAGTATGATGAGCTTCGTTCTGCGAATACTGCTCGCGCATGGCGTCGGTGGTGACGCAGCGGTCCTGAAATTGGTTTTTCAGGCGTTCAATCGCGGCAGAGTTCGACATAAAGTTCCTCCCGAGTCCCTGCCATTATGTTTAGCGCAGGATCAGCGCGGGGAAAGATGAAATATCGCCGCTATCATTGGTCGCCCATGAAAAAAGGCCCCAACCGTGCGGTGGAGCCTTTTGATAGTCTCAGGTAACAAACGATAAAGACCGCTTATTCAGTGCCCGAATACATCTCTTCGCGTCTGATAAGGAAGGCTGGAGGTGTTTCTTCCGACTTTTTGAAGTCTGACTCTTCTTTGACCTCTGCGATAATGGCCTGAGCGGTCGCTTGCATCAGTTGTTGGCGCAGTTGAGGCTCAAGCTCCTCAAACGATGGTGGCTTGCTCGTGCGACGATCTTCCAATTTGATCACATGCCAGCCGAACTGCGTTTTAACCGGATCGGAGATATCGCCGGGCTGCATAGCGAATGCGGCCTCTGCGAAAGGCGCAACCATGTCGCCCTTTTTGAAATAGCCAAGATCACCGCCCGAAGCACCAGACGGCCCTGTGGATTTCTCCGCAGCGAGTTTGGCGAAATCCTCATCGGTTCCGCGCAGAGCCTTTGCGATGGCTTTTGCGTCATCTTCTTCGTCCACGAGGATATGACGCGCACGCACTTCTTCCTCTTCAGGGAAGTCACGGGTCATTTTGTCATATCCGTCGCGCAGCGCTTCATCATTGACGCGCTCGGCAAGTTCTGTGGTGATATAGGCTTCTGCGAGCGTTGCCCGCCTTGCGGCTTTCAGCCGTGCCTGCACTTCACGGGATTTTTCCAACCCGGCTTCGAGCGCTTTATCCATCAGTGCGTATTCGCTGATCAATTGTTCTGTAATCGCTTCGAGCATGGTTTCGTCAGGTTGATTCCGCATTTGCTCGGGCAAAGTCGAGAATGTCAGGGCGGCATCACCTATCGTGACATTGTTTTCGCCGACGGTTGCCAGCACTTCAGTACCGTCGTTCTGTGAGAGAGCGACTTTGACCTCACTTTCGCCCACAGATTGGGCGGATGCCGTGCCAAGGCAGAGGGCTAAGGCGATCATGCTGGTTAGTATGGTTTTCATCAAACGTAATCCTCGTTTCTCGGTATCGACGGAATTGGGTATATATGGCCTAAACCCGTGACATTGACATCCCTTTACCTGCTGCATAAGTCTCCCGCTAGTTCGCCGCTGAATAGGTTGCGGAATAATTAACGTGTGCGGGCTGTTAATGCTCAGCCGGTTATCGACAAATCTTGCGAGATTCGCATGGTCGAAATAAGACAATACGCGGAGATAAACCCGCAGAAAGGCACTGACGCATGTTGGGTCTCGATAAGATCGCCAAGAAGGTTTTCGGCACTGCAAATGACCGTAAGGTCAAGGTGGCGATGAAATCACTGACCGGCGTTGAGGGACTTGAAAGCGGCCTTGAGGCGCTGTCTGACGATGATTTGCGTGGAAAAACAGACGAGTTTCGCGCCCGTTACGAAAAAGGCGAGTCGCTCGACGATCTGATGAACGAGGCCTTCGCTGTGGTCCGCGAAGCCTCAAAACGTGCGCTTGGTCTTCGGCCTTTTGATGTTCAATTGCTCGGTGGTTACATCCTGCACCAAGGTAACATTTCCGAGATGAAGACGGGTGAGGGTAAAACCCTCGTCGCGACTCTGCCGGTTTATTTGAACGCATTGACCGGAAAAGGCGTCCACGTCGTAACCGTGAACGACTATCTTGCGTCGCGTGATGCGGAATGGATGAGCGCGGTTTACAAGTTTTTGGGTCTTACTGTCGGTACGATCATCGCCGGTATGGATGATGACCAGCGCCGCGAAGCCTATGCCTGCGATGTGACCTATGCGACCAACAACGAGTTGGGCTTCGATTATCTGCGCGATAATATGAAATACTCGACCGCAGAGATGGTCCAGCGCGGTCATAATTACGCGATTGTCGATGAGGTTGACTCGATCCTTGTGGATGAGGCGCGAACACCGCTGATTATCTCCGGTCCGGCGGAAGATTCCAGCGAGCTGTATATGGCCGTCAATCAACTGATCCCTCAGTTGGCCGAAGAGCATTACGAAATTGATGAAAAACAACGATCTTCGACCCTGACCGAGGATGGTAACGAGGCCGCAGAACGGTTGCTGCGCGAGATGGGCGTTTTGAAGCCGGATGCTTCGCTCTACGACCCTGAAAACGTCTCCATCGTCCACCACGTCAATCAGGCTCTACGCGCGCACAAGATGTTCCTGCGTGACCGCGATTACATGATTAAAAACAATCAGGTCATGCTGATCGACGAGTTTACAGGCCGCGCGATGGAAGGCCGTCGCCTCTCCGAAGGTTTGCACCAGGCGATTGAGGCGAAAGAGGGTGTGCAGATCATGCCCGAGAACACCACGCTGGCCTCGATCACGTACCAAAACTATTTCCGCCTATACGAAAAACTCGCAGGTATGACGGGTACGGCTTTGACCGAAGCCGAGGAGTTTGCCGAGATTTACGGCCTTGAAGTCATTGAAATTCCGACCAATGTTCCGATTGCCCGCGAAGACGTTGATGATGAAGTCTACCGCACGACGCGCGAAAAATATGAAGCCATTGTCGAGGAAATCGAGGCTGCCCGCGCCAAAGGCCAACCCGTTCTCGTTGGTACGACATCCATTGAAAAATCTGAACTTCTAGCGGATTTGCTGATCAAAAAGGGCTTCAAGCTCAAAGACACCTCCAATGTGAATGCCTTTGAGCCGCTCTATGATGGCGATCAAGGCACAGCGGAGGAGCGCGTGTTCGCTGTTCTCAACGCGCGCTATCACGAACAGGAAGCCGCGATTGTCGCGCAAGCCGGTGTGCCGGGTGCAATTACGATTGCAACCAATATGGCGGGCCGTGGTACGGATATTAAGCTCGGCGGCAATGCGGAAATGCGGCTTGAGCACGAGCTTGGCGGCACTCCAGACGAGCAAAAGGAGCTTGCGATCCGCGAGGCGGTCCAACAACTCGAAACAAAGGCGAAAGCGGCGGGCGGTCTATACGTTCTGGCGACAGAGCGCCACGAAAGCCGCCGTATTGATAACCAGCTTCGCGGTCGGTCGGGCCGTCAAGGTGACCCCGGTAAGTCAAAATTTTTCCTATCGCTGGAAGATGACCTGATGCGGATTTTCGGCTCTGAGCGCATGGACAAGATGCTTCAACGTCTTGGCTTGCAAGAGGGCGAGTCTATTGTCCACTCATGGGTCAACAAAGCCATTGAACGCGCACAGGGCAAAGTCGAAGCACGCAACTTCGATATTCGTAAGAACGTCCTGAAATACGATGACGTGATGAACGATCAGCGGAAGGCGATCTTCGAGCAACGGCTTGAAGTCATGGAAGCCACTGATGTTGAAGAAACCGCGCGCGATATGCGTCATGCGCTGATTGATGATCTCGTTGGCATCCACATTCCGGCACGCTCTTACGCGGAGGAGTGGGATACTCAAGGATTAAACCAAGAGCTTGCGACGATCTTTGGCCGCGAATTCCCGATTGCGGAATGGGCCGAGGAAGAGGGCGTTGCCGACGAAGAAATCCGCGAGCGCCTCTATGAACTGGGCGATCAGGTCGCCACAGAGAAAACCGAGCTCATTGGTGAAGACCGGATGCGCGCAGCGGAAAAAGAGCTGATTTTGCGGGCGATTGACGATGAATGGCGCGCGCACTTATTGCGGATGGAGCATTTGCGTCAGGTCGTTGGCCTGCGCGGTTACGCCCAAAAAGACCCGCTGAACGAATACAAAACCGAAGCCTTCACGATGTTCGATGGCCTGCTGACACGCTTGCGCGGTGCAGTGACGCAACGCTTGATGCGCATTGACGAGGCGATGGAAAACCAGCGACGTCAGTTTCTTATGATGTTCCTTCAATCGGATGAAGGCCAACAAGCGGTTCAAAAAGCCGTCGCAGAATCTGGTGTGACCCCGGATAATGGGGATGCCGAAGTCACGGTTGAAACGCCGTTCGGACCGGCGACAATCCGCCTGACATCTCAAGCCCCGAATGCGGGTCAAGGCGCTGCTTAATCAAATTGGTGGGCCGCATGTTTCAGCAGCGGTCCACTTTTCTGATGACTGACCCGGTGAGAATACTGTGAGCCAAAAGACCATTGTTCGCATTGATCGGCTGAAATTACCGTTATTTATCGGCGTGTTACCTCATGAGCGCAAGGCGGCACAATCGGTCGTTATTTCAATCGATATGAACGTCAACATTCCGGATCAGCCTAGCGAGGCAGAGCAAGATTACGTCTCATACGCGCCTATTGTTGAATACCTGCAATCCGTCTCTGACAGTCAACGTCATATTGATCTTGTCGAAGAACTCGCGGACGAGATTTTCGCACAGTTATTTACAGATGCTCGCGTTGAAGCTGTGCGGGTTGAAGTAATTAAACCTGAGATATTTCCACAAGCCGCCGGAGTCGGTGTCGTTATTGAACGTACAAACCCAATTCATAGGCAAATCGAGCCTAAAGCCCCTTAAAATGTCGGTTTTTCGCTGTGATTTGTGTTCTTATGTGTCAGCCTGCTATCGTTGGGACATAACAATCCAAACGAACTAAGTTTCAGGGAGAAACAATGACTGATAATCAGAGACTCATCGAGAATATTCTGGCTGACAAAAGCACCAGCCGCCGTGACTTTATGGTGGGTGCTACGGCTTTGGGAATGGCTGCGACATCTGCGTCGGCGCTATGGTCTAACCGCGCATATGCGGCTGAGCCGAAAAAAGGCGGCCACATGAAGGTTGGCCTGAACGATTCGAACACCATCGATTCGCTCGATTCCTCGACATACAACGCGACATACATGATCGCCGTCAGCCGCGCATTCCGCGACAGCCTGGTTGAAGTTGGTCAAGATAACACGGCGACACCTGCATTGGCCGAAAGCTGGGAAGCAAGCGACGATGCAACGGAATGGCGCTTTAAGCTGCGCTCCGGTGTCGAATTCTCGAACGGCAAAAGCCTGACGACGGAAGACGTGATCAACTCGATCAACACGCACCGTGGTGAAGATTCGAAATCGGGTGCTAAAGGTGTTTTCGAGGCGATTGAAGACGTTTCCGCAGACGGTAAAGACACTGTTGTCGTCAAGCTGGCTTCCGGCAACGCGAACTTCCCGTTCCTGTTGACGGATTATCACCTCACCATCGTTCCAACGGTTGACGGCAAAGCGGATGTTCTGTCCAAACACGGTACGGGTACATACTTGCTGAAAGACTTTGAGCCGGGCATCCGTACCAGCTTTGAGAAAAACCCGAATGCTTGGCAGGGCGATGAGTTCGGTTACGTCGATAGTGTTGAGATGGTTGCGATCCTTGACGATACCGCGCGCGTCAATGCACTGGTCACCGGCGAAGTTGACGTCATCAACCGCCCAGCGCTGAAGACGATCAACCGCCTGAAGCGTAAGTCGGGTATCAACATCATTGATGTTGAATCCAACCTTGCCTTTACCCACCCAATGCGGATGGAAGGCGCGCCATACGACAACTACGATTTCCGCATGGCGCTGAAGCTCGCAACCAACCGCGAAGCTTTTGTTGAAAAAGTGCTCTACGGTTACGGTAAAGTCGGTAACGACCAACCGCTTGGTCCACAATTTGCCAGCTATGACCCAGAGCTGAAAGTTGAGCAGGATCTTGATCGTGCGAAGTACCACCTGAAAAAGTCGGGCCATGCAGATACAGCGATTAAGTATCGCTTTGCTGATACGGCTTATGGCGGTGCAGGCGATGCGGCTGAGCTGTTCCTTGAAGATTGGCAAGCTGCGGGCATCAATGTCGAGCTATCGCGTGAGCCTAAAGACGGCTATTGGTCAAACGTCTGGAACGTACAGCCGTTCTGTGCGTGTTACTGGGGACCACGCCCTGTCGAAGACATGATCCTCTCGATCTGTTACATCGGCGGCGCTCCTTGGAACGATACCAATGTCGACATCGCATCGGTAAACGCGCTTGTGAAAGAGTGCCGTGCCGAGCTTGACGATGCCAAACGCAATGAGATGTACCAAACCGTTCAGCACATCCTGTCGGATCGCGGGGGCACGATTATCCCTGCCTTCGGTAAAGACGTTGCAGCGGTTTCGGACAAGATCGGTGTTGGACCAAATCTCGGCGGTGGCTGGGAAATGGATGGCGGTCACTTCATCAAGCGCTGGTGGATGGCTTAAGGCACTTTGCGTTTACATTGAGGCATCAACGGATCGAAAGGCACGCACTCTTGGCATGGCTTTCGATTCAGCTTTAACGCAATGTGTTCTAGTCTTTTCGAGACACGCCCTTCGGGTTTCCGGCAGAATTTGACTTGGAACCTGATGCATCAAAACAAAGAACCGTCGGGATCAGTCCCGGCGGTTTTTTTATGGTCATGCTTTCGGTCGGAACACCAACTTCGCAAATAAAAAGCCCTGCCATTTCTGGCAGGGCTTGAAGATGAAAATCCAATCGCAGCATTCAATGGCAGGCATTCACCCACCGCAAAGCCGCCGACGTTACAGCATATTGCGTTTACCTTGAGCCAAAAAAGCATCGAAAGGCTTGTACTCTAGGCACGGCTTTCGATTCAGGATTAACGCAATGTGCTTTAGCCGCGGAAGTTCAGATATGTGTCGAGCGTGTAGCCCGTGCCGTCCGCTGAGATTTGGCAGAAGCCAGCGCCAGACGCTTGGATAACGGTGTGACCGTCAGCCGTACATGCTTCAGCAGCGGCAGCCGTGTCGCCAGATCCTGACGCAACGCCCGTTCCTGCTGCTCCCACAGGTGTTGCACCCGGGCCGGAACCTGCAGGAGCTGGGGGCGGCGGTGCATAGGTGATTTTAGCTTGTTCACCAGCACCTACAGCGCCCGAGACAGCAGATCCCGCAGCCGAAGCTGCCGAAGAAGCGGCATTACCGGCGCTGTTAACTGCAGAGCAGCCGGCCAAACCGAAGACAGCAACCGTCATGGATGCAAAAAATACGTTTTTCATGTGAGTTCCTCCTGAATTTCAGAGTCCCCATCGCAGCCAAGCGAGTGGTCTCCGTTCCACAACAATGCCGAAAACCACCAAGGGTCAATATTCTATGTGAGTGATGTTGATGGAAAGCCGCCAAACGCCCACACATGCAGCCATTTCGTCACATTTCCACCCAAATATTGAGATCAGCGCGTTGATGTTAATCGTTATATGCAAGCAGATATCGAATATCCGTCGCTGCATTTTATGGCGAGTCGCACGCCCAACAGCACAATTTTCCGTATATTGAAGAATTCGTCGCAGCTATTTCATTTTTTCGTCCTGCGCCCTATCTGCTAAGATGACTCCAGTTAGGGGAGACTGAAGGTGAATATTGGCGAAGCGGCGAAGCGCGTTGCTCTTCCGGTTAAAACTGTGCGTTATTATGCAGAGATCGGCTTGGTCAGCCCGAATGGAAGAAATTCGAGCGGGTATCGCGAATATGATGAAGCATCGGTTCGGAAACTTAAGTTCGTCGCGCGCTCGCGGGCTTTTGGTTTCGGAATTCCGGCTTGCCGTGAATTATTGTCACTCTATGAAGATCATTCCCGCGAAAGCGCTGATGTAAAACGCATCGCTTCAGAACGCATCGCCGAACTTGATGAGAAATTGCATGAGATGAAGCTTTTGCGGGATGAGCTTGCCCATCTCGCCGAAAGCTGCGCAGGAAATTCCCGACCCGACTGTCCAATCATTGATGGGCTGGCCAGTTCATAACGAAAACTCTAAAGCGACTGGCCTCGACGTATTGCTCGCTCGTTGCCATATAGAGAGCGAAACAACGAAAGGAGCGCGCTCATGTTTGGGCTGTTCAAATCATCCACCGTACCAACTGCGGAAAACGCGCTGCCGGGACGCCCGGACCCGATCCCGACGGCGAAGACCCATACGATCCTCGGAACGCCGCTAAAGCCGCCTTTCCCTCAGGGGATTGAGACAATCTATTTCGGTTTTGGGTGTTTCTGGGGCGCGGAGCGTCGGTTGTGGGAAGTCGATGGTGTCTATGTAACGGCAGTGGGCTATGCGGCAGGATCAACGCCCAATCCCACCTATAAAGAAGTATGCTCGGGCAAGACGGGTCACAATGAAGTGGTGATGGTTGCCTATGACCCTAAAAAAGTGAGCGTAGACGTTCTGCTCAAAGTCTTTTGGGAGGCTCATAACCCTACCCAGGGTATGCGCCAAGGCAATGATGTAGGCACGCAATATCGCTCAGGCATCTATGTCACGTCCGAGGCACAACGCGCTGCCGCGATTACAACCCGCGACGCAGTTGGTGAGCAGCTTTCCGCAAAAGGATTTCCGGCGATAACGACCGAGATTCTCGACGCGCCGAAGTTCTATTATGCGGAAGATTACCATCAGCAATATCTCGACAAGAACCCCAGCGGGTATTGTGGCCTTCGCGGAACCGGCGTGACCTGTCCGATTGGTGTTTCAGCGTGAGTGGTGATGCGGGCGAGATTCATACGGTTTTTGCAACAGTTGATAGCGAAAGCCGCGCTCAAGCGCTTGCAGACGCCATAGAAAAAATGGACCCTGAACCGTCCGGCGTTGGCTGTTTCGAGGTTGATGAAGACAATGATGTTTGGGAAGTCGCCGGATATTTCGGCTCTAATCCGGCTGGCCTGTCCTTGACCGTTCTGGAGATGGCATTTTCGGAAGCAAAATTTGTCGTCTCGAAAGTGCCGCCCGAAGATTGGGTTGCTAAAGTTCGGCGCGAGTTGACCCCGGTAAAGGCAGGGCGGTTCACACTGCATGGCGGCCATGATGAAGGCGATGCCCCACCTTCGGCCATCCGGCTGCAAATCGAAGCGGCGATGGCGTTTGGCACAGGGCATCACGGCACGACGCGCGGCTGTTTGATCGCGATGGATACGCTCGCCAAACAAGGGATGTATGCGCGTCGGGTTTTGGATTTGGGAACGGGAACCGGCGCACTGGCGATGGGGGCGGCAAAGCTCTGGAAGGCGCATTGTGTCGCAACGGATATTGATGAAGTTGCGGTGGCGACAGCCCGCGAAAATATCCGCTTCAACGGAACCGCCTCTATGGTTCAGGTCTATGAAGCGGGTAGGGCGACCAGCCCTGCGGTTCTGCGCGCGGCTCCTTACGATCTCGTCTTTGCCAATATTCTTGCCGCCCCGCTCAAGCGTCTCGCCCCTCAGATTGCCGCCGTTGTCGAGCCGGGTAGCGCCGTCATTCTCTCCGGCTTGTTGCACCGCCAAGCTCCCGGTGTTGCCCAAGTCTTTGCCGGATGGGGCATGAACGTCAAACAACGGATTAAATTGGGCGAGTGGACAACGCTCCTGTTAGAGCGGGTGAGTAAGTTGGGTAATCACGACGGATAAAGGTCTTGGATCAAGCGCGGGATTTGCTTTTTTACTTTAAAGAAACCCGCGCTTGCCAGTGGCCATACCGTCTCATCCCAATTGCGCGTTATTTCAGCCAATGTAATACCTGCGTTATCTAATGATGAGGCCGCTTGATCCAACCAGTCGCGGGTCGGACCAATAGGTACGTAAGACGTCACAATCTGAGTGGCCCCAGCGTCCTGCGCCCAATCAGCAAGCCCATGCGGGTTGTTTGGATCGAGTATCGTCATGGCAGGCGCGCCCAAACCCACAGCGCGCTTTGCTGCATCAGCAAGCGAAGCAGAATTAAATTTATAGATCGTTTTTACGACTTGGGGCGGCGTAACACAAAGCGTCGCGGCGGCGATCATGTTGCCAAGTGACGGACCCAGCGTTTCAGACATGCAATCCTCTATGGTGATGAGCAATGCAGTTTTCTGGGATGGGTCAAACGGTGTCGCTTTGCGAACGGGTTGAGCCAAGCCGGGGTCAAACGCTTCCGTCAAAGGTTCCGGGTCTTCAGCCAGTTCTGAAGCGCTGGGCGTAAAACGACCGTTTGTAAATTTCGCAATATTCCAAGGTTGCGCGACATAATTCTTGCCGCGCGTATGCAGCCCCGCGACCCAACGCCAGCTCAATGTATTGGAGGCCGGATCACCATCGAGCAGATGGCGCATAAAGAAATCGGCGCCAAGCTCCCATGGTAGCTTGAGAGTGAATATCCAGATTGATGCGAACCACATGCGCGCATGATTGTGCAGATAATGCGTCTCGACCAATTCGCGCGCCCATGCATCAAAACACGCGATGCCCGTGGAGCCTGTCTCTGCCTCTCGCAACAGCCGATCATCTGTTATACGAAATTTAGCGGTCTCCAACTGGCTTTTGTAATGGGTCCAAACCGTTGGACGGCGCTCTAACCAGCCTTTGAAATACGTTCGCCAGAAAACCTCTTGCACAAACTTTTCCGACCCCTCGTATCCATGAGCGCGAAGCGCCGCCGCAACCGCTTCATGTTCGGTAATCAACCGTCGACGCAGGTATGGCGAGAGTAGGGAGGTATTCGTCCTCTCGTCCGGTCCAAAGTCGGTATTTCTCATTGCCGCATAATGCCGCCCCATTGATGGGGAAAAAGCATCGAGCTGTTCAAGAGCAGCTGTGCGGGTAGGCGTCCAAAACATTGTACAGGAATCGTTCATTCCCCGGATTTAGCGTTTTAAATTGCCATCGCCACAACCGGCTAAAATAATCAACACGCTGTAGGTTAACGGCCTATTTTTCGCAGTGCTCCCAGTTAAACTATCGGGAGTGCTCACGAATGAAGCGATTGGTGTCAGCGATAAGTCTCTTTTGTCTCGTGTCGGGAAATGTCTGGGCGGCAACGCCCGTCGTTGAGCGCGAAACCTATCTTCGATTGCATCTGACTGCGGCTGTTGACAGCAATTGCGATGGTGAGCTTGCCGATGAGACTCTGGAAAATGCGAACTTTAGCACTGAAAAGCTGCTGTCACCCGGTCAATGTCTGATTTATCGGACCGATTACAGTAATGATGGTGACTTTGCGATCCGCAAGGTTGAAGTGCGCACGCCCGTACCTGATTTTATGGTTTATCAGCAGGGGTCAGCGGCTCATATCGACACCCCTCCGGGCCTATGGCCCGACACCCCAAAGCCGCCTGAACATGGCCGGGGTGGCGATCTGGTTTGGCCCTTCAAGGGCGACCTTGCTCCCGGTGAAGTGGGCAGGGTCGAATTCACGGTGAAACTTGACCCGTTTACAGACAAGGTGGATTTTTACCGTGATACGGCTGAGTAAGTGATCGGGGGATATCCGCTGAGATTTCGGCGAGAGATCAAAACATATGCCCGAAAAGTGTTTGGTGTCTCAGATAATTCTCTTCACTCAATAGCATGGTTGCAAGCGTTGCTGCGGCGTCGATGACTGTGTGTTTTGTTCGCTCGACAAGCAGAGTGTGGTGTTCTGTACCATGATGCTTTCCGGCTCTCATGTCTCGCTCAATAGCATGGAATGAGGCGATAAACTCATCGCGGATTTCGCCAATAACATTGTTGCATCCGGTAATATATTCTCTTGGATATCCGCGCGGATGAAGAGCAAGGTCAAGCGTCCTTGCTCCGGCGGCATCCTTGGGCAACATCATCGTGTTCCACGCTTCGACAGGATAGAGGTCGCAGGTTTCGAGCAAAAATTCAGCATGTTCGTTTTGCCATAACTCCCAAGGGAGCATCGCAAACGGGAGCACTTTTACGCCGACAAGCGGGTCGGTGTTGTAATATTCGAAGAAGGCGGCCTGTTCGGCAAATTTTTTGTTAAAATTCCGTTCGGTTTTGATTTCGTTAGCAATGATATTGTTGGCCCCATCAGGCGATAATCCGAGAGAGCGAAGCTGATCCCCAAGCTTGCCAATCCACATATTGTTCGGAATTATCCGTCTAACACCGTCGGTGTCAGGTGCTGGGTAGATCGAGAAGCCCATTGAGGGCGTCCGTGACGATCCCTTTTGTCGTTTTTCGAACATATTCCAAAACCCCGTCACAGCGTTCGATATAATTCTAAAGCTGCGGGGTTTCGGAACCGCTAATTTACGAAAAATACGTCGTAATTCGTGACTTCAAGTGCTTCCATACGGTTAAGGCTCCCTTTTCGACCCTTGTCCCGACGCGGGTTTCTAATTGTTCGAGGGTCACGTTGTAATCAGTCCAAGTGCCTCCATCCGTTTCAAGGTTACAGATCACGGGCTGAACCCGATCAATGGCTTTCGCAAAAACGGCATCTTCAGTTTCAGCGGCTTCGAACTCGTCCCACAATGCCCGGAAATCGCGGCATTGATCTTCCGGGAGTAAACCGAAAATCCTATCAGCGGCGGCTTTCTCAATCGCCATTGTTTGTGAGGTGTCATGGGTGCTGTGCAGCGGCGTATCGCCCGCGTCAATTTCTACTAAGTCATGGATGAGTAACATTTTGATAACCCGTTCTATTGAAACGGGATGATTGGCATGTTCGGCGAGGGTGAGCGCGTATAATGCGATATGCCAGCTATGTTCCGCTGAGTTTTCCCGCCTGCTTGCATCGCAAATCGAGTTTGCTCGTAGCACAGATTTTAACCGATCCACCTCGATCAAGAACTGAAATTGCTTTGCAATCCGTGTGTCGCTTGCTTCCTGCTTCAGCATTATAAAACCTTTGTAAAATGCATAATAAAAGGTGTCTTGCGGTGGTCTCAGGGTGCTAATTTGTTTAGCTTATGTAAATTTTCAGCGTCTAAGCCTTATATACATTGATTTCCCTGCTGGAATTTCTGAAACGCGTTAGAAACCTTGCGTAGATGAACGCCATTCAAATTGGCGCTAAAATGCCCTAAACAGACCTGCGAAGGGATGCATATATGCGCAAAGCGACAGTCGAACGGAATACAACGGAAACCAAGATTAGCGTCGAGGTTTCTCTCGATGGCACTGGGTTATACGACATCCAGACAGGTGTTGGCTTTTTTGATCATATGCTGGAGCAACTGGCGCGGCATTCCCTGATCGATATGAAAGTGCGTGCGGAAGGCGACCTGCATATTGACGACCACCACACTGTCGAAGATGTCGGGATCGCGTTGGGCCTCGCCTTGGTAAAGGCACTCGGTGATTATAAAGGCATCCGGCGTTACGCCTCCTGTCTGCTTCCGATGGATGAAGCATTAATGCGTGCTGCGCTTGACCTCTCGCGGCGGCCTTTCCTCGTCTGGAAAGTTGATTTTGATGCCCTGAAGATTGGGACATTCGATACCGAACTGGTTCGCGAGTTTTTCCAAGCCTTTGCAATGAATGGTGGAATTACGCTACACATAGAGAAGCTTGATGGCTCAAATGCTCACCACATCGCGGAGGCTGCGTTTAAGGCGGTTGCCCGATCATTGCGTGAGGCCATCGAGATCGACCCGCGCAAAGCGGATGCAGTTCCGAGTACCAAAGGCGTTTTAGGATCATGAACTCAGAAGGCTCGATCATCTACTATCGCACGCCAAGGCCGACACATTTTTTTAAATTCATGGCGCTTGGATTTTTTCTGCTCGGTGGATGGTTGGTGCTTGGAGACATGGATGCGGAGAGATCACTCATCTTCCGTATTGCAGGATTGGTCAGCTTTTTTTGCTTTGGAATTTGTGCCTGGATCAGCGGACGCAGACTGAAAAGACGCCATAAGGTCTACGGGGTTAATCATGACGGGTTTTCTCTAGCCGAAACAGATGGCGCATGGTCATTGTCAGTTGACTGGAAAGAGGTTCAGGGCGTGGCCCTGTCTGATTTCGGGTACGGAAATGTCCTTACATTTGCGTTTCGTGATCCCGAGACTGTAAAGGCGCGGATGACTGAAAAACAACGGAAGAGGGCGGAGGATAACGAGGCGATTGGCATCCCCACGTTAACCATCCCTCAAAATGAGTTTGATACGGATGTCGAAGAAATACGCAATGTGAGCACGCGATTCTTCTTTGGAGCGGGCTAGGCGGTCTTAATGTTCCTAAGGGGTTCCAGCTATGGCGAGTAGTGGCGCAATTATTTACTACCGTAAGCCGGAACAGAAATTTCAATTAGAGATTTGTGCCGTTGGCTTTGTGGGGCTGGGTCTGTGGCTGTTGTTAAGTGATGCCGTGGGGCATTCTGAAATTACACAGCGATCAGCAGGAATTGTAAGTCT
This sequence comes from uncultured Neomegalonema sp., assembly GCA_937990185.1. GTDB lineage: Bacteria > Pseudomonadota > Alphaproteobacteria > Rhodobacterales > Rhodobacteraceae > JAHDDY01. The sequence continues at coordinate 7,747 of CALKBI010000066.1, read as the reverse complement.
ATTTTGCTTTGGGCTTTGCGCTCTCGTAATTGGCCGTAAAGCCATGACCAAGCATCCGATTTTTTCCGTGAATCATGATGGCTTTACTCTTGGTAAGCCGGGGGAAAAAGAAGCGCTTGAGGTGGATTGGTCTGAGGTCCAAGGCGTAGGCGTTGCTAATATCGCCGATGATAAAGTTCTCAGCTTTGCTTTTCGTGACCCCGAAAGTTTGAAAGCACGGATGACCGTCAATCAGCGCTTGAAAGCAAATGAAAATGAGGCTGCGGGTGTCCCGATACTCATGATTCCACAGAAAATGCTGGACGCTTCAGTTGATGATATTCGAAACGTAAGCACAAAGTTCTTCTTCAACGCAGGCTGATGCGCGAAAGCGCGGTGAAGCGTTCAATATGCTGAACGCATCACCTGAAACTTATCCTTTTTTAAGCACCCGCCGACCTAACAGCTCCGCGATCTGCACGGCGTTCAGCGCTGCGCCTTTGCGCAAGTTGTCGGATACGCACCACAGGTTCAGGCCATTCTCGATGGTTGAATCTTCGCGGATACGACTGATGTAGGTCGCATACTCACCGACACATTCGACCGGCGTTATGTAGCCGCCATCTTCGCGTTTATCGACAACCATGATGCCGGGAGCTTCGCGCAGGATGTCACGTGCTTCATCTGCCGAGAGCGAGTCCTCAAATTCGATATTAACCGCCTCGGAATGCCCGACAAAGACCGGCACACGCACACAAGTCGCGGTGACTTTAATCGACTTATCGACAATCTTTTTGGTCTCTGCGACCATCTTCCATTCTTCTTTAGTGGACCCGTCATCCATAAAGCTATCGATGTGAGGAATGACATTATAGGCGATTTGCTTGGTGAACTTTTTCGGTTCGACCTCTTGGCCCGGTACAAACATGCCCTTGGTCTGATTCCACAGCTCGTCCATGGCTTCTTTGCCGGAGCCGGAGACGGATTGATAGGTCGAGACCACGACGCGCTTGATCTTTGCGCGATCATGCAAAGGCTTGAGGGCGACGACCATCTGTGCCGTTGAGCAGTTCGGGTTCGCGATGATGTTCTTATTCTTATAGTCCATAACCGCATCAGGATTAACTTCCGGCACGATCAACGGGACCTGAGGGTCATACCGATACAAAGACGAGTTATCGATCACGACACAACCTGCTTTAGCGGCGACGGGCGCATATTTCTGTGTCGCTTCCGAACCGATAGCAAACAGGGCGATATCCCAACCTGTCCAGTCGAATTGCTCGATATCCTGACATTTCAGCTCTGTGTCGCCCATATAGACGTCTTTGCCTTGCGAGCGGCGTGATGCCAGCGCGGCAATGTCATCAATCGGAAACTCGCGCTCGGCGAGGATGTTCAGCAATTCGCGGCCTACATTGCCCGTAGCGCCAGCGATAACGATGCGATAGCCCATGAAGGACTCCCAGTCTCTAAAAGAAGTATCAGAAACCGCGCTTTTAAGGGATAAGGTCGCAGAACGGAAATGCTTTTCGGTAATGTGAATGATTTACAATGTTTTAGTAAAATTCGCTATCGGCATGCATTTTACCCGACAAAACCCGCGCTGTTTTGATTTTGACGGCTTGATTGGCAATCGAAGCACAAAAGGATGACATTCCAGACGTTGCCGCGATGCATTTCGCCGCATATGGTCACCGGATGAACCGGCTCCCTGCGATTTTTTCGTTGATAATGTTTGTGGCTCCTGCGTTCGCGCAGACAGATGATGCTCCGCTGATTGTGGAAACGGGACAGCCTGTTCCGCTTGCTGGCGCGGCTCCTTCGGATTCTGCATTGGCAGGCGACAGTTATCTGCTCCCTATTACCGTCAGAAACCGCACTGCAGAGCCAGTCCGCTTGCGCCGTATTGCCGTCCGGCCTGTTTCCGGCATCGAGGTGGTCGACCCGAACCTTGACGGTATCGATAACGACCGTGATGGCAGTGTGGATGAAGGTGATGAGGGTTTTGACCAGTTTGACGAACTTGTCAGCGCATGGCGCATTGAAGAGGCGGTTCCAACCGTCGCGCCCGGCGAGACTCTGGAACGCGCGGTCGTCGTTCGCTTGCCTGAGGCATCACAGGCGGGTACGACACAAACGCTTGCTTTAATAGCCGCCGGTTCCGCTGCGAATGTAACTTTGCGGGCCGAGGAAGAAGTCTCTTTCTCACTCGCGGGACCAACTCTTAAACTTACGCTTGATGGAGGTGACGAAAATCTCCTCTTTCTAGCAAGCGATACGCCGTTACTGGAAATGAAAGCCACCATCCCGAGTGGCCGTATTGCGGATTTTAATCTCGTTGTCGAAGGCTCACCAGCCATAGACCGCTATACTTCACCGCGTATTTCACTCGGTAGTGGAATTTCTTGCACGCAATTGCCCGAGCCTACCTTTGCCTTGCGGACATTAGCGGCCTTGTTCGAAGAATGTCAGGTCGACGGCGGTGCGCCCGCGTCGCAGCGATATGTCTCGGTCGAAGCGAAGGTACAATTCAGCGATGCTGATCCTTTTTCGGGTCCGCAAGTTATTCAAGCGCATCGGACAATCCGGCTCGCGGGTTTCGCGGCGCAATCCGATGGGGTTATCGGCGCGCCAAGCATTGCCTCTGGTGCACTATCCGGCCCCTTGATTGGTGCGCAGTTGCTCTCGGTATCTGAACAACCTGTCGATGCCGGTGACGTGTTTGCAGCGACATTTCGCTTGGTCAATCGGGGTAACGGGACGGCGACGGGCCTGCGTTTAATCGCGCCGGATGATGGGCTTTTCGACTGTAAGGGCTTGCGTTTGGGCGACTCGAAAAACGCCATTAATGTCTGTGAAGAGGGGCTGCCTATCAAAGATATGCGCCCCGGATCGCAACGTGAAATCAAAGTGACTGCTGCTTTGCGCGATGATGCATTGATCGGCTCTCCTGCGGCTCTGCGCTTATCGGCAAAAGATAGCAATGATGTCGTCAACGCACTTCCTTGGGCAGAGGTAAAAAAACGCGAACCGGACCCGCCGAAACTGGCCATTGCCTCCGGGGGCGGTTGGGAAACTCGCGAAGATATAATGACCACCCGTGTCGGTGATGCTGGCACGATCGTTATTTCCGGAACGCTTCCTGAGGGGCAATATCCCGTCAGCATCCGCATTCTCTCACGTGTCGTGGATGCCCAAACCGGTGATCCGATTGGCCCTGCGTCATTCACGATACAACAGTTTGACGCCTCCGCTTCGGATGGGACAACAATCGAAAAAAGTGACGGTGAACCCATTACGCAGACAGTCGGAGGATGGACCGCTGTAACGTTTCCATTAGGAATAGTGTCGGTTCCGCTCGCATCTGGACCTTCTGCGGCTGGTGTCAAAGCCAGTGCTCGTTTGTCGTTACGTGATTTGCCGGAGATACAGGCAGGCAGGTTAATCGAGGTTACTGCTGAGCTGAGTCTGTACGGTGACACTGATACCCGCAGCAATGATTTGATTGAACTTCTAATCGCAGAGCCTTCATTAGACCTGACCCTGCGCTCGCCTGATGAAGACCGCACTATTAATCTGCATGATGTGACGTCCATCGTGGCGTTGAGTTGTAATCAGGGAAATTCAAGCGCTGAAGCTCTCATATTGACGGCACGCTTACCCAATAGTTTGATCCTCGACACGTCTGAAGATGCGCGGGTCTTCACGATAAAAAGTGAAAGCGCTAATGATGGCGTGACACTGTTCTCTAGCGAAATGCCGTCATCAGGCGATATTCATTATGATGCGGATGACCGCGTTTTGCGCGGTGCTTTGACCGTAGGCAAAGCATTACAACCTGACACCTGCATGGCACTTGCGTTTAAGGTCCGACGTTCGGCCACGTTCGAACCGAACGAAGTCACTGCTACAATCAGAGCCGCTCTTGAACCATTCACGGGTCATGCTGGTGCTTTTGCGCGCGTCTATTCCGGTATTGATGCCGGAGAAATCCGGTTCGACGTGCCACCAATTCTTTTTGGCCCCGTCTCTGAGAGGAAAGTCTCGAACGAGCGCGACATCTCACATATTGTGTCGCTAGAACTTCCTGAAATAGCTGGCGAGCATCGAGTAGATGTTTCTGCATCAAGCAACACAGGGCTGGAATGGACGATCCTACAATTAGATGACAATGGCGGTGCCCAGCCTTGGCGAAACGGAACAGCGGTTGCTTCAGGGCAAACAGTTCGTTTTAGATTAGAAGCCAATAATTCAGGCGCAAGACCATTGGGATGGACTGATACGACGTTGGTTCGTGCCTTGGCTTTTTCCGATGCGGCACTCCCAATCGCCGCAAGCACTCGTTTGATAACGCGGCGCGAGGCCCCACCGGGAGGGTTGATTACCGTCACAAAAACCATGGCGCTTGATACGGATTGCGATGGTAACTTAAATGATGAGCGGATTCAGGATGCTTTGTTTGAACCCGCGAAAGATGCATCCCCCGGTGATTGCGTGAACTTTCGCATTGCGTTCAAGCATTCAGGCGACAAAAGCATGGAGCGGATTGTGGTCCGTGATCAGGTTCCCGCAGGAACGAAACTCCGTGTTGATGCGGTTGAAGTGCTTCGTGTTCCCGAACCTTTGCAAGACAGCACCACGGAAATACCCACAAGTGAAGGCAATGATTTGATCTGGACTTTCGAGGGACTCTTTGAACCCGGTTCCGAGGGTGAGGTCAGTTACGCCGTTCAATTGCTGGATACATTATGATGGCGACCTACCTGAATGCCGCCAGCCATGGGCTGCCGGACCACGCCGTGCTGGAGCGTATGAGCGCGCACCTTGAATTAGAGGCGCGCATGGGTCCTCTGGCGGCTGTTGCAGAAGTGGACGCTGCACTGCGAGCCGTCAGGTCTGACGCCGAAACTCTCCTCAATGCTGAGCAGGGCACGCTTGGGTTTGCTACCGGAACCTTGAGCGCTTGGCGTACCTACGTTTCCGGCCTTTCGATTGCAGGAAAGCGGCTTTTGGTTGCGCCGCATGAATGGGGAGAAAACATCGCGGTATTGCAGAAATTGGCGGCGAAAGATGGGGCAACAATTGAGGCGCTTCCTCTCCTTGATATGGCATCGCCGGATCTCACGTCTTGGCAAGATCGTATCGACGACGACGTTGCTGCGATTTTTCTGCCAATGGTTAGCAGCGTTGCCGGACTGCAATACCCTCTCGAAGCGATAGGCGCGTTGCAGCGTCCCCCTCATACCCAAATCATCGTTGATGCCGCACAAGCAATCGGACAGGTCGACATTGATGTTCAGGGTCTTGGCTGTGACGCTTTGTTTGCGACGACGCGCAAATGGGTATGCGGGCCAAGGCAGACTGCGGTTTTTTGGACGGCAGATCCGATCCGCCGTACAGAGATCGAACGCCACGACACCAATGCGCCGCTTCGTCTGGGGCTTGGTGTTGCTTTGCGCCAATTGCTAGAACGCGGCCTTGATGAGACGAAGGCAGGTTTGCTCGAACGCTCAACACGCATCAGAGCGCACGCCGAAAAATTGGATCTGGAATGCTTGAGCACGCCTCAAGGCGGGACGACTGCCGTTACGGTCCTCATTCCTGAACAAAGCGTCGAGCAAATTGACATGGCTTTCAACACGGCTCAGATCATCGCGAAGTGGCCAAACCCTATGACAGATGAACCGTTTTCGCAATTTCAGGCGACAGCAAAAAAGCCTTTGCGCATTGCTCCGCATCTCTCAACGACGATAGCGAATATAGACGCGGCCTTCGACGCGATTGCGGCGGCGTTGTAATCGGCGCGCTGCACTGATAGGCGCTGCACGACCCTCATGACTGGATTGCCCCAATGACAGATGCTGCCTATCCCGTAATCCGCACGCGCCCGAAGAGAGACGGACGGTTTCGCGACGGCCATCCTTGGGTTTATAAAGATGAGCTGGTCTTGGACCGCCGTGCCCGCGCACTCCCTCCCGGCAGTGTTGCTATTCTGGAGAATTCCCTTCGGGAACCTATGGCTCTTGTTGCTCTGAACAGCGAAAGCGGTATTGCGGCGCGTGATCTTGATCGGGATGTTACCCATACGATTGATGCGGCTTGGATTCATGACCGCCTTGAGCGCGCATTGACACAGCGGACTCGTTTATTCTCAGAACCGTTTTATCGCCTCACCCATGCGGAAGGCGACGGCCTGCCGGGATTAGTGATTGATCGGATGGGTGACGCGCTTTCGATCCAGCCGAACACGGCTTGGGCAGAAATGATGGTCCCGCATGTTCTTTCGGCACTGGATGCGTTGTTGTCGCCAAAAACCGTGGTTGTCAATCGGGACTCTCGTGGCCGCACCCAAGAAGGATTGGGGTCAGGGCGCACATTGGAGCGCGGATCAGATGAAGGTCCGGTCGAGGTTAAGCAAAACGGCGCGATTTATCTTGCTGATTTGATGAGCGGTCAAAAGACCGGCGTTTACTTTGATCAACGCCCTAATCATGCATTCGTGGCAAGGCTGGCTGGTAGTGGCGATGTCTTGGATGTGTTTGGTCATACCGGCGGGTTCTCGATGGCTTGCCTCGCTGCTGGGGCAACATCAGCTTTGTGTATCGACAGCTCGGAACCGGCGCTTGGTCTTGCGACAAAAGCAGCCGCATTGAACGGGTTCGAACAGGCATTCAAGACCCAGCGTGGTGATGCTTTTGATGCTATGAAAGCACTCGCCGCTGAGGGTCAGAGTTTTGAAACCGTCATATGCGACCCCCCGGCTTTTGCTCCCTCGAAACAGGCTCTAACCGCCGGGCTGCGCGCCTATGAGCGAACCGCGCGCCTTGCGGTTCCGCTGGTGAAGCCGGGCGGCACACTCACCGTTTGTTCATGTTCCCACGCCGTCACGCCGGATGCCTTGCGCGAAACTGTGGTCAGTGCGTTGCGGATCGGACGCCGAACCGGACGCCTCCTCCGTTCAGGTCGAGCCGGAGCAGATCACCCGACACATCCGAGTCTACCGGAAGCAGGCTACCTCAAGGCGTTAACCTTCTCGGTCGATTAGAGCGAGCATGTAAGATAATGGCGCGCTGGGGAGGAGTGCCACAATTTATATAAAACAACAATTTAGGTTGGCGAACCTACTCTTGTTGCTTGATTGGAATCGTTGTTCTTTTCCGGTGTGTGGCTAACCTTAGCGCAAAGATTCTTGAGGCAATCCGCAGCGGATTTTGAATCCGAAAGAAAATGAATAATTTCAATGATTGCATCGCCATGTTTCTGTTTTGACCAACTGCATAGTTCTGCGATAACTCGAAGGGTGGCGATGCAAAATTCCGAATGCCCTATCTATCCGTTCGGGTTTAGAGCACTGGTCTCGGAAGCCAGCATGGAGGATACGTACTGTGCGTTCTAATTTCACCCTCCACGCCAAAATTCTTGCCATTACAAAGGTATTTGACCGGTCCTAAAAGTGACTGATGAGGCGTGCATCTTGTCCGCCCTTTCTTGGAGACTGAATGCAGTATGCAAAAATGGAGAGCAAAAATGGAGAAGAGGAAAATATAAATAAAATTCAAAGCTTAAAAATAGTGGTCCAGTGCCATCAGTGTAGTTGAATTTGCAAGCCTTTCGTGGGCATTGACTTGCCTTTCCTATCTCAGTCTTGCACCGGAATTGGATTGTAATGATCCTGAAGGTGATCGATCCTACGCTTCGAGTCGACGGCTTTTCGCGACTATTGATGACTTCTAATCATCAGGTCGAGGGTTCGAATCCTTCCGGG
>CALKBI010000065.1 GCA_937990185.1 uncultured Neomegalonema sp. | reverse complement strand
ACGGCTATTGTGTTCACACTTTGGGGCGGGGGATTTCTCTTCATCCGCTATGTCCTGATTGGCGATTGGGAAACACGCGCCCAAGCGGGCGATACGTTTGGTGGCATTACCTCTCTCTTTTCCGGCCTCGCCTTTGCCGGGCTGATCGTGACCCTGTGGATGCAACGGCATGAATTGCGCTTGCAAAGGCTGGAGTTGACCGAAACCCGCGCCGAACTTGCCAATCAACGCGCGGTGATGGAACGTCAGACCGGCGATGCACAAAAACAAAATCTTGAGACAACATTTTTCCGGCGCCTCCAACATTTTGAAACGATCATCGCTGCCATTGACCGCCAATACCTTGACCGAGACTCAAGTGGTCAGGAAACCCAACACACAGTACAAGGGCGCGACGCTCTTGAACGCATCGCCCGCACTGTTCGCCGCGCCACTCTCTTCGATGGCAGTCAAGCGCCAAATCAAGCACCAAAGCCAGAAGGTTGGCGGGAGCGATACAGCAATATTTATTTGAAGTTAGAGTCTGATCTCGGGAACTATTTTCGCGTACTTTACACGGTAGTCGATCACATTGATGCACGCGACGATCTAACCGACGATGAGAAATATAATTACATCAAGATTGTTCGGGCCTCGTTGACGCCGGACGAATGTTTGCTGATCTTCTACAATGCTACGTCAAAATTTGCGTCGGCCAGAATGCGGGACCTGATCACAAGATACGCGATGCTTAAGCACTTACCTCATCGGTATTTTGACGAAGCACCATTTATCGCCGATCAGTTTTCTCCAAATGCTTTTGGTCGCGTTACTCAATAACTGATATTGTGGAAAACTTTGACCCAAGGGGTGTCCATTACCAGGTCTCGTGACCAAGGCAGGCCCGCATTTTGCCACGCATTTTGAGTGTTCATGCCGCGCCGATCATCGCCGCGATACCCGTCAGGGATATGCCAGACATTCGTATATCCAGCCGCCGCAAGAATACGAACGGCTTCCGCCGACCGATATCCTGAACCACATGTTATAAAAATCATGTCATCACGGGTTTTGCCAGCCGCCTCTAGTGTCGATGTCATTTCCTTTAGGAAATTCTTGTTCGGAACCAACACAAATTCGTTTATCGCACCATCAAAGACATCTGATTGCAGACGGACAGGCACGATTTTATCTATCGACGCCGGATGCCCCTTGAGAGCAACCTCAACAGGATCGCGCACATCAATAAAAAGGATTTCAGGCCGGCCTGTCAGGAATTCATGCGCTTTGGAGGATGATACATAAAGGCCCAAGGGAGTCATCTTACTAGCCTTCAATGCAGAAACATCTACGTCCGACACAAGGTCATCAGCAAAAACCGGCGAGGCGAGAGACAAAAGTAAGAAAGATGATAAGGCCCTGAAAAACTTCATGATCGCCCCAACTTCTGTGCGCATTTCGTTACAGTGCCGTGAGAAAAATCGTAAATTTTTCGCGACAACATATTCTTATTATGACATTTTGTCGCACCCACACAAGAACTTCTTGATCACAATTTTATAGGCCTTCCATGATTTCCGCTTCAGCGACACTAGGAACCCAATGACTATTGAAACTTCAGTAGAAGAACATATCGCCCATCACGCGGCGGCCATCGACGACATCTCGAAGCAAATGGCGGATCAATGGGATGCCATCCGGCGGCTGGATACGAAGCTCGACCGGATCATTCACCATCTCAAGGCGATGCAGGAAGAAGCCGAAGCAGCTCCGCCTGCATCAACACCGCCCCCGCATTACTGAATTGAAAAATCCGGTATGATTGGAGCCTCATGCCGGACAAACAAAAAAGCCGTCCCAGAGGAACGGCTTTTATATCGTGAGCTCTTGAAAGGTTTAACGTTTCGAGAACTGGAAGCTCCGGCGGGCTTTTGCCTTACCGTATTTCTTACGTTCAACAACACGCGGATCGCGCGTGATGAAGCCAGCCTTTTTCAGCGCAGGACGCATGACCGGATCGTAATGTGCCAACGCTTTTGAGATACCGTGGCGCACTGCACCGGCCTGACCTGACAGTCCACCGCCCTTGACGGTACACATCACATCAAACTGACCCGCAACATTCGCTACCGTGAAAGGCTGGTTAATGACCATCCGTAAAACCGGACGCGCAAAGTACTTTTCGACTTCGCGGCCATTGACGGTGATTTTGCCAGTGCCCGGCTTTACCCAAACACGCGCAATTGCGTCTTTCCGCTTGCCCGTGGCATACGAACGGCCAAGCTCATCGCGCTTTTGCTCATAGACAGGAGCAGCTTCGTTATTGGCAAGCGATGGATCAACGGCGGGCGCTGCCGCATCAGTCGACGCAGGCGCAGCAGCAGCATTTGCGGCAACAGCGTCTTTCAGACCTTCAAGCGATTTGATTTCTTCAGCCATTTATACTCTCCGCGCGTTTTTGACATTGGCCGAAGCGAAATCGAGCGCTTCCGGTGCTTGTGCTTCATGTGGATGCTCTGCACCGGCATAGATTTTCAGATTGCGCATCTGTTGGCGAGTCAGAGGGCCGCCAGGCATCATGCGCTTTACAGCCGCTTCAATAACACGCTCAGGATGCTTACCTTCAAGCAATTGGCGCGCTGTACGGTCTTTGATCCCACCGGGATACCCAGTGTGCCAGTAGTAAATTTTATTCTCGCGCTTGCGGCCAGTCAGAAGCACTTTTTCGGCGTTAACCACAACAACATGATCACCCATGTCCATGTGAGGCGTAAAAGTAGCTTTATGCTTGCCGCGCAAACGCATCGCAATTTCCGACGCGAGCCGGCCCAGCACGAGACCATCAGCATCAATAAGGGTCCAGCCCTTTTCAATGTCAGACGGTTTAGCGGTATAGGTCTTCATGTTCTGTCCTATGGCGGAAGGTACGATCCAAATGTTCGCACACTATTCAATCTCGAGATGCGGAACCTAAGCATGTGGCACGTTAAGTCAAGTGCATATCCGTCCACAAAATTGTTTTAAAACAATGCATTGAAATAACGGTATTAAAATACCCCAAAAATAGCACGGATTCACATTCACACTTGAAAGCAAAAGCAAACGAGTCTCAATGTGGAGTAGCGAAAGATAAGGCAGATAAGCGTGTTCAAAGAAGATGGCGAAATAGAAATCGGCTTTTTGTTAGTGCCGAATTTCCCGTTAGTTTGCCTCAGCTCGGCACTCGACGTCATGCGTCATGCCAATCATTATGCCGGGTCACCCCGATACAGGTATCGTACTTATGCCGAAAAAAGCGGAACCGTGCGCGCAAGTAATGGGTTGGGAATCCAAGCCGGAGCCGTCATAGCCGAAACCGCTGAACCATCGCTCCTCTTCGTATGCGCCGGTAGCGCTGGTGGTTCCGAACCACTCACAGGCGATACACCCGAGACACGCAAATGGCTAAGACACTTATCCCGCAACAATACACCCCTTGGCGGAATATCAGCCGGGACTTTTATCCTCGCCCGAGCAGGTCTGATGGATGGATACCAATGCGCAGTGCATTGGGATGATGCCACGGTGTTTCGGGAAACCTTTCCTGAGATTGATCTCAGTAATCAGGTCTTTATCATCGACCGCGACCGGCTCAGTTGTTCGGGCGGTGCAGCGACCATCGACATGATGCTGCGCATCGTAGCTGAGGATCTTGGCTCTGACATTGCGGCAAAAGTAGCCGAGATGATGCTGGTTGATCGCGTTCGTTCAACGCTCGACAAACAGGCAAGCGCAGCACTCTATAAGGCAAAATCAAGATCTGAACCGTTATCACGTGCAATCGAAGCCATGGAGCATAACCTTGAAGCTCCGCTGTCCATGATCGAATTGGCGTCCCATATCACGCTAACGCGCAGGCAGTTACATCGCCTCTTTCGTCAACATACAGGACAGACCCCAACCGATTTTTACCGCGACCTGCGTTTGAGGCACGCCCGATCTTTGCTTCATGGAACGCCTGCGAAGATCATTGATGTCGCGATGGCATCGGGGTTTGGCTCGCACTCGCATTTCACGAAAGTTTACCGCGAACGGTTTGGTGTATCGCCGCTTAAGGATCGCAGAGCGGATTTATAATACTATCGCTCGGCTAACGGTATGGTTTCACAAAAGAAAAAAGCCGCTGGAACAATCCAACGGCTTTTTTAATGCGACCATTCTAGTCGCGGTATTCGAGAAGATTACTTCTTCGCAGCGCGCTTACGAGCCGCTTTTGGTGTCGCAGTTTTCTTCGCGGTTGTTTTAGCGCGAGCTGCCATTGCTGGGGTTTTCTTCGCAGCAGCTTTCTTAGCAGCTGGCTTTTTAGCCGCAGCTTTTTTCGCTGGTGTTGCCTTCACTTTAGCAATTGTTGCAGCAAGCGACTTGCCGGACGACGCACGCTTGGTGGCGGACTTAGGTGCAGCTTTTTTAGCCGTTGTTTTTTTCGCTACGGTTTTTTTAGCGACTGTTTTCTTAACAACCGCTTTTTTAGCTGCAGGCTTTTTCGCAGCGGTTTTCTTCGCTACTGTTTTCTTAGGAGCAGATTTTTTCGCTACAGTTTTCTTAGCAACTACCTTTTTAGCAGTCGTCTTTTTCGCTGCGGTTTTCTTAGCAACTGCCTTTTTAGCAGCAGGCTTTTTAGCTACGGTCTTCTTAGCAGCTGCTTTTTTAGCAGCAGGCTTTTTAGCAGCTGCTTTTTTCGCTGGTGCTTTTTTCGCAGCTGGCTTCTTCGCGACAGCTTTTTTCGCTGGCGCTTTTGCCACTGCAACTTTGATCGTCGACTGAACAGTTCCGTCAGCCTTCATAACTTTGACAGTGCCACCTGCAGCACCGACTGCCGCGCGAACTGCACTTGTGCTCGCAGCAGCTTTGTTTGGAAAACGCTTCGTTGCGCGGGTTTTGCCAGATTCAATCAAAACCCAATCTTTTTTCTTCGCATCTTGAGAAAGGGTATATGTCTTCGTTACAGCCATCAGTGATCTCCATTAAACTCGGCCAAGGGTCACACCCCGGCTAGGCCGCCGTTCTGCGGTTGCCGAAGTTTTTACATGGAATAGTTAACGAATTGAAACCATCATCAATAAAAATTGGTTCAGAGTGTGATTACTTGAACACTTATTTCCGCTGAAATTCCAAATGGCTCTATCCTGTCAAGGACGAAACCCAAGCAAATTACGAACGTCTTCAAGGGTCCCACCATCTTCTCGGATCGCCCTAATGGACCGCGCATCGTCTCGTTTTGCCAAGCGTTTTCCGGCGTCATCTGTGATCAAACGGTGATGCCGATAAAGGGGTGTTGGTCTGCCAAGCAACGCCTGTAATATTCGATGAATAGAAGTAGCAGCGAACAAGTCTTGGCCACGAGTAACATGAGTTATTTGTTGGAATGCATCATCAATTACAACTGACAGATGATAGCTCGCGGGTGTATCTTTGCGCGCCAAAATGATGTCACCACACGAATCAATAAGATAGTCGGGATCAAGGTTGATCTTCTTTGGCTTACCTTTTCGACCTGTGCCTAATTCCTTAAATGAGAGCTTTTTTATAATCCCACTGCCGCCTAAACTCGCGATAGCTTTTCGCATATTTAGTCGTAAACTGTAGGGGTTACGCGACATTCTTGCTTGATCTTCTACTAACGCACGGCACGTTCCGGGATAGGCAGGACCATCCGGGCCTTCCTCCGATCCATCGTGATGAGGCGCACTTAAAGCGGCATTGATTTCCTTACGAGTACAAAAACACGGGTAAATCAAACCCCGTGACTTCAGGTCGTCCAGCACTGCCTTGTATGCATCGAAACGATCAACCTGACGGAGCGTCGGTTTTTCCCACGCCAATCCTAACCAAGCGAGATCCTCATAGATTGCCTCTTCGAATTCTGGACGCGCACGCGTGACATCAATGTCTTCGATGCGGACAAGAAACGTACCCCCAACTTGTCGCGCCGCTTCGAATGCAGTCAACGCGGAGAAGGCGTGCCCGAGATGTAAAAGGCCCGTGGGGCTGGGTGCGAAACGCTCGACATGATTGGTCATCTATCGGCTATAAAACGACATGAAAAAATCGACAATGCGGATCATAAAAAATGACGCGGATATCGCCGAAGGCGTCTCCGCTTTGATCAAAATCGAGCCAAAATTCCGAATCGCTGTCGAATTGTCCCCTCCGATTCCTCTCCGTCGAAAGCCTTCCGGCTTCGCTTCGTTGTTACAAGCAATCGTAGGACAGCAAATTTCTGTGGCCGCAGCAGCCGGAATTTGGACCCGGATTGAAGCCGCCGGTCCGGTTACGCCGGAAGCAATTCTTGCAATGTCAGACGACGCACTACGCGAATGCGGATTATCGAGACCCAAAGTAAAATACGCCAAGGCAATTGCCGAAGCCGTCGATACAGAGGCGTTATCTTTCGACTATTGCAGAGACGCGTCTGTTGATGATGCGATCAAAATGCTGACTGCGATAAAAGGTGTCGGCCCTTGGACCGCAGAAATCTATTTGATGTTCAGTGTCGGACGCGCCGATGTTTTTGCGCCCAAAGATCTGGCTTTGCAGGAATCTGCAAAAATCTTATTCGGCCTTGAAACAAGGCCCACCGACAAAGAACTGGCAGAGATGGCAGGCGGCTGGTCGCCTTGGCGTGCGGTCGCGGCGCGCATCCTTTGGGCATATTATCGCGTAGCCAAAGGACGCGAGGGCATCGGAGCATAAACTTCAAATAATAGACAAAGTAGCGACTGCTCTTGCGTTTTGCCTGAGACTCGCCACATATACAGCGCAAAACCGCAACAGTTGTGTTGGCGGTGACGATAGGATTTTGAATGGCGAAAGAAGAAATCATCGAGATGGCTGGGACAGTTATGGAATTGCTCCCGAACGCGACCTTCCGCGTACAACTCGAAAATGAGCATGAGATTATCGCTCATACCGCTGGAAAAATGCGCAAAAACCGCATTCGTGTTCTGGCTGGTGACAAAGTATCGGTAGAGATGACACCGTACGATCTAACCAAAGGCCGCATCACGTATCGCTTCAAGTGACGTGAGCTTGCTAAATCTGATTCTCGCGAGTGCCTCACCGCGCCGTGCAGACTTGCTGGCCCAAATCGGCGTTACGCCACATGCCGTCGACCCTGCCGATATCGACGAAACCCAGCACAAAGACGAGTTGCCGCGCGTATACGCGGCTCGGCTTGCAAAGACGAAGGCAGAAGCCGTCGCCTCTCGTCACGACAGTGGGCTTATTCTCGCTGCAGATACTGTAGTGACTGTTGGACGGCGCGTTCTCGATAAACCAACCGATGAAACCGATGCGCGTCGTCATCTGACACTGCTATCAGGCCGACGCCACAGAGTGACAACTGCTCTGACGTTGATCCGCAAAGAGGATGGACGTGTTTGGTCGCGGCTTGTTGAAACACAGGTAAAGCTCAAGCGGCTGTCTGACCCTGAGATTACCGCTTATCTGGCGAGCGGCGAATGGCAGGGAAAGGCTGGGGGATACGCCATTCAAGGTATCGCCGCGCGCTTTGTCCCTTGGATTGGCGGCAGTTATAGCAATGTGGTTGGCTTGCCCTTAACTGAAACCGCTGGAATGTTGGAAGCTGCCGGGCTGGTTTGGGAATGGCCAAAAGCATGAAAGGGCGGCTTTTCCTCCATGATCAGACTGGAAAAATACAACGCGCTGCTTTGATTGTAGATGGGCAGTTAGAAGCCCTCGAAATTGATCGCCTTGATGATCCCGGTCCCCGTTGGGGAGCCGTGTACCGCGCTAAAGTCATTGAACGAATGACAGCAATGAATGCCGCTTTCGTCGATCTCGATGGCCAACGCGGGTTTTTACCCGATGCAGGCAATGCGCTTCCCGGTTCAATTCTAACGGTCCAAGTCCGCCGTGAACCGGATGGCGACAAGGCCGCGCGGGTGTCCACGGATATTCAAATCGAACACCGGCTTATCGTTCACACACCGGCTAAGCCGGGGATCAATGTCTCAAAGAAAATCACCAACCCGGATGAGCGCCAAATTTTGCGCGATGCGCTGGCTGATTTATCAGGTGGCTATGTCATCCGTACCGCCGCCGAGGGAATGATCGCAGATGAGCTTCACGCCATCGCAGAATCTCTTGCCCTGCCTTATCAACGTGACACGGGCTTGCTACGCAAAGGCCCTAATTCGCTAGAGCGCCTGCATCTGCATCATGCGGAAGCACCCGTCGAAGACGATTTTGATTTCCACGATATCGAACCACAAATCGACGCCTTACTATCTCCTCGCGTTGAACTTTCGGAGGGGGCTTGGTTGACCGTCGAACCCACCACCGCGCTCATCGCAATCGACGTAAACACCGGAAAAGCTCGCAGTGGCGATGCATTACAACGTGTAAACCTTGAAGCCGCAGCCGAAATCCCGCGCCAACTTCGTTTACGGCATTTAGGTGGAGCGATCGCGATTGATTTTGCCGGGGGGCCAAAAGGTAAGGCCCGAAAACGGCTCGAAGATGCAATCGGAAACTCTATTGCACCACTTGGTTGGGGTCCGGCGGGATGGATGGAATTGCAGATTCGCAAACCGGGGCGCAGTCTGATGGAATTGCTGGCGGGAACGTCTTAATTATCGTCGAACACGTCTTCCTTCGCGGTACGCAACATATATCCCCGCGCCGCAGATCAAACTAATTCCAATCCACGTCCACTGATCAGGCCGTTCTGCAAACATAAACAAACTCCAAAACACGGATAATGGAATGGCGATGTATTCAAACGGAGCCACAAGCCCTGCCTCCGAAATGCGATATCCTTGCGAGATAAGATAGCCACCGAACGCATTGAAAAAACCGATTGCGCACATAATGGCCATATCGCCAGAGTTCGGCCAAACCCATGCACGCAACAAAAACTCGATGGAGGGATTGCCGCCTCCTGCAAACCGGCCATCTCCAGCAATGATCCAGAATGTGCTGCTTGCCAGCAAAAACATAAGCTGGATGTAGAACGCCATCACAGAGGCTTTTTCCGCCATTCCCAATTTTCGCGTCATCATCTGCATACAAGAATAGGCAAAGGCCGCGACGAGAGGCAGGATCGCCGCGTATTGAAAAGTCGCTCCACCGGGGCGGATAATGACCAAGGCTCCAAGCAGCCCGATCAATACCGCTGTCATTCTACGCCAGCTTATTGTCTCACCCAGCAGGGGTACGGCTAATAACGTGATCATAAGCGGGGCTGTGAAAAAGATCGCAACCGTCTCTGCCAAAGGCAACGATGCGAGGGCGGTAAAAAAGCACATATTGCCGACGACAATCGCAAAGCCCCGCAACATATGTAGCCGCCAGCGTTTGCTCAGCAGGTTCGTATATCCGCCTTCAAGCGGTACAAACACCAACAGCGTGACACAAATCGCCACTGCTGCTCGGATAAAGACAATTTCATGCAGAGGGTATCCGCCACTCAGCCATTTAATCGCCATGTCCTGCGTTGAAAAAATCGTCACGGCACAGATAACGCATAAAATGCCCAAAAGGCGCTGCGGAACGTGAGGCCATTTCATATTGGTGTAACTAACATCTAAAGCGCCTCACCTTCTCACCCCATTAGGCAAGTCAATTCGAAGAGATGCAAGCGCCGAAAAACACTCTAAACGGGTACACAAATACATCGTTCGGGTTACGCAAAGGCATCTTTACTTTTGAAGGTAAAAACTTCACCTTCGCGTCAACATAATCCGGGAGGACGAAACATGATTTTTCGCACAGCACTAACCGCAGCACTTTTGTCTTTCGCAACGACCGCAGCATTCGCAGGCGACCCAAGCGGACTTTGGGCGTCAGAAAAAAGCGATGATGGCAAGTGGATTGATGTAACGGTTGCTCCTTGCGGTGATCAGATGTGCGGAACCATTACAAAGGTCCACGGCGGCGATACCTCCATTGAGGGAACCGTGATGATCAAAGGTATGAATGCCTATGGCGCTGACCGTTGGGATGATGGCGAAATTTACGCAGCCGATGATAAGAAATGGTATGACGGAAAAATGAAGCTCGTGTCAGACTCACAACTAGATGTCTCAGGATGCGTTGCTTTTGGCATTATTTGTCGTAGCCAAAGCTGGACCCGCTTGAAGTAATCGCCACGACGTTAATCTACAAGCAATGACTCTATTCGTAAAATCAGACTGTTCTTTAGAAAGCAATATCACTAAAGAACTTACGCTGAAAATTCGAGTTGTTGGAAATCCGTAGATGATGAAACTAGCCCTTGCAACAGCCATCCTCACCGCCACGGTCTCGATCGCCCATGCGGGTGATCCCGGCGGTGTCTGGCAATCTGAAAAGGATGCGGACGGGGATTGGATCGATCTTGCTATCGAACCATGTGGCGACACCCTGTGCGGCAAGATCGCCAATGTCTATGGCGGAAATCCTAAAGTCGTTGGGATAACGATCATCAAAGGCATGACGCAAGTCAGCGATACCGCTTGGAGTGATGGACGTATCTTCGCGGTCGATGAGAACAAGTGGTACGATTCCAAAATGGAATTGTTGTCACCTAACCACCTCAAGATATCCGGCTGTATCGCCTATGGGCTTCTCTGCGAAGCCCAGACGCTTATCCGTCAGGAATAACGAAGCCTTATTCTGCTGCGGTATTTAACAGCGCGCCAGTTTCAATGGCATCGGCTGGTTCAACCGGGTATTGGCCTGTAAAACACGCATCACAAAACTGAGGTCGCGCTTCACTGCGGCCCGGTTCTCCGCAAGCGCGGTAAAGGCCATCCGTCGACACAAACGCAAGACTATCAACGCCAATATGATCACGCATTTCAGCCTGCGTCATGCGCGAAGCCAACAGCTTATTTCGTTCCGGCGTATCCACGCCATAGAAGCAAGGCCAAGCCGTCGGTGGTGAGGCGATACGGAAATGAACTTCCTTAGCGCCTGCATCACGGACCATCTGCATGATTTTAATCGAGGTCGTCCCGCGCACGACTGAATCGTCAACCAAAACAACGCGCTTACCCTCAACAATTGAGCGATTGACGTTGAGCTTCAGTTTAACACCGAGATTGCGGATTTGATCGGTCGGTTCAATAAAAGTCCGACCCGTATATTGATTTCTAATAACACCAAAAGCGAACGGAATGCCGCTCTCTTGCGAAAATCCAATCGCCGCTGGTGTGCCGCTATCGGGCACAGGAACCACAACATCGGCTTCAATCGGCGCTTCTCTCGCAAGTTCAACACCGATATTGTGGCGCGTGTCATAGACGCTCAAGCCACCTTGTCGACTGTCCGGGCGCGAGAAGTAAACATATTCGAAAATGCAAAACCGGCTCGGCTTTTCCTCAAACGGACGAAAGCTCTCGACACCTTTATCGGAGATCATCACCATTTCGCCGGGTTCGATATCGCGGACATACTCTGCGCCGATAATATCGAGCGCACAGGTCTCGGACGAAAGCACATGAGCCTCGCCAAACTTACCTAAAACCAGTGGACGCACCCCGCGCGGGTCGCGAACACCAATCATCTTAGTGCGCGTCATTGAAACGATAGAAAACGCGCCCTCAACAGCGCGCAATGCTTCTTTCATGCGTCCCATGATGCCGCGCTGCATTGAACGCGCCATCAGATGCACGATACATTCAGTGTCGGACGAAGATTGAAAGATAGAGCCACGCTGAACCAAATCGCGCTTCAGCACTTCAGCGTTCGTAATGTTCCCGTTATGCGCAATGGCGCATCCGCCGGGTTCAAACTCAGCGAAGATCGGCTGAACATCACGCAAAGCGGTAATGCTTTTCGCCCCGGCAGTGGAATAGCGATTATGACCGATAGCGCTTTTGCCAGGCAGTCGTTCCAAAACCTCTTTCGAAGTAAAGCGATCCCTAACCAGTCCAACGCGTCGCTCGGTAAAGAACTGCTTTAAGTCAGAATCATAGGAGCAAATTCCTGCCGCTTCCTGTCCCCGGTGCTGCAAAGCGTGCAAGCCCAGAGCAACCAAAGCAGAAGCATCACCAGCCTCGGCCCCGAAGACTCCGAAAATCCCACATTCCTCGTGTAGCTTATCGTCGTCCCAAGGGGTCACAGGCAGGCCTCCTCAGCCATTCGTCGTATCAGTTTGCGGCTGCGTCGCAGGCAGCAATGCCGGTTCAGGAACGACATCGCCAATTTCACGTCCCATGAAGTCTTCATAAGCATCCGTAAGGAATGGAGGTATTTCTGTTGGTATCCACTGTGTAATATAATTTGCCGAGTCTTGCACCAGTTGACCGCCCTTCGACTCAGCAAAAGCCTCATGGGTATATTCGGGTTCTACAAGCTGTTGATAGCCGAGCCACGTAACCGCAAGGATCAAAATTCCGCGCGCAGCACCAAATATAAAGCCAAAACCTTTATCAATGGACCGCAAAGGCGAATTTGCGATGATCCTCGCCACGAACGATCCAACAATCGTCAGGACAATTAGGGCGACAACGAATGTCGCGGCTACCGCCGCCCATTTGGTCCATTCCCCTAAATCTTTGAAGTCTTCAATAAAGGGCACTGCTTTCGGGTAGAATTTTAGCGCAGCCATCGCCGCGCCGATCCAGACCAGCAACGTAACGGACTCTCTCGTCAGTCCGCGCGCGTAAGCAAAAATTGCCGATAGCAAAATAACGCCGAATACGGCCACATTCACAATGGTTGGGGTCAGTTCCATTTGCTTCGTCTCCCGCTCAACTTCAATCGAACCGCGAAACGAGTGCACTCAACTCGTCATAGGTTTCGATCTGTACATTCGTTTCGGCTTGGGTCTCTTCTGATGCTTTAGCCCTTTTGGGCGAAAACACCGTATCAAATCCCAGTTTTTGAGCCTCCCGCATCCTCGCCTCCGCTTGCGCGACGGGTCGAATGGCCCCCGAAAGGCTAATTTCTCCATACATGGCTGCGCGTGGCGGCGCAGCTTGGTCCTTGTAACTTGATATCAATGCCGCCGCTACAGCCAGATCAGCCGCCGGTTCACTGATACGCAGTCCACCTGCGACGTTCAGATAAACGTCATACGCTCCTAATGCCAGCCCGCATCTTGCCTCGAGTACGGCAAGAACCATCGCAAGGCGACCGGTATCCCATCCGACAACCGCTCGCCGAGATGTACCGAGAGAAGATGGCGCAACAAGGGCTTGAATTTCAACAAGGACAGGCCTTGTCCCTTCGATTCCGGCGAAGACAACCGAACCGGGAGCGCGCTCGTCGCGATCTCCCAAAAACAGCGCCGACGGGTTCGTTACCTCGCGCAAACCGGCTCCGGTCATTTCGAAAACACCGATTTCGTCAGCAGGACCGAAGCGATTCTTTACTGTGCGAAGGATTCGAAACTGATGACCGCGCTCCCCTTCGAAATAGAGGACCGTATCCACCATATGCTCGACGACGCGCGGACCGGCGATCTGGCCGTCTTTCGTAACGTGTCCAACCAATAAGACCGCCACGCCCTTACGCTTTGCAAAACTGGTTAGTTCATGCGCGCAGGCTCGGACTTGTGAGACAGACCCGGGGGCGCTTTCCACCGCGTCAGACCACATCGTCTGTATCGAGTCGATCACCACGAGATCAGGCTTTTCGCCATCAAGCGTTGTGAGAATGTCCCTCAAGCTGGTCTCTGATGCGAGCAAAACCGGCGCGTCAGCAAGCCCGAGCCTTTCAGCACGATGCCTGATCTGGCCGCGCGCTTCCTCGCCGGAAACATAAATCGCTTTGGCAGCATTCGCTGCAAATCCTGCAACGGCTTGCAAGAGCAACGTGGATTTACCAATCCCCGGATCACCACCAACCAAAATCGCTGCACCCGGCGCTAGCCCGCCGCCCAAAACACGATCAAACTCGCCGATGCCGCTCGACAAGCGTGGCGGAGCAGGTTCGGAACCCGATAAAGGGGAAAGCTCAACTTTACGGCCCCGCGCTGCACCAAGAGATTTTGACGGCGGCCCGGAAGACGTCAGGCCCGTTTCTTCAACCAGCGTATTCCAGCCGCCGCAATCGCTGCATTGCCCGTTCCATTTGCGGTGCGCGGTTCCACAGGACTGGCAAACATACTGAACAGTCGATTTAGCCATTGTCCGCCTCCCGCTTCAAAGCTCGCTCGGTAATCCATGTCACCCAGATCGAGGCAAGGACAAGAGCCGTAAACAGATATAAGCCCCATTGAATTTCGATATCGCCAAATCCAATGCCTTTGATCAGCACGACATACATGGCAATCAAAAAAACATCCGCCATAGACAGTTTGCCAATAGCGCCCAAAATCTTCAGCCAGCGTTTTGGATTGCCGAGTTGTCCGAACTGAGCACCGACGAGCAGGATTGCTTTTACATAAGGGATAAGGATGGCAAAGACCGCAACGACTGCACACAAAACAATATCGCTCTGTGCGAGCTCAATGACGCCACCAAGGATCGAAATTTCCTCTCCGCCGAATAATGGCATTGCAAAACCGGCCTCAGCCAACGGAGCAAGCCATGCCACCGGGAATAAAACGAGAAGCGCAATCGTCACAGCCCGCGCAAGTTTCATATTTACTCAGCCACCGGACCCGAAAGCAATGTCAGCACTTGCGCGGCAACAAATGCCAACAGCGCTATGCCAAGGACAATCGCCAGCAAGATATCAATTTTACTTGGCTTTTCGTGGCGGCGAAGGTGGGTGAGGAAAGTCAGGAATAACAGAGCAAGCGCCAGTGGAACTGCAATGAAGTCTAATCCCGGTATGATCCCCAAGATCAACATCGGGACCAGAACAACCAGTGACAGACCTGGCAAAGCCTTCAAAAATTGTCCCCGCACAAGCCACGACAACGCGCTGGCAATTGCTCCGGCCACACCCGTCAAAATGCCGATAATCATGATGTGGGCCGTACCGAACCCTACGAGAAGATCAAAGCTGCCATCAATCAGCCAACTCATCGCAATGCCTCGATCGGGCCATCCGCCCGACCATGAATGAACTGGTCAACATATGCATTACCGCAGGTATCGAGATCATCGACCGGCCCGGTCCACTGGATGACGCCCTCATGTAGCATCGCAACTTTATCAGCAATTTTGCGAACTGATGTCATGTCGTGGGTAATTGTCATCGCAGTGCATTTCAGCTCGACGACCAGCTCGCGAATTAGATCGTTGATCACGTCGGACATAATCGGATCAAGACCCGTCGTCGGCTCGTCAAAGAAGATAATCTCAGGCGACGTTGCGATAGCGCGGGCGAGGCCCACACGCTTTTGCATACCGCCTGATAATTCTGCCGGAAATCTGTCCGCCGTATCAGGGCCAAGCCCAACGCGGCGCAGTTTTTCTATGGCCAACTCGCGGCATTCATCCGTCGATTTGCTGCGGAGCACACGAAAAGCTACGTTTTCCCAGACCCGCAGCGAGTCAAACAGCGCACCGCCCTGAAACAGCATCCCAAACTTATCAAGCAAAGGTTCGCGTTTTTGTTTGCGAACGTCCTTACCATCGACCAGCACCATGCCTATGTCGGGTTTAACAAGGCCAAGGACGGATTTGATCGTCACTGATTTACCTGTACCCGAGCCACCAATGATCACCATCGATTCAGACGGAGCGATTGACAGGTTCACACCGCGCAATACGCGATTAGACCCAAAAGTCTTGTGAACATCGCGAAGTTCTATCTTTGGCGTACTCATGTCGAGAAAAACAGTTCTGTAAGGAGGTAATCAAACGCGAGGATCAATACCATCGCCGAGACAACCGCATTTGTTGTTGCCCGGCCAACGCCTTGCGCACCTCTGCCCGAGTTATAGCCATGGAAACATCCCATAAGCGTGATGATGAAACCGAACACAGCCGCTTTTACAAGGCCGGATGCCACATCACCAAAGGTCAAAAAGTCCATCGTATTGCGCAAATAAGTCGCGCCATTGAACCCTAACCGGTTCACGCCAACCAGATAGCCGCCCATAATCCCGATGATATCTGCGACAGCCACAAGAATGGGCATCGTCAAAACCCCGGCAACAAGGCGCGGAGCAACGAGATACTTGAACGGATTTGTAGATAGTGTGGTCAGGGCATCAATCTGCTCCGTGACGCGCATTGTCCCGATTTCAGCAGCAATTGCTGCCGAAACACGCCCCGCCACGACCAAGCCACCCAAAACCGGGCCAAGCTCTCGCACCATCCCGATGGCAACAATCGAAGCAACGACGCTTTCGGCATTAAACCGTGATCCGCCGATAAAGATTTGCAGCGCAAGCACGCCTCCGGTTGCGACCGCCGTCAATCCCACCACTGGAAGTGAGTAAAATCCGATCTTCATGATTTGTCGAAACAGCTCTCGCAAATACCAAGGCGGCACGAGGATCGCCAAAACACCCTTGATAGCAAACAGCGTGACAGCACCAATGGACTGGCAAAGCCCCAGTACAGCCGCACCAATCCCGGCGACAAAGCCGTGTAAGGCAGACAATGCGGCCACGTGGCCTCCTTCAGATTCGTATCAGGTTCCGTTCACCTGCGTATAGCGTCTTGTGTAACGATGGCCAAGGGAAGTCAAAATCTCATAGCCAATCGTCCCCGCAGCCTGAGCCAGATCATCAACACCTTGGTTCGGGCCGAGAACTTCTAAAGTATCGCCGACATTGACTTGCGGATAATCGGTGAGATCGACTGTGATCAGATCCATACTCACTCGACCTACAAGCGGCACAGGGTTTCCCTCGAAATAAAGCATCGCCCCGTTTGAGAGTGCACGGTGCAGGCCATCGGCATATCCAAGCGGCAATGTCCCAATTCTCGAGGGACGATCCGCTATCCATGACGCTCCGTACCCGACTAATTGTTCTTTTGGAATATCGCGGATTTGCACGATTGGGGTTTCCAGCCGCACCACAGGTTGTGCCGCATCGAAAGGCTGGCCTCCATAAATCCCGATCCCACAGCGCACAAGATCAAAATGAAAGTCAGCCCCCAGTAACGTGCCACCCGTCGCAGCCAAACTGCGCCGCGCGTTAGGTGTTTTGCTCTCTAAGTGTGCCATGTATTCCAAAAATCTCCGGCGCTGGCTTTCATTGGCGGGGTGCTCTGGCTCATCCGCGCAGGCAAGATGAGATATAACGAGCCGCACATCTATGTCGCCCGGAACTTGCTCTAGCTCTGCTGGCTGTAAACCGAGCCGCGACATCCCGCTATCAAGTTGCAGAGCGCAAGCTCCGCCTTCACTGCGCTGCCAAGCTTCAATTTGTCCGGGGTGATTTAAGCAAGGGCGCAAACCACTCGCGATGCAGGCGGCAGAGTCGCGTCGATCAGCGACTCCATTAAGCACGTAGATCGCTTCTTTAGGCAGAGCCGCGCGTAGTTCAACGCCCTCTTCCACCGTCGCAACGAAAAAGGTCTCGCACCCAGAACCCGCTATAGCCGTAGCAATTTCAGCAACGCCACACCCATAAGCGTTTGCCTTCACCGCAACCGCTGTTTCAGCAGTGCCGGATAGAATATCAAGCGCCCGCCAGTTCGCACACGCTGCGTCCAAATCAATCGTCAGAAGCGGTTGCGTCACTCAAATGTAGCCGGGGCAAAGCGTTGAGGATCAGCAAGATCGCTGAATCGCGTAAACTGCGGTGTAAATTGCAGCTTTTCGATACCAATCGGACCGTGACGTTGCTTGCCGATAACAACTTCACCGACATTATGCACCGCATCCATCGCCTGTTGCCATTCGAGATGCTCTTGCGTGCCTTCACGCGGCTCTGTCCGCGAAAGGTAATATTCCTCTCGATACACAAACATCACAACATCCGCGTCTTGTTCAATCGAACCAGATTCGCGCAAGTCTGACAGTTGCGGACGCTTGTCTTCACGATCTTCAACACGGCGCGAAAGCTGTGACAATGCGACCACTGGAATATCGAGTTCTTTGGCAATGGCCTTCAATCCCCGCGTAATAGCGGAAATCTCTTGAACCCGGTTTTCATTGCCCCGCGCACCGCCGTCGCCAGAAACGAGTTGCAGGTAATCAACCACCAGCAAATCGAGACCATGCTGACGCTTTAACCGCCGCGCCCTCGCCGCAAGTTGTCCAATCGACAAGGCTGGCGTGTCATCAATGAACAGCGGCTTGGTTTCCAGCACTCGCGCAACTTCAACGAATTTCTGGAATTGCGTTTCTTCAAGCTCACCCTTGCGGATCAACTCGGATGAGATTTCGCATTGCTCGGCAAGAATACGGGTCGCAAGCTGTTCCGCCGACATCTCCAACGAGTAAAAGCCGACCGCTCCGCCATCAATCGTGCCAAACGTGCCATCACTCCGCTCGCCTTGTTTATAGGCCTTGGCGACATTGAAGGCGATATTGGTTGCCAGCGCAGTCTTGCCCATCGACGGACGACCCGCGAGGATCAGAAGGTCAGATTTATGCAAACCGCCGAGCTTGGTATCGAGATCACGCAATCCGGTCGAAATGCCCGCCAGCTTACCGTCACGCTGATACGCGGCATTGGCCATCTCGACCGCAGTTTTGACCGACCGCGCAAAAGTCTGGAAACCACCTTCAAACCGGCCTTTCTCTGCCAGCGAATAAAGCCGGGTTTCAGCTTGTGCGATTTGATCGCCCGCATCCGCTTCGTTCAGAAAATCTCCGGCCCCATCCGCAATATCTTCGCCCAACCGGATCAGGTCACGGCGCACGGACATATCGTAGACCTGCCGCCCGTAATCGAGGACATTGAAAACCGAGATCGCCGCATCAGCCAACCGCAACAAATATGCCGCTCCGCCAAGGGGCGCAAACGCCTCGTCATTCTCAAAGACAGGTTTCAGCGTAATCGGCGAAGCAATTTGCCCTTTCGTGATACGTTGTCCAGCCACCTCATAAACCTGTGCATGAACAGGGTCATAGAAATGCTGAGGCAGCAAAAAGGCCGCAAGCCTGTCATAGACTTCGTTGTTGACCAACAGCGCGCCAAGCACAGCTTGCTCGGCTTCGATATTGTTGGGCAGGGCGCGCACCGCTGTTTCGGTATCACCCGCGAAAGGGATCTGCTCGTTCATGGACCGATTCCCGGTTTCTTGATAACGTAAGTGTATCCTGATGACGCCCTCGTGAAAAGCACCAAGCGAGCCGTAAACGGACGGATTTCAACCCAAAGTCTTGCGTATCAAGATTTTCTCAAAAGACTCTCGGTGTCGAAAATTCGAATAGATTGATTCTACACCGTCCTATACCCGCCATTGATTTTCTTGATATTTTTAGCACTTTGATTGCATAATGAGGCTGGGTTGACCCTGACATGCGCCAGGGCTGTTATGCGCATATTGCAGGATTAATCGACGGTTGGGAGCCGTCGAAGTCAAAAATCCGCATATGAGGACGAAATAGATGTTGATACGAACAATTGCTCTCATGCTGGCCGCGTTTGCTTTCACTGCAAGTGTCGAACCGGCGCAAGCGAACGGTAAACATTACAAACATCACAGCTATAAAAGCGGCTTCAAGCACAAGGGCCACAAAAGTCATAAGGGCCATTTTAAACATCGCGGATTCAAAAGTCATCGCCGAGGTTTCGGGCGTTATGGCTTTAAAGGTCATCACCGTGGATTCGGCCATCGTCGATTTAAAGGCCATAGGCGCGGGTTCGGGCGTCATGGCGGGTTTTCTTACGGCTTTGGTTTTAATTCTTTTGCGCCTTACCGTTATCATCGTCCTCACCGTCGATTGTTTCACGGTGCGCCAAATTATTATTATGTCGTTCCGCACGCTTACTCATCGCAAACGGCTCCGTGGACGACTGAACCATCAGCACCAGCGAAAACTGCGCCTGCCGCTACCAACGTTGAAACTCCAAAACAGGTAACGCAACAACCGGCGGCTCCTGCACCAATATTTGTGCAGCCACCCCCGCAAGTCATCGCACCTGCGCCGGTTGAAACAACTGCGCTAAGCAGCCCTGTTTACGAGGATATTGGTCTCTATCAAGACCCAACGGCTGAAACATTTACGGCCCCGGCACAGACTTTTGTAGCCCCGGTCGAAAGTTTCCAACAGCCGATACAAAGCCTGCCAATAGAGACGATCCAAGGAATTCCAGTGGAGACTATTCCCAGTTTTG
Organism: uncultured Neomegalonema sp.; assembly: GCA_937990185.1. Classification (GTDB taxonomy): domain Bacteria; phylum Pseudomonadota; class Alphaproteobacteria; order Rhodobacterales; family Rhodobacteraceae; genus JAHDDY01. Next base: position 2,945 of record CALKBI010000065.1, on the reverse strand, counting down.
TAACATCAGAACCGGTAGTGACCACGCCGTTCCAACCTCAAGCTCTACCCCCTATCGAAACAGTTCCCTTTAACTGATAATTCTGCGGTGATGCGGGACGATACTGCCTCGCATCACATATCAATTCGGCGATAAATAAACATATCGCACACCCGGCGGAACGCGCCATCAGCAAACCCCGCCCAAAGCATCATGACGTCCGACATCGAACAAGGACAGCCAGTTCTTCGGTTGACTGTTTGAGCGGTGAGTAATGGTAAGTAAAATTCTGGATATCGTTTAAAATTTCTCCACCCAAGGCCGCAAGGTAATCTCTTCAGACCATGCTGAACGGTGTTGTTTTATAACGGTAAGATAAGTCACGGCAATCGCTGCCGGATCAAGCATCGAGTCGGGGTTATCTGCTGGATCAATCCGCTCGGGCCTGCTTTGATTGCGAATACCGCCGTCAATATTCATCCAAGCAACATGAATTCCTTGTGGATGCAGTTCACGGGACATCGATTGTGCCAATCCCCGCTGAGCAAATTTACCCATCGCGAAAGGCGCGGATTGCGGGAAGCCTTTAACCCCCGCCGAGGCTCCGGTGAACAGAATTGTCCCCCGGCATCCATCAACTGGATCTTGTGCCAGCATCCTCTGCGCCGCCTGTTGACCAACCAGAAAAGCGCCGAAGGCTGTTACTGCAATGGCTTGTTTTACAGCTTCTACATCAAGGTCAATCAGCGCCCCGCGTACCCGTGCGGAGGGATTATAAACCACAACCCGCAAAGGACCGGGAACCGCTTCAAATAACGCGGCAACCTGTGTTGCATCCGAAGCATCGCAAACGTGCAGAGTCGCATTGGTTTCCTCTGCCAACCCCGACAGCTTATCGACATCGCGCGCTGCAAGGTGAACGTCATAGCCTTCATTATAAAGCAAGCGCGCCAGCGAAGCAGAAAGACCAGAACCAACCCCAACAATGAGAGCCGCAGGCTTTGCTTGCTGATTCATAACGCCTTTTCCTCAAACGCACACAGGTCGGCGATTAAGCAGTTTCCGCATTCCGGTTTGCGGGCTTTACAAACATAGCGCCCGTGCAGGATCAGCCAGTGATGCGCGTGCTGGGCAAAATCAACCGGTACATGATCTTCTATCGCGCGCTCGACGGCCACCACATCTTTGCCCATTGCAAGGCCGGTGCGATTGCCAATGCGAAAGATATGCGTATCAACAGCCTGCGCCGGATAACTAAACCACATATTCAGAACCACATTCGCCGTTTTACGCCCTACTCCCGGCAGGCTTTCCAAAGCTGCCCGAGATTGTGGAACCTCGCCATCAAACTCATCGACCAACCGCTGAGACAGCTTAATGACGTTCTTCGCCTTGTTCCGGAACAAGCCAATCGTCTTGATGTGTTCGATTACGCCGTCTTCGCCGAGCGCCAGCATCTTCTGCGGTGTATCTGCCACTTTAAACAACCCGCGCGTTGCTTTATTCACACCCTTATCGGTGGCTTGAGCAGATAAAGCGACGGCGACCACCAGCGTAAAAGCATTCGTATGCTCTAATTCGCCCTTCGGTTCGGCGCTCGCCTCACGAAAGCGCGTGAAGATTTCTCGGATTGTGCGATAGGGGAGTTGTTTAACCATGCCTCGAGCTAAGCGCGCCGCGCCGCCAGAGGCAACCTGAATCCGACTGAGGACTTTATGGACGTTGATGTTATCATAATCGGTGCGGGCATTTCCGGCCTGACTACGGCTGCGATGCTGGTTGATGTTGGCCTTTCGGTTATGGTGCTTGAGGCCGCTCCCCGCGCAGGTGGCCGCGTAAAATCTCTCCGGGATCAAGGCGATCGCCACCTCGCTGATCTGGGACCGAGTTGGGTTTGGCCCCCATTTCAACCCATCGTGGCAGATTGGCTGGAACGCCTTGGCCTCGAGACCCATAACCAATTCGAAAACGGCGAAGCCATTATCGAAATGGGCGGGCGTCAGACGATCCGCCGCGCCCTGCCCGGTCAACATGGCATTCGGCGCATTGTCGGGGGACCATCAGCGATCATTGATGCTTTGCTTGATCGGATTCCGGACTACGCGATTGTGCCGAATTCTCCGGTTCAACGGATTACCAAGATTGCTGATGGTTTTGAAATTGGCACAGAAGAGGCCAACATAACCGCCAGCCGCCTGGTTGTGGCAACGCCTTTGCGGGTTGCGCTTGAGATTGATTGGCGTCCGAACCTTCCCAAAACGCTCACCGATCCAATGAGAACAACCCCGACATGGATGGCCGCCCAAGCCAAAGCGGTCGCGGTTTACGAGACTCCATTCTGGCGCGAAGACGGATTATCGGGGCGCATCGCCAGCCAGATCGGACCACTCGGCGAAGCTCATGACCTTAGTCCTGAAAGCGGCAAACCAGCTGCGCTTTTCGGTTTTGTCGGATGGCCTGCCGAAATGCGAGAGGACGAAGATGTTCTGCACGAAGAAATCCTTTATCAATTCGCGCGTTGCTTTGGCGAGGATGCCGAAGACACCACGCATTTTGCGGTCGAGGATTGGGCGAAAAATCCCTTCATCTGCACGGAGATCGACCGTGAGGAAACGCCGCGCCATCCTGAACTCACACCCAACATTCTGCGCGAGCCGCACTTCGATGGACGTATGGTTTTCTCGGTGGCCGAGATCGGAACAAACAGCCCCGGCTTAATCGAAGGGGCTTTTGATGCGGCTCAAACTGCCGCTGCTCATATCATCGAGGCGTTTGCCTTAGATGCCGAGCACTAGTGTTCGGCATAGTTCTGGTTATAGAGATACGGATCAATTCCCCTTACCCGTGGGGTAAGGGGAATGAGATGTTTTAAAACTTCCCGATGACGTTGATGAAGACGCCTTCGTCGTTGAATGTGACGTCGCTGAGGTCGTCGGAGAAGTCGGCGAAGTTGTATCCGACGCCGA
>CALKBI010000064.1 GCA_937990185.1 uncultured Neomegalonema sp. | reverse complement strand
GACCGGGCTCCACGCCGGGGATTGCCTGATTGTACGAGGCGAATGCGATTTCCTTCATCGTCTTGAAACGCTCCGGTGCGCCTTTGACGACAAAGCGGTCAATATCCCATTCAACATCATTGTCATGCACTTCGAGCAAATAGGCCGCAATCATCTGAGCTTTCGCCCTGATCTTTCGACCTGCCATCGCCGTCGCCGCACCCGCAACAGGGGTTGAACGGGAGCCATACGTGCCAAGGCCATATGGCGCGGTATCCGTATCGCCTTCTTCAAGGGTAATATCATCGGCAGAAATGCCGATCTCGCTCGCGATGATCTGCGCGAAGGTTGTTGCGTGGCCTTGACCTTGGGAAATTGTGCCGAGGCGCGCAATCGCCGAACCCGTTGGGTGGATGCGAATTTCGCAACTATCGAACATGCCCAGCCCAAGAATATCACAGTTTTTCACCGGACCAGCGCCGACAATCTCGGTAAAGTGACAAAGGCCCACACCCATCAGTTTACGTGTCTTGCCAGCTTTGAAATCCTCAACCCGTTGTGCTTGTTCCGCGCGAAGACCTTTATAATCGACAGCCTCGAGCGCCTTGTCCCAAGCCGTGTGATAATCCCCTGAATCGTATTCCCAACCAAGCGCCGAGTTATACGGAAATTGCTCTTTCTTGATGAAGTTGATCCGGCGCAGCTCGGCGGCATCCATATCGAGCTTGATCGCCAAAATCTCGATCATGCGTTCAATGAAGTAGGCTGCCTCGGTCACGCGGAATGAGCAACGATAAGCTACACCGCCGGGAGCCTTGTTGGTATAAATCCCATCCACGGCGAGATAAGCGATTGGGATATCATAAGATCCGGTGCAGATGTTCATGAAGCCTGCCGGAAACTTCGTCGGATCGGCACAGGCATCGAATGCGCCGTGATCAGCGGTGGTGTGACACCAAAGACCCGTGATCTTCCCTTCTTTTGTGGCCGCGATCTTACCTTTCATCCAGTAATCCCGAGCGAAGGCCGTCGATGTCAGATTCTCAATCCGGTCTTCAATCCATTTCACGGGCTTACCCGTTACAATAGAGGCAACAATCGAACAGACATAGCCGGGATAAACCCCAACCTTGTTGCCAAACCCGCCTCCAATATCCGGTGAAATGACACGGATATTATGCTCAGCAATACCCGAAATCAGTGACGCGACAGTGCGCACCGCATGGGGAGCCTGAAACGTGCCGTATAATGTCAGCTTACCGTTGACCTTATCCATGCTTGCAACAGAGCCGCAGGTCTCAAGCGGACAGGGATGCGTGCGGTGATAATAGATCATCTCTTCGGCAACGACATCCGCACCGTCGATAACAGCTTCGGTTCCGGCTTTATCGCCTTGTTCCCACGTAAAGATATGGTTCGGATGTCGCCGCGCGCCATGCGCGCCTTCGGTTTCGTCTGCGATATCTTCACGCAGGACCGGTGCGCCCTCTATTTCTGCTTTGAAAGGATCGACGATGACCGGAAGTTCTTCGTAATCGACCTCGACCAATTCTACCGCGTCAGCCGCGATATAGCGATCTTTTGCAACGACAAACGCGACTTCCTGCCCTTGGAATAATACTTTGCCGTCCGCCAAAACCATTTGCTTATCGCCAGCAAGCGTCGGCATCCAGTGCAAGCCAAGAGGCTCCAAATCAGCGGCGGTTAAAACGGCCACAACACCGGGAACCGCCATTGCCGCGTCGGTATTGATCGATTTAACGCGCGCATGAGGATACGGCGAGCGCACGAAATCGCCGAACAGCATACCCGGCAATTTTATGTCATCGACATAATTGCCTTTCCCTTGCGTAAAGCGTGCGTCTTCGACGCGCTTTCGCGACGTACCAAGACCTTTGAGGGCTTTTGTGCGATCAATCGGAGTCATCTCATTCATTGGGCCGCCTCCTTCGCAGAATTCATCTCAGAGGCCGCAGCCATGATTGATTTAACAATGTTCTGATATCCTGTGCAGCGGCACAGATTGCCCGCCATACCAAAGCGCACTTCTTCTTCAGTCGGATTAGGATTTTCGATCAGCAAGCGATGCGCCCGCGTAATCATGCCCGGCGTACAATACCCACATTGCAGCCCATGATGCTCTTTGAACATCTCTTGCAAAACATGGAGTTTGTCCGGGTCGCCAAGACCCTCAACCGTGGTGATATCTGCACCAGTCGCTTGCGCGACAAAAACAGTACAGGATTTGACGGATTTACCATCCATATCAATGGTGCAAGCCCCACAATGGCCGGTCTCGCATCCAATATGCGGGCCGGTTATCCCGAGCCGCTCACGTAGGACGTGAATCAGCAATTCGCGCGGTTCGGCAAGGGTTTCCACCTCTTCACCGTTGACCGTCATTTTGACATGCATTTTACTTTCTTTAGTGGACAAGACGTTGGATTCTTTGGAGGTGTGTCATACCAAACCCCCATCGAAGGATTACAGCTCGTCGCTGAGTACGACAGTGATGATAATTCAGTTGTACAGGACCGAAACGATAATCCTTTGAATTTCGG
>CALKBI010000063.1 GCA_937990185.1 uncultured Neomegalonema sp. | reverse complement strand
TCAGGCCCATCTCGGGGTGCTGCGCGCGGATCTGCATATTGTCAAAAACTGGGATGCTGTCGTCGAGGGCCGTGTGCTTTATCTGCCTGAAGCCGAAAGCACCCGCTATGGTGCCTTCGCCGCCGTCTACAGACACTTCGGCGATAATCTCAAACTCGGCGTCGGATACAACTTCGCCGACTTCTCCGACGACCTCAGCGACGTCACATTCAACGACGAAGGCGTCTTCATCAATGTCATCGGGAAGTTTTAAGTTGATTCGATAGCCCATTTTTCGATCGCAGCGTTGTGTCTGGATGGGAGAAGATATCCGCGCGGTCGAGGTAGGAAGGGTTTCAGGGGACGGAACACGGTGAAAGAAGAGGGTTGCCGTCGGGAGTCTACGGTAGGCTTTCAATGACTTGCGTGTGTATCGCTGTTCATAGAGCGTTCAATCATCCAGAGTTCAAGAAAACATCTTTTTTAGAACGAATCTTACAGTTGAGGATGCGTTAAACTGAGCTGCTTCAAAGTCTTTGAAAAATGTGGTGCCCGGAGACAGACTTGAACTGCCGACACGCGGATTTTCAATCCGCTGCTCTACCAACTGAGCTATCCGGGCAACGAGGCGTTGGTTAGCCCAGCACGGCGGGCTTGTCTATATGGAAATCGCTTTTTTTATCTCAGTTGCCGAAGGGTTTGCGTGATGGCAAAGGTTGCGGCTGCAATCGTCACAATACTTGGCCCAGCAGGGGTATCCAGCCATACGGATAGATAAAGGCCGGCATAAACCGCGAATGCCCCGAAACCTGCGGATATCATGGCCATTCGTTCGGGTGTTTGGCTTATGATGCGGGCGGTCGCCGCAGGAATAATCAACATCGCGGTGATAAGGAGCGCCCCTACAACCTTTATCGAAACCGCAACAAGAACCGCGATTGTTAAAGCGAGTACGAGCCTTTCGCGATCTGGTTTCAATCCCTCTGCACTCGCCAGGTCAAAATCCAGCGTGCTCAGCAATAATGCGTTCCAATGCCAGTAGAGAATACCAAAGACGATTCCGACACCGATCCAGATAATAAGAAGATCCGTTGGGCCAAGAGAAAGAATGTCTCCGAAAAGATAAGCCTCAAGGTCGATTGGCCTGCCTGGAACGAGTGACACGACGAATAATCCTAGCGCCAGTGCTGCGTGTGCGGCGACGCCGAGCAAGGTGTCTATCGCTAGGACGGCTTCGCGCTGAACAGCGACGGCGAGAGCCATCCCGATAGCCGTTATGAGGATGCCTAGAATAATGGGGGTGTTCATCAATAATGCTAAGGCGACACCGAGAATTGCGGCATGTGACGTTGCATCGCCGAAATAGGCCATTCGCCGCCAAACGACAAAGCACCCGAGTGGTCCGGCGGCAAGGGCAATCCCGATCCCTGCGGCGAGGGCGATCAGAATAAACGGTTCTAACATTAATTGCCGTTTTGACAGTTGGAGCAGATGCCCTCGACTTCCATGACAGTAGATTCTGCATCGAAGCCAACATTTGCCGCGACTCGGAGTAATTCAGGGCTAGAAGGGCTGCATTCTACTTCAGCAACGATGTTACATTCCTTGCAGATGATGAATCCGGCGCTTTGGCAGGCATCGGGCCGTGCGCAGGCAACGTAAGCGTTTAATTTCTCGATCCGGTGTGCAAGGCCATGCTCGACGAGAAAATCTAGGGCTCGGTACGCTGTGGGTGGTTGAGGTTTGACACCGTTGCATTCCAGGCGGTTCAAAATCTCATATGCGCCCATTGAACGGTGATCTTCCAAAAGCAAATCTAAGACTAGCTGTCGCCACTTTGTCAGGCGCAATCCTTGATTATTCGCGCATTTCAAAGCGGTCTGGCGACATTGGCTGTGATCATGCTCAAGAAAGGCAAGGGGTTCAGATTTTTCCATAACGGGATTGTAACATTATAACAGATTTGTGCGAAAGCCCTGTTATTACAAATCTTAAAGTGTTCTAGGCTTTTATTGGAAAAAGATTTTACATCAAAAGCGGTGCGAAGGTTTCTGAGTGCTATCTCGCTGCGTTAGAATTGATAATCAGGCCACTGGACGCGCGCGAGCAGTTGTTCCATAACCCCGATCATATAAGGCGAGGAACCCAATGAGACTTCTATCGAATATTTTTACCTGGTGGAACGGCTCTACAATGGGCACACGTTTCTTTACGCGGCGGCATGGCGAACGTGTCGGTGAGGATACGTTTGGCAATGTGTACTATCGCAATGCAGATGATACGCGCCGCTGGGTGATCTATCGCGATTTGGCCGAATCTTCATCGGTGACACCGGATTGGCATGGTTGGCTGCATCACACATTTCCCGCACCGCCCACAGAAGAACCGCTAAAGCGTTGGGAATGGGAAGCCGAGGCAAAGATGAATATGACGGGAACGGATGAAGCGTATCACCCACCGGGAAGTCTGCTTAATCCAACACCCGCCGCAGCCGCGCCCAAAACAAAGTCTTATAGCGCTTGGACGCCGCAATAGGCTTCTTGCGTTTATGAATAGTTCGATTGCCGGAGTTCAAGATGGCTAATAACGTAGCAGAAACAATCATAGGCGCAGCGGTTCTTGTCGTTGCGGGAGGATTTCTGGCGTATGCTTCGCAACATGCCGATCTGGGCAATAGCAGCAGCTATGATCTAAAAGCTAAGTTCTTTTCGGCAAATGGTGTCGCACCGGGTATTGATGTTCGGATGTCCGGCGTCAAGATCGGCACGGTCGGGGATTTGGTTCTCGATCCTAAGACCTACGAAGCCGTGGTTTCACTGAGCGTCGATAAAGATGTTGAAGTGCCAAGCGATACTTCGGCTAAAATTGCGAGCGATGGATTGCTCGGCGGATCATATATTTCGCTGGAACCAGGTGGGTCCGAATATCCACTGGAACCGGGTGAAGAAATTGAGCGTACCCAAGGGTCCGTCAGTTTGATTGATTTGCTTGGTAAAGCTGTGCACAGCGCGACACAATAAAGTCTGGTTTAGGATACCGGGCTGTTTGAGGGGCAACCATGACTCAAGATCAGTGGAATGCCGACAGATATGAGAAAAATGCACGGTTTGTCTCTGATTTGGGGCAAGGCGTTCTTGATTGGCTCGCGCCGCAGGCCGGAGAACGTATTCTTGATTTAGGCTGTGGTGACGGTGCTTTAACGGAAAAACTGATCACCGCTGGTGCGGATGTGCTCGGGGTAGATGCCAGCCCTGATATGATTGCAGGGGCCAAGGCGCGCGGGATCGAAGCGCATGTTGTCGACGGCCATGCGCTCACTTTTGATGCTGAGTTTGATGCGGTGTTCTCTAATGCCGCACTTCATTGGATGAAAAAGCCCGATGCCGTGATTGCAGGGGTTGCGAAGGCGTTGAAACCGGGCGGGCGCTTTGTTGCGGAATTCGGAGGGCATGGCAATGTCGCGGCCATCCGCACAGCTTTATCTTCTGTTATTGAGGCACGAACGGGCATTAAAAATGCACCAGATGCGATCTGGTATTTCCCTTCAACCTCCGAACATCAGGCGCGGTTGGAAGCGGCAGGCTTTTCCGTTGAGCGCATTGCCTTAATTCCTCGACCGACGCCGATCCCGAGTGAGATGGGGGCGTGGTTGGAAACGCTTGCCGCTCCGGTTCTTGCCTCGGTCGATGAGAATTTGCGCCCGACGATCCGCGATGAGGCTCAAGAACTCTTGCGTTCAGCATTGTGTGACAGTGATGGAAACTGGACTGCTGATTATATGCGCTTGCGGTTTGAGGCGCGGCTTTAGTTGGTTGCATTGACCGGAATGCCTGAATGTGGCCTCTAGTTTTCAGGTTTGATTGATACTCAGGAAATACATGTCCACCGTCTCACTTTCCGTCGACCCTGAAAACGATCCCCGCATCAAAGCCGTCTTCGATGACATTCGCACGACCCGAAATACGCAGACGGTGAATGCTTTGTGGCATTATCTGGCATTTGACCCGACGCTGTTGGAAGAGACTTGGCGCGACGTTAAGGAATTGATGGCGACTGAGACGCTTATCGATTTCAAAACCAAAGAAATGCTATATTTAGCCGTCTCGATCGCCAATGCTTGCGATTATTGCGCGCATTCGCACACGGCGGCGGCTCGAGCCAGAGGAATGACGGATGCTGAATACGGCGAATTGTTAAGAATTGTGGGGTTGGCTTCGAAAACCAATGCCCTCGCGAATGCAATAAAACCGCCTGTAGATGCTGTTTTCGACAAGGAGAGATCATGAGCCGGCAAATCCATACTTGGTTCGATGGGGACTGGCACACGGGTAATCCGGCGGTGATGAAAGCGGCGGATCATGGAACATGGCTTGGGACGCTGGTCTTTGACGGAGCGCGCATGGTTGATGGGTTGGTTCCTGATCTCGACCAACATTGCGCGCGTGTAAATGCGTCGGCGCTGGCGCTTGGGTTCAATCCGGTGATGGACGCGGATGAGATGGTTTCATTAATTCATGACGGATTAGCGCGGTTTGAGACGGGAACGCCGGTTTATATCCGTCCGATGATGTGGACGGGTGATTGGGGAGAGGGCGTCATCCCCGGCGCACCGGACTCCACGGTTTTGTGCATTTGTCTCGAAGAAGTGCCAATGGCGAAAGCCGATAACAGTACGACACTCACCACGACACGATTTCACAGACCTACGCTCGATACGGCGACAGTCAATGCTAAGGCCGGATGTCTTTATCCGAACAACGCCCGTATGATACGGGAGGCGCTTGCCAAAGGGTTTGGCAACGCTTTGGTGGCCGATGCGAACGGCAATGTAGCGGAAACGGCGACCACGAATGTCTTTATGGTGCGGGATGGTGAGGTTTTAACACCCGTCCCGAATGGGACATTCCTTGCGGGGATTACCCGCGCCCGCCATATTGCCTTGCTGCGCGATGCCGGAAAGACAGTCATTGAGTCAACTCTGACCTTTGATGATTTTCATACGGCTGACGAAGTTTTCCTGACCGGCAATATGAGCAAAATCACGCCTGTGACAGCTTTCGATGATACCATCTATCAAGTCGGCCCTGTGGCCCGGCTCGCGCGAGAGCTTTACTGGGATTGGGCGAAGTCAACCGCGTAATACTACCATCCACAGCCCTTGCAGGTCGGACCGCTGACGGATAGGACAACCGCAGCAAGGACTGATGGACCGATCATGGCTAAAAAAGAAAAAAAGCAGCCGCGCCCTAAGGCAGCGGCCCCGCGCGGTTTTCGCGATAGTTTTGGTGCGGAGGTTGAAGCCCGCCGCGCCATGCTGGGAAAAATTGCCGAAGTCTATCATTCATACGGTTTTGACCCTCTGGAAACCTCAGCGATTGAAACCGTGGAAGCGCTGGGCAAGTTTTTGCCGGATGTCGATCGCCCGAATGAGGGCGTTTTCGGCTTTCAGGACGATGATGAGAGCTGGATTGCGCTGCGTTATGATCTGACTGCTCCTCTCGCGCGGGTGGCGGCGCAATACCGGCTCGATCTGCCATCACCTTATCGCCGGTATGCAATGGGTCCGGTTTGGCGCAATGAAAAGCCAGGACCGGGGCGGTTTCGGGAGTTCTGGCAATGTGACGCTGATACGGTGGGAACATCGACTGTCGCTGCGGATGCAGAGATTTGCGGGATGCTTGCTTCTGCGCTGGAGAATGCAGGCATTGGACGGGATCAGTTTCTTGTCCGGGTCAACAATCGTAAAGTCATGAACGGTGTGTTGGAAACCGCTAATTTGATGGGTGAGGATCAGGCGGCACAGCGTGGAATCACCATGCGCGCGATTGATAAACTTGACCGGCTTGGTGAAGACGGTGTTCGGGCATTGCTCGGGGCAGGGCGCAAAGATGACAGCGGTGCTTTTACCGAAGGGGCTAAGCTCGCGGAGGAACAAGCTGATATTATTATGGGCTTTGTCGGCGCAGAACGCGCGGATGGTGCGGCGACTTGTGCGCGGCTGCGCGAGCTAATCGGATCGTCGGAGACAGGCGCGGAAGGTGTCAACGAACTCGAAGAGATTGCGAGTCTGCTTGATGCGCAAGGATATGGCTCTGACCGGATTAAGATCGACCCATCCGTGGTCCGCGGCTTGGGATATTATACGGGACCGGTCTACGAGGCTGAACTGACCTTTGAAGTCATCGACGAAAAGGGCCAAAAGCGTCAATTCGGCTCTGTTGCGGGTGGTGGCCGGTATGACGATCTGGTCAAGCGCTTTACCGGCCAGCAAGTCCCGGCAACCGGCGTCTCAATCGGTGTTGATCGGTTGTTGGCGGCTTTGTCAGCGACGGGTCGGTTGGGGGTTGCGGATGCTCAGGGACCAGTGGTTATCCTCGCGCTGGATCGAGGCCGGATGGCGCATTACCAATCTATGTGCGCTGATCTTCGCAATGCAGGTATCCGCGCAGAAGTGTTCATGGGCGGTGGAACCAATATGGGCAAACAGTTGAAATATGCCGATAAGCGCGCCGCACCTCTGGCGATTATCGAGGGCGGCGATGAAGCAGAGCGCGGAGTGGTTCAAATCAAAGACCTGGTTCTCGGTTCGAAACTGGCTGAAGAGATCGAATCCAACGAAGAGTGGAAGGCCCAACCCGCTCAGCGTGAAATCCCACAAGGCGATCTGGTGGCAACTGTTCGAGAGATGTTGGCGCGATGACGAAGGCTTCACAAGATTATAGCGGTGCAGCGTTGAAAACGCTTCAACAGGCTTGTGTTGATGCCACCAACGTTTTCGTCAAAGCTGGGTTCACAACTGTTGACCCCGGATCAGTCTTGGAAGCCGAGAACCTGCTCGATCTTTATGGTGAGGATGTGCGGGCGAGGGCGTTTGTCTTTGATGGTGGCGAAGGCATTGATCTTTGTCTGCGCCCTGATCTGACTTTACCGATTTGCCGCCATCACATCGGAAGTGGCGGCGGGGATGCGAAGTATGTCGCCTCTGGCCCAGTTTACCGCCGTCCATCGCTGGGGGAAACACGGCCCGCGCAGTTTATTCAAGTTGGGTGTGAATGGTTTGGAGCATCCGATATTGCGGCTGCGGATGCCCAAATGCTTGGTCTTGTCGTCGAGGCTGTCCGCGCTGTGGATGCAAAGAGTTTTGCCGTTACGACGGGCGACCTCGGTGTTCTCTTTGCGTTGATTGATGCTGCCGATATTCCGCACAGATGGCGGAAACGATTAAAGCGCCATGTCTGGCGGCCTGCGCGCTTTGCTTCGCTGTTGGAAGATTACGCCAGTACGGATTCAGATGATCCGGGCCGGAATGCACTATTGAAGGCTCTGGGTTCGCTTGAGCCTGACGATGCGCGTGCGGCTGTCGAGCGCATGTTGGCTTTATCGGAAACGACGCATGTTGGGCTGCGCAGCCCAGAAGAGATTGCGTCGCGATTTATTGAGCAAGCCGAAGATGCAAAGGCGCATCCTTTATCGCCCGAAGTTGTCGCAGTTATTGAGACCGCCGCAACGTTAAGCGCACCGTCTGGTGAGGCGCTTACGCGCTTACGCGATTTGTCCCGGGCGGCAGGCATGGATATCACACCAGTACTTGATCAGTTCGAAGCAAGATTGACCCATCTTAACAGTCTTGGAATCGATGCGGATACTCTGCCCTTTGATGGCGAATTTGGCCGAAATCTGGAATATTATAACGGGTTCGTTTTCGAGCTGTTTTGTTCTGATATGGCTGAGAGTACGGGGCGTCGGGCGGCTCAAATTGCTGGAGGTGGCCGGTATGATGGCTTGCTTGCGGCATCTTCGCGAGCCTTCGGTGTCGATACGGTAAAAGGCTCGGCGGTCGGTGCGGCCATCCGGCCGGAGTCCATAATCGCGATCAGAGAGGGCAAGGCATGAATACGCCATTGCGACTTGGTATTCCGTCCAAGGGCCGTCTGATGGAAAAGACGATTGCGTTCTTTGATGAAGCTGGCTTGAAGATCAAAGCGGGTGGGGGCCGTGAATACTCTGTTGATGCAACAGGCATCGACGGTATCGATGTTGTGTTGTTGCAGGCTGGTGAAATGCCAGCCGCGCTAGAATCCGGTGCTATTCATCTCGGGGTTACAGGGGAAGACTTGATCCGCGAAAAGCTGCGTGATGCGGATGCGGCGACAACGCTGGTGAAGTCGATGGGATTTGGGCGCGCAAATCTCATCGTTGCTGTCCCCAAAAGTTGGATCGACGTTGAGACAATGGCCGACCTTGATGATGCAGCGGCGACTTTCCGCGAATTGCATGGCCATGCGATGCGCGTTGCAACGAAATATCTGACTCTGACAAGACGCTTCTTTCGTGAAAACGGCGTGGCGCATTATCGACTTGTTGAAAGTGCCGGAGCGACTGAGGGCACTGCAGCGGCTGGTGCAGCGGAAATTATCGTTGATATCACATCGAGCGGTGAGACGCTGAAAGCCAATCATCTGAAAATTCTGTTCGACGGCACGATTTTGCGCTCGCAAGCGCAATTAAGAGCCTCGCGCAATGCCACATGGGACGAGCCGACGATTGCTACATTGAACACGCTTGTTGACCGGATTGAAGCGCGCTTTGCAGCCCAACGGCGTGTGATTTTGCGCGGCGCTTTGCCAGCCGGAACGGAGGGGCTTGAGGCGGAATTGGCGAGCGTCCAAGCCTCGCTTGTCTCGGTGGATGGCAAATTGGTAACGGTGGGCACACGCAGTGATCGCGCCTACGCCGCCGCGCAAATCTTGCGAAATCGAGGCGCAACGAGGGTCGATAGCTCTCACCCTGATATGTTATACGGGGCCGGGGCCGGAGAGTTTCAGCGTATCGCTTCTACGTTAACCTCGTAGATCATGTACTGTTATTGTTGGGGTGTACGACAGAGCGCCGATTGATTTCTCGGTGAAAACTCTGATGTAGTCGCCGGGCGAAGACCCCGCCCAATAGACCCAAAGGCGGAAGGGATCATCGGGATCAACCCAGACCTGCTCGCCTTGTTCAAGGCCACGCAATTCTGTGCTGATGTAGTCTATGGACGTATTCGCAAGGAAATCAGTCGCCGCCATTGTGTTTTGAAACGCGGCGATGCCAAGAACTGCGGCGTCGAAATCTACATATCCAATGTGGATACCGTTTAGGCTGTCAAAAAAGACGTAATGGCTGGCAACAACCGTACCTGCCGCAATAACACCTTTGTCGCCGCCGATATCGACTTTGATTGGTTCTTTGAGAAGGATGTTTTGATCTTCATCAAAAGCATAGAGATTCGGATCATCAAACGTGTCGTTGCCGACCGAAAAAGGCTTGTCCGTCTTCAGCTTGACGAATTTACCATTTCCGTTCTGCTGGACGATCTTACCATCAAGAACGGTGGCCGATGCCGGGAGAGAAATGCACGATAATGCAGCGATAATTCCAAGTGTCCGGATCATGATGAGACATCTCCGCTAAACAAAGTATTTTCAGCACAAATGCTATCGAGGATAACGCGGGTGTTCCAGCCGTCGCGCTCGGACTCGCTAAATCGTGTAGTTATAAGGATTATGCGCGATAATGATCCGTGGCGTCGAGCAATGCCGTGCTGATACTCGGTTCACTTACGGCATGTCCGGCATCATGGGCGATAATGAGTTTTGAGTTTGGCCATGCTTTATGCAGTTGCCATGCACTGATTGGCGGCGTGACGACATCATATCGGCCTTGGACGATAATGCCGGGAATATGCGTAATTTTGTGCATATCGCGCAGCAACTGGCCGTCTTCTTCCATAAAGCCTTCGTTGATGAAGTAATGCGCTTCGATCCGTGCAAAAGCGAGGGCGTAATCCTCGCGGGCAAAGGCACTGGCCCGCTGCGTTGACGGCAGCATCGTCACTGTTGCGCCTTCCCATCGACTCCATGCGCGGGCGCAGTTGAGCCGGACATGGGCATCATCACCGAACAGGCGCTTGTGATAGGCTTTTAGCATGTCGCCGCGTTCTGCCTCGGGGATGGGTGCGATGAATTGCTCCCATAATTCAGGGTGAAACTTGGCGCAGCCCCCATTATGGAACCAGTCACTTTCCTCTTTGCGGATCAGGAAGATACCGCGAAGCACCATCTCAGTAACCCGCTCGGGGTGAGTTTGCGCGTAAGCGAGGGCAAGCGTGGAACCCCATGATCCGCCAAACAGCATCCATTGCTCGATGCCGAACTCTTCGCGGATACGTTCCATATCGGCGACAAGATCCCATGTGGTGTTTTGCTCGCAACAGGCTGAAGGGGTCGAGCGCCCGCATCCCCTTTGATCGAATAGAATGATGCGATAGGCATTCGGGTCAAAAAAGCGCCGCATGGCCGGGTTGCAACCCGCTCCGGGACCGCCATGCAAGACGATCACGGGTTTTCCGTTGGGATTTCCGCATTCTTCGACGTAGATTTCATGAATGTCGGAGACTTGTAGTCTCTTTTTGATGCGGGCTTCGATAACAGGATAGAGTTGGCGATTGCGCATACAAGAGACTCCGGGTGCGACTTAGCAACAGTGGCGGCACGATTGCTCTCGGGGTATCGAATGGGCCGTGGAGACGCAAGGCTGATGGACCGAGGCGAAAAATGACTGAGACCGTAGACGCCGCAGAAATCGGCAAATTTGATCGGATGGCGGCAACTTGGTGGGACCCGGACGGGGAAGCCAAGCCTTTGCACCGCATGAATCCGATCCGGCTGGATTACATTCGGGATCATGTGTGCGCGCAATATGGCCGCGACCCGAAGATGATCAGACCCTTTGACGGTCTCGATATTGTTGATGTGGGATGCGGGGGAGGCCTGCTGTGCGAGCCAATGGCCCGACTGGGTGCAGCCGTTACGGGGGTTGATGCTTCGGCGGAGGCCATCTCGGTGGCGCGGGATCATGCCGATACCCACGGGTTAAACATTGAGTATCGCGCTGACCCTGCCGATGCGCTTGTCCGAGAGGGCGCGCAGTTCGATGTCGTTCTCGCGATGGAAATTGTCGAGCATGTCGCTGATATTCCAGCATTTCTAAAAGATGTGGCGGCTTTGGCGAAGCCCGGTGGCTTGATCTTCTTGTCGACGCTGAACCGTACGGCAAAGAGTTATGCGCTG
This sequence comes from uncultured Neomegalonema sp., assembly GCA_937990185.1. Taxonomy (GTDB): domain Bacteria; phylum Pseudomonadota; class Alphaproteobacteria; order Rhodobacterales; family Rhodobacteraceae; genus JAHDDY01. The sequence goes on along the minus strand of CALKBI010000063.1, from coordinate 4,517 downwards.
GCCATTGGTGCAGCGGAATATGTTCTGCGCTGGCTACCGCGCGGCACGCATGACTGGAACAAGTTCCCAACACCGAAAGAACTGGAAGCCGCATTGGTTGATGCCGGGCTGACGGTCGTTGATGATACCGGCTTTACCTACGCCGCTCTGCGCGACAAATGGAGCCGTTCGGATGATATGTCAGTGAATTATGCGCTGGTGGCTGAAAAAGCTGTTGGTTGAAAAAATGCGCGATGATCAGCCCGTCGGTTAGTAACGGGAAGTCCGGTGGCCGTCGTCTCCTTCGCCCCAACCTGCTGTGCCTCCCGCCCGACATCGGGGGGAGGGGTATTTAGCCATCACATCTAAACCTTCCCTATCCGGCGGGCGTTCAATGCGCGTTTGGGCAATCCGCCACGCAGTATCGAAGCTCGGCTGTGGTTCTGGGCAAAGCAAAGCGAGCGCTCCAGAAACGACCCGCCGCATCGCTCTTTCAATTCGGCGCAATAACCGTTGACCTTGGCGCGGCAAATCATTGAGCAGAGTTTGTACGGCCCGTAAACGCCGCCGAAGGCTGCAGACGCAATCCTCTGAACCCGCCCTCGCACTGTTGCTATGCGCAATATCAATCATCTTTTGAAGATCAAGAGACTCGCCGGAGCGCTCGGCAATCAGCCGTGCTTGCACAACAACCAAATACTGCGTCGCCAATTCAGCGCGGGACAAAAGCGATGACAACCCCTCGCGCACCCATCGGGAAAACGCATGAGAAACCGGACCGGCAGACAGAAATCCAACAGCCAAAACCAACCCCACCAAAACGCGGAGCAGCCTGTGCCGCTGTACCTCTAATGCCCGTTCCATCGTCACGCCGCCAGTTGCCTTTTGTTAGAAAGTGATGGCGAAAAATGTGAACATAAAAAGAACAAATGTCAAGCGGAATTTGAATAGAAGGACGCGCTTTTTCTGTCATTCCCGCGAAAGCGGGAATCTCTTGATGTCAGTGCTGTCAAACCTGAGTAGACGAGCGAGTCGTTTGATAATGTGAAGATTCCCGCTTTCGCGGGAATGACAAGGACTGCAAATGTGGGAGCGCCACAGCGAGATTTGAACAACGAGCCTTCGTCGCCGAACCCTACTGCTTCAACGTCATGACATCGCCTGTCAGACTAACGCCCTCCAACTGATTCAAAGCCGTCATGCCGAGCAATCCGGTTGTCAACTCGCCGCGTTGAGAGACGGCGGCGCGGACATCATTGACGAGCGCGGTGGTTTCAAACTGCTCGCTCCATCTATTGCGCCGCAAGATAACTCACCGTCTCCCTTCGCCTCTGAAACTACCGCCATTCGACTGACATCCGGTGAATTATGCACTGGTTGCCGAAAAGCCGAATTAATTTCGGTATCGCCCCTTGCCACTGGCTGTGCTTTTTGCGAGCAAGTAGGGCATGTTGTCGCGTGTTCTTGACTCCCGGCGGCGCGCCGTGCTGGTCGAGTTCTTCCGCAGGTTGACGTCCCCTGAACAACCCATCATTTGGTTGTTGGCTTTGCTTGTTGGTATTTTATCCGGCTATGCGGCTTTGGGATTTTATTCGCTTGTCTCTGTTATCCAGCAATTTATCTACGGCGCAACTGAAGCAGGTATCGAGAGCGGTGTAGCCCAGCTCGAATGGTATGTTGTGCTGTTTGTGCCGACTATGGGTGGCTTGATTGTCGGGCTTATTCTTGCGGTGTTCAGTCAATCGGGCCGCGCAGCCAGTATCGCAGAGGTGATTGAAAGCAGCCGTATTCGGAACAGCGAATTATCGCTTCGCAGCGGTGTCGTGTCTTTCTTTGTCTCTGTTGTCTCCCTCGGGTTTGGGGCAAGTACGGGTCGGGAAGGGCCGGTTGTCCATATTGGGGCAACGATAGCGTCACAAATTTCCTATTGGCTGAAATGCTCTCCGGTGAGAGGGCGTATATTGCTGGGATGCGCGGCGGCTGCGGCAGTGTCATCAAGTTTTAACGCACCTATCGCCGGAGCACTCTTCGCGATGGAAGTTGTGCTGGGTTATTACGCTGTGAAAGCATTTGCTCCTGTGGTGATTGCCAGTGTTGCCGGAGCGATGATCTCGCGTGAGCATATCGGAGATTTCCCGGCTTTCTCAATTCCGGCGCACACGCTTGAGACATTCTGGGAATTGCCTGCATTTGCGCTGTTGGGCGTTGTCTGTGCGGTGACGGCGACGTTGCTGATGTCGTGTATCATTGTCGCGGACACACTGACAGATAACCTCAAGGATCGCTGGAATTATCCGTTGTGGATGGAGCCTGTTGTCGGTGGCTTTTTGCTTGGGATTATCGCCATCGGAATTCCTCAGATTATTGGTGTTGGTTACGAGACCACGACGCGGGTGCTGAACGAGCAATATGGGTTCTGGTTTATTCTTACTGTGATCGCGGCAAAGCTGGCGGCGGTGGCGATTACGTTGGCCACGCGCTTCGGGGGTGGGGTGTTCTCACCCTCGCTGATGTTGGGGGCTTTGACAGGCGCTGCATTCGGGGTCGTCGCCACTGCGATGGTTCCTGATCTGTCTATTTCTTACGGGCTTTATGCGCTGGCGGGGATGGGCGCGGTAGCGGCGTCGGTCTTGGGCGCGCCGATCTCGACATCGTTGATCGTGTTCGAGTTGACGGGAGATTACCAGTCAGCGGTGGCTGTTATGGTGACTGTCTCAGTGGCATCGGTGATGACCCAACAAGTGATCGAGCGTAGTTATTTCCACTGGCGTTTAGGACGGCGTGGTTTGCACCTTGGGGATGGACCGCAACGGTATTTGCTCGACACAATGCAGGTTGGCAATCACATGCTGCCGCGCGGTTCTGAAGGATCAACCTCGGAAATGCAGAGCTGGGATTTGATCGAGCAGGGCGTCTTGCTGTTGGAGGACGATACGCTCGCAAAAGCGTTGCCGATGTTTGTGGAGAGCAAAGGCTTGGATGCCATTCCGGTGGTCAAGCAAACCGAAGGCGGCGGCAATACGCTGGTTGGATCGCTTTTCCATATCGACGCATTACGCGCCTTTAACCGTGCACTTGTTGAAGCCCATGAAGAAGAGCATGGGTGAGCGCGTCGGACGTTATGCAGACGTAGCAATCGACTCTATTTCATCAACGACAGTCTGGGCCACGGTGATGCCGTCGCGCTCGGCAGTTTCGCGCAGCGCAAGCCGTTTGGTTCCCGGCAGGCGCACGCCATCCTGACCCAGCATCGCGCCCAGCAAATCCCCGACGCGGGACAGATAGCCGTCACCGCTGGTTTTGGCGACATTGAACGCAATAAGGAGTTGGCCGGTTCCCGGTGCATCGCCGTCCGCGCTCAGGAAAGACGCGGCTTCGTTGCCGAACTTTGCTCCGCCAAGCCCCGCTGCGAGTAATTCTACCATCAGCGCCAAAGCCGCCCCTTTGGCATCGCCCATCGGGACCATAGACCCGCCAAGGGCGGCTTGCGGGTCAGTCGTGTCTCGGCCCTGCGCATCGAGCGCCCAGCCTTCGGGAATTGGCTCGCCCTTTTTGGAAGCGGCCATCACTTTGCCCCGCGCAACTTTCGATAAGGATAAATCAATCACCAGCGGCGCGTCATTGGCTTGCGGTGTTCCGAAAGCAATCGGATTTGTGCCAAAGATCGGCGCATTGCCTCCCCACGGGGCCATTGCTTTGGGGGTATTGGCGAACAGCATCGAGACACAGCCGCGCTCTGCCAGTTTCTCAACATGTGCGCCCGCTTGTCCGCAATGGTGCGAGCGGGTTATCGCCACCGCTGCAATGCCGGTTTCTGCGGCGGTTGCAGTGATCTCTTCAATGGCGAGGTCCATTGCCGGAAAAGCAAAACCGTTTGCCGCGTCGATGCGCAGAAAGGCCGAAGCCGCGCGCTGCGCCATCGGGCTGGCATGACCGTCCACTTTGCCCGAGGCGGCCTGCGCGCAATAACTGCTAACGCGGGAAAGCCCATGCCCGACCTGTCCGTCGATCTCTGCGGCAACAAGCGCGCGGGCGACAGAAACAGCATTTTTACCGGAAACATTCGAGGCGAGCAAAGCGCCACCGACAAGGGCTTCGGCTTCGGGGCGTGTGAGTGTTGGCATTGCCTTTTCCCTTTTCGGTGAGGGGTAAAATACCCTCACCCTGGCCCTCCCCCGAAGGGAGAGGGAACAAGTCGCTTCCGCTGATGCGGAAAGTCGGTTCAATTATGCCGAACGATACAGCTTCGTCATCGAGAACTCGACATGACCAAGCGCTTCGGCTGCGGTGTTGCGGCCATTGGCTGTGCGTTCGATCATGTCGATTAAAGCATCGCCCGCTTCGTCAATCGTTTGCTCACGCGACAGAACGCCGGTCACATCCACATCGATATGCTCGCCCATGGTGCGAAGCGTACGAGGGTTGCCGGAAATCTTGATCACCGGAACAATCGGATTACCAACCACGTTGCCTTGCCCAGTTGGGAAGGTGTGGATCACGTATCCCGCCGCTGCCATCAGCACAACGCACTCAGCCGC
>CALKBI010000062.1 GCA_937990185.1 uncultured Neomegalonema sp. | reverse complement strand
GAGCTTTGCGGGACGCGAAGCGCTGGCGCGAGAATTGGGGCTGCGAGCCGCGTTGTTGTTGGCCGGAGTGATGGCGGCGATGGCGGCAGTGGTTTGGTTCGGCGTTCGCGTCGGTTTATCACCACTGATAGATTTGCAAGCGGCAGTGTCTGAGCGTTCTAGCGACGATCTGAGACCTATAAAGCGCTCGGTGCCGGTTGAGGTTCAAGGACTGGTTGGAACGCTGAACGGGCTGTTCTCGCAGGTTTCGGAAACCTTGCAATCGAAGGATACTTTCATTGCCAATGCCGCACATCAGCTTCGCAATCCCATTGCAGCAGTGCAATCAACGACCGAGGCAGCAAAATCGGCGAAGACATTTGAAGATGTCCGCGAACGGTTGGAGGATGTCTCAAAGGCGGCAAAATACGCCAGCCATTTAGCATCTCAGATGTTGTCATATGAACGCATCCGATCTGGTGACTTTGCTGAGACGGCGATTGATTTGGAAGCTCTCGCGCGTGAGGTGTTAGAGCGAAACGCTGTGCGGGTTTTCGCTAAAGGGGTCGATCTAGAATTCGAGACGGGTTCGGAACCCGTGATGGTGAACGGGGACGCGGTGATGTTGGCCGAAGTTCTGGAGAACTTGATCGACAATGCCCTCAGCCATGGCGGTGAGGGATTGAGCTTGATCTCTGTTCGTTTGGACGCGTCCGATGACGGGGCCGCGCTGTCAGTGGCGGATGATGGGGTTGGAATTGTCGGTGCTGATCGTTCGCGTGTCTTTGAGCGGTTCGCACAGGTTCAGCCGGGAGTGGGCAGTGGCCTCGGCTTATCGATTGTGGAGGCCGTAGCAATGCGGCTTGGCGGGACGGTTTCGGTTAAGGACAACGCACCAGGGGCAATCATAACCCTGCGTATCCCTGTAATTTCTCAGTAAGGGGATGAGGGGTTCTAGAATATGAACCCTGAGAGTAGATTTCATTGGTGCAGTTGTTTTGACGGGTTTGTCGCAAAGTTTCATGTCGAGAGTTATAATGGATCGATTTGTAGGCCAGCCCCATCGCAGTGTGAACAGCCGAAGCGAGATGATGATATTCTTTAAAGGTGGGCAATTTCCAAAAGATATTATCTTGCCCGCAGTCTACTTTTATCTTTGTTATTTCATATTATCTGAGCAGCGCGAGACGGCGGGAGCAAAGCAACTCTTCGCACGGGACTTGCGTGAAAATTACAACCGCCCAAACTAAATATCTCAACAAGATGGTTGAGCAGGAGCACCGATTTATCAAACGCCGTATCCGGCAGATGTTAGGACTCAAATCATTCCAATCAGCCGCAACGATGCCGGATAACTGCCTTCAACCAAAACAGTAGCTGTATCCACGCCTTGAGTTTGCGAAAAACCTGAATTTCTCTATGGCCAGATCCGTTATTCTTCTTGCGTAAAATCAAAGGAAGATTAGCCTCACGGAAAATTCAATTAGTTTGAGGGTGGCAAACTGTGAGTACTTTTCATGCTTCGTCAGTTGATGAAATTCGCGCCGCTCTAAACGATCCGGCAATTACTGTAATCACAGTTGAACCCGGAGATTATTACGTAACCGACAACGACCGCGGCCAGGGTTTCGTGATTGACCGGGATGTCGAAATAGTTTCCAGCATTCCAGGAGAGCACGCGAACTTTCATGCACGAGCGGATTTTCTGAAAGGTATTTTCCTTGTTGAGTCAGGAGCTTCAGCCACATTTGACGGGATAGGATTTCATGACACCCGTGCGCTTTATGATCAGTACCAGCAAGGCAACGAAGCAGGTATTCGTCATGAAGGCGATAATTTAACTATCAAGAACTCAATCTTTACTGGAAATTCTAACGGTATTTTAGGGTCGGAAGTCGACCACCGGAACAATAAGAACCTTGTTATAGAAAACTCGGTTTTTGATGATAACGGCAATACTGACCAAGAGCATCATGTTTACTTCATAGGAAACTCGGCTGATATTGATGGCTCAACATTTACGAACAGTAATAACGGACATGCTGTTAAAACTGTTGTCTCTGATTTCACGAAAGTTACCAACTCGACCATTAACGACGATGGTTCCATTGCCAATCACGCAATCGACGTGACAGGTGGCGGTGATCTGATTGTTTCAGGCAACGAGATCTATAAGTCGGCAACTTCCGATAACCCCTATGTTATTTTCTACGTTCCGCAACGGGGAGATGACTCCGGTATCATTCAAATTGAGAATAATACAATCCATACAGAGTGGGATGGATCAACCGGCGGAACATTGCTTCTCGGTAACTTTTCGTCATCACTTGCCGTGCTTTCGAACAATACTCTGACAGGCAGTTTTGCGACGAACCTTGTCTACGGGATTGCTGAAGACACGGGCAGCACCGTGAATGGAGAACCGCTGTCCGCTAGCCTATGGTTGGAGAATGCGGCGCAGCTAACCGCGGGCAGAGATTCATACACAGACGGGAATGACGTAAATCCTGATCTCTACGAGGACTCTGTTGTCAGGTCCGTGAATGGCGGCGACGGAAATGACCATCTGGTCGGACAATCCGATGACCGGGATGTAGACGTCTTTCTTGGTGGAGCCGGCAATGATTTCATCGAAGGAGGAGGTGGTATTGACTTTCTCTATGGTGAGGAAGGTGATGATATCATCCTCCTTGGAACATCCGCAGCAAGCTCTCCTGTAGATTTTGCTTCGGGTGGTGATGGCAATGATTGGATTATCTCCGGCTCTGATGTGTCTGCGGAGACATCCATTGCCTTTATCTCAGGTGGAAATGGCGACGACTTGATTGATGCGAGTCGGTCTTACTCGGGCATCTTTGCGGGTGATGCTGGCAATGACATCATCTTAGGGGCAACCTATCGCGATTGGTTGAATGGCGGCAGCGGTGATGATTTCCTCTATGGCGGTTCAAGTTTTGATCATCTGCTCGGCGGAGAGGGTATCGATACTGCGATCTACGCCGGCGCTTATGGAGTAGACTTAACTGTACAAGCAGACTATCGCGCGGGTGATGTGCGCATCATTGCACTTGACTCTAATAACGCCGAGGTTGGCGGTGGTGGTTCTGAGACAGCAACGGATTTCGAATATATTCAATTCAGCAACGGCGTGCTGGATACTTATACACTCGAATTTACTGAAGGCACAGAGCGGATTAATCTTTCGGAGCTGCTTGATCAGGAAATTCCGACTTATGAGTCCGTCAATACGAATACCATTACAGAAACTGCTGCGAATGGCACCGTTATCGCGTCGGTGTATTTCGAAAATAGATTAATTTCAAAAACCGAAACTGAAACCGACGGCGATATTAGAACTACTGGATATGATGAAAATGGCACGCGCACGAGCTTGTCGTTTGTGGATGGAAGCGATGTCCGAGGCTGGGCCAGCTTCGCCAACACCTATGATGCCGGGACCGGTAAAATCGCGTCGCAGGAGTTCTTGTTTGACAACGGAAATACCCGCAATCGCAATTTTACGGATGGCACACGCACCGAGCAGATTATAACAGAAGCCGACGGTGATATTAGAACTACCCTCTACGATCAGCAGGGTAAGCGGACAGATTATTCTTTCGTTGATGTCAGCGATACCAAAAATTGGTCGAGTTACACCGCCACTTTTGATGCGCAGACAGGAAACATTACTTCTAAAGAACGGATTTTCGATAAAGGAAATTCACGCTTTGAAACTTTCGCCGACGGGAATCGATCCTCTCGTGTCGTGACCGATGCTGATGGGGATATTAAAACGACTCTCTACGATGAAAACGGTGTTCGCGAGAGCTTTTCTTTCATTGATGTGAGTGATACCCGAAATTGGGCGAGCTACAGCAATACTTATGATGTGCAGACAGGCAAAATTACCTCGCAGGAACGTCATTTCGACAATGGTGATGTTCTTTTGAGAACCTTCGTTGATGGTAAGCTTGTTGATACAATCTTTATACCTGCGCCGCCAAGACCAAGTGAAGATGATTTACGCGTTGCAATCTCGGAAACCACGCACACTTTGACTGGTGAGGGGTCGCTGTTTGGAACAGATGGGAATGATCTCATCACACCGGACTCAGCTAATACCGCCGTTTATGGCGAAGCCGGAAATGATGTTTTCAGCCTGACGGGTTGGGGGCAACGTGCGGTTGGCGGTGAAGGTGAAGATGTATTCTTTGCACATGAACGATCACAAACACTCAGCGGCGGAGAAGGCGCGGATACGTTCGTCATCGCCGGTCCTTTTGCTGATGTGGTCGTCACAGATTTCGATGTGACTGAGGACATGCTTTATTTCATAGATGGTGTTGGCAACATCCTTTCAGACGAGGATATTTTTGCGAATGCAGCCGATACTACCGATGGTGTCAGCATTACCTCAACAGTCGGTACAGTTCGATTAACCGGCATTTCTCTGAGCGACCTTCGGACGGCTGATGTCGCAACTTTTGACACTTCCCGCGATGCCGAATTAACAACCTTGCCAACCATCACAACGACTTCGACGTTTACGGGACCCGGATGGCTTTATGGCACGGGGGGGTCTGATCGTCTTGAAACAGGCGCAAATAATATTGTGATTTCAGGCTTGAATGGAGACGATCATCTGGTCGTGTCCCATAGCTGGAGCAGAGCTGAAGCTGGTGGTGGGAATGACCTTATCGAAGTAAACGCCCAAGATACGATTCTTGTGGGTGGCGAGGGAGATGATGTTTTCCACTTCACTCAATACCTTGACGGAATTCTTCGGGGTTATGAGCCGGGCCATGATGTTATCGCCTTTGACGGCGATTTATTTGGTATTTCAACTGCCTCTGAAATACTCGCTCGCATAGGGTCTGATATTGACGGGAATGCAGTGCTTTACGATCCAAATGGCATAGACACAATCATATTCGAAGGGGTTGATGCAGCAAGGATTGATGAAGAGGACTTTCTCATCCTTTAGGTTCAGGAGCGCGAATAAGGATTTGCCTCGCTCCGCAAGGGAATGATCCACGGTGACATGCGGAACCGGATAAAGCGCTTCAGGATGCCTTCACTGGAAAGGATTCTCAAATTGCGCGCCTCAAAAACGAGTTACATGTCCTGCAACATCGTGCATGGATTAGCGACGTCTACGGCGATGACCTCTGGGCGGATGAGAGTGGCAGCAAAACGTCATAATCGCGGATTTGAGCACTTTTTGCATTTACCTTGATCCAAAAAAGCATCTAAACGCGTGTACTCTCAAGACGGCTTTCGATTCAGCTTTAACGCAACGTGCTTTAAAACCCTATCTATCTTCTTGTACGTGCGGATTGGGCTATCTGATTAATATAATTACCGTAATTACTTTTACCCATTTTCTCAGCAGCTTCGAGAAGGGCTTCCGAAGAGATCCAGCCGTTATTGTATCCGATTTCTTCCAGACACCCGATTTGAACAGCTTGCCGGTCTTCCAGTGTGCGCACAAACTCACTGGCTTCAAGAAGGCTTGAATGGGTTCCGGTATCAAGCCAAGCGTAACCACGGCCCATCAAGTCGACTTGTAGCAAGCCATCATGCAAGTACATTTCAAGCAATGTGGTGATCTCAAGCTCTCCACGCGGAGAGGCTTGGACCTTTGCCGCCCGTTCAGGAGCGTCACCCGGCAAGAAATAAAGTCCGGTCAACGCATAGTTCGATGCAGGCTTTTCCGGCTTTTCAATAATTGATTTTGCTTTTCCGGCCTCGTCGAAATCAACGACACCGTAACGTTCTGGGTTGGCAACCCAATAGCCGTAGACCGTTCCTTGGTCGCTTTTGGCACTCGCGTTAGCCAACATTTGCGCAAGACCATTGCCAAAGAAAATATTATCGCCAAGGACCATCGCCGATGGTGCACCATCCAGAAATTTTTCTGCCAGCAAATAAGCTTGGGCGAGACCATCGGGCGAGGCTTGGACGATATAATCAAAGGTCACACCAAATTGCGAACCGTCTCCGAGGAGCCGTTGGAATTGCTCTTGATCATGGGGGGTTGTGATAATTGCGATCTCTTTTATGCCAGCGAGCATCAAGACAGAAATCGGATAATAGATCATCGGTTTGTCGTAGATCGGCAAAAGCTGTTTTGAGACGGCTATCGTGACAGGATAGAGGCGCGTACCGGACCCACCGGCGAGAATAATGCCTTTGCGCTGCATTGTTTATTGTCCTCTTTCTATCACGCCATGAATGACAAGATGGTCTGTGCCGAAGGCCGCGCCCTTATTGTGCATTTCCAAGACGCTGACCTATGGCCGGTCGGGACTTAAGCCCATCTAGCCATGCTTGATTGTCTAAATACCATTCCACAGTTTTGCGCATTCCCTGCTCGATGGTCACGGACGGCTTCCATCCGAGTTCCGCTCTGATGAGTGAGGGGTCGATAGCATAACGCGCATCGTGGCCGGGGCGATCAGTAACATAGGTGATGAGGTCTTTATATGCTGCGTTGCTTGGGCGCATCTCGTCGAGTAGGTCGCAAATTATGTGAACGAGATCTATGTTCCTAATTTCATTCTCGCCGCCAATATTATAACGCGCGCCCTCTTCGGCTTTCGTTAGGACAGTCAGCAAAGCATCTGCGTGGTCCTCGACATAAAGCCAATCACGCACGTTGATGCCCGCACCATAAATCGGAATTGGTTTATTGGATAAAGCATTGAGGATGACGACAGGGATCAATTTTTCAGGAAATTGATACGGCCCATAATTGTTAGAGCAATTCGTCAACACCATCGGCAGACCATAGGTCTCACGCCATGCGCGGACGAGGTGATCTGACGCCGCTTTCGATGCAGAATAGGGAGAGTTTGGTTGGTACGGAGTGTCCTCTTCAAACATGCCCGTCTCACCGAGCGAGCCGAAGACTTCATCCGTCGATACGTGGTGGAAACGAAAGCTCTCCGGTTTAGCTTTATTGATCCAATAACGACGTGCCGCCTCCAAAAGGTTATACGTGCCCGTGATATTCGTCTCGATGAACTCACCCGGCCCGTCTATTGATCGGTCCACATGGGACTCCGCCGCGAGGTGCATGATCGCATCAGGTTCGTGCGCCATAAAAACACGGTCGAGTTCCGCTCGATTTCGAATATCGACATGCTCGAAAGCATAAGCTGAACTGTCCGCAACCTCGGCCACATTACCGATACAGGCCGCATAAGTCAGAGCGTCAAGATTCACAACGGAATGGCCGTCACGGATGGCTTGCCGGATCACTGCCGATCCAATAAAGCCGGCTCCTCCTGTGACGACAATTTTCATTATTCTACTCATCGAAGATAAACGCGGAAGGGACCGGCGTTTAAACTTTCACATGTCCTTAGCTTGAGTGCATTCGTTTCAATAGTTCTTCTAGCGTGTTCGAGCAACGAGTTATCGGAGGTTAGTAGCAAAGTTTCACGTTAGAGAGAGCCGAGAAAAAATGAAGCCATCTTTCGAAGGTACGTGGCATGGAAAATTATCTCTATCGTTCCGTTTATCGCGACGGGCAGGTCCTTGACTGGATATTATCTGGGCGTAATGACACCGCAATAACCAGATAGTCTCTACATGGACTTTGTTAACCAATGGTATCCTAAAACAACGGCTTGAGCCTTTGACCTGCCACAAATAACTTTCTTCATTTGGAACTAGAGTCCAACCCGATCCGGTAGTCGTCCTAAGAACCGTAAGGTTGAAAATTAGACTTCTCCCGCGTTTTCCTAACGCGGAGAATGAGATGAAGAAATCAAGATTTAGTGACGCCAGATATTGACTACCCCGAAATAGAGCGAGAGTGGTGTGCCGCTTGCGGATCTGTGCCGTGAGCACGGGACCTTAACTTTGCTTCTGGAAACGTTCACGTCCCTTTGAACCGCAGCCAATTTGAAACTAAAAACCCGAAGATCCATTCGAACGGGATTGGGTTATCCATAAGCGAAAAAGAACAGTGTAATCAATGTTGCGCACTAAGAATGAACGTGGTGAATTGTCATTGAAATCTAACCAGTTCCGATTGACTTAGAATCCTCTTAGCGCAAGGTGAAGAATGGTCATGAGCGATCGTCGAAGGATATTTCGATAGCCAACCTTCCAGACAGGCCAATCATGCGTTATGGCGAATGGCTCACCACATTTAGGGAAAATTCAACACCATTATCTGGGTTAAAACTAAACCGTCTGATCGACCTTAATCATCGCATCCCGTCTAGTGAGGGATTCGATGAATTGTGCTGTCAGACCTTCCTTCGGCGCATTTGGTGGCCATACGGCATATACACCGACCGAATCGACCGTCCAATCAGGCAGGACATGCTCTAGAACACGGGTCGAAATACCCAGGTCCGCAAGAAACGCAGGCAGGATAGCGAGGCCCGCGCCAGCATGAGCAAGACGATAGAGTGCATGGGCATCGTTTACAGTGACGCGAAAGTCAGGTCGTATCCGCACTGATTTCTGGCGGGCTTTTCTAAACTCGGGCTTCATTGGAACCTGTGTCAAACCAACCCAATCCCAGTTCATGACGTCCCGAGGCGATTTAGCCTCAGGGCTTGTTTCCAAATAGGAACGCGACGCGACGAGTCTACGCTCGACGTCATAGAGCTTTTTGACTTTGAGCGCGCTGTCTCGAAGCCACCCCATTCGGATCGCCACATCGAAACCGTCATTGATGATCTCTCTTCGAAGGTCTGAGAAATCGAGATTGAGACGCACGTTTGGATTGGCTTTTGAGAACTTGGCAATCTGATCGACAAGTGTCGATTGAGCCAGCACCGCAGGCAACGTCACTCGCAAGTCACCGGACAATTGGCGTGTTTCATTGTTGATTGCGGAAAGACCGTTCTCCGCGGCCTCAATCATCTCGCGGGCAGCGCGCAGCAGTTGTTCGCCGTGGCTGGTCAATGAGAGCTTGCGCGTCGAACGATAAAGCAGCGCGACACCAAGCTGCTGTTCCAGTTGCGCGACGTGGTGACTGACGACGGACGGAGAAAGATGTAACGCCTCAGCTGCAGACCGGAATGATCCGTGATCCACGGTCTTTGCAAAAATTGCAATCTGGCGAAGCCTATCGATCATTATGCTATTTTTTCGAACAGTAAAAACGATTTATCTCATCTTATACTTTAATCGAAATCTGTCCATACTCCATTGATCGAAGCCGCAAGAGATCGTGCTCATGCGGTGTTTTCGATCCTGATGGAGGATAAGCTTTGAAAAACCTTAAAACTTCTTTTTTCTTTGCCGCGGTAGGCGCCGGAACGATGGCTTCGCATGCGATGGCGGGTGACCGCGATGTCGTTCAATCTTTTTATGATTTCCTGAGCAATCCCTCCTCCGCCGATCATGCTACGGCGATGCAGCACACGCTGGCTGAGGACTGGACGAGCATTGGTGATTATTCGGGGGCAACCAAGTCGCGTGAGAAATTCATCGGTCAGATTGGCGGGTTCGGGCAATTGATCCCTGACATGAATTGGGCGGTTGAAGAAATGCTTCAGGACGGTAATCGGTTCATCGTTCGTGGCCGTGCAAGTGGAACACCGAAAGCGCCGTTGTTTGGTGTCGATGGGAAGGGTAAGGGATTCGAGATCATGTCGATTGACATTCATACTGTCGAAGATGGTCAAATTGTCCAAACCTACCACGTCGAGGACTGGGCAGGTGCGCTGCGTCAGTTAAACGCGGACTAGACCTCCCCTGCTCGCGACCGCGCGCATTCCGTCGGTCGCGAGAGATTATGAACATGTTTGGACGCACCCAAGATTGCGATACCTAAATTGCGATCCAGATAGTGTGGCCTATCAAGCTGGCCTAGGATACGTCTTAGTAGTTAGGTCCGGTTGTCATTTTCGGTCGCGGCAAATCGCATCACGACCGTCCCTCACCATTCAATATTCTCAAAATTTCGCATTCCGTCAGCGGCGAGACAATATGATTTCAGTTCTGAGATGGAAGAGCTTAATTCATCCATTAACAATCCTTTAAATGAACCAGACGAAGCGCTCCATCTTCACCCGCGTTGTGTACTTCACAGCCAGAAACAACGCGAGACCGACCAATCGAAAAATCTCACCGAACAAGAGTTGAGGGATGTCCTCATCAGAAGTGAACGGAAAGTAACAGAGGCAGAGCGAAGCCGGCAACGTAACACGACCGACCGACCAAAATATCACGGAATGGACTTCGGGTTCGACTGAAAAACTCGATGATTCAGAATGTAGATGCAAAGCTTATATGAAATGGTTGCAAAATATTCATCATGAATGAATCGCAACAATATACCGTTAAATTTAACTACATAAGTAAATATTGCATCATTGGCCTCACTCAGTCTTAGATTTATTATATCTTACTAAGAACATCATTGAATCCGACTAACCGGAGATTGACGATGTTGCTGGTATCTAGTGAAAAAAACTATTGGACTACGCACTTTTTCATTGCTGAACAAGGGGAACCGGCTCAAGCAAACCGTCTCTATCGCTGCGTTGGCAATGGTGATCAGCTATTCTCCGGCTGCGGCGCTTCAGACCACAAACAGCGGCGCAGGGTCTACCCCTCCGGATGATGGAGGCAGTGCCACCAATACCGTATCTGGTGATCGGGCGACGACAGGAACAGGCACGGGTAACACAGTCACCGGATACAATGCCGGAACCGGTACAACGATGACAAACAGCGTCATTGTTGGCCGCGATGCTGGGACCGCCAGCTCTGGTACTCAGAACGTTTTCTTGGGGTATCAGGCTGGTGACAACAGCACCGGTGGTTTCAATACTTCTCTTGGTGCTAACTCTGGCAGAGGCGTCGTCAGTGTGCGCAACAGCAACGTCGGCTACAACAGTGGAAATAATGTCAGCGGCGCTTACAATGCTGCGATCGGAGATAGTGCTGGCAGCAATGTCACCGGGGACAGAAACTTCGCAGGCAGTTCTAACGCCGGTGAATCGGTCACGGGCGATTTCAACACAGCAGTTGATTTTAACACAGGCGAGAGAGTTGAATGAAACTTCAACGCGGCATTGGGGCATAATGCTGGCGATGGAGTCACAGGATCTTCAAACGTAGCCTTAGGACAGACCGCTGGTTCCTTGACCGAAGGTATCGGTAATTTTGCTGGCGGACATACCGCAGGCGGCAGCGTTCTTGGTAACTACAACAGTGCCGTTGGCTTTCACGGCGGTTCCAACGTGACGGGCAGAGGTAACTTAGCGTTCGGGTATGCTACCGGCGACGACGTATCAAGTGACTTCAACTCTGCGGTCAGTTCCGAGGCAGGCGATAGGTTTCTGGAGATTACAACTTTGCTGCGGGACATGCGGCAGGACGTAATGTCAGCGGTAGTTTCAATACCGCTATTGGCAGTACTGCCGGAGCAGATGTCGAGACGCTTCACAACAATCGGCAATGGCGCGGGAACCGGCGTTTCAGTTGGCTCCCACAATACAGCGATTGGCAACAATGCGGGCGACTTCGTCGAAGGCGCTCACAACCTTGCTTTAGGCAGTCGCGCAGGCGCATCTGTAGTTGGAAACTTCAATGCGACCATCGGCTATGAGGCTGGGACGAATACTGCTGGAAATAATAATGGCGTATTAGGTTATGCTGCGGCGGACGATGTGACCGGCAATAACAACTACGCCATCGGGACTGAATCCGGAGATGCCGTTCAAGTAAGCCAGAACTTTGTGGCTGGCTTTAATGCCGGTGATAATGTCGTAGGCGACTACGACTACGCTGGCGGTGGAAGCGTAGGTACTGGGGTTGAGGGCTCTTTCAATACTGCCATAGGCTTTGGTTCAGGTTCAAACGTAGAGGGCGCAGCGAACACCGTCGTTGGTCATGGGGCTGGCGACAATGTCGTCGGTAGCCACAACTATGCTTTCGGTACCGAGGCAGGTGACGGAGTTGACGGAACATACAATACGTCAATTGGCTTTCACGCTGGAACTAACACAAATGGTACTGGAAATGGCGCCGTTGGTTTCGGTGCGGGCGACGACGTTTCTGGCAGCAACAACTATGCGATCGGAACCGAGGCGGGTGATCGCGTAACCGGCATCTACAACTCGGCGTTTGGCGGTGCAGCAGGTGACGACGTAGAGGGTTCTTATAACGTATCCATCGGTCATAACGCTGGCACAAAGACGAAGGGCAACAATAACAACGCACTCGGGTTCGGAGCAGCGGATGATGTTGTTGGTAACAACAACGCTGCCATAGGGTCCGAAGCCGGGGATACCGTTGTCGGTTCGCAAAACTTTGCGGGCGGCTTCAATGCTGGCGACAACGTTACTGGCGACTACAACTACTCGGGAGGTGGCTTCGCGGGTACGGGGGTCGAAGGTTCGTTTAATACGTCCATTGGCTATCACTCCGGAAGCAACACGAAAGGCACTGCCAACGGTGCCTTCGGTCACAGCGCTGCCGACGACGTTATTGGCAATCATAACTATGCGTTTGGTTCAGAAGCAGGCGACCGCGTGGTGGGGGACTTTAACGCCTCCTTGGGCAACAGCGCAGGTTCTAACACGCAAGGAACCGCGAATGGAGCTCTTGGCTTCGGTGCAGGCGATAATGTTGTTGGGAATCACAACTATGCTGTTGGTTCCGAAGCAGGCGATGGCGTCGAAGGAACATATAACCTATCAGTAGGGCACGGATCTGGAACGGACGCTGATGGAAATAGTAATGGTGCGTTTGGTTTCGGTGCCGCAGATAATGTTGTCGGAAACAACAACTATGCGATTGGAACCGAATCCGGAGATAATGTCGAGGGTTCGCAGAACTTTGCCGCTGGTCACAACGCCGGGGACAATGTCCTCGGTATTTACAACTATGCGGCGGGCGGTCTCGCAGGCAGCGGCGTTGAGGGCAACTACAATGCCTCCATCGGTTACAGCGCGGGCACCAACACCCTAGGTAGTTCAAACGGAGTGTTGGGCTTCGGTGCCGGGGACAACGTCGTAGGAAGCAACAACTATGCGGTCGGCTCGGAAGCAGGCGACGGAGTAGAGGGCGCTTTCAATCTTTCTTTTGGCCATGGTTCTGGGTCGAACGCGAAGGGCAACAGCAATGCTGCTTTTGGCTCCGGTGCCGGGGATAATGTTGTCGGGAACAACAATTTTGCGATTGGTGCGGAGTCTGGCGACGGTGTCCAAGGTTCGCAGAACTTTGCGAGCGGCCACAACGCGGGCGACGATGTAGTTGGGATCTACAACTATGCTGCAGGCGGTCAAGCCGGTAGCGATGTTGAGGGTAATTACAATGCGTTTGTCGGGTATAGCGCAGGATCGAATGCCAAGGGCAGCTATAATGGCGCACTCGGAAATGGCGCGGCTGACAATGTTGTCGGTAGTTACAACTATGCAATCGGGTCCGATGCTGGCGATGGTGTCACTGGCACGCGAAACATGGTTCTTGGCCAGGGAGCCGGAACAAATCTAACGGGCAATGATAACGTCGTCATCGGCTCCTATGCTGGCGATGCGGATGTCGTGGCCAGCGAGACAATCTCAATCGGAGCACGTGCGAAGGCAAGTGAGAACGATGCCATCGCCATCGGAACGCGTTCCGTCGCTGCCGAAACAAATGCCAGCGCTTTTGGTGCGAACACAAATGCATCGCACGCGGAATCCACAGCGATTGGCTATCGGGCGGCCACGACCGTCGAGAATGAAGTCGCCATCGGTCGAGCTGTTGGAAATGATACGCAGATCACGGCGGGCGGCGTTTGGGATCACGATGGCGACCTAACAACCGACAGAATGGTCACGGTTGGCCCTGATGGCCACGTTCGTTCGGTCGATAAGGCTGATACAGTTGATCAGGCATTGTCCTTCGGGCCGGACGGGAAGCTCGACGTCAATGTCGATAACGATTCGATCAAAGTAAACGGCAGCAACGAACTCTATGTTGATGGCGACGC
>CALKBI010000061.1 GCA_937990185.1 uncultured Neomegalonema sp. | reverse complement strand
GGCAGAGCAAACGATGGATATGATCTACGACGTTGATGTCAGTGAATTGGAACCGATTGGGGATATCGCCGGAGTCGATCTCGCCGGTGCATTTGCTGCAAAGGGTAGTGCAAAAGGGACGTTCACTGCGCCTGAAATCGATACAACACTTCAGGGTCGTGGCTTGCGCTACGAAAACTACGCGGTTGATGCCATCAATGGCAGGATTGATATCAAGCAATCCTCCACCGGATTTGCACCGTTCAATATTGACGTTGAGGCAACGGGCTTCGATCTTGGCGATCCTGCACTGACCGACTTGATTGGCGATAAAGCGACAATCAAGTCCTCAGGAGCTTATAATCAAGCTGATCAGATTTTGCGAATTGACAAAGCCGGTATTACCTCTGCCGCAGCGACTGCCAATGCAAACGGGGCAATCAACATAGGTAAGCAAACGCTAGACGTTGACTTCGCGCTGGATGCATCAACGCTTTCGCCGCTCAGACCAATCCTTAAAACAGAGATCGCGGGCGCTCTAACCGCAACAGGGTCTATCGGCGGATCATTTGCTGAACCCGCCTTAAGAACAAAGCTCAACGGCTCAGGCTTACGTTACGACAAATATAGAATTGCCGATATCGATGGTTCTGTTGATGTCACCAAAAAAGCGAACGGAGCATCGCCTTTCGATATTGATGTCACCGCAAGTGGTCTCGATCTCGGTGATATCGGCTTAAACAATGCGTTGGGCAGCACTGCCTCAATCAACGCGGCAGGCAATTATAATCTGGCATCGCAAGCACTCGATCTCGATAGTGCGCAGGTTATTACGGATGCCGCTCAAATTGCTGCATCGGGAAAAGTAAACCTAGACAAGCAAACACTCGACATCGCCTATGATGTTGATGCGAAAGATTTAACGCCCTTCTCCGCAATCGCAGGGAATGGGTTGGCAGGTGCATTCAAGAGTTCCGGTCGCGCATCCGGGACATTTACCGCACCTCAAGTCAACGCAACTCTAAACGGCCAAGGCCTACGTTACGGCCCTTATTCCATCGCACAAATCAACGGACGTGTTGACGTCGCACAAGGCTTAAACGGGCCCGCTCCTTTCGACATAGATGTGACTGCCAGTGGCATAGACCTCGGTGATCCGAACCTAACAAACGCCATCGGTTCTACAGCCGCGATTATTGCCAAAGGGTCCTTTGATCAGACCGCACAAATTTTAACACTGACAAGCGCAAGCGCGACCACCAATGCTGCACGAGCTACCGCCTCAGGAACCGTAAACCTTAAAGCGCAAACGCTTGATGTCAGCTATGATGTGGATGCAGGCAACCTTAGTGCTTTTGCACAAATCGCTGGCGCTGATATCGCCGGGTCACTTAGTGCAAAAGGACGGGCCGTTGGGCCATTTGTCACTCCAGCAGTCAACACGACATTATTTGGGCGTGAACTGCGATATGGCATCTATAGTGTCGGAAGTGTCGACGGACAGATCGAGATTCCGCAATCAACCGCTGGCCTCGCACCCTTCAATATAGACGTTAGAGCGAATGCCATCAGCACAGGCGACGCCGCTCTAGACGCATTAATAGGTGATACCGCGCTCATCCGCGCGAATGGACGGATCGACCAACAAGCGCAAATCCTGGAATTAGCCGACGCCGTAGCCTCCGCACGCACAATGACAGCAGGAGCACGCGGACGGGTTGACCTCGGCAATCAACAACTCGACGTCGCGTTCGAGGTTGATGCTGCAGATATCGCGCCTGCGACTGGCCTTGTTGGAAAATCTGTTGGCGGCAAGCTGCAAGCAACCGGCACTGCAAAAGGGCCTTTCACCGCGCCAATCCTAAACTTGGATGCCATCGGATCAGGTCTCTTTTACGATCAATACAGCGTCGGGCAGCTTAGTTTAAATCTGACAATGGACAGCACGAACGGCAATGTTACGCCGTTCACACTCACCGCAAATGCCTTCGCGCCGCGCATCGGCAATCCTCAGATCGAAGCATTGCTGGGCGAGACCGTTACCGTTGATGCACGCGGCACATTGGATCAAAAAGCACTGTTTCTAAAGCTGGATGACGCGACAATAAGGGCCTCCGCTGGAGCCGCTCGCGTCGCCGGGCTTGTTGATATTCCCGGCAAACAGCTCGATGTGGGCTATTCCGCGCACCTGCCAGCTCTCGGCGCGCTTCAACCTCTCGTCGGCCAAACTATTTCAGGAGACGTGCGCATCGATGGACGCGCTCTTGGAGGTTTCGATGATCCAGATACAAGCGGTATCCTTGTCGGCTCAGGTGTCGTTTTCCAGACGTATGAATTCTCGAGCGTTGTAGCCAGTTACGATCTGAAAAACTTGATCACAGGACCACGCGGCGGTGTTTCGCTTGATGGTCAAACACCCTTTGGGCCAGTCACGGCCAATGCAGGCTTTGATCTCAGTGGCGGATCGCTTCGAATTGACCGCTTGATGGTCAATGGACTGGGCATCGATCTGGATGGTACGTTCGAGGCACTACCTGGTGGTCTTTACGCTGGTGACGCACGTCTAAACGCCACTGATCTAAGCACGCTAGGTCAATTCGTGGGGCAGGATATCGCGGGCCTCGCCAATGGGACAGTCAGTCTTAATGGGCAAGATGGCCGGCAAAATGCAATCTTTGACCTGACCGCAAACAATGTGCGCTATGCACAGCTTGCAACGATTGGCAGCGTGACACTTAAGGGTTCCGTTATTGATGCCTTGAACCGTGACCCATATTTGAACGCAGACATGTCAGCGACCTCCGCTGTCGTATCCGGGTTTGCAATCAACCAAATCGCTGTCAATGCGGTTGGTAATTTGTCCGCCCTCCGAGCAACCGTCAACGCCTCTGGCGGCGAGACGGGATCGGATAAACTCCAGACGACAGGGATATTCAACCTCGTCAATGAACCGCGCGGCGCACAGATCTTTACTCTCGGTGCAAGTTTCAAAGGCGTTCAAATCGCCTCTGCCTCACAATTCAATATTCAGGAGATTCCTGGCGGCGGCGTGCGAGCGACTGGTTTAAATCTGCGCATTGATGACGGCGAAGTCGTCGGAGACGCCGAATACACACCCAATGGTCTCGTAGCAAAACTACGGGTCCGAAACGTTCCAATGAAACTGACGCAGCTAGCTGGTATCGATTTAATCCAGAGTGGCCGTCTGTTTGGCGAAATGGACATCGATACGCGCGGTGCTCCGCGTGGTTCGTTCATGTTCAATGCTAATGTTGTTCGTCTCAAAGGCGCACAACTAAATGATCCGTTCGATTTCTCAGCGAGTGGAACACTCGACGGGCAAGCAATGGACATTGTAGCTACGGCCAGCAGTGACATCATCAACCAACCCTTTAAAGCCATAGCGCGCATTCCATTGAAGCAAGTACCGGGCGTTCCGGTTCCCGTCCCTGATCAATTCGCCCCTTTCTCGGCGAGTATGGATTGGGAAGGAGATGTCGCAGAATTCTGGGCCTTCGTTCCCGCGCCAGATCACGTCTTATCCGGCCCCGTGACGATCCGTGGTCGTGCTGATGGTACGCTGAATGCGCCTCGATTGGAGGGCGGTGCAGTCCTTTCGGGTGGTCGCTACCAGAACCTCGAATTCGGAACACTCCTCGATCAAATCAATATGACCGGTAACTTTACGCAAGACGGGCGTGTGGTGTTTGATCTCACAGCAACCGACGGTGTGCGAGGCACTGTCGCAGCCAAAGGGTCTTATGTCGTCGCGAATGGGACGATTGATGCTGGCATTAATCTCAACCAAGCCGCTCTCGTCAGGCGGGATGATGCAACAGCAGTACTGTCAGGCGAAGCGACCGCGAGAAGCGAGGGCCCAGATATTGCCGTTCGCGGCGCTTTCCGGACCGAGTTTGTTGAACTCCGGCTTATCGGGGGCTTTGGCGGATCGGTGATTGTCGTTGATGCCATCCCGGTTGGTGAAACAGCACCGCGCTTTGATCCCCCAAGCGAAAGTGGTCCGGGGCAGCGTATCTCGCTTGATGTCACTCTTGATTTTCCGCAGCAGGTCTTCGTGCGTGGTCGGGGATTAGACTCCGAATGGGGCGGGCGTATTCGAGCGACGGGCTTCGCAAGCGATCCTCAAATTAACGGCTTGATTGAACGCCGTCGCGGATGGCTTGACCTTCTCGGTCGCCAGTTCGAACTCGCAATAGGAGAAGTCCGGTTTACTGGCCCGCTCGATCCATTCATTCGCGTTCGCCTACAACGCGCGTCAAACGACATCACAGGCTGGCTCGATGTTACAGGTCCCGCGTCGGATATTGAGCTTGAATTTGGATCAATCCCATCGCTTCCACCGGACGAGGTTTTACCGCGTCTCTTGTTTGGTCGTTCCAAGCAATCCCTAAGTGCAATTGAAGCTGCGCAGCTGGCGGCAGGCGTCGCTACGCTGTTGTCAGGTAAAGCTGGCGCGCTCGATGCTGTACGCGGCGCACTCGGCGTCGATGTCTTGCGCGTTGAAGGTGGTGACGGCGACGGGGCCACCATTGCTACAGGAAAATATCTCACTGAAGATATATTTGTGGGTGGCAAGCAAAATCTCGAGACAGGCGGCACGTCCGCATTCGTAGAAATCGAAGTCTTCGAAAACTTCGAAATCGAAGGCGAGTTTGGTGAAGACGAAGCCGAAGGCAGCGCGAGCTGGAAACTGGATTATTAGACGCCGGGTAAAACTTTGTATCAGGACGTATGCTGAGGCACGATGCTCAGATACAAATCGCATTGCGATTATTCATCCAGCGCCGTCTGCATTTTGAGATCGAATTCAGCTATCAGGCTTAGGTTTCGCGAGGTTCTTACCGCACAAAAAAACACTGCAGCCCGCTCTCCAGTAGGCCGCAGCGAAATCATATAAGAACAATCGACAAGGCGAAGACCCGCATTCTCTTAATAAACGCGCGCTTTCGGAGCAATCTTCGCAGGCTCAATGCCACCCTCATTTGCTGAGGTCAGTGGGTCGATGTGAACGGGCCGATCACCCAACGTGACACCGCCTGTCTCAGAAACCCATGACAAAGAATGAACGCGCCATTTATCATCGTCGCGCTCTGTGTAGTCCTCACGCGCATGTGCGCCCCGGCTCTCTTTGCGGTTTTCAGCCGAGTAAACCGTGGTGATCGAGTTCACCATCAGATTTTCGAGTTCGAGCGTCTCCATCAAATCTGTATTCCAGATCAACGAGCGGTCGGTAACCTTGATGTCAGCCATATTTTGCCAAATCGCAGAAACGCGCTGGCAACCCGATTGCAAAGTTTCTTCCGTGCGGAAAACAGCGGCGTCTTCCTGCATCGCGCGCTGCATATCATCGCGAAGATTTGCTGTGGGCGTACTCCCGTCAGCATTCCGAAGGCGGTCAAACCGATCCATAACTTTATCGACCGCAGCTTTGGGCATGTCTTTAGTCGATGGGTTCCGATCAACGACTTCGGCGGCTTTAATACCTGCTGCACGGCCAAAGACCACTAGGTCAATTAACGAGTTCGAGCCAAGCCGGTTCGCGCCATGAACACTCGCGCAACCAGCTTCACCAATGGCCATCAAGCCGGGGACGATCGCGTCGGGATCGCCATCTTTTGGCGCAACCACCTCGCCCCAATAATTCGTTGGGATGCCGCCCATATTGTAGTGAACCGTCGGCAACACAGGAATCGGAGCCTTGTTAAGGTCAACGCCGGCAAAGATGCGCGCGCTCTCCGAAATCCCCGGCAAACGCTGGTGCAAAGTCTCTGGCGGAAGGTGATCGAGATGTAGGAAGATGTGATCTTTCTTCGGACCAACACCGCGCCCTTCCCTAATTTCCATTGTCATGCAGCGCGAGACGACATCACGCGACGCAAGATCTTTATAGGTCGGAGCATAGCGCTCCATGAAACGCTCGCCTTCGGAATTGACGAGATAACCGCCCTCGCCTCGCGCGCCTTCGGTAATCAAACATCCAGCACCATAAATGCCGGTCGGGTGAAACTGCACGAACTCCATGTCTTGAAGCGGCAAGCCTGCCCTAGCAACCATTCCGCCGCCATCACCCGTACAGGTATGCGCCGAAGTCGCTGAGAAATACGAACGTCCATATCCGCCTGTCGCCAGTATCACCATCTTTGCGCGGAAACGATGCAAAGTGCCGTCATCGAGTTTCCATGCAATGATCCCGGTGCATGTGCCTTCATCGTCCATGATCAGATCGAGCGCAAAATACTCGATGAAGAACTCGGCATTGTTCTTGACCGACTGACCGTAAAGCGTGTGCAAAATCGCATGGCCTGTACGGTCCGCAGCGGCGCATGTCCGTTGTACCGGGGGACCTTCACCAAATTCAGTCGTATGCCCCCCGAACGGACGCTGATAAATCTCGCCCTTCTCGGTGCGTGAGAACGGCACGCCGTAATGCTCAAGTTCATAGACAGCTTTTGGAGCCTCGCGCGACAGGTACTCCATCGCATCCATATCGCCTAGCCAGTCCGATCCCTTGATGGTATCGTACATGTGCCACTGCCAGTGATCAGGCCCCATATTCCCCAGGGACGCCGCGATGCCGCCTTGTGCGGCAACCGTGTGCGACCGTGTTGGGAAGACTTTCGTTACACAAGCGGTTCTCAAACCAGCTTCAGATGCCCCCAGCGTGGCGCGCAAACCTGCGCCGCCTGCGCCGACGACGACAACATCATAGTCATGATCGATAAATTCGTAAGCTGACATCGTTTCTATTCTTTCAAACCGAAAATGCGATCATTGCGACAGAGAAGGCAGCGGCAAAACCAAGACCAGTCGCTACCAAATTCACGGCAAGCAAACTGCCTGTGCGCCAAGCCGGTGAATGCACGTAATCTTCAATCACGGTCTGCAAACCGAGTTTTAAGTGATGAAATACAGCAAGCAAAAACAGCGCAGCAATAATCGCATTCATAGGCGATTTGTAGATCGAGATCACTTCGCCCCAAGGCTGTCCCAGAGCAACTACAAATGGGACGATAAAGAACGGTGTCAAAAAGACGAGACCAATCGCCGAAATCCGCTGGGATATGAAGTGCTCTGTACCTGATTTCGCCGATCCTAGGCCGCGCACTTTTGCGCGTGATGTTCTCATGTCGGCACTCATGATAAAGCTCCGATCAAAATCAGGCACACAGCCAAAATACCCGCAGCGATAAGCATGATGTAACCGGACATCGTTGCTTCATCGAGTTCAAACCCATATCCGGCGTCCCACAGCAAATGCCGGATGCCATTGCAGAGGTGATAGCACAGCGAAAAAGCAAATCCGATCAAGATGAGATGCCCTATCCACGACGTCAAAAGGCCATCAATGATTGCAAACGCTTCGCGGCCCGTTGCCGCAGCGATGAACCACCAAGCGATTAAGACCGCACCGATACTATTCCCAACACCAGTGACGCGGTGAAAGATTGACAGGACAGACGTAATTTGAGGTCTGTAAACCTGTAAATGCGGGGAAAGAGGCCGGTTTCCCCGGTCAACCGCCGCGCCATGTTCGCTCTTTGACATTCGAACTCTCTCAAAGATTCAGATTCGGGCGGACACTACGCGCTACGTTGCAGTGCGGCAAACATTTAGGCGTAGATGATTAACGATAAGTCGCTAAAATCATGCGGCATGTTAGACATACAACGTTTCAGCGCCGTATCCTGCCCGTGAAGGGTTTTGTATTTAAGGAATCTCGTTCTGCACGCAGTACCAAGTATACTGGTACGACTGTTCATTGAAGCAAGCAGCCCTTTTGATTCAGATCGGAATTCTCTACAAAATCAACAGCGGCGATATCATTCCTCACCAGGCCACTGAT
This sequence comes from uncultured Neomegalonema sp., assembly GCA_937990185.1. Lineage (GTDB taxonomy): Bacteria > Pseudomonadota > Alphaproteobacteria > Rhodobacterales > Rhodobacteraceae > JAHDDY01. The sequence continues at coordinate 65,819 of CALKBI010000061.1, read as the reverse complement.
ACCTTTTGGCAACCCTTATCATTGCGGCGACCGCAGGAGAATGCTGGCGGCCTGCGACTGATACTAACGAGATGGTTCTGGATACTTTTGGTTCCCGCAGAGGCCGCGTTCCAATACCATCCAGCACTGGCAGATGTTCGGGCATAATGGAGCACCCCAGCCCCGCAACAATCATCGCCTGCACCCAATCTTCACGTTCTGAACTGTAGCGGACATTAACACCGAGCGGTTGTGCATCGCCCATAGCTTCATAATGCTCGACAAACTCACAATGAACACGTTGCAGGTATTCTAGACCCTTTAACTCAGAAATATTTACCGCATTTTGTCGCTGAAACGCATGACCGGTTGGAAATGCAATCATGTATCTCTCAGAGTATAGCCGCAGCGCATTGAGGCCATCGGGCAGAGTAGGCATCGCCATTAGTGCAACGTCTAGTTCTCCGTTGCTCATGGATTGAATCAGCGCTTTGCCCGAGGCTTCCCGCAAATCCATTTCAAGCCCATGAATTTCGTTTCGTAACTGGCTGAGGAATCCGATCATTCGGGTTGGCGCAATCGTTGTCATGACACCAAGCCGGATTTTTATTGTCTCATCATTGAAAAACCCTGACGCATCTTGCCTCGCCGCGGAGGCCGCATCGGCAACTCTCTCGATATGTGGTTTTATTCTTCGCCCAAGCTCGGTAAGAATCGTACGATTCCTCTCCCGGTGGAATAACGGCCCACCGAATTCCTCTTCGAGTTTCTTTATCGCTTTTGTCAGCGAGGGTTGCGCAACATTGCAGGTTTCTGCTGCACGGGTGAAGTTCTGCGCTTCACATACCGCTAGAAAATAGCGGACTTGATGCATTTCCATCGATATTTCCTTCTGCCCTAAAGGAATGTTTCAGTGTCATTTCAATAGATAACAGCTACTCAACTCGATGTGAAATGTGGTTTCAGCGCTTGTTTCTAGCGATTGGATACCCCTTTTATAGCTCACGGCTATCGGACGAGAAAGGAATTCCCTTTTTTAACCTCAGTATCAAAGCGGTCCCCAAACCATATTGATACTGACCGGCGAGAATTGAACCAGAAGGCACAGAGACATGAAACGTATCGTTTTACACAGTATCTTCACCGCAGGTTTTGCTCTTGCCATGACGGGAATTTCCGCGACACCGTCACAAGCCATGTCTTTTAATGATTACGATGGATCAGCTGAAAAGCTCGGTAATCGTGCTGTTACGAGCGAATTGTTTTCAGGGCGTTTGAATTCTTTAGAAAACCGCCGTGCTAAACAGGCTGAAGCCCTCAAAGAGGTTCGTAAAGGTCGCAGTATTCTACCCGCCTTTGCAACAACTACTGAGACACCGGAAAAGACGCAGCGCCCTATCTCGCTGACGCTTCCTTTCTGAGGTTTATTAACTGACTTACTTCTAATCTTCCCAAGGAGACTACTCATGATCCGCAAGACCCTCGCTACGGCTGCTTTCATTGCGTCCATTGCTGCCAGTTCAATTTCTGCCCAAGCAGGTGATCGTTCCGGTTCCTTCTACGGAGTGAGCGGCAAAAGCACGAATGGTGGTGTAACGGTATCAAAAGATGCTCAAGGCTACATTGTTACACTCGGCTCGAACTTTTCGTTCAGCGGTGCGCCTGATCCAAAAATCGGATTTGGTATAAACGGTAGCTATGTTCCCGGCACGCTGATCGGATTGCTCAAATCAAATAACGGGACACAGAGCTTCCGTGTACCAGCTGGAATGGATGTCAGCCAATTCACCGAAGTTCACCTTTGGTGCGAGAAGTTTTCAGTTGGCCTTGGAGTTGCTCCGCTGAACTAAAGCGCTTTAATTAAATCTTGAAGCGTTTTTTGGCCTGAAAATTTGATGCGTCGGAGAGTCTGCAATGGCACTTCGACGCATTTTCTTTGGAACATGCCCTTTTAAGAATCCTGCTTAGCGTTTCACGCCATTTCAGATCAGGCGCGCTTTGTCCTAAAATCACTGCCGCTCTGTTACCCCAATTTAAGCTCAGGCTCCCTCCAACCAACTGCACCCCCTGCTTCTGAGGGGGGGACAGCGGTTTCGGGGACAAAGAAGTCTGGTTGCAGTTTTGCACCTGGTGTTACCGAATAGCTATCAAAGTCGGTGACACCCTGCGCAGCAAGCACCAAATCGTCCAAGCAAAACCATCCGCTAAAATCGACAGGCTTTTTGAGTATAGCGAGGGCAGCATCACCCATGATCTCCGGCGTCCGGCTCGCGGAGGCCATTTTCTCTCCGCCGAGCAAATTACGCACCGCAGCCGTATCAATCGTTGTACGAGGCCATAGGCAATTGACGGCAACTTTACCCTTGAATTCACCTGCCCACCCCAGAGACAGCAGACTCATCCCATATTTGGCTAGTGAATAAGGCGGATGATTTTGAAACCACATCGTCCGAAAATCGAGCGGAGGAGATAGCGTCAAGATATGCGCGCTATCGGATTTCAAAAGGTACGGCAGACATGTCTTTGTGACCAAGAAAGTACCGCGCGAATTGACATCAGCCATCAGATCATAACGCTTCAAATCTGTCTGCGCTGTCGGCGTAAGACTGATCGCACTTGCATTATTCACAACCGCATCAATGCCGCCAAACTCTGCAACCGCTTGATCCACAGCCGATTGCACCTGAGATTCGTCGCGGATATCACACAGGACGCCAAGAGCCTTGCCACCAGCAGCCCGGATCTCATCAGCCGCAGTATGGATTGTACCAGGCAACTTGGGGTGTGGTTGATCTGTTTTCGCGGCAATAACGACATTGGCTCCGGCGCGCCCGCAAGCTATCGCAATGGCAAGGCCAATGCCCCTGCTCCCGCCAGAAATAAAGATGGTCTTGCCTGCAAGATCGCTCATCGCATCACTCCAAAGGTTTTCAGGGGATCAGGATAACGTATTGAAGGCAGCGTCGCTATCGTATCGTTGCGTAATCCATGAGAACAGTGTTTTCCGATAATTTTGGAGCGTCAGGAACAGATTTTACACAGCAAACGGCGTGAAATCTAATTCAACAAAATCTCAAAATACTATAAGTTTTGAAACAATTCGTCGCGCAGGCGTTATTGGACGTAGAGACGATCACGGACGATGGTGAATATGTTCATAATAGGGAGCTAAAAATGAAATCACTTGTTGTTGCAGCTGTTGCTGCCCTTACCCTCGCCGCCTGTTCAAACCAAAGTGGCGGTTCTAGCTACTCTCAAGCAGCAGCTCCTGCTGCAGCGAGCGAAGTGTTAGTGACAGCGCGCGGAGGCTTCGTTGGCACTCCAAAATTCCAAGTTACCGGAACGACTGAAATCTTCCGTAGAGACGGCCAATGGTTCGTCCGTCTTGGTCCTAATTTCTCCGAAAGCGGCGCACCTGATCCCAAAGTTGCTCTGGGTAACAAGTCAGCTGGTGGATACCAAGCCGGTACAATCCTCGGTCTGATTGAAGCAAACGGCGAGTCAATTTATGCCCTAAAGCCAGGACTCGACATCGGAGACTACGATCAGGTTTGGATTTGGTGTGAGAAGTTTAACGTACCAATCGGCCATGCCGATCTGACACTTCTCTAATATAATTTCAAAGGCGGGTGTACTTATATACGCCCGCCTCCTCTTTCCTGTTAGCGCGTCCTGATTCTACCAGATAATTCAAATGGGCAACCGCTTCTACAGTTGCAAATCCTTGAAGCTGTTCTGTTATCTTCCTGTCAAACAGCGTTCCGAAACATTCAATGGTTGTTCTTGGTGCAGATAAAAACTGTTCCAATGCTTTTAATGTCTCACCGTGATGATCGATCAGTTGCTTCAATCTAATCCCGACACCCGTGAAGGGTTCGTTATGCCCCGGTAAGACGAGCAAATTGGCCGGAAGCAAATTATGCAGTCTTTCGCAACTTCCAAGCCATTCCCCCAACGGATTCCCATCCGGTTCCGTCGGATAAACGCCAATATTTGATGTAATGCGTGGCAGCACCTGATCCCCTGAAATCAGTAGCCCGTCTTCCTCGCATAATAGCATCGCATGTTCGGCGGCATGACCATGTCCAACGATTACTTTCCAGTCTCTTCCGCCTATTTGCAGTATCTGGTCTTCAACAATACGCTGAAAACCTAGAGGCAGAGGCGCACAAACTTTCGAAAATCCAAACGCAGCCCGATTCTGGGCGCGCTCCATCTCTATTGGGCCGAAGCCTGCACGTTTATAAAACTTCACTGCATCCGCAGGCAGTTCATCCCAAGCGTCCAGTTGAAGCATTTTAGCATAGAGAAAAGAGGTTCGCGTCGTCACTAACGGCGCGTTGACTTTCTCGCATAACCAACCTGCAAGACCAATATGATCCGGGTGGTTATGGGTGACAATCACTTGCTTAATTGGCTTTTCGGCAAGTGGACCTGATAACAGTGCTTCCCATGCGCTGCGCCCATCGCGCGTCTTCATGCCGGTATCAATAACGGTCCAACCATCATCACCGTCAAGGAAGTAGATATTTACGTGATCCAGTGCCATTGGCAGGGGTAAGCGTGCCCAAAGTATGCCCGGCGCAACTTCAATCGTCTCGCCTGATTTCGGTGGCTCGGGATTTGGAAAAGTCATACCGGCAGATTTAGCATCCGCAATTTTCTCGGCACGGGTTTTCATAAAGCCATCTGTTCGGCAGTCAGAGCATAATGCAGCGTCGAGCCTTGCTTTGCGCTGATGGCATACCCGATGGCTTCGGGTGCGACATGCGACAGATAATATGAGGCAATGGCAATTTTCACGAGATAAAAGTCCGGATCGTCAGACATTCTCACTTCAGCAGCACGAATTCCACGATGCAATAAAGTTGCAGCGCGTAGTGTAGACATCACCATAAGATAGGCATTCGATCCCGCAAGACGTTCCGCCATATCATTTTGCGCCAGCATCCACATCGTCGCTTCTTCCGCTGCCGTGTGGACCGCAACCAGTGACCGCGTAATCTCACTCGTCGCAACATGCATCTCTGATTCAGCATCGTCCAAAATGCTTCGCGCTGTTTCCCCACCATCCATGGAGAGTTTGCGGCCCACAAGATCAGCAGCCTGAATGCCGTTGGTTCCTTCATAGATCGCTGTAACGCGGACATCACGGTAAAACTGCGCGGCCCCTGTTTCTTCAATAAATCCCATGCCTCCATGGACTTGAACACCCATTTCGGCCACTTTCATGCCAGTGATTGTTCCATATGCCTTCGCAAGCGGTGTCAGGAAAGCACCGCGCCGCTCCCACATATCTCGATCTGCATCAGGCGCTGCGCGCGCCATATCGAGGGCTTTTGCAGTATCATAACAAATTGCACGCGCCGCTTCCGTGCGTGCCTTCATCTCCATCATCATGCGTCTGACATCTGGGTGCTCAATGATCGCATTGCCCAATTCTTGACCTTCGCGAGGTGCAACCTTTCCCTGAACCCGATCTGTCGCATAAGACAGCGCGTGTTGAGTAGCGGCCTCCGCAGTGCCAAGTCCCTCAACGCCAACGCCAAGCCGTGCATTGTTCATCATTGTGAACATACAGGCGAGGCCTTTGTTTTCCTCGCCAATCAGCCAGCCTTTCGCATTCTCGTAAGCCAGAACACAGGTTGGCGAGCCATGCAGCCCCATCTTGTGTTCAAGCGATACGGTCGTCACACCGTTCTCTGAACCATCATCAAGATATTTCGGCACAACAAATAGGCTGATGCCCTTCGACCCCGACGGCGCATCAGGCAAACGAGCAAGGACGAGATGCACGATATTCTCAACCAAGTCATGATCACCCCATGAGATGTAGATTTTTTGCCCGTTGATACGATAGGCATCGCCCTCAGGTTCCGCCTTCGTCTTTAGAGCGCCAACATCTGACCCGGCTTGCGGTTCGGTCAAATTCATCGTGCCGGACCATTCGCCAGAGATCATCTTGCCAAGGTATTTCTCTTTCAGCTCATCACTTGCATGTTCGGTGAACGCTTCGATGGACCCTTGGGTCATCAATGGACAGAGTGACAACGACAGACACGCGCTTGCCTGCATTTCATTGACAGCAGTTTGAACAGAGAGGGGCAAGCCCATCCCGCCAAGCTCCGCCTCTGCTGCAAGGCCCATCCAACCGCCTTCAGCCAGCGCATCATAGCCCGCCTTGTATCCTTCAGGCGTTTCGACCCTACCATTGATCAGTTGTGACCCTGCATCACCGGGGCGTTGCAACGGGGCAAGCGTCTCTGTGGCAAGTTTTCCCATCTCTTCGAGAATCGCATCGACGGTTTCGGGCGTGGCTTCCGCAAACAAAGCTGTATCCGCCAGTCCCTGCGCCTCAGCGACGTGTTCAAGGCAGAACCGTATATCTTTTAGCGGTGCGGTATAGGGCATAACAGCCTCCAAAACGTGATTCACATCCAAAATGCAGTTCCAGCGCACATCTGCAACTGTCACGTCGGGTCATGTGGTCGCGTACTATCCTATAATGCTGGCTACACCTATTTTTGTGAAAGGCATTGTTACCCGGCTGTATCCCTCCTAGGGTGCGGTCCCTCTTTCTATTGCCACGAGATGACCATGCCCGACCAGAGTTCCCAGTTTTCGAATGAAGAAGCCCTCGATTTTCATGCTCGAGGCAAACCCGGAAAGCTGGAAATCAGTGCAACAAAACCAATGGCAACGCAGCGCGACCTCTCGCTCGCATATTCCCCCGGCGTGGCCGTCCCTGTGCGCGCCATCGCGCAAAACCACGATCTCGCTTACGAATACACGGCCAAAGGCAATATGGTCGCCGTCATCTCAAACGGAACCGCGATTCTTGGATTAGGCAATCTGGGCGCTCTGGCTTCCAAGCCGGTGATGGAAGGAAAAGCTGTTCTCTTCAAGCGGTTCGCGGATATCGACTCGTTTGACATTGAACTTGATACCGAAGACCCGGACGCCTTTGTGGACGCTGTAAAGCACATGGGACCAACGTTTGCGGGGATCAATCTCGAAGACATCAAATCTCCTGAATGCTTTGAAATCGAACGCCGCTTGCGTGAATTGATGGATATTCCGGTGTTTCACGACGACCAACATGGCACTGCCATCATTGTTGGCGCGGGCGTAATCAATGCATTGGACCTCACAAAACGACGGATTGAGGACACAAAAGTTGTGCTCGTCGGGGCTGGAGCGGCTGGAATCGCCTGTATTGAATTACTCAAAAATCTTGGCTTGAAAAGCGAGAACGCTACTCTCGTCGATTTGGATGGTGTTCTCTATAAAGGCCGCCCTGATCTCGACGAATGGCGCGCCGCACATGCAATTGAAACCTCCAAGCGCACTCTCAAAGAAGCCATAGTCGGCGCTGATCTATTCCTTGGGCTGTCCGCACCGGGAGTTTTGACCCCGGAAATGCTTCTCACGATGGCAGAAAAGCCGATCATTTTCGCGATGGCCAATCCGGACCCGGAGATCACCCCGGAAGACGCGCGCGAGGCTCGTCCGGATGCTATTGTCGCCACGGGACGCTCGGACTATCCGAACCAAGTCAACAATGTCCTTGGCTTCCCGTATATTTTCCGAGGAGCCATCGACGTTCGCGCCAGCACAATCAATTATGAGATGAAAATCGCCGCCGCGCGCGCAATTGCTGAACTTGCTAGGCAAGACGTCCATGATGAAGTCGCCGCAGCATATGGCCGCAAGATGCGATATGGCCCAGAATACATCATTCCTGCGCCTTTTGACCCACGCCTTATCAGCCAGGTTCCTGTTGCCGTGGCAAAGGCCGCGATGGACAGCGGTGTTGCACGCAAGCCCATTATCGACATCAAAGGCTACGAACAACGACTGGCGGCGCGCCTCGATCCAACGGCGGCGATGCTTCAAGTCTTACATGATAAAGTCCGCGCAAACCCAAAACGTATGGTCTTCGCCGAAGGAGAAGACGAACGCGTTATCCGCGCCGCAGTAACTTATGTCCGCTCAGGCTTGGGAGAGGCCATTCTGATTGGTCGAAGTGACGAAATTCGCTATAAGGCTCAACGGCTTGGGCTGGACGGCACGGACGAGCTAACCATTCTCAATGCGCGTGTTTCAGATCGTGTACCTCAATACACTGAATACTTCTACGAACGGATGCAACGGAGAGGCCGACTGCACCGCGATGCCCAACGCATGGTTCAACAAGACCGCCACACGTTCGCGGCATGTATGCTCGCGCTTGGGGATGCGGACGGGATGGTTTCCGGCGTAACTCGCAAATCGGCAGTGGTGCTTGATCGCATCCAAGAGGTCTTGGACCCTGATCATAAACAGATAGTCATCGGTGCAACAGCGGTCGTAGCCAGAGGCCGCACCGTTCTCGTCGCTGATACCGTTGTCCACGAAATGCCAACCGGCGAAGAGATCGCCAATATTGCCGAGGCCGCTGCGGGTGCAGCCCGCAAGATGGGCTTAGAACCACGTGTCGCCATGACTTCATTCTCGACTTTCGGGTATCCGGAATCTGAGCGATCAGAAAACCTGCGCAATGGCGTCAAAATTCTCGAACAACGTGGCGTAGATTTCGAATTTGATGGTGAGATGGCCGTTGACGTTGCACTGAATATGGATGCGATGGCTGTCTATCCATTTTGCCGGTTATCCGGCCCGGCCAATGTCTTGGTTATGCCCGCTCGTCACTCGGCCTCTATTTCAACGAAAATGCTCGGTGAACTTGGTGGTTCCACTTTGATTGGACCGATCCTAGTCGGTATGGAAAAGCCGGTACAAGTCGCCAGCCTGACCGCGAGCGTATCTGATATTGTTACAATGTCAGTCTTTGCAGCCGGAGCTTTTTAGAGCCACCCCCAATCAAACCGCGATGATATTAATTGAGCGAATCTTTCGGACTAGATTTTCCATCTCGGGTTCCGAATACCTTTTCCGAAAGCTGAAAACATCAGGGGGAGCAGATAACGCATCCCCTCACAAAAACGTGGTCCCCTTCAAATCGAATAAATTCATGCCTATGCGCGTTACCTCTCCAAGATGAATAAATTTTTCAATTCTTCGGGGAAACGTGATGAAAAAATTAGTCACAATACTGACGTTGTTATTCACTGGACCTGCGTTCGCTGGTGATTGGGTCCTTGATAGCGATGCGTCAAAAGTCGCCTTTGGCTCAGTCAAGAAAGACACTGTTGGCGAGGTTCATCATTTTCGCAGTATTTCAGGCTCTGTAAGCGATTCGGGCAAAGTTTCCGTCATTATCGACGTCGCATCAGTCGAAACCTGGATCGATATTCGAAATGAGAGAATTCAAAAGTTTGTTCTTAATTCCACGCCGCAAGCCGTATTGTCTGCAGAAGTTGACATAAATGAGCTAACCGACCTCGCCCTTGGTGAAACGACGCTGATCGACGTCGAAGGCGCTCTTACGCTCAACGGCAATGAGTTGCCGATAGAAACAAGCCTTTTCGTCGCACGGCTTACTGACAATAAGATGATGGCGGTATCGGACGAAATGATTATGCTCAGTACCCAGGATGCTGGGATTGATGATGGTGTATCCAAACTCATGGAACTCGCCAAACTACCAGGTATCACGCGCGTTTCGCCTGTGACACTGCGCCTCGTCTTTACCAAGTAACCGCCACAAAGGGGTAACGAGCGTGCAGGAAAGTCGTCTTGATGTATTCAGTTCGGCACACTGTCGCCCTTGTACGCTCGTTGCACTCAGAACCTTTCGGAGGACATATGTTCAAATCACTATCACTCTGCACAGCACTGACACTTACTGTCATTGCACCCGCTCATGCCGACATGTGGACGCTTTCGGGCGATGAATCCAAAATCGCGTTCGGGTCAGTCAAGAAAGATACTGTTGGAGAAGTTCACCACTTTAAGAGCATCTCAGGCTCGGTAGATGGCGGAAAAGTCAGTGTCGAAATCGATGTCGCATCTGTTGAGACTTGGATCGATATCCGCAATGAGCGGATGCAAAAGATGGTCCTCAATGCTTCACCAAAAGCAATGATCTCCGCAGAGATCGACGCGGACGAACTCAACGGCATGAAAGCTGGCGATACAACAACTGTGGATGTCGAAGGAACGCTCACAATCAACGGTAATGACATACCGATTGAAACCAGTCTTTTCGTAGCGCGTTTATCCGATAAAAAGATGATGGCCACGACGGATGAGATGATCATGCTCTCGACAAAAGAAGCGGGCATTGACGAAGGCGTCTCTAAATTGATGGAAGTGGCTAAGCTGCCTAGTATCACGCGCGTTTCGCCTGTCACGTTGCGCCTTGTATTCGAACATGCTGGCGACGCGAAGGCTGCGGCTGCTCCTGCAGCAGCCGCAACGCTTGCATCTGTTTCCAGTGGTGATGCTGCAAAAGGTAAAAAAGTCTTCCGCAAATGCAAAGCCTGTCATGTCGCAGACAGTGACAAGAATAAAGTCGGCCCAACGCTGCAAGGTGTCATTGGTCGTAAAATTGCTGCTGTAGACGGTTTCAAGTATTCGAAAGCCTTTAAAGACTCCGACATCACGTGGTCGACGGAAACGCTGGCCGAGTTTCTGAAGAAGCCAAAAACTTACATCAAAGGAACGAAGATGGCTTTCGGCGGATTGAGAAAGCCTGAGGACATCGAAAACGTGATTGCTTACCTGGAAAGTGAATCAAAGTAAGTTTTGATTCACCTACTCAAGCGTTTCGGGTGACCATTGAATCAGGTTTCACGCCAAACATTCCATGAAACCATCCCTCGTGTTTCATGGTTATTTCGAAACGCCATATTAAGCTGGCTGGAAGTTTTTCCAGTCAGCTTAATATCCAACCAAACCCGACATTCTGTGAAAGCCTAACGCGCCTTCGGTTTTGCACATAATATTTGTGACAGTGCTGCCGATGCAAGACGAGCCGCCGGTGGATCAGCACGGCTGGTCAAGAGAATAGGCGCAGCACCGCCCATAACCACGCCAGCAGCGCAAGCTCCCCCCACATAAACGAGCGTCTTAAACAATGTATTCCCCGAAACAATATCGGGGACAATTACCGCATCCGCTTGCCCAGCGACGGGATCATCAGCCATTCCTTTTGTCGCCGCTGCCTCGCCGGACAAAATCAAATCCATCGCCAACGGCCCTCTGACATCAGCATCAGGCACATTTGTTTTTGCCCATTCAGCAAGGTCGCGGCCCTCAATACTCGAAGGCACAGACTCGATTGCGGATTCTGTGGCCGATAAGATTGCAACACGCGGGCGCTTGGTCCCAAGGCGCTGAGACAATTCAACAACCAGCCGGATTGCATCCTCCCGCGTCGTCATATTCGGCGCAACGTTCACCGCAGCATCGGAAATCAACAGCGGCCTTCCCCCACCTGGAGGCGACATATGAAAGATATGCACGAACCGCTTATCGGTGCGTAGGCCATGCGTCCGACTGATCGCGGCTTTCATGAAACTGTCAGTATGGAGATGTCCCTTCATTAGAACATCAGCCTGACCTTCACGAACCGCAGATGCAGCCGCCATTGCGGACCCGTCTTCCCCTTCAGCTTCAATCAAATCAAAGCTGGAAATATTCCAGTTCAGCGCAGAAGCTTCCTGCTCGATCCGATCCCGCTCACCAACAAACACCGGGACCATAACCCCAGCTTCCGTTGCGTCTTGCGCCGCCTCCATCGGGGCGGGAGCACCAGCCCGTGCAATCGCAATGCGAGGAGGCGCAAATTGCAACGCCCGCTCTAACAGGTCTTTTGGGCAGGAAGGCTCAGTTTTGCTCAGAAACGGGCTACTCGCGGTCATGTTATGACTTTCATTCAATCAATTTACTTTCGTCGTCCGTTTTAGCAGATGGCACCGCACTCAGACGCTCATCTATATAAGCACTCCATTCATCATTCGGATCAAGGTCCAGTGCCAGATAATAAAGAGACTGCGCCATTGCCGGATTTACATCGACGCCTGAACCATCGAGATAAGCATCCGCTAGGCTCACTGTCGCTGATAGCGATCCACCAGCAGTGCCGCGTGAATACCATTCAACCGCTGCCGATGGGTCAACAATAGTACCAATCCCTTCAGCATGGAGGCGGCCTAACTCAGCCGCAGCGTCTGCGTCACCGGCATTAAACGCCAATACATAATGAGCACGCGCCCATCCAATATCGACGGGTACGCCCTCACCCGTCTCATAAGCATTTCCGATATTATAAGCAGCCATCGAATTATTAGGGTCGCGGCGCAAGGCGGTAGTAAACAGCTCAACCGCGCGCGTGTCATCTTCTCGAACACCATGGCCGTTCTTGTACATCACGCCAAGATCATTTGCGGCAGTTGCATTTCCCGCTTCATAAGCTTTTTCATACCAGAATACCGAAAGTCGATTGCTCGCTTGCATTCCCTGTCCGGTTCGCGCGCGCGTCGCCATCGTGACCATAGCGTGAGTCAATCCGCGATTAGCCGCTTTGCGAATATACTGTGTTGCTCGGTCTTCATCGGCGGGGACGCCTTGCCCTCTAGTATACATCGCTCCGATGTTATTCGCCGCAACCGCGCTGCCCCGGCTATGGGATAAGCGGTAAGCTTCCAGTGCTTTGGGGTAATCTCCGCGTTTCGCATAAATACGTCCGAGATGCGTATGAAACCGCCGTTCGCTTCTCTGAGCCGTTATCGCGGTCAGGCATGCTTCCTCTACGGCAGCGTCAGGGTCGAGATCATCGAAATCAACACCCATCACACCCGCAGGCAAGTCGAGGTCTTGAGGAGACCCAGCCAAAGCGTCACACGTCGTTGCCGCATCTTCCGCCCATCCCAACCCGGTTCCGCTCAAAACAAGAGATGTCGTCAATAAGACCGACCTTACAAAACGCGTCATGAGTGTCTCCATTAAGATACGATAAGCCTAGAGCTGCGGAACGGCATCAGCAAGAATCGATGCCGCTGCTCCTCAAGAAAATCGAAAAGTTGAAGTTTTCAGTTAACCCCGAAACGATCAGGGTCAAGTGCGGTTTTCAATTAGGTTAGGCACATCATCTGTCCCTGCGCGGCCCCGCCCGGAAAGGCTCGGATAACGCATGAAGAACTCGTGGCAATCGAAGGGCTTCTCCCCCTCCGACAACGCATGATTGCCGTGCGAATATGTGCCGTCAGCCTGCAATATCCAAGAATTAGCCTCATCGCGCAGATTCGCCGCCATCACCTGATTCAAAATTTGACGCCGCACAGTTTTGTTTTCTACGGGACACAAAGTTTCAACACGGCGGTTGAGATTACGGTCCATCCAATCCGCTGAAGAAATGTAGACCTTGGCGGAATCGCCGGGCAATCCGTCTCCAGCCCCAAAGCAAACGATACGCGAATGCTCGAGAAACCGCCCAATAACGCTTTTTACGCGAATATTCTCAGACAGTCCCGGCACACCGGGGCGAAGGCCACAAATGCCACGCACGATCAAATCAATCCGCACCCCTTCTTGAGAAGCACGATAGAGCGCATCAACGAGATCGGCTTCGACTAATGAATTTATCTTCGCCCAGACATGTGCCGGACGTCCCGCACGCGCATGGGCGATCTCTTCTTCCAGGTCTTCGAGCAAGCGCGACTTCAGGGTTAGCGGAGAGACAGCAACCTTTTCTAAGTCGCGGGGTTCAGCATAGCCTGTCACGAAATTAAAGATCCGTCCCGCATCCCGCGCCAAAGTCGTATCCGCCGTAAAGTAACTGAGGTCAGTATAAAGCTTTGCCGTGATCGGGTGATAGTTGCCGGTGCCGAAATGAGTATAGGTGACCAGCTTGCCTTGCTCGCGGCGCACCACCGATGACATCTTAGCGTGTGTCTTCCAGTCGATAAATCCATAGACAACCTGCGCCCCCGCGCGCTCTAGCTGGCGAGCCTGAACAATATTCGCGGCTTCATCAAACCGGGCCTTTAATTCGACGACTGCTGTAACCTGTTTGCCAAGCTCCGCCGCCTCACAAAGTGCCTCGACAATCGGGCTTTGTGATGAAGTGCGATAGAGCGTCTGCTTGATCGCCAATACTGCTGGATCGCGCGCCGCTTGCCGCAAAAACTGAACAACGGAATCGAATGTCTCATAAGGATGGTGCAGTAAAAAATCTTTATTGCGGATCGCGGCAAAAATATCGTTGTCAAAATCTTTGAGGCGCTCTGGTTGGCGCGGGGTATAAGGCGACCAACGCAGATGTGGTTTGTCGTCGACGATCAGTTTATCAAGATCGGCGACACCGACTATACCGGACACTTCAACAATATCCGCCGGTCCTACATTCAGCTCCCGACCAATCCATTCGCGCAGCGCGATGGGCGTATCCGCGCTGACCTTCAAGCGAATAACCTCGCCGCGCCGCCGCCGTTTCAGCGCTGTCTCAAACTCGCGAACGAGGTCTTCAGCTTCTTCTTCGATCTCAATATCCGAGTCGCGCAGCACACGGAACAGGCCTTTGCCGATAACGTCGTAGCCGGGGAAAATACGGTCGAGGAACAAGCTAATCATGTCCTCCAGCGCAACAAAGCGCACCAATGTCGATCCTTCCGGCTCCGGCAATCGAGTAAAACGATCAATTTGTGAGGGGATGATCGTCAGGGCGGATAGCTCCGCATCATGACCGCGCCGCCGAAGGTGCAACGCCATCGCAAGACTCTTTGACGGCACAAACGGGAAGGGATGCGCGGGATCAATCGCCAACGGAGACAACACAGGAAAGACGGCGGACATAAATTCTTCGTCCAACCACTTGCGATCTTCGATGCTTAATAGCCTAGGATCAACGAGCGAAATTCCCTCTGCGGCCAGCGCGGGCTGTAGGGCCGCCCAGCTTTCTTGCTCATCATGCATGAGCTTACGGCAATCGCGATCAATGGCACGCAATTGCTCCGCCGGAGTAAGCCCATCAACACTTGGCTTGGTCACACCGGCGCTGGCCAATTCTCTCAAACCAGCAACACGCACAGTATAAAACTCATCGAGGTTCGAACCGGAGATCGCTACAAACCGCAACCTCTCTAGCAGAGGATGGCGGGGATTATTCGCCTCTTCGACAACACGTTGGTTAAAGGATAACCACGATAGCTCACGATTGATGTATCGCTCGGTATCATCAATAGATATACGTTTTGCATCCGCCGCTGGTTTCGCGGGTTTTTTATTCAGAAAATCAGCGTTAACGAGCGGCATTTTTTGTTGCGTTGAACCGCTAAGATCGCTTGTCTCAAAAGTCGCTACCATCCGAACAACTCCTTCGCCATCTTGATACTTACCGGACTACGCAGTTCGATACTTTTCGCATCCAAAGCCGCAACTGCAGCTTCTATTGCAGCGGAATTCCGGTCAATCCGATTACCAATATAGGTAACGAGCCTTTCTTGAATAACAATATCACGATCTGAAAAGAGCTTAACCACTAACTGCTCTAGCAATTCATCATCGGGGTTATCAATGCGCGTTGCGGTTACAGCCGACAAGCGCGAAACCAAATCAGGCAAACGTACCGGCCATCTTGCTGGCGGTGTCCGGGCTGTCATCAATATCTTCCCGCCTTCATCACGCAGGATGTTGAGCAGATGAAACAAGG
This sequence comes from uncultured Neomegalonema sp., assembly GCA_937990185.1. GTDB lineage: Bacteria > Pseudomonadota > Alphaproteobacteria > Rhodobacterales > Rhodobacteraceae > JAHDDY01. The sequence continues at coordinate 50,245 of CALKBI010000061.1, read as the reverse complement.
CAAACTCAGCTTCAGGCGTCGTCAAACGGCGATCACAATCTTCAAAAACTACATAGCCAGAAACCGCAATATCGCGTGCGGGTATCGCAGCATCAATGAACGTCGCACCAACTTCTTTAGCCCAAATCATCGCGAGATGAGTTTTACCGCAGCCTTCAGGCCCAACTAAAGCAAGACGCCCATCAGGCCACTCGCCCCAGTTTTCGAGAAACCCCAAGGCTTCCTGGTTACTTTCAGAAGTAATAAAATCGGCGCGCGAAGCCCTGTCATGCCGTGGCCACGGCAAGTCCAGTGGAATTTGTCTCGGTTTTTCTGCTGCGCCCGTCATCATCTCTCAGAATTTCCAGTGTAAAGCTCACTCTTTCGATATCGTATAACGCCCCATCGCGCCACCACGCCGACGGAAGCAGCCAATGAATCTGCATAAGCCTACAAAGAAAATGGGAGCGCCGCAAAACAGCACTCCCAAAAACACTCAAAACAGTATCAACAAAAAATAAGATCAGCGAACACTCCGACGTTGGCTGATGCCAAGCGCTGTTTCGAAAAAGCGGTTAGCAGTATCCCATTGCTTCTTAGCCCGCGCTGCTTCAGCTTTTTGAGAGTAAAATGCGCGTAGCTTTTCAACACCCTGCAAGGCAGCTTCATTATTAGGATCAATGTCTAGGACGGAACGATACGTGTCATATGCATTCCGACCTGCCGGGGCGATATAAAGCTTACGTTCAAACAGCAGATCGCCTTTTTCGATAAGCTTATTGACCCGTGCTGTAAGCTCTTCGCCCTCGGCCCCATTCGCAGCCGCAGCAGTTCGAAGATTTTGTACATCACCTTTTGCAATATCAATCGCATTGGTCATCTCTTCAGGAAGAATGTCCTTAGATTTGTCGAGCGCCGAATCCAACAGATCAAGAGCACCCCGCGCGATACCTACGCCAGCTTCAGGCAGTTTAGCATCCACGTTAAATCCCGAATCTTCGCCAACATTTACGCGCGCGCCCCATCCACCTTTTTTAACCGGTGCAGGACTGCCGATAGCCGTCTGAGTTCCTTGGCCCGTTACAGGCGCGTTGACATTTAACGCCGCAACCTCGGTCGATTGTGCCGCGCCGGTTGCGGATGCCCCGGTGGCGGTGGTATTAATTGCATCAGCTGCTCTCGAACTCGCAGTCGAAATTGCATCTGTAGCTTGTGATGCAGTAGAACCAACTGCGTCCACTGCTTTCGAACCAGCAGCCGACACTGTTTCAACAGCCTTTGATGCGGTAGAACCAACAGCATCCGTAGCGCTGGCAATTGCTTTTGTTACATCAGTGCGTACCGTATAAGCACCGAAGGCTAGAGCGCAAACTCCGGCTGCCATAGCCGCGTATTTTATTTGCTTTTTGCGCTGCCCTACGACGCGAGTCTTCAAAGCGCGTTTCTCAGTGGGCGTAGCGTCACGTTCGCCTCCGCCACCTTTACGGCTCGCGCCTACAATTTGGCCTTGCTTACCAGCGCCTTTGGATTTCCGATTTGAAAGTGCGGATTTTACACGCGATAGAGCAGAGCCACCTTTCGACGCAACAGCACCGGCAACGCCTGCAACAGCCGCAGCTCCGGCTACCTTTGTCGCAACACCGTTATCACCATCGGCATAGTCAGTGTCGTCTAATTCATCTGTGTAAAACTGATCATCACTTGACTCGAAATCATCAAGCTCGTTCGCGATCGGCTCCATATGATGAGAGTCCAGATCTTCATCGAGAATAGACGAAAATACGTCCTGATCTTCTGCGTGTTGATCCTCGAAAGCTTGAGTCGTCATAGGAGCTTCTATTTCTTCCATCGTGGAAGAAGCCGCATCATCGCTAATGTCCGCACCAAAGGTACTTTCAACGTCTGACTCATAACTACGATCACCGCCTTGCAAATCTGCACTCGAAAACGGTCCAGAAAGTTCTGTGGCGCCATCATCTTCATCAGGGAAAGGATTTTCAACTGGTTCGATCATCAACGCCTCCGCAGCTTCTTCAATCATAGCTTCGTCAATCGAACGACCAGGATTTTCAGCAGCGAAAAGCATGGCGTGAGAACAAATCATTCCAATCAAACGAGGACTGCCGCCAGTATATTTTCCTACAGCCTCAATCGCCGTATCCGTAATCGGTTCGGGCGTTAAACGTGCTAACGGAGCCAAGCGTTTTTCGAGGAAGTATTTTAATTCACCGCGCGTAAAGAATCGCAGTTCATATTCGCGTGCGACCGCGCCCTGCACTTCTTCAAAATCGGAATCGCCGAGCAGTTCACGTAGTTCAGATCCGCCGGTCAGCATAAATTGCAAACCAACATTGGTCCCATCTTCTAGCTGATCAAAACATGCCAACTTTGGCAGCATACGCAGGACATCAGGCTCAAGATTTTGCGCCTCATCAATGAAGACAACAGCCGTTTCACGACGTTCAGCTTGCGAATACAGAAACTTGCGCAACGCTATCGCTTTGTTCGATGCGTCTAGAACCTCATCACCAACTTTCAACGAATTGTGGAGAAAGTTAACAAACTCACGGAAATTTAGGCTCGCATATTGAAGGAAAAGTGGGATTGCGCCTTCGCCAAGGTTGTCTGAGATCGCACGCATCAACATGGTTTTACCCGAGCCCGTAGGACCAGTTAGGACCATAATCCCTTCGCGCGACTTCACTCCTTCGACAACGCCATCCATCGCCCGCCAATGCGATGCATTAAAGTAAAATGGGCTTGAAAGATCTTCTGAAGCATTCGCCTCAAATCGAGCGGCAACCGACATTTCTGCGTCTCCGAATCCTATAATTCAGACAGACGCTATGGTTAAAATCTGAAGGATTAGTTTCTCCAGGGTCAGTTTTCCTCAACTCGCCACTGTTTTTGCTTACGGTATATGGTGGCTGGAGACAGGTTTAAAAACACCGCAGCTTTCCTGACATCACCGGCACAAAGATCTACAGCCCGTTCAATAGCATCGCGTTCAACTTCGTGCATAGGGCGGATCGCCTCAGCCAAAGCATTGAGATCACTCGGATTTGGCGTAACCTGTGGTTGATCCGAAACACGAACAGGCGAACGAACAGCCCGATTTGGACTGCTATCGTCGTGGTCACTTCCAGCCAATCCAACCGGCGCACGAAGCATGGCTGCCGTCAATTCCGGCCCTTCACCAAGTACAACACCATTTCGGAGGATATTCTGTAACTGGCGCACATTGCCCGGCCACTGATAGGCGCGAATCGCTTCCTTTGCATCTTCTGAAAAGCCAGAAAAAGTCTTGCCCTCTTCTTCCGCGTATTGTTTCAGCAGCTTCTGGCCGATTAACAACATATCGTCACCGCGTGCGCGCAGAGGCGGCAAGTGTATCGGAACGACGTGCAATCTATAGTATAGGTCTTCACGAAACCGACCCGCCGCCACCTCTTCAAGTGGATTACGATTTGTCGCACAAATAAAGCGCACATCCACCTGTTCAGGGGATGGCCGCCCGACAGGATTAAACGTTCCTGTCTGGATAAATCTCAATAGCTTCGTTTGCAGGTGCGGAGACATTTCGCATATTTCGTCAAGGAACAGCGTCCCGCCATCCGCCATTTTTGCTGCGCCTAGCTTATCAGACGTCGCGCCTGTAAACGCGCCTTTGATATGGCCAAAAATTTCGCTTTCCATCAACTCGCCGGGAATAGCGGCACAATTGATTGCAACGAATTTCTTCTTTGCACGCTGACTGTTATCGTGAATTGCCTGCGAACAAACTTCTTTACCTGTACCACTTTCTCCGGTGACAAAAACTGTGGCGTTAGATTTCGCCGCACTGTTTATCAAGCGATACACAGCACGCATGGGTACACTCGACCCAATGAACCCGGAAAAACCATCCTCGCCTTCATCATCATATGCGGGAGATGATTTCGGTTTATCCGTCTTACCTACCGGACCATCTGCAACAACAGGTTGAGCGATTGCTTCATTTTCAGCGGCCTTCAGAAATCTGCTCTGATCAAGGTGATTACGGATCGAGACAAGCAAACGCTCTTCTGCGAAAGGCTTCATGAGGAAATCAACAGCCCCGGCGCGCATCGCATCAACGGCGACACCAACGGACCCTTGCGCTGTAATGACAATGACCGGCAGGGAAATTTTCTGGTCACGCATCCAGCCGAGCACTTCTTGGCCGGAAATATCAGGCAACCTCAAATCCAAAAGGACGAGATCTATTCCTCCGCCCAGCAGCATTTCTTTTGCAGTACCGCCGGTTTCTACGTGTTCGACCGTATAAGCTTCATCGCGCAAAAACCCTAGATAGGTTCGCGCTAAAGCAGGTGTGTCTTCAACAAGTAGAACGCGGGCATCTGCAAGATTGCCAGGATCAGTGATACTCTCATCCACTGCGACGGCCCCTTATTTATCGCAATATGAGTCTCAGAATTAAAAATTATCTTCTGATAATTCAACCAAAATCCACGTCCCTTTTACGACGCTTAACCGGCATTTGACGACAGGCGCTCAACGGGGAACGATGTACTTGCAGCGAGGCCTTCTCCCAGCTTAGTCGCGATATCAAATTTCGCCTGATGCAAGTCAGCCAGTCGCGCTACGATTGCGAGACCAAGGCCTGTGCCGCGCGAACGGGTTTCAGCATTCGGTTGACCAAAAGGTTCCAAAGCTATGGCGAGATCAGCCGGACTCATACCCGGCCCATTATCGCGAACAGTGATTTTGAAATCACCGCTCTCTAAAACTTCCGTTTCCACTTGAATGCGCGATCCGGGATCACAAACTTTCACCGCGTTGGACAATAAATTCAGCAAAATCTGCTTAACCCGCCGAGGGTCGGCAAAAAGCTCTGGCGCTTTTGCACAAGGCTCATAAACGATCTCTACGCCCTTTGCTTCAGGCAGCCCTCGCGACAATCGGATCATCTCGTCAATAATGACCGAAGGATTGCACCACTCTTCGTGAATGGTCAGATTCCCTGTTTCCGCACGGGACAGATCGATTAAATCATCAACAAGCTGTAGCAACAGCACGCCGCTATCGTGGATGTCGTTGGAAAACGTAACAACATCTTCAGTCGGCAAAGGTTTCTCGCGGGGTTTCCGTAATATTGAAGCCCCACCAATGACGACATTCAAAGGCGTCCGCAATTCATGGCTGACATTCGCCAAAAATCTAGTTTTCGCCTTATCCGCCGTGAGCGCAGCATCCCGCGCTGCCGCAAGCTCCCGATGCGCCAATGACAGTGCATTATGTTGATGCACCAAGCGCTCTTGAACGGACGCTTCTTCACTTACATCACGTAACAAAATCCACAGAGACTGAGTTTTCCAGTCGCGTTGAACTGAAATAGCCACAGGCTGCTCATGGCTCATTCCGAGCGACACAAAAGGCAGTTGGATATACGGAAGTTCCTGCAAAAGTTCGTCTTCCATACCGATAAGCGCAGGAACAGTATCGCGAACATCTTCGCCAACAGACACCTCGCACCAATCGCCAACAACCTCGCGAACAACTAAATCCTCATCCACGCGGACAGCGACGATCCGAGCGCCCTCAAGCAAAATTCGCGCATCGAATGACTTGACGTCACTCATACAGCACCGCCCTTCCCGCCAATAATCCGGGCCGTCAAATCACGGAACAGGTTGGGGACTGCATCCCCTGTCTTCGCGCTGGTACAGGTAATCAAAGCCCCGTAACGATCTTTCAAAGCAGCAATATTTGAATCATCAGGCGCGGGCGCAATATCATGTTTATTGAAGGCAAATCCTATCGGACGTCCGGGCAAACGCGCTTCGATCATGTCAGCCGCGCGGCGCATCGGCTCGATCATATCAGGACGGGTTAAATCGCCGACAACAATAGCGCCGGACGCGCCGAGTGAGTAACGCATCATCTGCTCTCCTGGCAAAGGTGCGCCCTCAATGTCCCAAAGGACCAACTTGACCTGTTGTTCAGTCCCGTCGATCGGGACGATATCGGAATGCTTGTAAAGGTGCACGCCTAAGGTCGCTCGGTATTGGTCGGAAAACACGTCCAAGACATATCGGCGGATCAAAGATGTCTTCCCAACACCGAAATCACCAATGACAATAACCTTATGCGCTTTCATCGATTTACCTCCGATACCAACGCAATATTAAGTTCAATATCAAATGGCGAAGCGCTCCAATTTATGCGATCTTCCAATGCTTTTAGGGCCGCTGCATTTGGGACCAAACCTGAAACAAGTATTGGCGAGTCATTATCCTCTCTTGAGACAGAAAGCGGATAAGGCCCGAGTTGATCATCTTCCGCAATCGCTTGCTCAATTTTAGAAATCCAACGTGACTCATGTGCGTTCGTGACAGCAGAATGCCCCCATATCAGAGCAATAACCGCAGCCACCGCGCCAAGCACGCCAGCCACAATCTTCGATCCGCTGGCTCCGCCAGTTTCCGCTACATCCGGTTTATTAAAATCATCAATCATGAGGACATCGCCATGCCCGTCCCCATTCATACGCTCCATCGCGATTTCGAGTAACTCATCCACCCGCGCCTCGACCTCTGGCGGCGCAACACCCGAGCATCGCAAAGCCAACAGCTTCGTCGGCGTTCCTCGCAGATAGACAGTATCTTCGGTAAATGAAAACCGACGTAAGTCTCCAGCACCGGTTGCGCCATAGGCTTCGCTGGCAAATCCTTGCAGAGCGGCAATCATACCAGCCATGAGATCTTCATCGGGGCTGGCATTGTTTACGTCCATTTCACTGCGTTCACTGGCAAGCAGAACACCAGACTGCCGCTCAATCAACATGGCTTCTTTCACAATAAACGTATTGCCATCTTCGAGCAGCCAACCGGCAGCCGGGGCCCCGGTGATGCGGCCTTTCGCAGCCGCAATCCAACGATCCACCGGTAAGGCATTATCGACCTTGCGATTCAAATCCTCGACGGCTTTCGTGACGGCCATCTTAATCAACACACCAAGACGCGGGTGAATGGCCTCTACCAATTCTTGCTCGGAATTAAGGATCTCAGTTTTCACGGTTTTAAGAATATGAGGAGCAATAACGTTTGCCATCTCATCGGGGCTTTCCTGCCCGGCCTCACGCAATGCGCTGGTCAGCGCAGGTGTGATTATAGTACGCAGACGTTCAGGTTCATAAGCTGCAATATCGACCTCAGTAATACGGTCCGTGAGTTGCTTAATCTCCAATTCCAACAATGCCGCTTTGTTTTGCGCCCCTTCCGCTTCGGCGGTCAGAGCATTACGAAGACTCTCTAATTTTGCATGGGCCTCTGCGTCATTTTCCGCTTGAACTGCAAGCTCGGCATTGAGCGCTTCACAGCGCGCCTCAAAAGCTGCCGCCGTCGTACGTTCAGACTCTGCTTGTGATCGCAGAGAAGCGCTCAGAGCTTTTAGCTCAGCTTGATGTTGCCGTTCCGCCGCGAGGCGTTCGCTGAGTTCAGCCGCAAGCGCCTCGCACCGCGCTTCCAGTTCGGCAGCCTTTGCCCCACCGCTATTGGCTTGCGCTTCCAATGCGCTTTTAAGGGCAGCATTTTCAGCCTTTAAAGCATCATTGCTCTTACGAGCCGCTTCAACCTGAGACTCCAGCATTTCCCTGAGAGTACCGGAACGCTCTTCCAGTTCGGCCAGCCGTTGGCGTTCTGCCTCAAGGCGCATCCGTTCAAAGTTAGGATTTATCGGCTGTCTCACAACGGTGGGGCCTTTTTCAAAGTAATCTTCTAGAACTCAATTATTAAGATGCGTGATCCGAATTGTCGCCTCTCAAGTCTCACATCATCATTTCACATCAATAGGATATGACTACCACAGTTTTTTTAGCTTAGGAATTGCTCCCGTAGAATACGTTCATCCAACGTATGACCGGGATCAAACAATAGCCTGAGTTTAACATCCGTAGCCACTTCTGCCTCAACCCAGTCGACTGCACGTATCTCAGTTGAATCAGCAACAGCATTTACAGGCCGTTTGCGCGGTTCCAGCACATCAAAGCGGATTTTCGCGCGCGTCGGCAACAAAGCACCACGCCAGCGGCGAGGCCGGAAAGCGGAGATCGGTGTAACCGCAAGTAATTCAGCATCAATCGGAAGAATGGGGCCATGCGCCGAGAGGTTATACGCTGTGCTGCCTGCGGGCGTCGCAACAAGAACGCCATCACAGATCAACTCATCCAGTCGTTTTGACCCATCAACACTAATAGCAATTTTTGCAGCTTGCCGCGTCGCCCGAAGCATCGATACTTCGTTTATTGCAAGCGCTTCGAAAGACTCGCCGCTTTGGTCGGTCGCTCTCATGCGTAATGGATGAATAACGGTTTCATGCGCTGTCTGGAGCCGCTCTGAAAGCCCGGATTCCTCAAATTCATTCATCAAAAACCCGATAGAGCCTCGGTTCATCCCGTAGACAGGTGTACCGCGCTCCATGACTTCTTGCAGCATCCCGATCATGAAACCATCACCGCCGAGCGCCACGATGACATCGGCCTCATCCAGAGGAACCGAGCCGTAAGTATGGCGGAGTTTAATGAGGGCCGACTGTGCAGCCTCGGCATCGCTGGCGGCAAACGCTACACGTTCAAAATTCATTCCCCGCCCTTTCAAAACCTGAACCTGTCGAAATGTAAATCTTCAAGAAAACCGACAGGCCATGACGTGAGTCATAAACGGAGACGAAATCTCTCACCAAGAAAAAACGCCCCACCGTTTCCGGCGAGGCGTCAATAGAGCTCGATGAGCAATCGAGTGGTCGTGCTTCCGTGAACAAAACGGAAGCACAGTTGGTCTTAGCGGATCTGAATACCCAGAGACTGTAGGGTATCCATGGTCAGGCCGCCAGTTCCCTCACCAGACGAACGCTGGTAGCGGGTTACTGCCGAGGTCGTGGACGGACCGTAGGTACCATCGATGGAACCTTGGTAGAACCCACGCTCACGGAGAGCTTGCTGTAGGCGACGGATAACCTCAGGAGACGCGTTGGTCTCACAGAGGATTTCACGCCACTGTAGCGACTCTGGCGATACCAGTTCACGGCGGGTTACGTTGCGATACGTTGCTTCGGTACCGATGCTCTCAACCGTAGCTGGAGCAGCGAGCACACGGCGCTGGATCTGGCGAGTTTTCGCCGGAACCGCTACGCGGCGAACCGAAGCTGGCGTTGCAATAACACGACGGCTGACTGTCTCGGTGCGACCTGGGATCGCAACACGACGGACCGATGGAGGCGTATCAACAACCCGGATTTGGATCGTTTGCGTCTTCACCGCGCCGCCAGCACCAGCGTCAGAGAAGCGAGCACGAATGCCGCCGCCTTGACCGGATGCAGCAAGACGCTGACCGTTTGCATTAACCGCGAAGCCCTGACCGTCAACATTGACAGCACCGGTGATTACACGACCCGAAGCATCAACGATCGAACCGTTGGCTGCGCGTGTTCCGCGGATAGCAACGTTGCTAGCGCCGGTGGAACCGCCACCAATCACGTTACCGCTTGCGTCAACCGCAAAGCCGTTCGCGTTGATGTTCGCTGCACCAGCGATCACCTGACCGGTTGCCACGTTTACGATAGCACCGCCACCGCTTCCGCCACCGATCTGTTGAACTGTAGCCGGAGCTTGAAGTTCACGGACCTGAATGGTCGAGGTTTTCGCTGGAGTTGCTACACGGCGAACCGAAGCAGGTGCGTCGATGACGCGGGTCTGGATCGTAGCCGTTTTGCCTGGAACTGCAACACGCTGAACCGAAGCTGGGCGGTCAAGAACACGCGTGGTGATCGTGGCCGTTTTGCCTGGAACTGCAACGCGACGAACCGAAGCCGGTGTATCCAGAACTTGCGTTTGGATCGTTGACGTCTTGCCTGGGATCGCAACAGCTTGCGTCGAAGCAGGACGGTCAATCACACGGGTTTGGATCGTTGCCGACTTAGCAGGAACCGCGACTGCACGTGTGGTTGCTGGTGTAGCAACAACGCGCGTCTGGATCTGTGCTGTTTTACCAGGAACCGCAACACGGCGAACCGAGGCAGGATTCTGAACAACACGGGTCTGGATCGTTGCTGTCTTAGCCGGGATTGCAACAGCCTGCGTGGATGCAGGACGGTCAACAACACGGGTTACAACAGTTGCCGTTTTACCTGGAACAGCAACACGCTGGACCGAAGCTGGCGTTTCAACAACACGCTGCGTGACCGTAGCCGTCTTGCCTGGAACTGCGACACGGCGGACCGAAGCAGGCGTATCGATGACACGCATCTGGATCGTTGCCGATTTAGCAGGAACCGCAACTGCCTGAGCAGACGCAGGACGATCAATCACACGGGTTGTGATCTGTGCCGTTTTACCTGGAACCGCAACACGGCGGGTCGTAGCAGGCGTTTCAACAACACGCTTCTGGATCTGGCTGACTTGAGCCGGAACCTGAACGGTGCGGGTCGTTGCCGGACGATCAACAACTTGGATTTGAACCGTGCGGGTTTTAGCCGGAACCTGAACAACTTGCGTTGATGCAGGGCGGTCAACAACACGGCGCGTGATCGTGCGGGTTTTCGCAGGAACTGCGACTGCACGGGTTGTTGCTGGTGTTGCAACGACACGGCGCTGAACCGTACGGGTTTTCGCTGGGACGTTAACAGCCTGCGTGGATGCAGGACGATCAACGACACGGCGCGTTACCGTGCGGGTTTTCGCAGGAACCGTTACGCGACGAACCGACGCTGGCGTTTCAACAACACGGCGGCTGATCGTGCGCGTTTGACCCGGTACTGCGACACGGCGAACCGTTGCAGGCGTGTCAACAACACGGCGCTGAACCGTACGGGTTTGTGCTGGGACGTTAACAGCCTGCGTGGATGCAGGACGATCAACGACACGGCGCGTTACCGTGCGGGTTTTCGCAGGAACTGCGACTGCGCGGGTGGTTGCAGGACGATCAACAACACGACGTTGTACCGTACGTGTTTGAGCAGGAACCGCTACACGGCGAACCGTTGCAGGGGTGTCTACAACACGGCGGCTGATCGTGCGCGTCTGAGCAGGAACAGCAACGGCTTGCGTCGAAGCAGGACGGTCAACAACACGGCGCGTGATCGTGCGTGTTTTTGCAGGAACAGCAACACGCTGAACCGATGCAGGACGGTCGATGACACGGCGTTGTACTGTGCGTGTCTGCGCAGGAACAGCAACAGCGCGGGTCGTAGCAGGCGTTGCAACAACACGGCGGCTGATTGTGCGGGTTTTCGCAGGAACAGCAACACGCTGAACCGAAGCCGGACGATCAACAACGCGGCGCGTTACAGTGCGCGAAGCACCAGTTGCAGCGTTTGCGCGAGCGCGGATCGGCTGACCATTCGCACCAGCGATACGTTGACCGTTCGCACCAATTGCGAAGCCTTCAGCATCAATACCGGTCGCACCGTTGATGATCTGGCCGTTAGCAATCGCGACGATACCGCCACTGATGGAACCACCAGCAATGCGCTGGACCGAAGCAGGACGATCAATTACGCGGCGCGTAATCGTTGACGTCTTTGCTGGGATCGCAACACGGCGAACCGTAGCAGGGTTCCGGAGAACTTGCTTCGTAACCGTTTCGAACTGCTCAGGAACAACAACGAGACACAGGATCTCACCGGTGTTGAGCTGTTTGGTTTCTTTAATCGCAGCACCCGTGATCTGACCGCCGACGGAGTCGATGATCGCGATTGGGTTCTTACCGCGCTTCCAAGAAGTATAGCTGTCCGCTACTTTGATGCGCTCAGTTACAGTTTCATAAGAAGCTGGAACTTTTTCGAGACGCTCAGAAGCTTCTTCGATCACGACAGTCTCAGTAACGTTCTTATACGTCGCTGGGATCACGCGAAGGGTTTCAGCTACATCGTCAGCGGCAACTGCGACTGCAACGTTTTTGTATGTCGCAGGAACAACGCGAAGCTGCTCGGATGCTTCTTCAACAACGATGGTCTCAGTTTCGGTCCGGTACGTAGCTGGAACGACCTGAAGCTGTTGGTGAGCAGGCTGAACAACGATGGTCTCAGAAACCGTTTTGTAGGTTGCTGGAACAACTTGCAGACGCTCGGAAGCAGGTTGAACAACAACCGTTTCTTGAACCGACTTGTAAGTCGCTGGAACAACCTGAAGACGCTCGGAAGCCTCTTCAACAACAACCGTTTCCTGAACCGACTTGTAAGTCGCTGGAACAACGCGAAGCTGTTGCGTAGCAGGACGTGCTTCAACAGTTTCGGTTACGGTTTTGTAGGTTGCTGGAACAACTTGAAGCTGCTCGTACGCTGGCTGAACGACTACAGTTTCCTGAACGTTTTTATACGTCGCAGGAACAACTTGAAGCTGCTGGTGTGCAGGCTCAGTAACAACGGTCTCTTGAACCGACTTGTAGGTCGCTGGAACAACGCGAAGCTGCTGGTGTGCAGGCTGGACTACAACGGTCTCTTGAACCGTTTTGTAAGTCGCTGGAACAACCTGAAGGGATTCCGAAGCTTCCTGAGCCTGAACCGTTTCGGTTACAGTCTTGTAGGTCGCTGGAACAACTTGAAGCTGCTCGTATGCAGGCTCAGTAACAACAGTTTCTTGCACCGACTTGTAAGTCGCAGGAACAACGCGAAGTTGCTGGTGTGCAGGCTCTACAACAACAGTCTCTTCAACTGTTCTGTAGGTCGCTGGCACGACTTGAAGCTGCTGGTGTGCAGGCTCAACAACAACGGTTTCTTGAACCGACTTATAGGTCGCAGGAACGACGCGAACCTGCTGGTATGCTGGCTCTACGACAACTTGCTGCTGAACCGTTTTGAACGTCGCAGGAACAACTTGAAGCTGCTCGTATGCAGGACGTGTAACGATCGACTCAGAAACAGTTTTAAATGTTGCTGGAACAACCTGAAGAGATTCAGATGCTTCTTCAACAACAACTGTCTGTGCAACCGACTTGAAGGTTGCTGGCACAACGCGAAGCGACTGGGAAGCCTCTTCTACGACCATGCTCTGAGAAACAGTTTTGAACGTTGCTGGAACAACCTGCAGCGACTCGGATGCTTCTTCAACAACAACCGTCTGAGCGACAGAACGGAAGGTTGCAGGAACAACGCGAAGCGACTCGGATGCTTCTTCAACAACAACAGTCTGCGAAACGTTCTTAAACGTCGCAGGAACAACACGAAGCGATTGCGATGCTTCTTCAACAACCATCGTTTGAGCTTGTGTTGTGAAAGTCGCAGGAACGACTTGAAGCGATTCAGATGCTTCTTCAACGACGACCGTCTGAGCGACGGTACGGAACGTTGCTGGAACAACCTGAAGCGATTGCGCTGCTTCTTCAACAACCATTGTCTGCGCAACAGTCTTAAACGTAGCAGGCACAACGCGTAGCGATTGCGAAGGCTCTTCTACGACAACAGACTGAGACACTGTTTTGAAGGTTGCAGGAACGACTTGAAGCGACTCGGATGCTTCTTCAACGACAACGCTCTGCGATACGTTCTTATACGTAGCAGGAACAACGCGAAGCGATTCGGATGCTTCTTCAACAACAACCGTTTGGCCAACGCTCTTAAAGCTTGCTGGGACAACGGTGAGGCTTTCGCCTGCTTCTTCAACAACAACCGACTGGCTGACGTTGCGGAAAGTTGCTGGGCGAACGCTAAGTGATGCAGCAGGCTCTTCTACGACAACCTGACGGCTGACGGTTTTGAAAGTGCCAGGCACGACTTGCAGAGACTCAGCAGCCTCTTGAACTTCAACAGTTTCAGTAACTGTACGATATGTTGCTGGAACAACTTCGAGACGCTCGGAAGCCTCTTCAACAACAACAGTTTCAGTAACCGTACGGTACTGAGCCGCGCTGACGCGAACGTCATTACCGGCTTCTCTGTCAACCACCCGTTGGGTGACCGAACGATATTGAGCTGGGATTACTACGCGCGCGTAGCATTTTCCTGGCTCTGCATTCGGTGGAATCGCCACCGATTCTGCCGAAAACCCAGTCACAGACTGAGCCGACACTCCGTTAATGGCCGCAACTGCACCTAATACAAGGCCGCTGCTCGCCAAAAGCAGACTCTTACGCTTCATTTGCTCATCTCCACTCCGTTTCGCCGACGTCCGCCGACTTGTAATCGCCAACAAGTGCTTAACTACCCAAAACGTGGTTTAAAACACGTTAAGCAAAGTCTCGCAGCAAGTGTTGTTCCATGTATCCGCCACTCTCAATGGTGACTTCACACGGCGCGAACGCTTGGCAGCACTCCGACCGATCCCACGATCAGCCAGTAGTGCGTGATAAAGAAGTAGCACACGCCACGCGCTGAATCATGTAAAAAAGAAACATAAGCGCTAAGCAACGGAAACTGTGACTTTAACCCAACGGTTACCACCATAAATGGAACCGTTCTGGTTGGTTAAGCATGTATGAAATTCAATCAAAACCAACGCTTAAACAGCATTTCTTCAATAAAAATACAAAAAACGCAGTACACTGATTCTATCACCAAATGTTACGGTTTGATACAGAATGTGATGATTGCAAAAAATTTAATTCAACTTTTCAAAACAAATTCACAACAGTTTGAAAACTTTAATTTTTTTTGAAGTTCGAAAAAACTGAACAAAAAACCAGCTCCGTCAACAAAAGTGTTGCCTCACTGCCACGACGAGCTGCTCAATATTGATAAACAATCACCGGAGCGGGAAATGCTGTTTTCCTTTTTCCGTCTGTCTTGCATCCGTCGTTGCTCTTATGAGAAATGATCAAAGTACTGCGCAAATGGGGAGATTCTTATGCGGTGTCCGTTCTGTGGCGACACAAGCAGTCAGGTAAAAGACTCTCGGCCATCGGAAGATCACGGTGTCATTCGCCGCCGCAGGCTTTGCCCTGCTTGTGGTGCTCGATTTACAACATTCGAGCGTGTACAACTCCGCGAGCTTACAGTCCTGAAAAAGAACGGTCGGCGTGCTCCTCTTGATCGCGACAAATTAGCGCGTTCGATTAGCATCGCCATGCGTAAGCGCCCCACCGAACCTGAGCGCGTCGAACAGATGATATCGGGTGTCGTTCGACAACTTGAGTCTCTTGGTGAGACTGAAATTTCATCTGACACCATTGGCGAGACGGTGATGGCGGCCTTGGCCGAGGTCGACACAGTTGCTTATGTGAGATTTGCATCGGTCTATCGAAACTTTTCCGAGGCAAGCGACTTTGAGACCTTCATTCAGGAATTACGCCCCGCGCGTGCAAAAAGCGCTCTGACATCTGATCCGGATGCATCATGACACGCACCGACCAACACTGGATGGCGCATGCTCTCAGTCTGGCCCTTCGCGGGGTTGGACGGACGGCAACCAATCCCAGCGTTGGATGCGTAATTGTGCGAGACGGCATTGTGCTTGGTCGCGGGCGGACCGGACATAACGGCAGGCCGCACGCAGAGCGGATTGCTCTTGATGATGCAGCTCAGCGCTGGGGTGCGGATCGCATCCAAGGGGCGACCGCTTATGTCACCCTAGAGCCGTGCGCCCATACCGGGAAAACCCCGCCTTGCACCGAAGCCCTGATTGCGTCGGGTATCGCGCGGGTTGTTGCGCCACTTTCCGATCCTGACCAGCGGGTGTCTGGCAAAGGCTTCGCGATGCTGGCCCGTGCGGGCATTCAAGTCGATACTGGCGAAGGCAAAACCGGCACACGCGATATCCTTCGTGGCTATTTATCGAGGATCGAGAGAAACCGTCCTTTCTTAACCCTCAAACTTGCCAGCACGCTGGATGGTCAGATCGCCACCAGCAATGGAGAGTCCCGTTGGATTACCGGCGGCCTTGCCAGAAACGACGTGCATCTGATGCGCGCGCGCAGCGATGCCATTCTGGTCGGGGTCGGGTCAGTGCTGGCCGACGACCCGTCGCTCGACATTCGCTTGTCGGGGCTGGAAGGCATCCGTCCGGCGCGCGTGGTCGCGGACACGCGGTTGCAAACGCCGCTCATGTCCCGATTGGCCAGCACGATTGCCGATCAACCTCTTATCCTGCTGACTTCAGAAGACGTCGACAAAAACCGCATCAAAGCCTTCGAAGATCTCGGCGCGCAAGTTTTGCAACTCCCCACAGCGCAGGGCAGCGTTTCCATCGCCGAAGGAATGACCAAGCTCGCAGATTTAGGCATCGGCTCTCTCTTATGCGAGGGCGGCGGGCGCTTGGCCGCCAGCTTGATCCGCGACGCTCTTGTTGATGAGCTGGTTTGGTATTCTGCCGGCGCAACGATGGGCGATGGCGGCGCGGCTTCGATTTACAATTTCGGCATTGAAGCCCTCAAGGATATGCCGCGCTTTAAACAGATCACCTCAGAGCGTCTCGGGAACGACATCAAAAGCGTCTGGCGTCCGTAAAATCAAAATTCAGACACGCCAAATCGCCCCCTGCCCTCTGCGCAGGAAGAACGACGACATATAGAGGGAAATGTCAGGACGTATTGGGCGCTCGCGGTTCCTGTCGCACCAAACAATGACAATCCCATAGGATCTCATCAATCTCGTGGATAGGCTTTCGCCGATATCCCGGCGGCAAGCCCATGCGCAACGGTGGCACTCTTTTCGGCCCTGGCGCAGCGGCCTTGCGTTTCGCCACCTCACGCACATACCGTTTGGCCTGTTTCGGCAAATCTTCCAAAGCCAGTTTTAAGGCCAGCAAGCGGCGGCTCACTCTTTCGGCGTTCACTTCATCTTCCGGCATTAGAACCGCTTTTGGTTCCGACCAAATGACAAAATCGGGCTGACCATCAAAACCCGCGATCCGCACTCGTATCTGCGGTTCGGTGGACCCTTCCCGCTTGGGGATGCGCCGAGGCACGCGCTGGTTCGGATAAAACTCAGGGAAAAATTTGCGCGGATCAATCAAACGAAACTGTGGCGCGCGCGGCCCCCTGGTCTCGCCCGTACCTTTCGCGCCCGAGCGCTTTCGTTTTGGCGGAGCCACATAGTCAGGCACGTCCACATCACGCGCTTCAACATCAATCAACCGCCGTGCAGCGGATTCCGCAGGCCGAAGCAAAAGCAGAACCCCATTCCGAACCTGCCGGGGCAGAGTTTTCACAACAGCATTATCCGAACGCATCCCCGCAGAAACAAACAACCCCGCCACAACACGCAACAGCGCGAGGCGGTAGTGTTCTGTCATGCGTTCAATACTCCAGACCATGCTATCTTTCGGTTGATGAAAAAATAGAACATAAAGCAAACATTTGTATTTTGCAAGTACAAATGTGTCAGACCCCGACATGAGTACAAACCTCACAGCGGCAAATGGTTGAGCGCAGCGAAACCATAGAGAGCGAAGGAGAACGAAGACACAAGCAGCATTCGCTTTGCGAATGCGTCCAACCTCAACACAAGCATAAACCTCACAGCCGCAAGTGCATCGGCAAAGCCGATCACTGAGAGCCGAAAAGATGGTAGACAAAATCAAGGCTCGCTTCACAAATGCGTCCGCCCACATTCATTGTCATGCCCGTGAAAACGGGCATCTCTCTTAGCATAACGAGATTCCCGCATACCCGGGAATGACAGATGAAAAATCAAGGACAGAGAGCCGAAAAGCGACAGGCATTCGCATAGCGAATGCGTCCGACCTCAACACAAGCAAAAACCTCACAGCGGCAAGTGCATCGGCAAAGCCGATTACTGAGAGCTGAAAAGACAGAAGACAAAAGCAAGACTCGCTTCGCAAATGCGTCCGACCTAACCAAAAGGACAAATACGGCTTGGCTCATTCAAAGACGATTATTTACGCAGATCGAAACTGATTATCATAAAATAAATTCAGCAACCGTAGTAATAGAGTGGAATATTTAATGACACAGGCCCCCGTCGATAAGTCTCGTCTATTCTACCTCTATCGCCTGAGTGTATATGACGATTATCTTTGGGGTGTATCCCCTTGACATACGGTAGTCGATTTCCTATATTTACTGCATAGGAGAGAGACATATGAAGCCGACCACCGTTCGTGATTTTTTCAAGCAGTTTCCAGACGATGATGCGTGCCTTCTGCACCTCTTCAACGTCCGCTTTGGTCAAGGTCACGAATGCCCGAAATGCAAACGCGCCGCTAAATGGTATCGCCTCGAAAGCGAACTAGCGTTCTCTTGCCAATGGTGCGGCCACCACGTTCACCCGATGGTCGGTTCCATCTTTGAAAAGTCTCGCACTCCGCTCCAACTTTGGTTCTATGCCGTATTTCTCTTCACCACGACGCGCCACGGCGTGAGCGGCAAAGAACTGCAACGCCAGCTTGGTGTTACCTACAAGACCGCATGGCGCATGGCGGCGAAAATTCGCGAGCATATGGCCGCTGTAGATGGCGAGAAGCCTATCGGCGGCGAAGGCAAGACGGTTGAGATTGACGAAACGATGGTCGGCGGTAAGCGCAAAGGAAAACGCGGTCGCGGCGCTGCTGGTAAAACCGTTGTCCTCGGCATGATGGAAAAAGATGGCGACGTTGTTACGAAAGTCGTTCCGAATGTTCGCCGCGCGACCCTTGAGCCGATCATCACCGAAAACGTGAAGCCTGAAACCGAAATCCACACCGACGAACTCAAGTCGTATAACGAACTCGCCAAACAAGGCTACGACCACAAGACGGTCAATCACTCTGCTGGTGAATATGCCACCGAAGACGGCGTGACCGTCAACTCAATGGAAAACTTCTGGCGTCACCTGAAATGCTCAATCAAAGGAACGCACATCAGCGTCTCCCCCAAATACCTTGAGCGTTACGCCAAAGAATTTGAGTACCGCTTTAATCGTCGGATGCGCCCTGAGACGATGATGACGGAACTTCTGACCCGCTTCCCTGAACTGGACGCTTAAGAGCGGCGTCCAGCTTGTCGAGGTCGCCTTGTGGGTCTGCTTCGTGTTCAGCGATGAAGGCTTCAACCTTCTGGCTCGCTCGGGCTTTTTTTAGGTTCATTATGCTCTTTATCATGCGCGCTGATGCGCTCTGCATTTATCGCTGATTGAGTTTGGAATCCACTAGCCGACATGCCGCCGTCAAACCTATCGGCAGCAAACGATAGCACGGCCAGAATGAAGCCGATGCTGCCTATGCCAATCACAAAGTTCGAAACCCACATGCCCGCCTTGCTGGGTTTTTCCGCACTTTCTTGAGAAAGTCGGTCAAGGACTGCGACAATTTTAATGAACTCGCCCTTCATCTCATTTTGAGCAGCGTCAACTCGACCTCCCATGACCTGAAACCCAGTTCTAATATCTGCCCCCAATGCACTATTCGACGCAATGCACTCAGCAAACTTTGCATCGTTTTGCGCTCGAACAGCGTCTAATCGGGCTATAAGTTCAGAATCTGTCATTTCTTCTGTATCCATGCGATCTAAGCGCTGAGGGGCCGTCGGATCTACAGACTCCCTTTCATCCCTCTTGCGTCTGGCGTCGGCTAGAGAGGCGACGGGGCTAGCAGGTGAGAAACCGTCACTATTCATCTTTGTTCTCTGCCTTTTGAGCCTCTAGAAATTTCAGCCTTTCCATTAGAACTAACTTCGCGAACGTCTGTACGTTCGTGCAATTTATGCACACGCGAGCGAGTACAGGCATAAATCGGCCAACGTGCTTCGCCTCCAATGCGACTGAAGATTCAACCAAGTATTGGAATTCGCGGCTTTTACGTTCATCCCAAATTTGATATTCTGTCGATCCGCAAGCTGGACACGGGAGAACCGCGCCCAAGTCCATTAAGGCTCTCTCGAAACCGTCACGCGTGTCTAGGTCATATTCAGCGGGCATCTGTTTGCCGCCATAAACATGAGCCTCATCAGGCGCTTTTTTGTCAGTATCATCGCCAGACATAATTTTCCCAGAATGGATCAAGGTAAAGTGTATCAGCTAAATGGGAAACCGCTAGTAAATTTGCTAACGTATGCTGACGGGATACACCCCTTATCTTTTTCCCGTCGACTTCGTTAACGAAGATTATCTGCCTGATCTTGTTGCTGAATGGCGAAAAGGCCCCGAAGGGTTACCCGACCTCATAAGGCTGGTGCGATGTCAGAAGTTTGGAAATCTGCGATTTTCGGATGTGCGTATCGGAAAGAATGATCTTGGATTTGAACTACCAGATATTTTTTCTATTGGAGTCCAGCCCTTAGTTAATCAAAAGGCGCTGGATGCTTTTGAAGCAGCTTTCCCAAACGGTTCTCTGTCTCACCCAATCTCCGTACTGAGGCCAGACGGGCGACCGTACATTACAGAACCCTATTTTTATTTTATTCCGAAATATGATTTTCGATTCGAGTTTGTGCCGCGCCCGCGAAGCGCGGAGACGAACTTTAACCCGACAGAAGTTGATGGTGTCGGGGCTCTGGCGACTTCGACCGCTACTTACGAATACGTCACGCGATATCCATTTTGGACACATAGTGGCATCGAAAGGGGTTTTCTGATGCGACCGGATGTCCTTCAAAAATTAAGGGCAGCCGGGGTTACAGGGCTCGACTCTTACACACGGCAGAATGGCGCTGGAAAATTTTGGGAGTCGATTGGTTTCATGCGACTTGATTGAACGGATGCCTATACCGGCAAACCCAAACACCACTACCGCCCAACCCTCGTCACGCGCTCGATTTCGAGGTCATAGCCCGCGTCCCGTTGCTGCCATTGTTTTTCCACCAAGCGAGAGACAGCGCGCATCCGTTTATCCACCAGCGCACTCTCTTCTGCGCCTTGCTGATAAATCAGACGCAAGACCGCATGGTCTTCACCAAGAACGTCGAGCAACTGATCAATCCCGTCATGCCACTGCGTTTTGAGTCCTGTGCTGCCCGGCTCGAACGCTGCACCAGCCAGATCAAGACGCACCACACGGCTCTGCGAAGCTCCGAAATTCAGTTTAGTCGCTTTACCACGGGTCAGGCGCGCAACACGCGGGTTCTCGGATGTAACCCGATACCCCGAGGGCAATGTTTGCGCATCGAGCTTCATCAGAAAAATCGAGCCAATCCCTTTTCTCGGAACGCGCGCGCAAGCCACATGATAACGGCCATGCTTATCGGTGATGGTCAGCAAACCGCGCGCGGTCGCCAAACGAACCCCCGGCAACCCCGCTTCGCCTTCGTCCTGATACCCATTGCGGTTTTTATCATCAAACACTTTGCCGGTGACATCGCCACATTCAAGAACGGACTCCAATCCCGCAGTCGCAGTCGGCACGCCCGTCATCACAGAAATCGCCATCACACCGGCGAACAGCAAACCGCCTCGAACCGCCATATTTTTAGGGGTTTGCTTTGATGCGGACAAAAGCCGTGAAACTTGCTGGGGGAAGCCGGACATAACGATTTATCTTTCAATTATCATGACACTGAAAAATACTCATTCAAGTTTCATTCCGTGAATACTATGATGTTAACGAATATTAACATTAATTATTAATATCAATCGCATTTATATTCAAAACTTTGTATAGGCTTCATCCGTCTACAAATGAAATTGGGAGCCTGTATGGACCGATCAATAGATTGCCTAAACCCGCCAAGCCCCCTAGTTTCCCCGCAATCACTGTGACCGGCGGGACCGGCACGCCATCGCTGTATAGGGCAGACTATGTTTACCGGAATTGTGACTGATATTGGCGAGGTTCGCTCCGTCGAGATGCGCGGCGATAAGCGGTTTACGATTGGTTGTTCGTATCCGGCGGCCTCCATCGCCATCGGAGCCTCGATCTGTTGTTCGGGAATTTGCCTGACGGTGACGGATAAAGGCACAGACGATAGCGGTGCATGGTTTGCGGTGGATGCCTCAGCGGAAACCTGTTCTTTGACTACCGCAGCGGGCTGGGCCGAGGGCACAAAACTCAACCTCGAACGCGCGCTGAAAGTCGGGGACGAGCTTGGCGGGCATATCGTGACAGGGCATGTGGACGGCCTCGGCCATCTGCGCGCTCTGAGCCAAGACGGGGATTCGTGGCGCTATACATTCGAAGCGCCCCTTGCTCTGTCGCAATTCATCGCGGCGAAGGGGTCCATCACCATCGACGGCGTGTCTTTGACCGTCAACGCAGTCGATGAGGGTAATTTCGGCATCAACCTGATCCCGCATACTCAGGCGGAAACGACTTTGGGCGGATTAACCGAAGGCGCAGCCATCAACCTTGAAATTGACGTCCTGGCGCGATACGTCGCCAGACTGAATGATGTGCGCGACGCCGCGCTGTCCAAAGGATCATAAAATGGCCGAGCCAAAGAGCGTTCTCGTAATCGTTGCCCCCTATTACGAACATATCTCCAATATGCTCATCGAGGGTGCGACGGCGGCATTGGATGCAGCAGGGTGTGATGTTCATGTGCGCGAAGTCCCCGGTGCGCTCGAAATTCCGGTCGCGATCCGCATTGCTCTGGAGTCGGATGCGTTTGATGGCTTTGTCGCGCTTGGCTGTGTCATTCGCGGTGAAACCAGCCATTACGAGACAGTCACGAACGACTCCTCACGCGGCCTGATGACGATTGGCACGGATTGGGGAACGCCCATCGGCAATGGCATCCTCACGGTCGAAAACGAGCAACAAGCCATTGTCCGCGCCGATCCCGCACAAAAGAACAAAGGCGCTGACGCCGCAAATGCCTGCCTCGCGCTGATGGATCTGCGCGACGAATTTGCCGCCGAAGCAGAAGAAACCGCAAGCCGCGAACCCACATTCCTGCCAGACAGCGAGCACATAAACATCGCCGGATCATCACCGACGAAAACCGCTTGAGATGGCACAGAAACCAAACCTCCAAGCCCGCTCAACCGCCCGCCTCGCCGCCGTACAAGCGCTCTATCAGATGGAGCTAACCGGCGCGCCGTGGTCTAAAGTACAAACCGAATTTGAAAACCACCGACTGGGCATGGATGTGGACGGCGATGTCTTGGCCGAAGCCGATGTAAAGCATTTCCGAAAGCTGCTCAAAGGTGTCGTAGAGCACCAACCTGAGATCGACAAAACCGTCAACGATACCCTCAAAAACGGATGGCCTTTACGCCGGATCGACCCGATCTTGCGGGCGCTTTTCCGGGCAGGCGGCTACGAATTGCTAGCGCTCAGCACCCCGCGCAACGTCGTCTTCAACGAATATGTCGAAGTCGCAAAAGCGTTCTTCGATGGCGATGAACCCAAGCTCGCCAATGCGGTACTCGAAGCCATCGCACCAACACTGAGGCCCGAAAGCCCGAAAGAGTGACCCAAGCCATTCCCTCCGACACGCGCGCAAAGCGCAACGTCGCGGTCTTATCGTTTATGCAAGCGATCCTGGGCGCGCAGCTCCCGGTTTATATTATCCTTGGCGGTCTGGCGGGTGCGCTTTTAGCCGAGGATAAGAGCCTCGCGACACTGCCCATCGCTTGCCAGATGATTGCAGGGATGATCACCGCTGCCCCTGTTTCCCTGTTGATGGGGCGGTTCGGGCGCAGGCCCGGTTTTCATCTTGGCGCGGTATGCGGGATGCTTGGCGGTGTCCTCGCGACCTATGCCATCCTGAATGGAAGCTTTGTCCTGTTCTGCATCGCTCATGCTTTGGCCGGGGTATACCAGACAACACATAACCTCTTCCGTTTTGCCGCTACGGATACCGCCAGCGACGCCTATAAGCCCCGCGCGATCAGCTATGTGATGGCGGCAGGCTTGGTATCGGCAATCCTTGGTCCTGAGATCGTCATTCGCTTTGGTGATTTCTTCGCGCCGGTTCCGTTTGCCGGGGCGTATGCTGCGACCGTTTTTGTCGGCATCATAGGGATGCTCGCCATTCCCCTGCTTGATTTGCCGAAACCTGAAAAGCTCAAAAGCGGCGACAGCGGCAGGCCCATGCGGGAAATCTTTCGCAATCCGGCTGTGCCTGTGGCCATGCTCTGCGCGATGGTCAGTTATGCTGCGATGACATTCGTGATGACCTCGACGCCGCTCGCCATCATTGCCTGCGGATTTGGCGATGCAGACGCCGCCGATGTCGTCCGCTGGCATGTCTTGGCAATGTTCGCGCCGAGTTTCTTTACCGGCGCGCTTATTGTCCGGTTTGGTCATGGCAAGATTATCGGCGCGGGCTTGCTGGTGTTAGCCACCTGTTCGGGGATTGCCCTGAGCGGGATCGAGCTGGAGAAATTCTACGCCGCCCTGATCTTCCTCGGGCTGGGTTGGAATTTCGGATTTATCGGCGCAACCAGCCTTCTCACCGCCAATCACCGCCCGGAAGAACGCGCAAAAGTTCAGGGCCTCAACGATGTCTTGGTCATGGGATTGGTCGCAGTGGGCGCATTAAGCTCGGGTAAGATCATGGCCATTGCCGGATGGAACACCGTTAATCTCAGTGTGCTCGTCCCGATAGGACTAGCCCTCGCATCCCTAGTCTTCCTCGCACTCCAAAACCGCACGGCGCTCGCATCAGATGCGTAAGCGAAGGAAGGTTTGTGGCGGGTTTCTGACCACCGCAGGATCAACGAGTTTGCTATAGCAACAACATAGGCAGATTTTCGAAACACGCTCACCAACTCCGCAATAAAAGCAGATCACCCTGCAAACCATGCGGTGTCGCTAAAAATTTCTATTCGCCTTTGGTTTCTTTTAGCGCGCGTTCTTCTTCGCTGATTTCACGCTGGGTTTGTTGAATGTCTTCGGGCCAACTTGATTTAATGAAGGCAAGGACATTCCAAATTTCTTCATCGGTTAGGGTATCGCCGAATGGCGGCATTCCGCTGTTGAAATCTTCAAGTGCGACTTTGGCCATGGCCGCAGTCCCGCCAAGCTTCACGTAATCGAAAAGCAGCGTATCAGAGTGATGCCAAGTATGTCCGCTGGCGTCATGCGGCGGCGGTTTTAACGTCCCGTCTTCATTATATCCCTGCCAGTCTTCGGCTCCCTCCAGATCAGCACCATGACAAACCGCACAATTATCGGCGTAAAGCTCCGCACCGGCACTAATAATGGCTTTATCAGCTTTGATGTCACCTTCATCCGCCAACGCAGTACTAAGGGATAGGATCGTGGTCGTTGCGAAAAGAATAGATGATTTAACCATCGTAAAGCTCCTCGGGGGTTGGTCATTCTCAAAGCAGATATTCATACGGTCGAAAACCATGAGAATACGATGTCTGAGGCGGCATTATGGAAAACAAACCGTGTCGAGAACATTCAATCGTATAGGGTGAGGAACGACTCAACAACGCCATCAATAATCTGCAAACGCTTACCGTGTCTTGGTTCTTTCCAGGCGCAAAGTTCACGATGTGGCTGTCTTTAAAATACCATTGTTATAATATAACACTTTTTATATGAATGATTTTGAGAGCCGCTTGGCGAAGTAACGATCCTTATGGAGCACCCGATGAAATTCTTTCCTATTACCGCCACTGCTATGACGGCATTTCTCTCAACTGGCGTTCTTGCCGAAGACAAACGCGGGGCGGATGCACACCAGCATGGGCATGGAGCGCTCTATCTCGCGCTGGAGGGCGAAACGCTCGCGATTGAGATGGAAACGCCCGGTGCGGATATTCTCGGGTTTGAACATGCAGCCAAAGCCGCCGAAGACAAAGCAACTGTTGAAAAGGCGCGCAAGACCCTCAGTGATCCCGCCACCCTCTTCGGGCTTCCGGACGCGGCGGAATGTACCGTCACCGACGCTGACATCGAAATCGGCGCGGATGAAGAACACGAGGACCATCACGGCGATGATCACGATAAACATGCAGACGATGACCATGGCCATGATGATCACTCGGACGATGATCACGACAAACATGCAGACGACGACCATGATGAACACCATGATGATCACGCGGACGAGGAAACAAGTCACTCGGAAGTTCACGCGCAATACACCCTAACCTGCGGCGCACCCTCAAAGATCACCGGACTTGATCTCACCAAATTTTTTGCAGCCTTTCCGAATGCCGAAGAACTCGATGCCGCGATTTTGACCGAAGACGGTCAGGCCAGTGGTGAAATCACCGCCGATTCCCCTAAGTTAACTTTCTAACGGATAACCAGCCCAACGCTATCGGTGGAGAAAGTTCGAAATGAGTGACGCACCGGCGCGCGACCATGTGCTCCAGATCGAAAATGCGAGCTTCGTCTGGCCGGATACCGGTTTTGCGCTGGACGTCACCGATTTCGGACTTGAGGCAGGAGAGCGCGCCTTGCTTGTCGGAGAATCAGGCGCGGGAAAGTCCACGCTTCTCAGTCTGATTTGCGGCGTATTGCGGCCCAGCTCCGGCAGCATTCGGGTTGGCGATAAAGACATCACCGCGCTGCGTTCCTCTGCATTGGATCGCTTGCGCGCCGATACCTTCGGCATCATTTTCCAGATGTTCAACTTACTGCCTTTTGCCTCAGCGCTAGAGAATGTATTGCTGCCACTCCGGTTCGCACCAACCCGCCGCGTCGAAGCACCCCGCGAGGCCGCCGCAAATCTGCTCATCCGATTAGGGCTTCCGGAAGATGCGATTCACGCGAAAGCGGGCACATTGAGCGTCGGGCAACAACAACGTGTTGCGGCGGCGCGGGCGCTGATCGGCTCTCCCCCCATCGTTATCGCAGACGAGCCGACATCGGCACTCGATAAAGACACGGCGGCGGAGTTTATGACACTGCTCGTTCAAGAAATGACGCGCAGCAAAGCGGCCTTGTTAATGGTATCCCATGACGAAAGGCTCGCCGGTCATTTTGATCGGGTCATTCCACTCGACAGCATCGCGCGATCCACGCGAAAGTCAGTCGCATGAGCCTGATCCGGCTGGCGTTTCTGTCTTTGCTCAACCGGCGCGGCACGGCGCTGCTCACCGTGTTCTGCATTGCGCTTTCGGTCGCGTTACTGCTCGGGGTCGAGAAAATCCGCAACAGTGCCCGCACGAGTTTTGCCAGCACAATCTCCGGTACGGATTTGATTGTCGGCGCAAGAGCCGGTGACGTGCAGCTTTTGCTCTATTCGGTTTTCCGTATTGGCGATGCGACCAACAACATCACATGGGAGAGCTATCAAGAGATCGCGAAACGCTCCGAAGTCGAATGGATCGTTCCCATGTCACTGGGGGACTCGCACAGAGGCTACCGCGTGGTCGGAACGACGGCAGGTTTCTTTGATCATTACCAATATCGCAAAGACCGCTCGCTGCGCCTTTCGTCAGGAGTCGTTTTCGATGATCTGTTTGACGCGGTTATAGGAGCGGATGTTGCGGACGCGCTGAACTATCAGGTTGGCTCTCCCATTATCGTCACGCATGGCACGGGACCGACCGGCTCCGGCCACGAAAACCGCCCTTTCCGTGTTGCCGGTATTCTCGACCGCACAGGAACACCTGTCGATAAAGCCGTGCATGTCAGCCTAGAGGCGATCAAAGCCATCCATGTTGACTGGCGCAGCGGCGCACGCGTCGAGGCGCTGGACATCCCCGAAGAGCGCATAAGGGCTATGGATTTGACGCCAGAAAGCGTCACTGCGGTCCTCGTTGGCTTGAAATCACGGCTTCAAGCCTTCCGGTTCCAAAGGTTCATCAATGAGTATGAAGAGGAACCCTTGACGGCGATCTTGCCGGGTGTCGCCCTGACCCGTCTTTGGTCCTTGATCGGGGTCGCAGAGCGCGCCTTGGCGGTTATCTCGATTATGGTAGTCTTTACGGCGTTAGTCGGCCTTGTCTCAACTTTGCTGGCCAGCCTTCAAGAACGACGGCGTGAAATGGCAATTTTGCGCGCGAATGGTGCGAGACCCCTCCATATTGCCGGGCTGCTCATCACTGAATCGGGCTTGTTAACGCTGTTGGGGGCTATCGCCGGATTTACGCTGGTATATGCCGGATTGATCGGGCTAACACCTTGGATCAATGAGCGATATGGCTTATCGCTGGAAATTGAATATCCGAGCGCCTACGAAATGACTATACTCGCAGGTATCGTCGTCGCGGGATTTATCGCAGGGCTTATTCCGGCTTGGAAGGCCTACCGAACCTCTCTCGCCGACGGCATGACAGTCAGGAGTTGATATGATGAAATCTGTTCTTATGGCGAGCCTGGTGGTCTTATCAGTCGGCGCGCTTGCAGCGATTGCAATTCCTGATGCCGCAAAGACAGAAGAAGAAAAATCTGTCGCAAAAACAGAGTCTGTCAAAAAAATAGAGTCCAACGAAATTCAACGTATCGACTGGACCGACCTCACACCGCCTCTATCGCCGGAGGCACAGCAAGCCGCAGTCGAATTGAACCTGCGCATCGACCAGATGACGGAAACCGAAGTCTCCAATGCAATGCAAAAGGTCGAAGCCGAAGGGAATACACTGATCACGGAGCTTGACGACAAAAATATCGAGCTAGAGGGCTATCTTGTCCCGCTTGATTTTAACGCCGAGACAGTGACCGATTTCGTTATGGTTCCTTATTTCGGAGCCTGCCTTCACGTTCCGGCCCCGCCGCCCAATCAGACCGTCTTCGTAAAATTCCGCGAAGGTCTCGCCATGTCGGAATTTCAGGAGAACTTCTATTATCCTTATAAAGTCCAAGGAAAAATCAAGGTCGCACGCACAAAGACCGACCTTGCGGAAGTGGGCTACCAAGTAACGGCGAGTGATATCGAACTGCCGAAGACCGAATAGTCCCTATCAAGCTTTGAGTAGACAGGCGGCGCTCTATGAAGAGCTGCCGCGCCTCATGGCAACATCTCTCAGCCTATTGCTCGCCCAGAACCTGACCAGCGTTAAAGCGTCCAACATTACCCAATAGCTGCTGGAGGAATGTAAGGCGCTTGCCGCGAGTCGGTGTGGTTTTGGTCACGAGATTCACAACACGGCCATCCTCTAACCCATAACGGTCAACAGATTCCGCGATGCCATCACCTGTAAAGCCAACGACCACGACTTCTTGCGAGACAACACGAGGCTCCAAAAACGCTCGGCTCTCTGTTGAGCGGGCAATATAATACCAGTCTTCGGTATTAAACGCGCCGAGCGTCGTTGGTCGTCCGATCTTCCCTGCGACCTCAGCCTTACTATCAGACCCAATCTCTACTTCCGCCAACTGCGCCGGGCGCGGAGCATATCCGTGTGTCCGTCGAATCGGCTCGCATGCGACCATCAGTGTAAGCGTTGCGAAAGCACAGGCGGAAAGGGGTATACGGCTAATCATGGCTGCCTCTTTGATTCACTTTGCGATAGCATTTTGTCGTAAACATTAAGACGCTGTTACACAGTTCCATCGGATTGCTTTTCGGCGTATCCTCAATGCGGCGTAAATTCAAGACGCACAGCAGTTTTCTAGGCAAAGACAAGTAATAATGACCGATACCATACTCACCTCAACCGATAGCGATGGACAGGTTGAATTCAGCCGCGTGGTGAAAATGTCCGCGCTCAGTCGCGAACCGGAAGCCTATTCAGCCAAGGCAACTCCCGCTGAATGCGAAGCACTGATGCGGCGCTTCGATCTCATTGTTTTAAAAGACTTTTCAATCGAATCTGAAATCAAGAAATGGCGTAACGGCGTGCGCGTAACCGGACGTATCAAAGCGGATGTCATGCAACGCTGTATTGTCACCCTCGAACCTGTTCCCGACCAAATTGATGAAGAATTTGATCGCGGTTATTTGCCCGAACGCGATATTGTTGGCGATACGAAACCCGGCCAGGAAATTGAAATCGAAGACGATTTTGAATTGGGAGATTTGCCGGATGTTCTGGGTGAAACTCTGGATTTGGGCGAATTGGCATCGGAAGCGCTTAGTCTGGCACTTTCCCCATACCCGCGGGCCGATGGAGAGGAGCCGCTTGATCTGCAAGCCTCTCCGCCGGGAGAAGCCCCCATTACAGACGAAGAAACCAAGCCTTTCGCATCATTGGCTGCTTATCGGGAAAAGCTTGAAAAACAAGGGAAAAAAGACTGAGCAATTGGCGTTTTCGCCGATTTAGAGACGCCTAACATCCGTTACGTCCGTTTGTAAGCAAATTCTCTAAAGCAAATTGGCCAAAAAAGTAGTTGTCTGAACGCTCTGGATCGTTATGTTCGCCGCCTGTTTTGTGACCAAAATTGGTTACACAGTCTCTTAATAGACTGACACCTCACGACTGAATAGGAACGCCCAATGGCAGTCCCAAAGAGTAAGATCACGCGCTCACGGCGCGGAATGCGGCGTTCGCACGATGCTTTGACGCCCGAATCCTATGCAGAATGCGGCAATTGCGGCGAGTTAAAGCGCCCGCACCATGTTTGCGGCGCCTGCGGCCACTACAACGAGCGCGAAGTTGTTGCATCGGTTGACGCAGATATCGACGACGACGAAGCGGCTTGATGTGCTGGTGCCGCTTAAAGGCACTACAAAACAAGAATCGGTGTTGCCCGGATGAGCTCTCCGACGATCCTTTCAATAGACGCGATGGGGGGCGACCGCGCTCCACAAGCCGTTATTGGCGGAATCGCGATCGTCGCTGCTCGCGATCCTGACATTTCTTTTATTTTGCACGGCGATTCCAAAGAGCTTGAGAAAGTTCTGAAGAAAAAGCGCGTGCTCAAGGGCCGTGTAGAGATTCGCCACGCCGAAGACGTGATAGAAATGGACGCAAAGCCATCTATCGCCGTCCGACGCGGCAGAAAATCAAGCATGTGGCACGCACTCGAATCCGTGCGTGATGGCGATGCACAAGCAGCCGTTTCTGCGGGAAATACCGGAGCATTAATGGCAATGGCGCTGTTTTGCCTGCGTGCTGCAAAAGGCGTGGCACGTCCCGCTATTGCAGCGCTTTGGCCGACACGCGGCGCGCATACTCACTGTGTCGCTTTGGACATGGGAGCCGATATCCGCGCGGAAGCCCAAGACCTCGTAAGATATGCGACGATGGGCGCTGAATATGCGAGGATTGCTCTCGAAATTGAGACCCCTAGGGTCGCTCTTCTGAATGTGGGGACCGAAGAAAACAAAGGTCATTCTGAGGTGCGTGAAGCCGCTGACCTTCTGAAAAGCGCACATGAAGCCGGTCAACATTCCTTCAATTTCACCGGCTTTATCGAGGCCAGCCAAATCCCCCATGGAAAAGCGGATGTTATCGTCACGGATGGCTGGACCGGCAATGTTGCGCTCAAATCTGCGGAAGGCGCTGCAAAGTTTGTCGGTGAATATCTGAAAGAAGCCTTCTCGCACTCGATTGTCACAAAAATCTCGGCCCTCTTCGCCTATCCAAGCCTGCGCCGTTTGCACCGCCGCATTGATCCGCGCCGCGTCAATGGCGGGGTTTTTCTTGGCCTGAATGGTTTGGTGGTAAAAAGCCATGGTGGAGCGGATGCCACAGGATTTGCCGCAGCTGTTGATCTCGCGGCGAGCATGGCACGGGCGAACTTTACCGACCGTATCGCAGCAGAGGTTGAAATGACCCTTGTCGAGACGCAGACTAGCGATATGGTTAATGGCAGTTCTGAAAACGACCCGGAGACCAATACGTGAGCATTCGCCGCGCGGTCGCGTTAGGCAGCGGTTCTTATCTGCCTGAACGCATCCTCACAAACGACGAGTTGTCTAAAACCGTCGACACGACAGACGAGTGGATTTTTGCTCGAACGGGTATCAAGCAGCGCCATATTGCTGCTGACGGAGAATGGACTTCTGATCTCGCAACCAAAGCCGCCGAGCGCGCTCTTGATATGGCTAAGATCAGCGCCACCGAGATTGATTTAATCATTGTCGCAACGGCAACCCCGGATCAAACCTTCCCCTCGACTGCGACGCGCGTTCAACACAATTTGGGTACGACACAAGGCTTTGCCTTTGATGTACAGGCGGTTTGCTCTGGCTTCGTTTATGCGCTGTCAGTTGCCACTCAATTTATCGAAACCGGCAAAGTCACCAATGCCCTCGTTATTGGTGCGGAGACATTCTCGCGCATTCTCGATTGGACGGATCGCACAACCTGTGTGCTTTTCGGCGATGGTGCGGGTGCTGTTGTTTTGCAAGGGCAGGATGGTAACGGCACGAAAGCGGACCGGGGAATCTTGAGCACCGAATTACGATCTGACGGCACACATAACGAACTTCTCTACGTTGATGGCGGCCCGTCAACGACTGGAACCGCAGGCTGCCTCAGGATGCGGGGCAAAGAAGTCTTCCGCCACGCTGTATCTAATTTGGCGACCATAGGAGAAGAGGCTTTAGTCTCTGCTGGAGCAACCAGCGATGACGTTGATTGGGTCGTACCGCATCAGGCAAATCATCGGATTATCGAGGCAACGGCCCGAAAAGTTGGAATACCGATGGAGCAAGTGATTCTAACGGTATCGGATCACGGCAATACTTCAGCGGCATCGATTCCACTAGCCCTCGACTCAGGCGTGTGCGATGGGCGAATTACACCCGGAAATCTGCTGCTTCTCGAAGCAATGGGCGGCGGGTTTACGTGGGGTGCAGCCACTTTGCGTTGGTAGAAGCGGTTTTTTTGTCAATTACGGCAAGATTTCGTCCGTACACTGGCATAATACAGCTTTGGTCGTTGACACATTTTTCGGGTAAAGACTAACCTCAGACAACTTAATGGGAGGCAGAACGTCCATGGCGGGAAAAACAGTAACACGCGCGGATCTCAGTGAATCCGTTTACAATGCTTTGGGGCTGTCGAGAAATGAATCCGCGCAGCTCGTTGAATCCGTCCTGGAACATGTTTCTGTGGCTCTGACCAAGGGCGAGAAAGTTAAAATCTCATCTTTTGGCACGTTCAGCGTACGCGAGAAAAAAGGCCGTGTCGGACGCAATCCAAAGACCGGTGAAGAGGCTGCGATTGACCCGCGCCGTGTGCTTGTGTTCCGCCCGTCCCATGTCTTAAAAGATATGATCAATGACAGCGCACCGGCGGCTGCGCAAACACGGGCACAATCAGCGTGATATTTTCACGACACGTAATTATTTCGCTGTGGAGGCGCTAGATGACTAAATCCAATCAGGCGTTTCGGACAATCAGTGAAGTGTCCAGCGAACTTGAAGTTCCTGCGCATGTTCTGCGTTTTTGGGAAACGAAGTTCCCTCAAATCAAGCCAATGAAGCGTGGCGGCGGACGCCGGTATTATCGTCCGGAAGATGTTTCTCTGCTCAAGGGCGTGCAAGCGATGCTGCATGTCGATGGTTATTCCATCAAGGGTGTCCAAAAAGCGCTACGCGAGCAAGGTGTCAAAGCCATTGCGGACCGTGATGCAGCAGTTGTCGCTGGCTTGACGCAAAGCACAGTAACCGAGATTTCTCCTCAACCCGCATCAACAGAAGCGCCAGCTATCACGGCATCTGAACGCAAAGAGCTACAAGCTGTTCTCGATGCTTTGATCGCTCTACGGGCTGATCTCGTTGGCGAAGAGACTTTGAAAACTGCCTGACACAAGCGTTGCGCCGGTAGGTGTCCGGCGCTATACCACGGCCATCGGGCTATAGCGCAGTTTGGTAGCGCGTTCGTCTGGGGGACGAAAGGTCGTAGGTTCAAATCCTGCTAGCCCGACCATTTTCAAACATTAATAATCATGAATTTCTTGGGGGGATAACGTGACGATGCAAAACTCTGCATCCGGCGTTCTGCCTTCACAGGACATTCGTGCAATGCTGGACTCCGGTGCATTACGGCCTGATATCCCTATCGTCGACGGTCAGATCCAACCCGCCAGCATCGACTTACGATTAGGCCGGAAAGCCTACCGCATCCGTGCCAGCTTTCTACCCGGCGCAAACACCACCGTCGCTGATCGGCTGGCCGATTTCTCGATGCACGAGATTGATCTGACGGCGGGCGCAGTCCTCGAAATGGGATGCGTCTATCTCGTGCCTTTGCTCGAGTCGATTGACCTCCCCGAAGGGATCAGCGCAGTCGCCAATGCAAAAAGCTCTACAGGCCGCCTCGATCTTTTCACGCGCTTGATTTGTGACAACGGGACCGAGTTTGACCGCCTTGAACCGGGCTATAGCGGCCCGCTCTATGCTGAAATCTCCCCACGCACATTTTCAGTGCTGGCCCGCACCGGCGTCCGCCTCAATCAAATGCGGTTTCGCGCTGGAGACACGCTTTATTCCGGCGAAGCCCTCCGCACGCTCCACACAAATGAGCGTCTTGTTCATGTTGAAGGCGAAGAGACTGCCGACATCGACACGGATGGTGTCGGGTTTAGCGTCAATCTCCGCACGAACGATAAAGGGCCGATTGGCTACCGCGCCAAGCAACACACCGGCCTCATTGATCTGGAAAAGATCGGCGCGTATGCGGTCGAAGATTACTGGGATGCACTTTATACCGACCGGCACGGACGGTTAATTCTGGACCCCGGCGCATTCTACATCCTCGCCTCGCGCGAGGCCGTTCACGTCCCGCCAACCTGTGCTGCAGAGATGACGCCCTATTCCGCCCTCGTCGGTGAATTCAGAGTGCATTACGCCGGTTTCTTCGATCCGGGCTTTGGACATTCAGCGGCAGGCGGCTCCGGCGCGCGCGGCGTCCTCGAAGTCCGTTGTCACGAAACACCCTTCGCGCTGGAGCACGGCCAGATCGTCGGACGGCTTGTCTATGAAGCGATGCGCGAAACCCCCGATATTCTCTATGGCGTCGGCGGCCTAGGCTCGAACTATCAGGGCCAAGGACTGAAACTCTCGAAGCACTTCAAATAGCATTCGCGCGCATGCTGACCGCTTGGCACAAGCATCGTCAGTTAAACAGGTTCGGTTCTTCACCTGGCCCGTCTTCGTCATCTATTTCCAGCACATCGTCATCATCTTTTTGCGGCGCAATCGCAACGGACTTCGCATCCAACAAACCGGAGCGTTTCAGTTCTTCAACACCCGGCAAGTCTTTCACACTCTCAAGACCGAAATGTTCGAGGAATAAATCTGTCGTCACAAACGTAACGGGCCGTCCCGGTGTTTCGCGCCGGCGACCGAGCTTAATCCATTCGAGGTCAAGCAACAGATCAATAGTCCCCTTCGACACCGCAACACCGCGAATTTCTTCGATTTCCGCGCGGGTGACCGGCTGATGATAGGCAATAATCGCAAGCGTTTCGGTGGCCGCGCGGGACAGCTTCCGAGTTTCCTGCGCTTCTTCACGCAGCAAAAAGCTCAGATCAGAAGCCGTCCGTAAGGCCCATTTCCCGGCGACACGCACGACCGTGACGCCGCGCCCTTCATAGAAAGTTTCAACCCGCCGCAAGGCTTCGGCGGCATCAGAGCCTTTCGGCATCCGGTGTTCAATTTCGTCTGTCGAGAGCGGTTCTTTACTGGCAAAAAGGATCGCCTCGATCATGCGGTCCTGTTCGTCCGGCGTGGGGGCCGAAAACGGTTGGGTTGGTGCTTCCTCGGCTTGCGGTTCCTCGCTCAAGCCACCTTCCCTTTCACACTAAGATCGCGGCGCTGGGTCTTGCGGTTGTTATCCGTGACTACCGCAGCATCAAGCCCCGCTGTCAGGTCCGGCGCGCGATCATCTTCGGTCACATCGCGCAGATAGATTGGGCCAAACACTTCAGACTGGCGCAGCGAAATCTGCCCTTCACGCGCCAATTCGAGGCTGGCGGCGAAAGTGCTCGCAATCGCCGAGCGGGTCATCTTTTTATCGCGCCAATCTTCCGGCAAAAACATTTCCAGCCGCGTCCAGTTCGGAGTCTCCCCGACAATCTTACGCAGTTTTGCGAGCGCCTGCTCCATCGCATAGGCTTTGGCCCGCTCAACATGCAAAGGCTTGTAAGACCCTTTGCTTTTGATCTTGGCATAAGACCCCAACAGGTCGATCAGCGTGCATTTCCATTCGATTTGCTTTTCGACGACCACCGTTTCCGGCACACCGCGCACAAACACATCGCGGTTTAGCTGGTCACGGCCAAACAATGTCGCCGCCGCCTTCCGCATCGCCTCAAGCCGTTGAAGCTGAAACGCCAAGCGCGCCGCCATCTCGTCGGCATCAATTTCGTCTTCGGCTTTTTCCTCAACCGGCAGCAACAACCGCGATTTCAGATAGGCAAGCCATGCCGCTGTCACCAGATAATCTGCTGCCAGTTCAAGGCGCAGCTTTCGTGCCTCCGCGACAAAAGCAAGATACTGTTCTGCGAGTTGCAGGATAGAAACTTGCCGCAGATCGACTTTCTGCGACCGCGCCAGCATCAACAGAACATCTAACGGGCCTTCAAAGCCATCAATGTCGATCAGCAAACTGTTCGACCCTGCTTCGAATTCGTCTAAATCCCCATCAGGCATGAATCGTCCCTACCCGTTCCACCAAAGTCGCATAGCGTTTATCAAGGCAATCAAGGTGCTCAGAGGTATCTGCACCGTTCCGCAAAGCCTCTGCGTGTAAGGCGCGGCGCAATGCATCTCCGCCCAGTTCCGGCAAAGCAGAGGCAATCGCCTGCATCTCAGCCATCTCGCCATTGCAATGCAAAACAACATCACAGCCCGCCGCAAGCGAATCCCGCGTGCGATCAGCAAAATCACCCTGTAGAGCATGCATCGACAGATCATCCGTCATAAGCAAGCCATCCATCCCCAATTCGTCCCGAATGAGCGCAATCACGGTTGGAGAAACCGTCGCACAACGCTCACTATCTAAAACCGAATAAACCACATGAGCCGTCATGGCCAGCGGCGCGTCAGCAAAAGCGGCAAATGGTGCAAAATCAACACCTCGTAGGTCTTCCAGACTCGCGTCTACTACGGGTAGTGATTTGTGACTATCTACCGCAGCGCGACCATGACCGGGAACATGCTTGACGACAGGTAAGACACCGGCGCGTAGTAACCCGTCAAAGACGGCGCGGGCGCGGCGTGTGACAGTTTCAGGATTATCGCCCAACGCACGGTCCCCAATGACATCGTGACCTTCTGGCGCGGGCACATCAAGAAGCGGGGCGCAATCAACGTCAATACCGCTGGCCCGAAGCTCCCTACCGATAATTTCATACCGCAAAGACAGCGCGGTACAGCGTTCAGCCTCGCTCAGTTCATTGGCTTCTGCAAGTGTAAGCGCGGGGGACCATTCCCGCCAATGTGGAGCGCGCAACCGCGCAACACGTCCGCCTTCTTGATCAATCAGGATCGGCGCATTTCGGCCCACACTTTCCCGCAAATCATCGCAAAGAGTCGCGACTTGATCCGGGTTATCGATATTGCGCGCAAAGAGAATGAAACCCCAAGGCGCAATCTCACGAAAAAAGCCACGTTCTTCATCGGTCAGGCTCAGGCCAGAACACCCAAAGATCGCGGCTTTCGTCATTATCAGCCTTCTTCTAGCGGCGTTGCGGGACGAAACAGTCTACACCGCGCCCTGCCAGTGCTTGGCAGAGTTGCGCAGCACGAACCGTATCGCGCAACGGACCAATCCGCATCCGGAACAACTGTCTGCCATCCGACGTTTGAACCGGCAGAACTTGAAGGCCGAGCTGACCAAGCAGGTCAGGATGCCGCGCTCTGATATTTGCCCAGCGGCCACGCACTTCGTCGGGGGATGGAAATGCGCCAAGCTGAACTTGAGCATCGCCGACCGGCTGTGGTGGAATCCGAACACGTTGCACGCCGGATGGCGCCGGAACTTGCGGTACAGGTTGAACCAATTGATTTTGGCGTTGTACTGGCGGTGCAGGAGGCGGCGAAGGCAAGCGCGCAATCGCTGGCTCAAGCTGTTGCCTGATCTGTGGCCGGATTGGTCTTGTCTCAGGAGCAAGTGCAGGCGTTGTTGGCGTAATATCAGCAATTACCTGACGCGCTTGCGAGGGAACCAAATTCGGCTTCCGCTTTGGCAGCTGCATCGCGATCTCAATACCCTGAGGTTCTTGAACATCAGCTAGCACTGGCTGTGGCGCAATAACCGTATTGGTGACAACGACATCGGTTAGAGGCGTCACATTAGCCTCTAGCACCGTAGTATCCGCAACCGCTTCGACAACCGTCGTATCCAGAAGCGTATTGTCTTCGATGTAAATCGCAGGAGCAGCGGTTTCCGGCGATAAAGGCGTTGCAATCGGGGCCACGTCGGCATCCGCGACAATCAACTGTTCTTCCGCACGATCCGGCGCGCCATCAATCTGGAGCGAAGGCTCCCCATCAATGCTGTTCTTCGTCTCCAAGTCGGTCAATTGCGTCACTTCGCGGCGGATTTCGCGCGTCTGAGCCGTTGACACCACTTGGTCAACAGACCGATCCGGCAAGTTCGCCTCAACAATAACGCCATCGCGTAGAGCATAATCACTCGCGGCAGGTCGATTGCCATCAAGCATTACATTCGCAACGTTATCCGTATTCGGAATGATTGAACCACCCGCGTCTTCCGGGACAATTTTGATCGGCGCATCATTCGCGGCAATCAACGGAGGTTCATCAACAGTCTTTCGCTGACCGAGTTTGTACGAGGCAAAAACCAAACCGCACCCGATCACAAAAGTTAGAAGGACGCCAAGGGCCGCGCCAGCGCCGCCCCCACCTGCTGCAAGTCGCTCGTCACGTTCTTCACGCTCGAGCTCGTCTAAGAGATCGATTTCGTTGTTCATTTTTACTGCCCGGCGGTTTGTTTTAATTATTGCGCGCTCCACTCCGCCTTTACGAAGCACGTTCAGTGATTTGGGTTACACTACTACATTTCTTGTACAGGCGTCACGCCTAAGATTCGCAATCCGTTAGAAATTGTGATCGCGGTTGCCCGAATCAGCGCTAATAGGGCCTTTGTCTCGGTCTCTTTTCCCTCCTGAACAAAGCGTAATTCAGGGTTTTTAGCGCCTAAATTGTAAACTGAGTGGAATTCTGACGCGAGGTCATAAAGGTAGAATGCAATCCGATGCGGTTCGTGATTTTCCGCCGCACCACGCACTTGACGAGGCCATTCAGCGATTTTTTTCACCAATCCGAGGGCCGCTTCGTGCTTGATTGTCGAAAGATCTGATTTGGCCAACGACGCATCATCCAGCGCTGAAAGCCCGGCTTCATCCTCCGCTTTTCGCATGGCGGAGCAAATACGCGCATGGGCGTATTGGACATAATAGACCGGATTGTCTTTCGATTGTTCCTTCACTTTGGCGAAGTCAAAATCGAGCGGCGCGTCGTTTTTGCGGGTGAGCATCGAAAACCGCGTCACGTCCGGACCAACCATGTCGATCACGTCTTTCAACGTCACAAAAGTCCCTGCCCGCTTGGACATTTTGAATTCAGCACCGTTCTCGAACAGCTTAACGAGCTGCGTCAGTTTGATGTCGAGGCGTTCTTCGCCGCCAGACAACGCCTTACATGCCGCCTTCATCCGTTTGACGTATCCGCCGTGATCCGCGCCAAACACGTCGATCAACTCATCAGCGCGTTGCAGCTTGTCGTAGTGATAGGCGATATCGGGCGCGAAATACGTCCACGATCCGTCAGATTTCTTGATAGGGCGATCAACATCATCGCCGAACTCGGATGACTTAAAGAGGGTTTGCTCACGTGGCTCCCAGTCTTCCGGCTTTTTACCCTTCGGAGGCTCCAAAACGCCTTGATAGATCAGCCCTTTTTCTTCCAGCGCCGCAATCGCATCCTCGATCACGCCTTTGCCGTAGAGTGACTTTTCTGAGTAAAAGACATCCATAACCACGCCGACCGAGGCCAAATCCTCACGGATAAGATCCATCATCGCATCCGTCGCAAAGTTACGCACGTCGAGCAGCCAGTCATCCTCGGGCTTATCGAGCAGGCTATCGCCCCATTTTTCGACCATCGCTTTGCCGACAGGGATCAGATAATCGCCGGGGTAAAGCCCTTCAGCCATTTCGGGCGCATGGCCCAGCGCTTCGCGATACCGCTGAAACGCAGACCGCGCGAGCGTATCGACCTGCGATCCGCCATCATTGATGTAATATTCACGCGTGACTTTATGGCCTGCGAATTCAAGCAAAGACGCCAATGCATCCCCAAAAATTGCGCCGCGCGTATGCCCCACATGCAGCGGACCGGTAGGGTTCGCGGAGACATACTCGACATTCACATGCCGCCCTGTCCCCACATCTGACTTACCGAAATCATCACCTTGCGCCAATGCATCTGCGAGGCGTTCACGCCAGAACGCTTCCGACAAGCGCAGGTTCATAAAACCAGGACCGGCAACCTCTGCCTTATCAACACGAGAGTCTTCCGCGAGGATCATCGCCAAAGCTGTCGCGATCTCCCGTGGGTTCTTTTTTGCGGGCTTGGCAACAGCCATCGCAGCATTCGACGCAATATCCCCATGGGAAGCATCACGCGGGGGTTCCGCCGTAATGCCCCGTGTCTCTAACCCTTCGGGCAATGTACCCTCAGCCACCAGCTTATCCAGCGCGGCGAGAATGGTGGTCCGAAACTCTGCAAAAATATCCATAGCGTCCTCAAAACCTTGCGAGGCGAGAGGTACGGCTGTGTAGGTCCGGTGTCAAAGACAACCGCACAGGCTCGTGCTTTGCTTTCGATGGATTTTAGGCTTTAAGTCAGTGTTATGCCTTTAATGCCCCAAAAATCATCACCGCCAAAGCCGCAACAAGCCGGACCACAAGTCCAATTACGGAACTTGTTTCCCACGCCGATTGCGCTCTTTCCCATGCCCAACGCCGATAAAATCAATGCGGCGCTGGAAGAGAAAATCTTCGAGCGGGAAAAATCAGTAAAAAGCGTGCATCACTCGAACTGGGGTGGTTGGCAATCGCCGACCGACTTTCCCGACTGGTGCGGCGATGCAGGTAAGCTGGTGTTATCCACTGCACAGCAAATCGCGACCAGCCTTTCCTGTGATCGGGCGGGCAATCCGGTAAAGATCAACTGGCGCTTAAATGCTTGGGCGAATGTCAATCGGCAGGGCCAAGGCAACGAGTTCCATACCCATCCCGGCGCCTATTGGTCCGCAACATACTACGTGCGCGACGGCGGTGCAGGTTCGGACCCGTCCCTTGGCGGCGAGTTTGAAATTCAAGACCCGCGCGGCGTCGGCCCTGCAATGCTGGCCCCTGATATCGCGATGAAATCCCCCGGCGGGCAATCAGTCGGCGCGAGCGAGCTGGTGCGACCTGTTGCCGGAACCTTGGTGATGTTTCCGTCATGGCTCAGTCACGGGGTGCGGCCCTATAATGGCAAAGATGTTCGCATCTCCATCGCCCTGAACCTGACACCGAGTTAAAGCCGCCTAATCGCATGGCCCGAAAAGACAGACCCCATACCCCCGATGGCCGTTATTTGCTCTCACGCGGGGTACTGAAACGCTGCACCAATCCGAACCTCGATGACAGTACGCGGCGCAAGGCAATCAAAGCACTCATGCAAGCCCGAATGGCGCGCGACTCCCACGCGGTTTTAGAGGCGAAAATTATCTTGGGTGAAGCGGGCGCAGTATGGTGGCAAGATGGCGCACCCGATTACAGCAACCAAGCCCCGAACGAGACGCCCTATGCAGATTGGTGGGCATCTTTGCCTGATACTGAACAAGAAAAGGGCCGATAACAGTAAAAGAAGCACCACACCTCGTGGTGCTTCTCAACAACGAGTGCTTACGATCCTGGGATCAAAACAGAATCGATCACGTGGATCACGCCATTTGATGTCTCGATATCTGCTGTGACGACATTGGCATTATCCACACGAACACCGGCAGTTCCATCAATCGCGACGCTCGTTCCTTGCACTGTGGATGTCGAGAAACTCTGCCCCGCCAAGTCACCAGACAGCACTTTCCCCGGCACAACATGATAGGTCAGGATCGACGTCAATTTGTCACGATTTTCCGGCAACAACAGCGACTCGACTGTACCGGCTGGCAGCGCTGCAAACGCATCATCGGATGGTGCAAACACTGTGAAAGGCCCCGGACCTTTCAACGTATCAACCAGACCTGCGGCTTGAACTGCAGCAACCAATGTATTGAACGAACCAGCGGAAACCGCCGTATCGACAATATCCGGTTGCGTATTGGCCAGCGTGACCACTGGCTCAGACGCGGGCGCGACATCCGTGAATGTCACGACGTTAGCCGTATCGGAATAGACCGGCTCCGAATAAACCGGTTGCGGCGTCACCGACAACGCGGTTGACGATGGTAGCGTGTAGGCTTGTAGCGCCGGATCGGAAATCGCTGCACTGGTCGAATGTCCGTAAGAGCAATTCGCTGCAACAGCAGGGCCACCGACAAGAATTGCGATTGTAAAGATGGAAACAGAACGTAGCATTGGATTCTCCTTAAACTCCGTGTTGAGCGAGTTTAACTAGGAGGGAGAATTCAGTTTTCTATGCTGTCAAATTGTCACAGCCTTTTATACTTGAAAGTATTTTTAAAACTTAGCCTGCATATCATTGAAAACTTTAATAACGCGCGCTTTGTTCGCGCCAAGATCGCTATGCCCGAAACGAGATCTTGAATAGAGCGTAACGAATGTGCCCTCGCCCGTCCCGTCAATCCGCGCTGAGATATAGTCTGGATAACCAACAAAAGGCGTTCGCGCGACCACGGTTACAAAGCCGTCAGAAAAATCCCCGGCCAATACATCTCCACCAAGCGCTTCGGCCAGTCTGGTGGCAATGACGTCGGGAAGATCATAAAAAACTTTTGATCCACGGAATTGATTTCTTTCCTGCACCTCCAGCGCACTAGTCGGATCAACATGCCATCGCTCAGGATCATGTCCGGCGGTGCGCACGTAAATCACCCCAGCGATTGCCGCGAACGCTCCAAAAGCCAAAAGGAGCGAAAACCACTTCACGCCAAATCTTTGCCCAGCAACAACATTTTACCGTGGCGTTCCAAACGGGGATGAGCCGCAATCTCAGCACTGCCTCGCTCGGTAAAACCAAGCGCATCATAGAACGCAAGCGCCCCATCATTGTCTGCCCAGACAATCAACGTCAGCAGTGATAGCCCTTCGGCAAGGGTGGCAGCTTCTGCCATTTCAATAAGCGCACGCGCAATACCGCGTCGACGCGCTTGCAGCAGGACGCCGATACGCGCGATGTGAAACGCATCATCACGCATCAATTCTATCAGCGGAGCAAAGTGCAAATTCCGCTCATTCGCTTCTCCGGTATCAGTACCTTGCTCGGCACGAGACAGCGCAACAGGATAAGCACCCATTGCGCCAACGATCTCGCCGTTCTCTTCAGCAACCCATGCCCAATCCGTTGAATCAACACCGCCTTGTCGATACCGCCATGACAGGATCGCCCCGACGGACGCATCCCCGAACATGCCTTCAAGCAAGAAATTGGCGAACTCAGGCGCAGTAAGCAATTCGACAACCGCAAGCGACGTCGAATCGTCCTCAACCGCATGGCGAATTGAAAAACTCACTCTGCCGCGATTTCAGCCGCAGCGGCGCGTTCTTTTTCGATCTCAACAGCTTTTTCTTCAACAAGCCCGACGATGTGATCGATCATATCGGCGTTCTGAACTTTGTGATCTTGTAGTCCCGACAGATAGACCATGCCGCTGCCCGCGCCCCCGCCGGTAAACCCGATATCGGTCTGCGAAGCTTCGCCGGGACCATTCACAACACAGCCGATAATAGACAGGCTCATCGGCGTTTGAATATGGGCGAGTTTTTCTTCAAGGATCGAAACCGTCTTGATCACATCGAACCCTTGCCGCGCACAGGACGGACAAGAAATAATGTTCACACCGCGATGGCG
Source organism: uncultured Neomegalonema sp. (assembly GCA_937990185.1). Classification (GTDB taxonomy): domain Bacteria; phylum Pseudomonadota; class Alphaproteobacteria; order Rhodobacterales; family Rhodobacteraceae; genus JAHDDY01. Next base: position 6,632 of record CALKBI010000061.1, on the reverse strand, counting down.
AAGGCCGAGCGATTTGAGCATCTCGAAACCAACCCGAACTTCTTCAACAGGGTCCGCAGACAGCGAAACCCGCAACGTGTCGCCAATACCTGCCCACAGCAAATTCCCCATGCCGATGGAGGATTTTACGGTTCCAGATGACAATCCACCCGCTTCAGTGATCCCCAAATGCAGCGGATGATCGCAGGCTTCGGCAAGCCCGTGATAGGCCGCAACCGCGAGAAACACATCCGAGGCTTTGACGCTGATTTTGAACTCGTGAAAATCATTGTCTTGCAGGATTTTCGCATGTTCCAGCGCGCTCTCGACCATCGCTTCAGGGCAAGGTTCCGCGTATTTATCGAGCAGGTGCTTTTCAAGCGATCCGGCATTAACACCAATGCGCATCGAGCAACCGTGGTCTTTTGCGGCCTTGATGACTTCGCGAACGCGATCAGCCGACCCAATATTACCGGGGTTAATCCTCAAACACGCCGCGCCCGCCTCTGCGGATTCAATTGCGCGTTTATAATGAAAATGAATATCTGCAACGATAGGGACATCGACTTCACGAACAATCTCTGACAGCGCCGCTGTGGACGCCTCGTCGGGGCAGGAAACGCGGACGATATCCGCCCCCGCTTCGCTACAGGCCATCACCTGTTCAATCGTCGCTTTCGCATCCGATGTCAGCGTATTGGTCATCGTCTGCACTGAAATCGGAGCGTCACCGCCAACAAGAACATCACCGACCTTAATTTGCCGGCTCTTGCGACGATCTACATCACGCCAAGGGCGAATGCTGTTCATATCGGTCTCCACTGTCCAGTTTCCTAGACATTATCGCCCCAGAAACGTCAGCATTCAAGGTCGTAATTATTGAGACAGCACAGCCGCTTGCGACAAAGTAAAGCTAGCGCGGACTGCACCCGGATTTAGCGTAACGTTACGCATAACCGCACCGTTACTGCCGAGTGGGCCGAAACGCTGGCCTTCAACCTCAATTAAAAGGCCACCTGCATTTCCGGTTTTCAGGCGCAATCCTGTTTCTGCAGGAATATTATAGGTCTCACCCGGCGACAAAATCCCTGTGTATTTGACCGTGCCAAAGCTATCCGTCACCTGAACCCACGCATCTGATTGTGCAATCAAAGCGAATCTTCGCGGCGCTTGGGCTGGCTCTGCGGGGCTAAGATCAGCAGGCGCTTGATCTTGCGTCACCACCGGCCCAACACCGAATTCCGGAGTTGGTTCAGGCGTTGCAGTCTGAGTTGTAGGAGTTGGCACTTGTTCGATGACAACTGGCTGGCTGTTCGCAACAGTATCTGACAGTTGAGCAACGACTGTTTCCTCCGTCGTGCCTTCTGATGCTGTTCCGCTTACCCCAGCAACCGATTCTGAATTTCCAGTTGGATTAGCCTGTTGTTGAGACGCACCAAACAAGGCTTCCCGCGCAGCCGCAGCAATACGGCTAGCATCGACATCCGCGGTTTGCCCTTCTGAAGCAGCACCTGCCGTCCAGCGCGATCCGTTATCCGTGCTCTCGCTTTGATCATCATCGGCGCTTTGGTTTGGCGCGCGCAACACACCTGCGGTTTCGGGTCTGATATCAGCGACCGGACCATCAGCGGGTTCCAAAGCCGGCGGCTTAGCCTGCCAATAGGGGACATTTCCCTTACGGGCATAGCTGAGCGAGTCCGGTCGGCCCGTACTCGTTTCATTGCCTACAATATCGCTATAGGACGATTTCACTTCCAGTTTCGCCGTTTCAACAAGGGCGTTGTCTTCGTCTGGGCGCGGCGTACCATTCCCGAGATTATCCGGCCTGTCAGCCTTCGCCTCCTCCGAAGTGTTTTTCGTACCAGCATCCGCAACAATTCGGTCTTCACCATTCTTGTCGTTTGCAAGCAGTGCATTCACGCCAAGCTCAGGAGGGATCAATCCGGCATCACGCGCGGCCCCATATCCGGTGTACCCGCCATAAGCCAACCCGGCCACAAGCAGAATCGGACCAAGCGCGGCAGCCATCCGACCAAGCCCAGCCAACACACCTCGGCGCGGTGCGGGGGCAACGCCCCCCCTAGAAGATTTCTTCTTGGCCTTTGGCAACGGAGCCGCAGGAGCAACCCGCGCAGTCGCGGCTGCTAAACCGTTCTCATCTGCGAATCTTCGAACAGCTTCTGCTGGGTCCATCCCAAGATATGTCGCATAGTTGCGCAAGAACCCGTCAGTGTATGCCCGACTGGGTAATGCCGCAGCATCACCATCTTCGATGGCTTCGATGTATTTGGATTTAATCCGCAGATCTGCTTCGACTTGCTCAACGGACACACGTGCAGCGACGCGCGTGTTTCTAAATGCATCGCCCAATGTTTGCGCCGGATTATTTTTTGGCGGATAACCGCCTTTTTCGACCGTCATGACTACGCCTGTGAAAGCTGGTTGCTCGATTATATTTTTAGACACCGTAATCCACAGAGTCCGCGGATACAACGGCATTTATTCGTACATCAAGCTTTCGTAACGTAGATTTTGGGCGGTTTTGGGTCAAAAAACACGCTCGTCAGTAAGAACGCGCTTTATTTCATAGAATTCGTGAACATCACCTTTGACCCAAAGTGCACTATAAAACTCTCAAAACAAGCGCGTCGGACTTCATCTTATCCTCAGATAAAGTCCAACTGCGCTTTGCTTTTTAGTACCTAAAGGGATAGCTTAGTAAATGTACCGGATACGGTCAGTCCAAAAGCGTTCTAGCGTACGCATTGAATTTTCCATTTCCTCCAGAATAGGTTGCGTCATCGCCCCATTCTCAACGAAGCCATCAACATGACTATTCCAAAGCTCACCAACGATTTTCCGAACTTTTGAACCCGACTCGGTCAGTTTGATCCGCACCGCACGGCGGTCAATCGAGCACCGTTCGTGACTGATATAGCCGCCTTCGACCAATTTCTTTAGGTTGTAAGAAACATTCGAACCTTGGTAATAGCCGCGCGATTTCAATTCGCCAGCGGTCACTTCATTATCGCCGATATTGAAAAGCAGCAAAGCTTGAACGCTGGTTACGTCAATCACGTTCAGGCGCTCAAACTCATCCTTGATCACATCCAGCAACAGGCGGTGTAGCCGCTCGATGTAAGAAAGAGTATCCATGTATTTTGTTAGTAAGGCTTCCCGGGAGTCAGGGCCGGGAACCATATCGACTGTTTGCAAAACTGCACTCATCGCTCAATCCCTTGTGATAGTGTTTCTGGGAAAGATTGTGAGTAATTTTAGTAAACGTGAGATTAATAAACTACACTCGTAATACGAGAATGATTAATTTATTTTCGAAAAGTTATGATAAATTTTTATCGACAGTGTTCCAACTGTCCGCAATTTCCGCGAGAAGCGATCGTTCATCGTCAGTCAGATCTGCTAAGGCAGTTTTGTCGCGCCCGGAGATCCAAGCGTAAAGGTCTTGGTCCCGGCAAGCGAGTAAACCTTCAAAGGACTCAATTCGTTCTGCAGTTAAATTCTCTGTATTGGTGTCTATAAAACCGCCGAGGATCAAATCCATCTCGCGCATACCCCGCCGCCACGCGCGCATCCTTGCCCGCTTTAAGCGGATGACAAGATCGGGTTCATGCGTAAAAGTTTCAATCATGCAGCTTTCAAGGCTCCAAGAGCTTCTTCGATCCGCATCATTCGTTTTGTGATTTTTCTCTGCATTTCCTGCGCATCTTGCAGTTCGACCATCAGCATTTGCGCGATTTTATCGTCGCTAAATTCATCGATGGCAGGTTCTTCAGACGGCGCGGGCACACCTTCGCCCATCCCATAGAGCAACCATCCAGCGGACACGCCTAAAATACCACCAAGCATTGTCATGCGTTGGGCGCGCGGTTCCGCAGCATCGTTTTCCCAGTTTTCGAGCATCCCACTCTTGATCGCGAGCGCCTGTGCAAGTTCTTCTTGAGACATTCCGGCGCGCTCTCTGGCAACGCTGATCCTCTCACCCAGGGTCGATACCTCATCACCGTAATAATCGCATTGTTCGATCTCAGACATCGCATCAATCCTGTCATATTTGCCGGTTTTCGCTGAAAAGTAGTATCGCCATACAGATCACGCATGTCTGGCGATAGCAGCATCGCGTCATCATAGCAAAGATGCTGCAATGCACAATAAGTTCTATAGCAACCGGAAAACAGCGTTAATTACATCGAGAAACTGGTCCCGCACCCGCATGAACTGGTCGCATTCGGGTTATCAATCGCGAAATGTGCGCCGATCAATTCGTCTTTGTAGTCAATGATCGCCCCATCAAGAAAGGGTTGTGAGACAGAATCAACTACCACCCGCGCACCATCCTTTTCGATAACGACATCATCGTCATTCGTCGCTGTTTCGAGGTCGAATTTATATTGGAAACCTGAACACCCCCCACCGAGAACCGCTACGCGAAGCATCTTGTCACTGCCTTCTGACGCTAGAATTGCAGCAAGTTGCGTAAAGACCGCATCAGTGACGGATATACCGTCGCGGGAAACAACCGGGGCGTCCATGCCTCTAAACTCCATCGCATTCGTGTTCAATGTTCTGTAGCACAGATAGCAACGTTAAATACAGGAACAAGCCCACGATGATGCGAGTCGAGCATTTGCAACCCTTTGCGATCGACCCCCGAAAGACGCGGGGGCGGTTGATTAATGAGGACGAAAGCAATCATCGCTCTCCCCATCAACGGGACCGCGACCGGATTTTGCACTCCGCCGCGTTCCGCAAGCTCAAGCACAAAACGCAAGTTTTCGTGGCCCATGAAGGCGATTACTATCGCACCCGCCTAACGCATTCATTGGAAGTCGCTCAGATCGCACGCTCAGCAGCACGAGCCTTGCGGCTGAACGAAGATTTAGCCGAAGCGGTCGCACTCGCGCATGACCTCGGCCATACACCCTTCGGTCATTCAGGCGAGACCGCTCTTGATCAGTTGATGACCGATCATGACGGCTTCGATCATAATGCTCAGGCGCTTCGGGTCGTTACCAAGTTAGAGCAACGCTATGCGCAGTTTGACGGCTTAAATCTGACATGGGAGACGCTCGAAGGGCTGGTCAAACATAACGGTCCACTCTTGGGAGACGCCGATGCTTCCCGCGAGGCCCTCCCCTTTGCAATTCGGGAATACGATTTCCAAAATAATTTAGAGCTGCACACGCGCGCCAGCTTAGAAGCGCAGATTGCGGCGCTGGCCGATGACATTGCCTATAACAATCATGACTTCGACGATGGATTGCGCGCCGGCTTTTTTGAACTGGACGAGATCGCCGAGCTTCCTTTGATTGGCGAAAAGATTCGAACCGTCGATGCGCTTTATCCGGGGCTGGAACAATCCCGGCGCGCGCACGAAGCCTTGCGGCGACTTTTCTCAGCGATGGTCGAGGATTTACTGACCGAGACAACACGCCGTCTTGCGAAAGCCGCGCCTGCTACCGCCGAAGCCGTGCGCGAACATGACAGCGCGCTTGCCGGATTCTCCGATGAGGTCGAAGCGGCCTTTGCCGACATCCGCAAGTTTCTGTTCAAACGCATGTACCGCCATTACCGCGTCAACCGGATGATGGCCAAAGCCCAGCGCGTGATTGAAGAAATGTTTCCGCGCCTGCTCGAACAACCGGACTTATTGCCTCACGGTTGGAGCGATTTAGCAAAGGCCGCCAACAACACGGGCCGCGCGCGGATCGTTGCGGATTATATTGCAGGCATGACTGACAATTACGCGCTGGATGAATACAAGCGCCTCATTGATCCATTTGAGAAAGCATAATGCGCGAAGTTGAAATCAAAGCAGGCGAACGAACCAAAGTGCTGCACCTGATGACGCGCGCGTTTCGCTCAAAGGTGATTTTTGAGGTGACAACGGCAGACGGCTCCGAACCGCGCGGCGAAATCGAACTGTCTCATGGCAGCAGCCTCGCAGGACGCAAGACCGCAACCGTACCGCTTGAAGCGCTCAACACATTTGAAAAGCGCTGGAACCAACACGGGTTCCAAATCCATATCACCAGCGAGACCGACACGACCGCGCGCTTTCATACCCGCCACATCCGCGAGGTACATATCTACACCGCAATGGCTGTTATAACTGTCGCCGGTGTGTTGATCGGACTGATAGGTTGGATGATGAAAAATGGATGACGCAACCCGCAGCGAGATCATCGAGATGGCGTTGAGTGATCATACCAGCTTTGACGCGATTGCATCGCTACACGGGCTGAGTGCGGATCAGGTAAAAACACTGATGCGGAACAACCTCAAACCCGCCAGCTATCGCGCATGGCGAAAGCGGGTACGCGATTTCGGCACAAGACGTGCGAACTATAAATAAAATCTCCGGCTTCGCCGACCATTTGCCGCTGCGAAGTTGGCGCGGGTGGATAGAGTAGACGCTTTTTCGCTACGCGGTTCTTTCCTCGTTGACCGTCTCACTTCGCTCTCAATGCTCGGCTTCGCCGACCATTTGCCGCTGTGAAGTTAGCGCAGGTGGATAAATCAGACGCTTTTTCGCTACGCGGTTCTTTCCTCGTTGACCGTCTCACTTCGCTCTCAATGCTCGGCTTCGCCGACCATTTGCCGCTGTGAAGTTAGCGCAGGTGGATAAAGCAGAC
>CALKBI010000060.1 GCA_937990185.1 uncultured Neomegalonema sp. | reverse complement strand
GCATGTCCCAATCGCAGGCGGTCCCTCAATGGCGTTCACTCTTGAGAACTTCCAGAGTGTGTGTGCGAACCACGGTGACAGCGCGAGCATTGTCGTCTGGCTCAATCACTACTGGGAGAAGATTCAGAATAAGGATGGAGCGGAATTTGCCGACTGGCCAGTCGTTCAGGAACACCGACACGCGATCAAAGCCTTTATCAGCATTCAAAGAATGTCGTCTGACACATCGTCTGCTGACTTCAGCGCGCTTCTGACAGAAAATGTGACTTTTGCTGAAGCCTTCACGAGTGGCTCATCTTTCCACCTGCTTTCAAAGTCACGCCTCCGGGTCATCCGTGAAACGCTCTTCGACTGCATGGACGGTGCGCTCGAAGGAACCGACCTTGGTCCGAGCTTTGCTGCGATGCGGGCGGAGGTGGCCAATTGAGCGGTGAGCCAAAAACCATAATCAACAAGGAGACCTTGCGAAAAGAAATCGCCGCTGATCTCGGCATTAAGATTGATGCCAATGACCCACTTCTATTGGCCGCACATATTGCGGCCATCGTTACTCGGGACACGATCGCACAGGAGCGCGAGCACAACGCCGACAACCAGCTTCTCTCGTACGGAGATGTTCGCACGGTGCTGATGGATGTGCGTGATGAGACAATCAAAGTTACCGATCAGATCGTTGGGGTGGTCTGGATGAAGATTCAGGAAGGGCTCGAAGAACGCATTTCGGCGTTGATGGGGGAACGATATCGATTTGTCGCCATACGTCGGGGTGCTCTCAAGTTCGTCAGTGGAGTTGCGGTCGGTGCCGCTGCTGCACTATTGGGGATGTTTTTCTTTTTTTGAGAGTGGCTGAGGCGATCATTCGAGATGAAATTAAGTTCACCTCTCACATCGTGTTGGGTGTTGATTTTATTGTTGCGGGGGATTCTAATTTGGGGACAGCGAAATTTGTCGAAAATGAAAATGAGGCTTCCAGAAAATCTGACTGTTCATCGCAACTGGGAGAACAAGCTCTGAGGCATCGCGGAGCAAAAGTACGTGCTTCTCCAATGTTCCGCCAGTCAGATCTATCGCGTGCGCTCAGAGCAGCACAAACTGCCGGCCTTCCGGTCTCTGGTTTTGAAATTGCGCCTGACGGTCGCATTGTAATCCGTACGGTTGAAGACGGCGTGGGCGACAAGGCGGCAAACGATTGGGATTAAGAATGTGAAACGAGGATGGCCGAAAGCCAGTCACTTCTACGACCGTCACGGCAAACGTCGGTGGCGTTATCGCTCGAAGGGTTTTAGCGCTCAACTTGGTACTGAGTATGCGTCAGATGAATTTATCAGACGTTACGAAGCAGCGGAACAACGTTCTCCGCAGGGTGCAGGAGCATCTCGCACTCGCCCCGGTTCGATGTCGGCATTGATTGCATCCTGGTATCGCTCGCCAGAATTTCTCGGACTGGCAGAAAGTACAAAGACGACTTACCGGCGTACGGTCGAGCCGCTACGACTGACACACGGAACCAAACGTGTCAGTCATCTACAGCGAAAACACATCAAACAGATGATGGCTGAAAAAGCGGAGACGCCAACTGCTGCTAACTTCTTGCTACGGATGGTTAGGCAATTGCTCGATCATGCAATAGAGATAGAGCTAAGAATTGATAATCCGGCGCGTGGAATAAAAGGTTATCGGGTAAGCTCTCAGGGGTTTCATACTTGGACAGAGGCTGAGATCGCGGTGTTTTTCGATTATCATCGGCGAGGATCGACTGCCCACACTGCGATGACTTTGATGCTCTACACTGGCGCGGCGCGCGGCGATGCCGTTTTGCTCGGAAAGGGCAATCTATCGAATGGCCGCATCCGATATCGACGAAAGAAGAATGCTCGGAAACGAAAAGACACGGTGGTCGATATCCCAATCCATCCTGACCTAGCTGCGGTTCTCGAACGATTGCCAGCCGAGAACTTTACTTTCTTACAGACGCAACAGGGCAAGAGCCGTTCGTCGAACGGCCTTGGAAATATGATGCGTGAGTGGTGCGATGAGGCGGGTTTGCCAGAATGTAGTTCACATGGATTGCGTAAAGCATGCGCTAGGCGCATGGCTGAGGCAGGCGCGACTGCAAATCAGATTGCCGCTGTAACAGGTCACGACACTCTCAAAGAGGTGGAGAGATACACTCGTGCGGCTGGTAGAGCTGGGATGGCGGACGATGCTTTGGCGCTTATACCTGAGCAGTCAGAACGGGAACAAGGTGTGGTTAACCACCCAACTAAAATGTGGTCAACCTTAGGCAAGGGTCTGAAAAGAAATGATAAAAAATGATGTTGGCGCGCTGGGGAGGATTCGAACCCCCGACCCCTTGATTCGTAGTCAAGTACTCTATCCAACTGAGCTACCAGCGCGTACCGAGAACGCTAGATAACGCTGCATGATCCTGTTTGCAAGAGCGCAATTAGCGAAAGACTGAAAAATGCCTGTTAGTTCCAATTACCGCCCTGATCCACAATTTGAGCGTTTGGGGGATAGTTTCTCTGATCCAGTGAATGCGGCTGATTTTCCCATGGTGAAGTTACGGTATCGGAATCAACGGGCGGCGCAGTCTGTCGGACTTGATACATTGTCCGATGATGAATGGACCGCGCATTTCGGTCGGTTTGAACCTCTGCTGGATAATATGAAGCGCCCTCGCGCGATGCGTTATCACGGGCATCAATTCCGATCATATAACCCTGACCTTGGGGACGGGCGCGGGTTTCTCTTTGCTCAAATGCGTGATGAAACTGAACGATTGCTGGATTTAGGCACGAAAGGGTCAGGCCAAACACCCTATTCGCGTGCTGGAGATGGCCGCCTCACGTTGAAAGGCGGCGTGAGGGAAGTTCTGGCTGCAGCTTTGCTCGAAGCGCGCGGCGTCAATACGTCGAAAACGTTCAGCCTGATCGAAACCGGAGAAGACTTACAGCGCCATGATGAGCCATCACCGACCCGTTCGGCTGTGATGGTTCGCTTGAATCATTCGCATATCAGGTTCGGGACATTTCAGCGTCATGCCTATCACAAGGATCAAGACGCCCTTCAAACGTTGCTCGCTCATGTGAGGGAACATTATTTACCCGATGCGACCGACTCGGCAGCCTTAATCCGGCGGGTGACGGCAAACGCCGCCCGGCTTTGTGGGCAATGGATGGCGGCAGGGTTTGTTCATGGGGTGCTCAACACCGACAATATGACAGTAACCGGAGAGAGCTTTGATTATGGGCCTTATCGGTTTGCTTCGACGTTCGATCCGGGTTTTACGGCTGCGTATTTCGATCACTCTGGCCTTTACGCCTTTGCGAGACAGCCTGAAGCGGTGTTCTGGAATTGCCGTGCGCTCGCGTCGACATTGGTTTCGATCAGCGATGAAGAGTCATTGATTGCCGCGCTGAATACTTTCGAGGAAGCCTATCGCGAAGGCCTTCGCGATGCTGTGTTTGCCCGCTTAGGGATTTGCGCAAGCAACGATCTTGAGGCCGATATCGGCTTTGTGCGGGATACGTATTCGCTTCTGGAAAAAAGCCAAACGCCTTGGGAGCCGTTTTTCTACAAATGGTTTGGCGGCGCGGCGCGAGACGTTAAACCCGAACAGCATGAGGCAGACTGGGCCGCTGCATTCCATAAGTTCGAACCTCACAGGCCGGAACGATTGGAGCGCGAATACTTCCTTAGCGGTCAGCCCTGCGATTTACTCTATGATGAGATTGAAACCATCTGGGCTGCGATTGACGAAAAAGATGATTGGGGGGCCTTTGAGGCGAAACTCGATCAAATTGAAATATGCTGCCAAGCCTATCTTTAGCTGTACTTTTGACTCGCCTTCTTAACAGAAGCATGCAGTCTAGGGTGTATGCGGACGATAACTTTCATCTTTTGGATCATACTGGCCAGTTGCTCACAGGCTTGGGCAGGTGCGTGGACACAGCCGACAGGCGATGGGCAGGCGATTGTGACGCTGGCTTATTCCTTTGCGGAAGATGCCTTTGATGACAGCGGCGATACCGTTGTAATCGACTCGTTCACGAAACTCGAACTGCGGGGCTATGTTGAGTACGGGTTGACCGATTGGGCGACATTAATCGTGCAGCCAGAGCTTCGATTGAAAGAGCAGGGGGACAATGCGTCGAATGGCCTCGGGCGGTTTGATCTTGGGTTGCGCGCTCGATTTTGGCAAAACGATTATGCTGTGGCCTTTGTAGAAGGGTCGGTCAGTGCGCCCGGTCAATCGAATGATCTGGCTCCCCTGAATGGCGGCGATACGGATTGGGAGTTAGAAGCTCGCGCACTTTATGGTCGTGGGTTCAATATTGGCTGGCGGCATGGCTTTCTCGATGCCCAACTCGGATATCGCCACAGGTTTTCTGACCCGGCGGATGAAGTGGTGTTTGATCTGACACTTGGGCTAGATGTGACGGAACGATCCTTGGCGATCCTCCAGAGCTTCAATCGTGTTTCCGTCGGTTCCGCGCGTTTGCCATTTACTGAAACGCAAGAACATAAAATCGCGTTCAGCACTGTCTATAAAGTCGATGAACTTTGGTCAGTTCAGGCTGGCTCACAACTTACCGCTTTCGGAGTGAACGTCTTGCGCGAGCAAGGCGTCTTTCTCTCGGCATGGCGAAAGTTTTAACCGCCCTTTAGCTGAGGCAACAGATAGACTTCGCTTCCACCTGGGATCGGTTGACTGTGTGAGTTTTGGTAAAGCACACCGTTGATCGAAACAGCGATACCTTCTGCTGCAACAGGTTCAAAGCCGGGATAGGCTTCGACGAGTTTCTTTAGGAGCTCGCCGACTGTTTTCGCCTCTATATCGACACTCTCTTTTCCATCAGCAAGGGGCCTGACAGATCCCCAAAGTTTCACGTCAAGCCCCATCGCGTTAGGAAGCCGCCTTGATTGCGGCCAGCACTTTGGGCGGTGACATCGGGATGGCTCGCATCCGTTGACCGCAAGAGCCGGTGATTGCATGAGCGACCGCCGCGAGGGGCGGAACAATTGGTGTCTCGCCGACACCGCGCACACCATAAGGGTGACCGGGATTCGGGATTTCCAAAATTTGCGTGTCGATCATCGGCAAGTCAGAGGCAACTGGAATACGGTAGTCAAGGAAGCCAGCGTTTTGCAGCCGCCCGTCTTCGCCGTAAATATATTCCTCGTTCAGCGCCCAGCCAATGCCTTGGACCGCGCCGCCTTGGAACTGACCTTCAACATAGTCGGGATGAATTGCTTTGCCCGCATCCTGAATAACAGTGTAGCGGGTGATGGTCGTCCGTCCGGTTTCTTTGTCCACTTCGGCATCGCAGATATGCGTTCCAAAGCTGACGCCAGCACCATCGGCATTGATCTCGCAATGGCCAGAAATCGGTCCGCCCGTGCTGCCGGAATTGGCGGCGAGTTCATCAAGCGAGAGCGGTTCAAAATTACCGGCATTCGCACCGGCGGGATGCGCCGCGCCATCCTTCCACTCAACGGCTTCGGCGGGAATATCCCAAGTCTGAGCCGCACGCTCGCACAAGCGCTCAACAGCTTGGTTCGCGGAATTGATCACCGCAAGGCCGGAAGCAAAAGTCGTTCGGCTGCCATCGGTGACATCATTATACCCGAGCGAAGCGGTGTCGGCGACAATGGCGCGCACTTTTTCATAAGGAATACCAAGTGCTTCCGCTGCCATTTGGCACATCGCTGCGCGTGATCCACCAATATCCGGTGTCCCGACGGAAAGGCCGACCGTGCCGTCCTCGTTGATGTTCAGCGAAGAAGATGTCTGCCCGCCGAAGTTAAACCAAAAACCGCAGGCAATGCCCCGGCCCTGTCCTTCGGGTAGGGGCGCAGACCAATGCGGATGTGCTTTCGCGGCTTCGAGAGTCGCTTCTAATCCGATCTCCCCATAGGTCGGACCATATGAAGATTTCGTCCCGGCACGCGCGCAATTTTTCAGGCGAAAATCGAGCGGGTCCATACCCAGCTCATCGCACATTTCGTTGACAGCGCTCTCTACTGCGAAGGCTGCCATCGGCGCGCTTGGTGCGCGGTACGCCGCGAGCTTTGGACGGTTGGCAAGAACATCAATGCCGACCGCTTTCACGTTTGGCATATCGTAACAGGCAAAAGCCGCCATCGCGCCGAAATCAACAATCGACCCGCCCCAAGCACCGCCCTGATAGCGCAGCGTGGCTTGTCCGGCGACCAGTGTTCCATCCTTTTTCGCACCGATTTTGATGTCGATAGATGAGGACGCGGTTGGACCGGAGGCGCGGAAAACATCTTCGCGATTCATAACGATCTTAACGGGCCGTCCGGCTTTTTTGGAGAGCGCAAGCGCTGTTGGCTCGATGTAGACGGTTGTCTTGCCGCCAAACCCGCCACCAATTTCAGAGGCTGTGACCCGTATCTGGCTGGCGTTCATACCCATGATCGCGGCACAGGTATTGCGAACCATAAAGTGACCTTGGGTACAGCACCAGATATCGGCAACACCGTCGCCGCCCAGCGTGGCGACACAAGCATGGGGTTCGATATATCCTTGGTGCGTGGCCTCAGTCGTATAGCTGCGCTCAACAATAACTTCGGCTTCGGTAAATCCTTTTTCGACATCGCCGTGGCCAAATTCGTGCGTGGCGACAATGTTCGACTCGATCCCTTGCTTCACCAAAGGCGCGCCGGGTTTGGCGGCTTCATCTACATCGGTGACATGAGGCAGGACTTCGTATTCGACCTTGATCAGTGCAGCGGCCTTGCGCGCGAGCGCCTTGCTCGATGCGGCAACGGCGGCGACGGCATGGCCATCATAGAGAACTTCTCCGTCGGCCATGCAGTGATCAAGAATATCAACCATACCGTCACTTTGCGCCGGGAAATCGGCACGGGTGACAACGGCATGAACACCGGATAGCGCTTCGGCGGCACTGGTATCGATTTTTACGATCTTCGCGTGAGCGTGATTGGCACGAACGATTTCACCAAAGATCATGCCGGGCAAAGACATATCCGCGCCATAGCGTGCGCGGCCCGTTACTTTGTCCAGCCCATCGGGGCGAACAGGGCGCGTGCCGACAACTTTGAATTCGCGAGTGTGGTTATCATGTTGAGCATCGAGCGGCATATCAGGCTCCTCTCATCTCGGTGGCGGCGTCCATGACGGCGCGGATGATTTTGTCATAACCGGTACAGCGGCAGAGGTTCCCTGCCAGCCAATAACGCACTTCGGTTTCGGTCGGGTCGGGGTTCTCTTTCAGCAGCGCTTCTGCTGCGACCAGAATGCCGGGTGTGCAGATACCGCATTGCAAAGCGGCGTGCTCAAGGAATTTTTGTTGCAGCACATGCAGTTTCTCGCCCTTCGCCATCCCTTCGATGGTTCCGATCTGGCGACCTTGCGCTTCTGCGCCAAGCACGAGGCAAGAGCAAACGAGCCGACCGTCGACGGTAACTGAACACGCCCCGCAATCGCCGGACCCGCATCCTTCTTTGGTTCCGGTCAGACCAAGACGGTCGCGCAAAACATCCATCAGGCTTTCATCGGGTTCACACAAGAATTCAACCGGATCGCCGTTTACAGTGGTGGAGATTTGTAGCTGGCTCATGCGGTAACTCCTGCGGCGCGGTCATAGGCAATTTTTGCGGCGCGTTTTGCGAGCACGCCTGCGACATCGGTACGGAACTCAATCGTGCCGCGTTTATCATTGATCGGTTTGCAGGCTGCGGAGCAAGCGGCGGCAAGAGCGTCCAGCGCCGCGTCTTCCAACTTTGAGCCGATGATCGCTTTTGCTCCGGCTTCGACGACTTGAACGGTAATCGCAACCGCACCCAAGGCGACTTTTGCATCCGTGACGATGCCGCCCTCATCGAGTGTAATGCTGACACCGCACCCGACAACGGCAATATCCATTTCCGTGCGCGGGATGAATCGCAGATAAGCATCGCTTGAGCGCGCGGGGCGGGGCGGCAGATAGATCGATTCGACAACTTCGCCTTTTTTAAGTGAGTTTTTCTGAACGCCTGAAGGAACATCCTCTACGGCAAGATCGCGCGATCCATCGGGACCGACAATTCTTGCGGTGGCGCTGGCTGCGACCATCGCCGGAACTGTATCGGCGGCGGGCGAAGAGGTGCAGAGGTTGCCTGCAAGACTCGCTCGGCCCATCACTTGTGTCGACCCAACGAGATGAGCTGCCTCGCAGATCCCCGGCCAAGCCGCCTTCAATGCGTCATCCTCCAGCATATCTGCCGCAGGAACTGCACCGCCGAGACGAAACCCGCCATCTTCTTGTGTAATGGCGACCATGCTCGGGATGCGTTTGAGGTCGACAATTAGATCAGGAGAGACCCGTCCGGTCTTAAGCTGAACGAGCAAATCAGTCCCGCCCGCGAGAGCTTGGGCGTTGCCCGGCTCACCGGCCATCAGACTTACGGCGGCTTCGACCGTTTCGGGGGCTTCAAATCGCATGGGCAGCACTCTTCTCAGTTGTTGCGCTTATCTACGGATCATGCGCCATAAGACGGGCGGTTGGTCAATCCTGTTTTATAATTTATTATCGGATAATATTGCTTGATGCCAGCAAGAGCTTAGGCATGGGCGCTTCCAGATATTAGGGGCAGGCGATGCAGATTGAGTATTTTTATTCGGCTCATTCGGCTTTCGCCTATCTGGGGTCGCAAACGCTGATGAAAATTGCTGCGGATGCTGGAGCGGTAATCGTCCATCGCCCTATGGATTTGCGCCGTGTCGTGGCATCGGCAAAAGGTCCGACATTCACGAAATACAGCGATGAGCATATGGCGTATTTCTTCGGTGTAGAGATTCGCCGCTGGGCTGCTTACCGTAACGCTCCTGTGACTGACCATTACCCGACCCATCATGATAACGAGATTGAGACATCGAACTGCCTCTTGATCGCTGCACTTGATGAGGGGAAGGCGGTTGATCCGCTCGCCCATCAACTTTTGCAGGCGCATTGGCGCGATGATGCCGACCTTGCGGAGACGGAAACCCTGATACGCCTTGCTAATGAAGTCGGATTTGACGGACGGGCTTTGCTGAATGCTGCGCGCTCCGAGTCCGTTCGTGAGATCTATCAACGGAACACTGAAGAGGCGATTGAACGATCCGTCTTCGGTGCGCCAACATATTTTGTTGATGGAGAAATGTTTTACGGACAGGACCGTCTGGATTTCGTGGCCCAAGCGCTAGCGCGAGGGTGACTCGATCACCCGGATGCACTGCTGCATAACCGCTTCAACGGGTTGAGCAATATCCACCTGAACCGCCACCTCGTCATCGCCGGGCGGCTCGAGGGTCGCGATCTGACTATCGAGCAATCCCGTGGGCATATAGTGCCCCGACCGTGTCGCCATACGCTCCGCGATCAGTGCGCGCGATCCGCTCAGATGGATAAAGAGGATCGGCTCTCCGGCGGCCTCAACCAAAGCCTCGCGATAGCTGCGCTTGAGCGCCGAACACCCCGCAAAAACCCTACCATTCCGCATCGCGTTCTCACACATCGCGCGGCCCAGCTCCGCAAGCCACGGCCAACGATCTTCATCCGTCAAGGGTTCACCCGAGCGCATCTTTTCCACATTCGCGGCGGGATGAAAATCATCGCCATCAAGGTATGGCTTGCCGAAATATGCGCCCAAAGCCGCGCCGGTGGTGGACTTTCCACAGCCCGAGACACCCATGATGACGATTATCCGTACTTCTGAGACACTCTGCGATGGCAAGACGGGCTTCCTGTTGTATGATTGCCGTAAAGAGTGTTTGGCATAACCGGCACAAAAAAAGCGAGAGACGAGCGATGAGTGGACAGGCAGATATAGCGATTATCGGTGTAGGCGTGATGGGATCAAATCTCGCGCTCAATATGGCCGAGCAAGGGGCGACAGTCGCCTTGTATGATTTGGACGTGGAGAAAACCCGAAAACTTGCCTCGGAAAACTTCCCCGGAAAGCTGATCGCCACTGCGGACCTGAACGAGCTGGTCGCGGCGGTTCGTGCGCCCCGACCTATCATTATGCTCGCTCCGGCTGGGAAGATTGTTGACGAGTTGATCGGCTCTCTTATGCCGTTGATCGAAAAGGGAGACATCCTGATCGATTCCGGCAATTCCGATTTTCACGACACCCAGCGCCGCACCCGTGAAGCCGAAGCAGCGGGCGCGGCTTTCCTCGGGATCGGCATTTCAGGCGGAGCCGAGGGCGCGCGGCATGGCCCTGCAATGATGGCTGGCGGTTCGCGGGGCGTGTGGGATCGCGTTGCGCCGGTGTTCGAGAAAGTCGCCGCCAAATATAACGGCTTTCCATGTGCAGCGTGGCTCGGCTCGGACGGGGCAGGTCACTTCGTCAAAGCGGCGCATAACGGCATTGAATATGCTCTGATGCAAATGATCGCCGAGTGCTATGGCATCATGCGGGACGGTGCTGGAATGTCCGCGCCGGAGATCGGAGAGGTCTTCGCCGAATGGAATAAAGGCGCACTGGATTGTTACCTCGTTGATATTTCTGCCAAAGCTCTGAAAGCCGTCGATAAAGAGACCGGCAAACCAACGGTCGATATCATCCTTGATCGAGCGGGGCAAAAAGGAACCGGCCTTTGGACCGCAGTCGAGGCACAGCAACTCGGCGTGCCGGTCACGACCCTGGAGGGCGCATTAATCGGGCGCAGCCTGTCTGCACGGCGCGATCAGCGGCTTGGTCTGGAGCGCCTCTATGGTCCCGCGCCGCATAAAATTATGGACGAGAGTTTAGACCTCAAAACCATGCTGCGCGAGGCTTTGATCGCCGGTAAGATTATCGCGTATTCTCAAGGTCTTGCCCTTATTGATGCCGCTTCCAAAGCCAATGATTGGAATGTCAATCTTGTCGAGGTTGCCAAAGTCTGGCGCGCGGGGTGCATCATCCGCTCGCGCTTGCTGGGCCAAATGGCGACCGCACTGGAACTTGAGCGTGTCACCGGCGGCTCGGCAATGCCGCTGATCATGCGCGAGCCGTTTATCGGGATGATGAAAACCGCCGATCCCGCGTTTCGGGGGACGGTCGCCACCGCAGCGGTCTATGGATTGCCCGTTCCTGCTCTTTCTGCGGCGCTCAACTGGTTTGACCTTGCGAGAACGGGGCGCTCTACCGCCAATATGATCCAAGCGCAGCGGGATTTCTTTGGTTCGCACGGCTTTGAACGAACCGACCAAGAGGGAACCGGTTTTCACGGAGATTGGGCTTGACCGCTTTTGCCGTAGCATTTTTCTTTCTGATCCTGTCTCCGGGGCCGGGGGTGTTATCAACAGCAGGTGTGGGGTCGGCTTTCGGATATCAACCGGGAGCGCGCTACGTTTTCGGATTATTTCTCGGGACAAACTTTGTCGCCTTCGGCGTCATCACCGGCGTTGCCGCCGTCATCCTCGCTTCGCCAACAATCCGAACGGTCCTTTTGATCCTCTCGGCGCTGTACTTGCTGTACCTCGCTGCGAAGGTCGCGTTCTCGGGTAGCAAGATAGCCTTCATCAAAGCGGACCGCGCGCCGGGTATACGCGATGCGCTATTACTGCAAGCGCTCAACCCCAAAGCCTATGTCGTCAACACCGCGATGATCGCGGGCTTTCCCTTAGGCTTTGAGAGCTATTGGTCCGAGATTGCCATCAAGCTGCTGATCATGAATGCAATCTGGGTTCCGTTGCACTTCCTGTGGCTCTGGTTCGGCGTAGAACTCAGACGCCTCGACCTTGCCCCAAAAATGCAACGGATGATCAACTACGCGATGGCCGCCGCAATGGTCGTCGTCGTGCTTCTGGCCCTCGCATCGCTGAGGGGCGGTTAGACTCGGAAAGAGGCGCGGAGGCTCTGCGTTAGGAATAAAATTACTCACATTGCGTCGGAGAAAAATTTCGTCTTTGACCCTTTCTGAATTTCATAGATTGACCCTTTATTCTCCGGCTGCGGTATCGGCAGGCGGATAGGGGTGTTGACCAACCGTGGTTGCGCAGGATGCTCACCGCAAAGGATGCGGGATTTATATTCTTCGAAATCATCAAACCGGGCCATTGACCCAACCAGCGGAAAGGCATCCGCGGCCATCATCTCATAAAAAAGCAACCGGCGATCAAACTCTGATGTATTCAGCGCAGACCCATGGACGATACGTGCGTGATGGATGCTGATCGATCCGGCCGCTCCCGATAACATCACCGCGTCATCCATGTTGAACCCGTTGGTTGCCAGATCCATGGCCCCGGCGAAGACGCCGTTTGAATGATGATCGAATGTCGGACCTTTATGTGTGCCGGGAAAGACCATCAACGGACCGTTTTCAGGCTTTAAATCATCGATGAACACACCGATGGCCAGAACGTCGTCATTGGTCTGCGGATAAAACGCCCAATCCTGATGCCATTCGACCGCTGCACCATATAGCGCCGACTTCATATTGAGCTTGGTCGTATTGAGCCGCAGGTTCGGACCGCACAGATCGCGCGCGGGGGCGAGGATGTGATCGGAATGCAGCAAGTCGTGCATGACGGTGCTGATTTGATGGGGAAATTTAATCCGGCGCAGACGCGGATTGTCTGAAGTGTGGCTGTCCTCTAGATCGAGCCGATCGTTAGAAGTTGACATCCCGCGCGCCTCTTCCTCAAAGCGTGCGATCTCTCCCCGAATGGCTTCGATGATTGCCATCGGGACACGATTTTCGAGGATGAGATAGCCTTCACGTTTATAGAATTCGACTTGTGCGTCAGTAAGGACTTCTTGGGTCATGGCGCTTCCTCCTGACCCAAGAGTAACGTTGCTTACGCCGCGTTGACAATCCCGAGGAAGTCGGCTGCCTTGAGGCTTGCACCGCCGATCAACCCGCCATCCACATCGTCGATGGCAAAGATTTCCGCCGCGTTATTTGGCTTGACCGATCCGCCATAAAGCAGACGGATGCCATTGCCTTCATCGCCAAGATCAGCAACGAGCGCAGCGCGTAAGGCGGAATGCATCGCTGCGATCTGTTCGGTCGTCGGCGTGCGTCCTGTGCCAATCGCCCAAACCGGCTCATAAGCCACAACGGTATTTGCCGCCGTTGCACCTGACGGCAAAGACTCGCGCATCTGTGCCGTCACAAGCGTTTCCGCATTTCCGGCATCGCGCTGGGCTTCGGTTTCGCCGATGCAGACAATCGCGGTCAAACCATTCGCGTGAGCGGCTTCGGCCTTTGCTTTGATCAGCGCGCTTGACTCGCCGTGATCGGCACGGCGTTCGGAATGACCGACAATAACCGCACTGGCTCCGACATCCTTCAGCAAAGCTGCCGAGACATCACCCGTATGCGCGCCGCTTTCTGCTGTGTGGCAATCCTGAGCACCGATTTCGATATGCGAATTTCCGGCGCTGCCGACAAAACGCCCAATCAACGGGAAGGGCGGACAGACCAGCACATCACAGTTTGACGGGTTCGCATCGCACATCTCAACCAACTCGGCCATCGACGCGGTTAACCCGTTCATTTTCCAGTTTCCGGCAACGAGTTTGCGGCGTGATGAGGTCATAATGTGGCTCCCTAAATCTGAATGCGCGCCTTCATAGCGCGAGATGATGCGCGGGGCTAGGCCATCCAAACGGATGCCGCGCCGCAAAAGAGCAGATGCGCTAAAGAGTGTAAATTAAGTGTCAAACACACAAAATTGCTCTCTGCCCGCAAAGGGAGAAAGTGGAAAACATCTATCTTTTACAGATAGTTCAAATCTTATCCGGCGGATGTGGGTCTTGCCTTACGAGGCAATGGCAATCCCACAGGATTTCATCGACTTTGTGGATATGCTTTCGCCGGTATCCCGGTGGCAGGCCCATGCGCAACGGCGGAACGCTTTTCGGGCCCGGCGCAGCGGCTTTGCGTTTCGCTACTTCGCGGACATAGCGATTGGCCTGTTTGGGCATGTCTTCAAGCGCCAGCTTCAGCGCCAAGAGACGGCGACACAAAGCCTTGGCAGAAACCTCATCCTCCGGTGTCAAAACCGCTTTTGGTTCAGACCAAATCACGAAGTCAGGCGCGCCATCAAAACCGGCAATCCGAACTTGAATCTGAGGTTCCGTCGAACCATTCGGTTTGGGCTTTCGGTGCGATTTTTGACGGTTCGGATGTAACTCCGGGAAGTATTTGCGTGGGTCAATCAAACAAAATTGAGGCGCACGCGGCCCTCGTTTTTCGCCCGTGCCTTTGTTCTTGGAGCGATCCCGCTTCAACGGAGCGACATAGACCGGCAAATCCAAATGCCGCGACACGACCGCAACAATCCGCCGCGTCGCCGATTCAGCGGGCCGCAAAATCAG
Organism: uncultured Neomegalonema sp.; assembly: GCA_937990185.1. Lineage (GTDB taxonomy): Bacteria > Pseudomonadota > Alphaproteobacteria > Rhodobacterales > Rhodobacteraceae > JAHDDY01. The sequence goes on along the minus strand of CALKBI010000060.1, from coordinate 4,967 downwards.
AAAAATCGCATTGCGAAGATGCCTTGGCAGTTTCTCGACAACCGTTTCATTCGAACCCATCCCCGCTGACACAAACAACCCCGCCACAACACGTAACAGTGCAAGGCGATAGTTTTCAGTCATGCGGTCAAGGCTCCAGATCATATGGTCTTTCGATTAAAACAAAACAGGAACATTTAAGCTGGAAAATTTGTATCTGTCAAGCAAAAGCATTCGCGCAGCGAATGCGTCAGACTTCAACACAAGCATAAACCTCACAGCGGCAAATGGTTGAGCGTAGCGAAACCATTGAGAGCGGAAAAGTTCGGTAACAAAGGGAAGTTTCGCGCAGCGAATGCGTCAGACTTCAACACAAGCGTAAACCTCACAGCGGCAAATGGTTGAGCATAGCGAAACCATTGAGAGCGGAGGAGAACGAAGACAAAAGCAAGAACCGCGCAGCGAATGCGTTTGAAACCGCATTCCAATTCACGCGACTTCAGCTTTAACGCAATGTGCTAAGCAACGTCGGTGACATAATCCGACGGCATAAACGACACATCCAACCAGTATCGAATAGCGGTTTCCGTGATTTTCTTTAATCCCTCAAAACCGTCCGGTTTGCGAATACAACTTGCACCACCGAGAGCGTAAAACTTCTTAACGATTTCAATATCTTCAAGACGCCCAAAGCCCATGATTGGCACGAGCTTCCAGATTGCGTGAGATTTAAGCGCTGAGACCAATTCTGACCAATCCGCGTCATCGGAATCCAGATTGATGATGATAGCGCGGGGTAATTTTCCTGAAGGATCGTTTAGAGCGGCGACAAGCTCATCTCTGTTTGCCACCGGGGTTTCGAGGTATTTGCATCGTTCACTGATCCCAAGTTCTTTAGCGACCTTGGTCAGCAGTGAGTTTTCAATCATGTTGAAATTAGTTATTAAAATCATAACCATCCTCGCGACATAACAGAGCCTCGAGGATGCACAACCGATATAAACTTTTGCTTAATCCAAACCCCTAGGGGTTTTATTCGCGATGAGCTGTTAGGCTTATCCGTCGCCTATTCTGACACAGGTTCAGCGAATTTGATCGACTCGCCGCAACCACAGGCTTCGGTGACGTTAGGATTGCGGAATTTAAAACCGCTTTCGAGCAAACCTCGCTCATAATCGATTTCAGTACCAAGCAAGAACATAATCGCCATGGGCGCGATCAGAACACGCACACCGTCTTGCTCGACGACTTCATCGCCGGAAGTCGGTTCGGTGGCATAGTCCATCGTGTATTCCATGCCCGCGCATCCGCCCTTTTTGACGCCGATACGCAGCCCGTGAACAGGGTTTTCGGGCCGGGACATCAGCGTTTCAAGCTGGGCAACGGCTGCCGGGGTCAAGGTAACAGGGGCTTTTCCGCCAATGGCTCCGAACATTACATGAATCCTAATTCAAGGCGCGCTTCGTCTGAAAGACGGCTCATATCCCAAGGGGGTTCCCATATGAGATTAACATCGACTTGTTTGATGCCGGGTAAAGGCTCGACGGCATCCGCGACCCATCCGGGCATTTCACCGGCGACCGGGCATCCCGGTGCGGTCAGAGTCATATCGACCGTTACAGCGCTCTCATCGTCAATGCGAACGGAATAGATCAGGCCAAGATCATAGATATTCACAGGAATTTCAGGATCATGGACCGTGCGGATGGCTTCCACGATGTCGTTATAGAGCGGGTGGTCTTCAGTCGAAGGCTGGATAAGCGGTTCGCCTTCAGCGGGGGTTGGTGCGTCCATCGTTCGGCCTCGTATGAATTGTTACCCTATATATAGGTCATCGGGAGGCAACGCACCAGTGCGGTCCTTTGGCGCTTTCATACTTGTCATTTAACCGGCGATACCCCGACGCAGTTCCGCGACGATTTCATCCGCCGGTCTGACATCTGCAATACGGCGATGCAGGGCGATCAAAGCCCCTATATGCGCGGTATCGTCAGAGGAAACACAGCAATCTGAGATGACCACGACCCGAAAACCTGCACTTGCCGCGGCACGGGCTGTTGAATCAATCGCACCGTCCGTCTCTGCACCCGCCAAGATAAGCGTGTCGACATTTTCTTCTTTGAAAATTTTGCGCAGCTCATTGCCCACCGCCGCATAGCCGGGGCGGGAGACAATGCGGTCGGTTTCAGCGCCTTGCACGCCTTCATTGACCTGAATCCATGTTGGATCGCCGAGGCGTGTCCGCATGGTATTGACTTCGGTATCGCCCAAGATTGCTCCGGCACTGCCGTCAAAAGCGCTGGGCGCAAAGTGACTCCAATAGACCGACCCGCCACTTGCGCGCAGCGTTCTCGCCAGCCAGTCAATCCGGGGGATCGCTCCGCGCAGCTTTGGCGCAATCGCTAAACCCAAGCGTGAGACTTCGCACCCAATCATCGCGGTGCGTTTCGCATCAAAGGTTGGAAAGGCCCATTTGCGTCCGCGCTTTTCGGCAATTGCCGCTTGTATCGCCGCGAGTGGATTTTCCTGTCGTTGATCAGTCATGATGGCCGCTCCCCTGACATTTCAAGATTTGCCCTCGAATAACGGAGCAAGTGCGGCATGGGAAGGGCAGATCGCTTTGCACAAGGGCAATGGTGAATCGTCTTCGATGAAGACTGTGGTCACGGATCAAGCTCCATATCTACGTCAAATCGAGGAATTGTCATTACGGGAGGATTTAAAAGAAGAAGAGCCTCGCGGCTGGTAAGGCTTGTTATTTCACCACGATGATAGGCGTCTGCCACGATTTCCAGAAACCACTTGCACGAAAAGTCAAAAAAAATAGATTTTTTGTAACGATACCATTCAAAGAACTTGGAGCCGATATTGAATTCACGGGGGCTTGGCCAATCCGATGGTGTATGTTCGTCGTCACTTATGCTCAGGCCATCCCAGGTTAACTGGTCAATGTAATCAGAATACTTTTTCTGTTTGTCATAGATATTGAGTAATGCCGCGCGTAACTCGGCATCGCTCAAAAGAAGATGTACATAGTCAATGGCCACCGACAACGGCATTTTTGGAGCAAAACGCAAGGAAGCATATTTTTTTCCCTCAGATTTCATCCATGCATTCAACTCACCTGTTTCGTTTAGGATTTTGTCATATTCGCGTTCCCACCCGGTGATGTCGTCAATATCTGCCATGGGCTGTTAGTCCTGTTTGTTTCATTGCCGTTCAACACAAGGTTTTGGCTGTTTCGCCGTGATGCGTTTGTTAGGCCGCATGGAATTCTAACTCTAAATCTGAGTCGATTGCGCCACTATTTGATATGCGCTGCAGACGCGGGTAGAAGAGGGGGGCAGTGGGAGAATTATCTATGTTGCGAAAATGTACTGTAGGATTTTTGATTATTGCGGCTCCGGCCTATGCGGGTGGAGGCATCGGATATTCGATAACGGATGATCAAGGCACAGTCGAACGTGTTGTAGAGCGCCGCGCCCTTCGGGATGATTTGTCCGGCGCGATGGTTTCTTATACCCGCACCGATGGTTCGCGTACCTTTGTTGAATATGCCATTCGCTGCAAGTCGCTGGCGTTTGCCTATCTTGGAATTTCAGAGGACGACGTGTCGAAGACACCGAACCTCCTGACAGTGCGAACCCAAAGCGACCGGTTGCTCAATAATGATCTGATGCCGGTTAAGCTGGCCGCGCTAGACGAAGGCACGAGCGAAGCCTCAATCCGAAAGCTGGCCATGGCCGTGTGCTCTTAACGGCTTGGCAAAGGAGTCAAACCCGCCCGACTTCGTTGCGTTTCGCGCCCTTTGCTTCGGCCAACAGGCACAGCCAGTCATGGGCAACAGTTGCCGCCGCAAGCGCGGTGATTTCCGCATGGTCATAAGGCGGTGAAACTTCAACCACATCCATTCCGATGAGGTTCAACCCCTTTAACCCGCGTATCAACTCCAGCGCTTGCCACGATGCTAAGCCGCCCACAACGGGCGTTCCCGTCCCCGGCGCATAGGCGGGGTCCATGCCATCCACATCGAACGAGACGTAAAGCGGCGCGTCGCCCACACGCTCGCGCACAATCTCAAGCGTTGCATCAATCCCATTACGATGAACCCAAGGCGCGGTTAGGATTTCAAACCCGTGATCGCTGTCGTTGTAGGTCCGCAAACCAACCTGCGTTGATTTAGAGACATCGATAATGCCTTCCGCAGCAGCGCGGGCAAACATGGTCCCGTGATCCAACTTACGCCCGTCATCTTCCCACGTATCGCAATGGGCATCGAACTGGAGCAGGGCGACGGGTCCATGCACTTTTGCATGGGCTTTTATCAAAGGATAGGCAACAAAGTGATCCCCGCCCAGCGTCAGCATTTTTGCGCCACTTGCGAGGATCGTGTCTGCATGAGCCTCAATCGAGCCGGGGATTGTCTCGGGGTGATGCGGGTCCACAAAGCAATCGCCATAATCGACAATGCCCAGATGCTCGAACACACTGAACCCCCAAGGAAAGGAGTCGAGTTCGGAAATCTGTGTCGACGCCGCGCGGATGGCTTGCGGCCCGAACCGGCAACCGGGACGATTGGTGACGGAGGCATCGTAAGGCACTCCGCTGATCACGACATCCGCGCCCTCAAGATCGCGCGTATATTTCCGGCGCATGAAACTCAGCGCCCCGCCATAGGTCATCTCTAGCGGGCGGCCTTTTACATCGCCGCGAAATGCGAAATCGCCTTTAATGTCGGTCATGCCGCCTCACAGTTTATGGAGATAGGTTTTGTATTCTGCGTCTGTAATCATGGTGGACAGCCGCGATATCTCATGGCGGCGACAGGCGGTGTAGACCCGCACATATTCTGTGCCAAAGATATCTGATGCGCGCGGCGAGGCTTCGAACTCATCCAGTGCATTGGTCCAATCATGATGGAGTCGCTCACCTTCCGAGCCATCTCCAGCAGTCAACATCGGACCAGCCTCGGCCTTTGTTTCCAGCCC
>CALKBI010000059.1 GCA_937990185.1 uncultured Neomegalonema sp. | reverse complement strand
TCTCGCCACCTCACATCCTGCGAGACAGCCCTATCGGGCTTTTTCAGGGTGAGGTTAATTCTTTAAAATAAAGAACTGTCCTCATCCTGAGGAACGAGCACAGCGAGTGTCTCGAAGGATGCATCACCGCACTATCGCCCTGACTCTTTCCGTCATAAGTCAGTTCTAAACACCACCAAAACCACTTAACCACTCCAGCCCCGGTCATTCCCCGGGGTTTTCTCGCGTGCGCCAAAAGCCTCGCGACCGTTTCGCATCCCCATTCAAGGATACAGCTCATGCCAGCCCAAAAAGGCCGTGATCTCCTTCTTAAACTAGACCCGGACAACACAAACACTTTTCAAACAATCGCGGGCCTGCGCGCCAGCCGGATCAACTTCAACGCGGATACGGTCGATGTTACCCATCGCGAAAGTGCGGGCCGGTGGCGCGAGCTTCTTGCAGGAGCAGGCGCACGTTCCGCCGCACTGTCTGGGTCGGGTATCTTTAAAGATGCCAACGCCGACGAAGCCACACGCAAACTGTTCTTCGATGGTACGATTGCCCGATGGCAGGCGATTATCCCCGATTTCGGAACAATCGAAGGTCCATTCCAGATCACAGCACTCGAATACGCGGGCGACCATGACGGCGCAGCGACGTATGAGCTGTCCCTCGCCAGCGCAGGCGAGTTGAGCTTCTCCCCGGCCTAAAACCGGACCCCTCAATGCCGTACTTCAAAGGATGAATCCCGATGCCCAATCCCCACCGGGGCGAAGTCACCGTCATGCTCGATGGTCAACCCTACACTATGCGCCTTACCCTCGGCGCGCTCGCCGAACTAGAGGCCGCGTTAGACGTTCCCGATCTCGTGGCCTTGGCCGAGCGTTTCGAAAACGGCACGCTCACCGCCAAAGAAGCCATTGCAATTATTGGTGCTGGTCTACGCGGAGCAGAGCAAAGCACCACAGACGAAGATGTTGCCCGTATGACACCTGATGGCGGCATCACCGCGCTGATCAAATCCGCAGCATTGCTTTTAACAAAAGCATTTGCCGGATGAATTGGCCCTATCTCATGTCGCTCGGGTTTGGCCATTTGCGTCTCACACCGGATGTTTTCTGGTCAATGACCCCGCGAGAATTTCGAGCCGCGCTCACGCCATATGCCGCTGACCCCATGAACCGCGTTGCATTTGACCGACTTGCCGCACAGCACCCGGACACGCCATGAACGAAGACCCGACCACCCTTACCGCAGACCTTAGAACGCTCGCCGCCGAAAGTCGCTCGGCTTTCGCAGCTATCGCTGAGGGCGCACGAACCTCCCGCGCCGCTTTGCGGGAAACATCCGATGCCACCCGCACTCTGTCAAATGCGTTCCGCTCCGCGCTCGGTGGTGCATTTCGGGCGGCGTCACAGGACGGTGCAAGGCTGTCCGACATCTTAAGAGGCGTCGCGCTTGACCTATCGAGCAGCCTTGCAAACCGTGCGATTGGTGGCCTGAGTAACCAGCTTGGCAGCGCGCTAGGACAAGGCATCGCCTCGATCCTTCCGTTCGCCAAAGGCGGCGTTATTGATTCCGGGCATGTGAAGAAATTCGCACAAGGCGGTATCGTCAACGGCCCGACGCTTTTCCCGATGCGCGGCGGCACAGGCTTGATGGGTGAAGCTGGTCCCGAAGCCATCATGCCCTTGAGGCGCGGCGCGAATGGACAGCTCGGTGTCTCGGGCAGTGCTGGCGGAACCATCGTCAACGTCACCATTAACACACAAGATGCCGACAGCTTTCAGCGTTCCCGAACCCAAGTCGCGGCGACCCTCGCCCGCGCGGTGGATCGGGGCAGGCGGAACCTGTGAGGCTGCAAGCACATGATACCGGAGTTGAGCAATGTTCCATGAAATCCGTTTCCCGACCGACATCGCGCTCTCTGCGTCAGGCGGTCCTGAACGGCGTACCCGTATTGTCACGCTGACCAGCGGACATGAAGAACGCAACACACCTTGGGCGCATTCCCGTCGCCGCTATGATGCAGGCTACGGCGTTAAATCCCTCGATGACCTTCATAATGTTATCGCGTTTTTTGAATCGCGCCGGGGCCGTTTGCATGGCTTTCGCTGGAAAGATGCAGCGGACCACAAGTCTTGCGCCCCGGCAGACACACCCACCCATACCGATCAATCGCTCGGTTTAGGTGATGGAGAGAAAACTGTTTTCCAACTAACGAAGACATATGCGTCAGGCGGTCATTCTTACCTGCGCGATATCACAAAGCCTGTCGAGGGTAGCGTCATAACCGCGATTAACGGCACACCCGCAACTCCTTCAATAGACCTCACAACCGGACAAATCAGCTTCGCGTCTCCGCCTCCTTCGGGCGCAGTCCTCACCGCAGGATTCGCGTTCGACATTCCGGTGCGTTTCGACACGGATCGCCTCGAAGTCAATTTAACAGGCTTTGAAGCCGGTGAAATCCCCGCAATCCCGATCATCGAAATCCGCGTGTAACTTTCAGCCTTACGGGACCGCTTATGAAACCCATTTCTCCCAGCCTCCAAGCAAAACTGGATGGTGGCGTAACCACCCTTGCGCGCTGTTGGACAGTTACCCTGAAAGACGGAACGCGCCGAGGCTTCACCGATCATGATCGGCCTCTTATGCTATATGGTTTAGTCCATGAACCGGATAGCGGATTGAATGCCGGAGCGCTCGAAACCGCGAGCGGTCTTGCCGCAGATAATACCGATGTTATTGGCGCTCTGACATCGGATGCAATCACCGAATCTGATCTTGAAAGAGGTTTTTACGATGGCGCGGAAATAGACCTCACGCTGACCGATTGGACCGATACGTCAGATCATATTCTGCTCTTTCGCGGCAATATCGGAGAGACGACAAGAGGCCCCGCTGCCTTCAGTGCCGAACTGCGCAGCATGGCCGCGAAGCTCGATCAACCGATGGGCCGTGCGTTCCTTAATCAATGCGATGCAGAGTTAGGAGACGCCCGATGTACGGTCCCTCTCACGCTCACCAACGCCACTGTCACCGCCATTACGCCAGCCGGAGAAGTCACGGCTTCAGGTCTAGGCGAGAACCATGCGCGCGGCACTTTGACATGGACCTCCGGTGCAAATACTGGCGTGTCACAGCCCGTTAAAGACCAAACCGGATCGACCTTAATCTTGTGGTCCCCTCCGCCGGACCTAATCGAGCCGGGAGATCAATTCACCGTCACAGAAGGGTGCGACAAGACCCTTGCGACTTGCCGTGATCGTTTCGCCAATACGGTCAACTTTCGCGGCTTCCCTCATATTCCCGGAGATGATTTTGCCAGCAGTTATCCAAACAGAGGCGAAGGAAATGATGGCGAACCGGCCTAACGATAAAGCCATTGCCGAAGCATATCTTTGGATCGGTACACCTTTTCATCATCAAGCCAGCCTGTGCGGTGTCGGTTCAGATTGCCTCGGCTTGGTGCGCGGTATCTGGCGCGCGCTTTACGGCTCAGAGCCTGAGGTCATGCCGCCATATGCGCCCGATTGGGCCGAAGCCACACACCGCGAAACATTGCTCGAAGCGGCACAGCGAAACTTGATTGAAACGAACACAGCGAACGCCAAGCCCGGTGATGTGCTGCTGTTTCGATTAAGACAAAATGCGCCCGCGCGTCACTGCGGCATCCTCGTGAATGATGAGCGAATGATTCACGCATGGTCAGGCTACGCGGTGGCTGAGACCCCCTTGGACCCGACATGGCGGCGTAGGCTCAGCCATGCCTTCCAATTCCCACAACTCCCGCCGCCTCGAACACCTTCGATCCCGGATTACCGCAAAGCAGGACCTTTCCTTATGGCAACTCTTCTTCTCACTGCCGCCGGTTCAGCAATCGGTGGAGCCGCGCTCCCGGCGGGCATCAGCTTTCTCGGCACAACTCTCACCGGCGCGGCCATCGGATCAGCGGTCGGCGGTGCGCTTGGTCAAGCTCTCGATCAGCGTCTTTTCGGTCCGGGCGCTCAAGTGCGCGAAGGCCCCCGCCTTAAAACTTTGGATATTCAGTCGTCGACAGAAGGCGCGCCCATCCCGCGCGTTTTTGGGCGAATGCGTCTCGCGGGACAGATTATCTGGTCCACCCGCTTTAAGGAAAACGCCAGTACCCAAAGGCAAGGTGGTGGTAAAGGCATCGGCGGCGGTCCTTCGGTCGAGACCACCAGCTTCAGTTATTCGGTCTGTTTTGCAGTTGCGCTCTGCGAAGGTCGAATATCGGGTATTGGCCGGATATGGGCGGATGGCAAACCGATGCCGCTCGAAAATGTAACATGGCGTCTGCACAAGGGAGACGAGTCCCAAGAGCGCGACCCTCTGATTGCTGCGCTGACACCGGATACCCCGGCCTTTCGCGGAACCGCCTATCTCGTCTTTGAAGACCTGCCATTAGAGCGATACGGAAACCGCCTGCCACAAATCTCTGTTGAAGTAAGGCGCGCCGCAAACCCTCCGCAACAGCATAAAGACGGCCCCGCTGTGTCCGACTTGTTGAGCGGTGTTGCGCTCTCTCCCGGTTCCGGCGAGTTTGCCCTTGCGACAAAGCCCGTGCGCCGCCGGATCAGCGAAGGTGTGACCGCATCGGAAAACCTCAACAACACACGCGGCGTCCCCGATTTTGTCGCGGCGATGGATCAACTCGAAGAGAGCGCCCCGAACATAGACTCCGTTTTACTCGTCGTCTCATGGTTCGGCACGGACCTCCGCGCAGGCCAGTGCGAAATCCGTCCCGCCGTTGATCGTTACGACAAAGAAACCGAGCCGCTGACATGGCATGTCGCAGGACAAAACCGTTCCAGCGCAGCTCTCATCAGCACGACTAACGGAAACCCGACATATGGCGGAACCCCTGCTGACATTTCAGTTTTTCAAGCCATTCAAGACCTTCATCGGCGCGGCAAAAAGACAGTGTTCTATCCCTTCATCCTCATGGATATCCCGCCGGATAATCCACAAGGCCAACCCGTCCACCCGTGGCGGGGCCGCATCACTGCGAACTCTCGGCAAGACGTGGCGTCTATCTTTGGCTCGGCACAACCAAGTGATTTCGGGACATGGAATGGGGAGACCATCCCCGGTCCCACAGAAAACACGCTCCGCCGCATGGTCCTGCATTACGCGCACCTTTGTGCGGCTGCGGGCGGTGTTGATGCGTTTGTCATAGGGTCGGAGCTGCGAGAACTAACACAAAGCCTTTCCCCCGATTATCCCGCTGTTACCGCCCTTCGGCATTTGGCGGCAGATGTTCGCTCAATTCTTCCAAATGCTAAAATAACATACGCTGCCGATTGGTCGGAATATAGCGGTCACCGCCCGAACGGAGACGTTTATTTCCACCTCGATCCGCTTTGGGCAGACCCGAATATTGATATGATCGCCATCGACAATTACCTCCCGCTCAGTGACTGGAGGCCCGGTCACGATCATATCGACGCGCAAGATTTTAGGTCGATTTACGACCCGGTTTATCTTTCGGGCAATGTTGAGAACGGCGAATATGCGGATTGGTTCTACGCCGATGAAGACGCGCGCCGTGCGCAACAAAGAACCCCAATCATTGACACAGCTCACGGTGAAGATTGGGTCTTCGGTGTAAAGCGCCTGCGTGACTGGTGGAGCAATCAACACCACAACAGACCGAACGGCATTCGCGAAGCGAACCCAACCGCATGGGAGCCACGGTCAAAGCCGGTTTGGTTCACGGAAACAGGATGCCCCGCCGTCGATCACGGCCCGAACCAACCGAATGTTTTCGTCGACCCTAAATCGTCAGAGAATGCTTTGCCGTATTTCTCTCGCGGTGTCCGTGATGATGCGATTCAGGGCCGCTATTTGCAAACCATGCTCGGTCATTGGGAAAACGATCCGATGGTTGAAAGCATCCATGTCTGGACATGGGATACGCGCCCATATCCTGATTTCCCATTGCGGCGCTCAGTATGGACCGACGGCGATAATCACCGTCTTGGGCATTGGATTACAGGCCGTCTCGATGCGGTTCCGCTTGCTGAACTGGTAGCAGAAATTTGCACTGCCGCAGGAGAGCCGCGCGTTGATGTCTCGCGGCTTACTGATCTTGTGGATGGCTATACAATTGATCGCTCTATGAGCGCGAGAGATGCGCTTGCGCCTTTAATGCTGACATTCGGTTTCGATGCTGTGGAAAGCGCAGGTACATTACATTTCGTACCGCGTGGTGATAGCCCGACATTAATATTGCACGAGTCCGATTTGGTTGAGACCGACGAAACAGGAGAGCCGTATCAGCTCACCCGCGCGCAAGACATCGACCTTCCGCGCGCTGTTCGCCTTGGCTATATTCGCGGTGATGCCGAATACCGGCGCGGTGCGGCGGAGGCGACTTTGGAATCGTCTGCATTTCGCCGTGTTGAATCTTCCGATCAAGCAATCTCCCTCACATCGGGCAAAGCGGATAACGCCGTTCGTCGTTGGTTGGCCGAGTCCCATGTCGCCAGAGATCGCTCGACGTTCTCTCTGCCGCCGTCGCGTCTTGCGTTGGATGCAACGGATGTCATCGCACTGGAAGTAGGAGGCAGGCTGTTCCCGCATCGTCTTGATCGTATCGCAGATGGCGACGCCCGCGAGATCGAAGCCACCCGCGTAACGCCTGATCTGTATAGCGCGGTAGAGGGACCGGAAACGGCTCCCGAACCAAGGCCATTGGCGCAGGTCGGTCCATTGGAAACGGTTTTGCTGGACTTGCCGATCCTGCGCGGGGATGAAAGTCCCCATGCTCCCCATATAGGAGCCTTCGCTGATCCATGGCCCGGAGGCGCTGTTTTTACCTCCGTGAGCGGAGATGATTACCGCAGAGTCCTCACGCTTGATGCGCCTGCTACGATAGGGCGCACGCTCAACGATTTTACCGTCAGCGCCCCGTCACGCTGGTCGGCTGCAACGCTTGATGTCACGTTATCGGGTGGCACTTTGCTGTCCAGAAACCGTTTAACAGCTCTCAGCAGAGCCAACGCTGCGGCCATCGAAACCCCCCAAGGGTGGGAGGTTATTCAATTCGCCAAAGCAACCTTAATTGCCGGACGCACCTACCGGCTTACGGAAATCCTCAGAGGGCAAGCAGGAACCGAACCGTTCATTACACATCTTCCGGCTGGCGCACGCTTTGTCCTGATTGATGATGCACTCAAGCAACTCCCATTGACCGAGTCCGAACGCGGTTTGCCTCGTCACATCCGCGTCGGCCCCGCAACCGAACCGCATGACGCCGAGACATACCGTACTGTTGAGCGTGCCTTCGACGGCGTGGGTTTGCGCCCTTACGCGCCTGCTCACCTGCGCGCAAGGCGCGATGCCGAGACCATCACTTTGTCATGGGTCAGGCGCTCACGTATTGGAGGCGATCATTGGGAGAATGAACCACCCCTTGCTGAAGAATACGAGCGCTATCGGGTGACGATAGAAGAGGGCGACGAAACCCGGATTGTTGATACCGAAAATACTCACTTAACCGTCACAGCGTCCGGTCCGATTAAAGCGACTGTCGCCCAGCTCTCTGCCCTTTACGGTCCGGGTCTCAGCGCGTCTATCGACGCGTAACACCGCGACTTGAGAAACAGCGATCCGTCTCATAACCATTCACGTTCTCTAAGGAGGCTCTGCATTTTATGCAGGGCGCGTAAACCTATGCCAACACCGAATCTAGACCTAACCCCTCTCGCTGCGGCACAATCGCAAAAGCATGTCACGGTTAATGAAGCCTTCGCACGGCTCGATGCCGCAGCGCAGCCTACCGTAAAAGATCGTACCCAGGCCACACCACCGCAATCACCCGAAGATGGCGATCGGCATCTTATTGCTGAGGGCGCATCGGGCGATTGGTTGGACCACGAAGATGACATCGCAGCATGGGACGCCGCCGGACAAAACTGGATTTTTCTGACACCTCGTAATGGTTGGCAAGTCTGGGTCACGGGTGAGCAAAAAATGCTCCGTTATGATGGCGCTGTTTGGAAATCGGAAACTTTGACGCAACTTGGCGTCAATGCAGCGCCGGACGATATCAATCGCCTTACGGTCGCGTCTGAAGCCATCCTGCTCACGCACGAAGGCGCGGGTATTCAGACAAAGCTGAACAAGGCGACGGCGGCTGACACGGCATCAATTTTGTTTCAGACAAATTACACAGGCCATGCTGAAATCGGTTTAACCGGAGGCACTGACCTCCAATTTAAAACATCGCCGGACGGCATTGCTTTCAACGATGCGATGACTCTCGATGCCGCGACAGGCGCGGCCACTTTCCCTGTCCCAGCCACGGTGAGCGGTCTTTCTGTTAGCCCCGACCTCGCCTTGAATATCTTGCCCGATCAAGGCCGGTTCGGAGGCGAATCTGTCAACGTCGGCCTGATTGCCCCATCCTTCGTGCCTCCGACATATCTAAGGGCCATTAACGGTTCTACGTTGGAAGGATATGCCCGCTTTATTCATGGAAACACGACGTATGGGGGCAGCTCTGGCGCACTTGATCCTGAGATTGATGGATTGCTGTCAATATTACGCGTACCGACCCGCCGCAGGCATGGCGCTGAATGGTGGGCGATGAAAGTGATAATGGGCGACCGGACATTGGCGAATGTAACTGTTGACGGTGTAACCCGATACCCTGCATTTCGAACAATCAATGTTCCTTTGCCGCGCGCACTTACCGTCGGGTTTTATGTGCGTGTTTTGAACGGTTCTGCTTTGATCGATCAAGATTTCACCAGCCGGTTTTCCCGTTGGGGTGCAGACGAGACGGGAAATCTTGATTCAGGAATTATCGAACCGGATGACGGTTGGGTTTTCATTGAACGCCAAGTGACCTTCAATGCTTTTGGGTACAACGCAGGACTCTTTCAAATCTACCTTGAAGAAGATGGCGATGAAGCTCTCATCGCGATGCCGCGCGTGACGGTAGGGCACATGACCTTAGATCCGTATTTGCCGGGACCATTGCCGAATGCGCGGTGCTTTGGATGAGTATATTTTATCAAGCCTGCACCTTTGTCATCGGTATGGAAGGCGGCCATGTCAATGATCCACATGATCCCGGCGGAGAAACGAAATTCGGCATTAGCCAGAGGGCTTATCCCCGATTAAGCATCGGACAGCTTTCGAAAGACGACGCCTGCGAAATTTATCGCAAAGATTACTGGGATAAAGTCAGCGGCGATGACCTGCCAAGCCGCATCGCTGTTGCGGTGTTTGATTGTGCAGTTAATCAAGGCGTGCGCCGCGCCAAGCGCCTATTACAACGCGCTTTGCGCGTTCGAGTTGACGGTAGAATCGGTCCGATTACCCGCGCCGCAATCGCGTCTGCGAATGAGGACGCACTGCTCCTCGATTTTCTTAGTCACCGTTTGCGTGCCTATGCCGGTACGCGCAATTCTAAGCGCTACATGCGCGGCTGGTCCCGCCGTGTTCTCGCACTTCATGCCTTTGTGCTGTCATCCGAATTTCCGCGTTAACGGCTTTCCTTCCTAAACCTGTGAGACTTCCATGAAAACTGCTACGACAGCGGCCATCGCTGCCGCTATTCTTGTCGCTTCTTGCGCCGTGTTTGAAGACCGCTTTGCCCTCCTGACATCGCCCGAATTTGCATCGACTACCATCGACGCAGGATGTGAAGGTGGGCAGGACTTCCTCGATACTGCAAGCGCCAACCTCGACTCCTCTACTGTTGAGATTATCGCTAAAGGCGTTGAGATTGCATGCGCAATCCGTACCGAGCGTTCGCCAATTTCATCGACCGTTTACGATGTGCCGCTCGACGCATTCTGCGCGCAAGCCCGTCCCTTACTGCAAAGCGAAAGCGATGCCTCAACCCGCACCGCGTTTAATCTTGAATATGCAAAAATCTGCGAGGGCCGCTTATGAGCGCATTGCTCCAACAATTAAGCGATGACTTGAATGCGATACTTGCCCGGCCCAGTGGCACGTCTAAAGCCCGCCAAGGAACAGCTCCACCCAATCCTTTCGGTCTTTTCTCCGAACAACACGAAACCGACCGCATCGCGGGGTCGTTCTCTACATGGTTTGAATGTTGGGACGGTATCGTCGGCGCAGCGCATAGCGTCGAATCATGGCCGAAAGACCGCAAGCTCTGGCCAGAATGGACGAAAGAAAAATCTCTCATCCTTCGCCCCGACGGTCTCGACGTCGCTTTGTTCGGTTGCACCTTGCCCAAGCGTCCGCCGCCAGCGCTTCGCAGCGGAGATCGCGTCCGTCTGCGCGGATATCCAGCGGGCGTCACTGATCTGGCGCATTACGAAATCCGCAATGGCATTGCCTATATGGATCGCCCCGAAGACACGCGGAAAGGCGAGGCCCCGAGTTGGATCGTACAATTCGATGAC
>CALKBI010000058.1 GCA_937990185.1 uncultured Neomegalonema sp. | reverse complement strand
ACGGAGATGGACGAAGAGGCGCTGAAAAATATGTTCCGGCATCTCTAAATTCTGTTGGGGTGCGATACTGCGAGTATAACACCCCAATAGCATGATCTTCACGATCACGAATAATCCGTTGCCACGAAATATTGTTGAAGCGTTCGAAACTCAGATTTGCGTTTTGCGACCCGTAGCCCAGCGTATGCCACCCGATATCGTCGCCATAACAAAGGCGATGCCGAGCATTTTAATGAGGAGTGTTTCACCCTTAACGACCGAGCCACCCACGAAAAGGATAAATGCTGCGATATGGACGATTCGGCGCTGAATTGTGATCCATATCTGATCCTCTGATCTTGTCCATGCGAGGGCAACATCGACTGCCCACCAGATGAGGAAAATGATGCCGGGCCAAAAAGCACTCACGCGGGATGAGGTCGTCATCCAGCCGATATCTCCGCCAAAAAACACACCCATCGACCAGACCATATGGATTAGAAAAGCAACAAATCCCACGGTCCAAAATAATCGCCATACATGCCAGTCCGCTATAGAGCGTCTGCGTGTCCAAACCATTGCCATTGCTGGAAGCGTCAAGACCAAGGCAACCCATGCGGTATAGGCGGCCTGATACAATACGACTGCATTTTCGCTTGTTACATCTGGTTCAGGATTGGGATTGCTCGGTGTTGGCGGCGGTGAAAGGCTTAATATCCCACTCTCGTCAGTTAGGCTTGCCGCGACAAATGCTGTTCCGATCAATACGGCGCACAGGGTCCATACTTTTTTCGCGCTGAAAGTTTCGGTGTTCGGCATGAATGACCCCTGTCTACTTTATGAGCAAACTATACGCGCTGGCGCGTTGCTGCTGTATCTTTTAAAGCAAGCGTCGCTTTAGGGTATTCGCCATCGCCATAAATAGCTTCAGCGCCGCAGGGGTATTGGGCGGTCAAGCTGCTTTTCAGAACGACGCGTTTCTATGTGGTTTTTGCAGCATCTTGAGACTTCAACGGTCGAGCAAACAATTAATTTTGTCCGGCCATGAAGCAGGATTAGGTCTTCGCGATTTATGATTTTTAGCTCTTATCTGCTCTCGGTCCCACATGCGTTGATACAGGATTGTGCAGAGGGAAATCTAAAGGAGAGATGTCTTGGGTTTACAGACAGTTTTTGCTGACTTTAGGTAGAAAGCTACGTGCAGTATCAGACTTTCTTTTAGTCTCTATACGCCGCCCATGATGGGGCGGCGTATAAATATGTCATATCGTCAAAGATTAGTTGGTGACTGGTGGAGGAGGAGCCGTCACTGCTGGAGCGGCTTGGCCACCCAGTAAAGATCCCAGCGCTGCCGCTGCAGGTCCTGCTGATGCTCCGAGTTGTTGAACACTTCCAGCCAAGCCCGCTTGTGGGGCAGGGGCAGGATTTTGCTGTGCCGGGGCCGCCGGTGGAATTGCATCAGGGTTTTCATTAGGATTCACGCCGGACTGAAGGCCAATCGCAGTTTGATCGAGTCCGATGTCAGCTTGGATAACTCCTACTGCGGTGCTGTGCGAAGCTGGAGAATCCGATTGCGTCAAAGCACGCAAGCAATTTGGCGCACATTGATAGTTCTCTGCAAAACCTGCATTGCGAAGAACAACGCGCTTGGTTGTGGGCTCGCGGACAAAAACCTCAAACGTGCGGATTTCATCGTTGTTTTCATCCAAGACGATAATGTTTGTTGCGCCGATTGAACGCGCTGAAACAAAGATTGTGTCTTTGCCAAGAACGGTCACATCAGCAATTGTCGGATTACCAACAAGGATCGTACCTGCATCGCGCTCAAGGCGAACACGGCGCATGTGATCATTTAGAATTACAAGGCATGTCGCGCCGTCCAGCGCACCGCCACAGGCATGGCTTTGTTTGTAACCAAAGCTATCGTTGTCACCTTTTGTAGGATCATAACGACCGTCGGTTGACGGAGCAACCGTAGGAACAGCCTGAAAAGTAGGGGCTGGTGCATAGATAGGCTCCAGCAAAACTGGTGCTTGTTTCGGGCTATGCGATATAACAGGCGTATCAGTCGTGTTGTAAGAGTTAAGTGACCCTGCCACTGAGGCAGAGGCCGAGAAAGCAACCGCTGCGGTTGCAAAGATGGCTAGACGAGCGTATCGGACCATGAGTTTTCCGCCTTTTTTGATTGGCATACGTCACAAGTTCAGCGGAGTATGCACCATAGGCACTTGACGGTCGGTTAAGCCAATCGCATTAAATCACAAAAAGAATGCAATATGTTGTACGCGCTCAGGGTGTACGGCTAATTTGTGCCAAAAGATAAAGGCGGTCAGAATGATGAGTAAAAAATTTAATACTTTGTTGATGATGTTATCAACCTGTCTATCGGCGGCGTGCAGTCAAAGCTCAAATTCTCAATCAAATTCTGCAAATGTAGAGGCTACAACATTTGTCAATAATGGCGGTGCTTCCTGTGCCGCGCTCTCATTAGACGCGCGTTATGATCGCCCCGTATTGCAAAATGGTTTCGACAATGCGCTCTTCGATGCGGCTGTCCTTCATTATACGAATGAGCGACGATGCGCGAATGGTGTCCCACCTCTCGCTGGTGATCCGGGATTGCAACAAGCCGCCGGTATCCATTCTGAAGATATGGCGACGCGCCGTTTCTTTAGTCATACTTCGCCGGTTCCAGGCCGTGAGACTTTGCGTGACCGCCTGATAGGCGAAGGGGTAAAGATTCGTAGCGCCGCAGAAAATATCGCGACGCGGCCCCGTCTACAGATTGCAGGGGGTCAGCCGTTTTTTGTAGTGGACCGCCAGAATTGTAGCTTCAGTTTGGAGGGTAGGCCGGTCCAACCGCATACATATAATACGCTCGCCCAAAGTTTTGTCACGCAGTGGGAAAATTCGCCGGGTCATCGGGAAAACTTAATGAATCCTGAATTTACCCGACTTGGCAGCGGTGGCGGTATTCAATCGAATCCTGAAGTATGTGGAGATATCGTCGCAACTCAGAACTTCGCGTCATAACGACCGATAAATTGCTTTTTGCGATCGTTACGGAATTGACTGGATCAGGTTTCATGAGGGGACGTAGATGGAACCTGATCCATTATGTAGCGAAGACTTTATTATAAGCTGCTATCACCATGCGCGCGCGTTTTCGAACACCATCTGCATCGAGACCGGGCGCGTAAAGACTGGACCCCATACCAATACTTCGCACTCCAGCTGTAGCATAACTGGCAAAATCGTTTTCAGACACCCCGCCGACCGCCGCGACTTCTATATCAGGCGGTAGTACGGCTCGGATTGCTTTGATCCCATCTGGACCAAGAACGCTTGCGGGAAAAAATTTTAAGCCTGAAGCCCCTGCCGAAATCGCGGCCAAGGCTTCACTCGCTGTGAAGACGCCCGGCATCGCAATCATTCCATAAGAGACGGCACGCTCAATGACAGGTGGATTAACATTCGGTGAGACAAAGAGCCGACCGCCTGAGCTGTTTAATCTATCAACATCGGCTTCGGTCAAAACCGTGCCTGCTCCGATCAACATATTCGACGGCGCAATATTGACGAGCTTTTCAATTGATATGAATGGCTCAGGTGAATTGAGCGGAATTTCAATTGCCTCGAAGCCTTCTTCGATCAGTGCGCTCCCTATGCTTTCGATTTCATCAGGTTTGATGCCGCGTAAAATTGCGATGAGGGAATGATTGAGCTTTGGCCAAGCGATACGGGTCATGTCTTTTCCGATCTCCATATTTCTTTGGCTGCTTTGAATAGGCCAGCTTGAGTCGTCGCTGTTGCATCAATGCGGGTTACAGTTGCGCCGATTTCATTCAGCCCTGAAGCATAAAGATCGCCGAGATCATTATTGGCAATTAAAGTGATGTCACTTGCGACACCAACGCCGACAAGTTCTAGCCCGATCAGCATCCCTGATAAAGCCGATGCCCCGCCGCTTGTTTGTCCAAGCAGTGTCTGAGCGCGTAAACCAAACAGTGAATTGGTGATCTGTTCCGGCATATTCAGAGTGGCATTCAGTGCCGTCCGAAAAGACTCGTCATTGGAGGCAGCGCCTTTCATCATATCTGACAAGATTGATTGTTTCGAAAGCAGGGCAAAAAGCTCACCGGTCATCCATGTCGAGAATTCAGTGATTTGACCATTTTCTACCTTTGCCCATTTGGAATGTGTTCCCGGTAGGCAAATAATCCCATCACGGTTCAAACCTAAAAGCTGGGTTTCCTCGCCGCGCATAACATCGGCAGGATCAGATTGTGACAATCCGGGTAAAATACGAATGTCGCGCTTTAACTCCGGTACGCGTACCGCCGCCGCAGGAACATCATTCAGAGGACAAGGGGTTTTAAGATAGGCCGCCTCATGCCATCCGTTCTGCGACCCAACCATGCCACACATGATCACCGGCAGATCTTTAGATGCGTCGAGGTTCAAAAGATGAGTCTCTAATATTTCAGTGAAGCGGCCTTTTGCGGAGAGCAAACCTTCGTCTGATCGACGTTCTCCCAAGACCGTACCGTCGTGATCCAGTAACCAAAGTCGAAACGATGTCGTTCCCCAATCAACAGCCGCACAAAACGCAGTCATTCTGGTTCCTTTAATTTCAGCGTTCCGATCAATTCTCTACAATCAACACATAGTAGATTTTACCCGAGTGCGGGGCGGCATATTTTAATGCTCAACCTTCGAAGAGATCGCGTTTCCTTGGTGCGCTTAATCCCAGATGTGCCCAAGCTTTCTGTCCGAGCATTCTCCCGCGAGGGGTTCGCTGGATAAGACCTTGTTGCAATAAATACGGCTCGATTACATCCTCAATAGCATCCCGAGCTTCGGACAATGCCGCCGCCAAAGTCTCCACACCCACTGGCCCGCCACCATAATTTTCTGCGATGCACATCAGATAACGCCGGTCGAGTTGATCCAACCCTGCAGCATCGACTTCGAGACGCTGAAGTGCGCCATCAGCTTGGTCACGCGTGATTGTCCCGTCGCTTTCAACGATGGCGAAATCTCGAACCCTGCGCAGCAACCGTCCGGCGATACGCGGCGTTCCGCGAGAGCGTTTGGCGATCTCCAATGCTCCATCTTTGGTAATACCAGCACCAAGCAATTCGGCGTTACGGGTAATGATGGTTTGCAAATCTTCCACATTGTAAAAGTTTAATCGCAGCGGAATACCAAACCGATCCCGCAATGGCGTCGTCAATAAACCAAGTCGTGTTGTTGCACCGACGAGTGTGAAAGGCTGTAAGTCAATACGTACCGTCCGCGCTGCCGGTCCTTCACCAATAACCAGATCAAGTTCAAAATCTTCCATCGCAGGATAGAGAATTTCTTCGACCGCAGGATTAAGTCGGTGGATTTCATCAATGAACAAAACATCCCGCGCATCAAGGTTGGTCAGGACTGCTGCTAAATCGCCTGCGCGCGCGATCACAGGGCCGGATGTCATACGAAAATTTACGCCAAGTTCGCGCGAAACGATTTGCGCTAATGTCGTTTTTCCAAGGCCGGGCGGACCGTGCAGTAAAACATGGTCCATCGCTTCGCTGCGTGTTTTTGCGGCTTCGACAAACACCCTCAAATTTGCGCGCACGGCTTCCTGGCCGATAAAATTCGTAAGTGATTTCGGACGCAACGCAGCATCGGGCGCATCGTCTTCCTGTGCAACGGCTTCTAGGATGCGATTTTCTTCAGTCATGTTTTAACCCGCCGGGGCCAGCGCTTTGAGCGCGGCCTTAATGAGCGCACCGGCATCTGCGTCGGGCGTATCCGTTGCGGCTCTGGCGATGGCTTCGGCTGCTTCCGCGCTATCGTATCCGAGGTTCATCAAAGCGGATAGAGCATCAGAGCTTGCGATAGGATCGCTTGCGGCAACCTCTCCATCCATCGGAGCTTTGCGTGGGGTCGTAGCAGCCTCGGCCCCAGCCGTTTTCATCATGGCCGGTGCTTTATTTTTCAACTCGTTGACAATACGCGTTGCGAGCTTTGGCCCGACACCGGGCGCGCGCCGGACAGTCGTTGCATCGGCGAGTGAAATAGCGCGGCTGATCCCGTCGATGCCTAACGTGCCGAGGATACCTAAAGAGACTTTCGCGCCGACACCTTGAACGGTTGTTAAAAGCCGATGCCATTCGCGCTCGGCCATGCTCGGAAATCCGAATAACTGCATCAGATCTTCGCGCACCAGCATTTCGGTATAAAGACGCGCACCTTCGCCGATAGGGGGCAGTGCGCTCAATGTCCGCGATGAACAATAAACGACGTAGCCTACGCCGCCGACATCCAACAGCACATGATCATCTGCAATATGAGCAACTTCCCCAGTGAGCCGTCCGATCATTTTGCCACCGCCGTCATCCGCGCCAGTGCCGGTGCGCGATGCGCATGACAGATTGCTGCGGCCAATGCATCAATCGCGTCAGCCTTTTCTACTTTTGAACCCGGCAATAACATTGCGATCATATGAGCGACCTGAGACTTGTCGGCATGGCCAACCCCGACCACTGCTTTCTTGATTGCGTTTGGGGCGTATTCCGCAACGGGCAAACCGTTTTCCGCAGGAACCAATAAGGCAATCGCGCGTGCATGGGCGAGCTTTAGTGTCCCGACCGCATCTTTGTTGACGAAGGTATGTTCGACGGATGCACAATGGGGCGTCCACTTTATAACGACTGCTGAAAGCTGTTGCCGTAAATCGTGCAAACGGGTCGCAAGGTCTTCCCCTTTTGCGGAGATTACGCCATGAGCGACATGCGATAAGCGTGAACCGGCGGCATCGACTATGCCCCAGCCGGTATGCCTTAGACCGGGATCAATTCCGATTACGCGCAAGTTTGTTTTCATGACACTCCGCTAGCACGAAGCAAGAACAAGTGCGAGGTTTTTATCGAGACAATCTTCGCATGAAATGGCGCGTTGCCATTAACGCTCTATAAACCATTCCAAAAACGCATACCGGAAATGCCAATCGAGCAATTGTTGCGCTGCAACATAATCTCTAAATACTCAGTCATCGTAACAGCGCTTATGGCGCATATTCTTCAGGACCACGACAATGGCTGCAATCGATCATTCGGCATACGCCCCCGCTTCTCCCTTTGCTGGTTTCGCAGGTTCGGTTCAGAACGCAATGCGAAGCATCCGTGTTTATATTTGTTATCGCCAAACATTGAACACGCTTAGCGCTCTATCGCATCGTCAGCTTGAAGATATTGGTCTTGATGGCACGAATATCGACTCTGTCGCTTATTCAATGGCGAAACGCACGACACGTTAATTCTTCAATTCTTCCTGATTATTTACGTTCTCCCTATGACTGGCGGTGCATTTGCGCCGCCTCTTTTTTTATCTATCGACACGCGATAGACGAAAGAGATGGATCAGAATTTCAAAGCATTTGATGCGTTTAATACAAGCGGTGACTCCCGCTTTCTTATCGTTTGTGATCATGCCTCAAACAGCTCTCCTCCCGGTTACGGTACTCTCGGTTTGCCGAAGGAAGAATTCGAGCGGCATATTGCTTATGACATTGGCGTGGACGGTCTGGTTCGCGCACTGGCAAAACGCCTCAATTGCCCTGCCATTCTCTCATGTTTTTCGAGACTAATTATTGATCCGAACCGGGGAGAGGATGATCCGACGCTGATTATGAAGCTCTCGGATGGTGCGATTATACCCGGCAACCGGCAAGTCGACGACACTGAAACTGAAAAACGCCTGAACCTCTGCCACCGCCCGTATCACGATGCCATTGACAGTGCGATTAAACGTAGTGAAGCGGAGAGCGGGCGCGGGCCTATCGTGATTTCGATCCACAGCTTTACGCCTCAACTCCAAGGGCGTCCGCCTCGGCCTTGGCATGTGGGTGTTTTATATGATTGGGATTTAAATACGGCAAATGTGCTGCTTGAACAATTTCGCTCTGAAAGTGATCTCTGCGTTGGCGACAACGAACCATATACGGGTAAACTGAAAGGGGATTGTATGTGGCGACACGCAACGCAAAGGCGGCTTCCTCACGCTTTGCTTGAAGTCAGAAATGACTTGATCGAAACACAAGATCATCAAGAGGCATGGGCTACACGCCTCGCACCTCATATCCAAAGTTTAGTTTAACAAAAACAATGAGCTAATCTGGTTTCAACTTTTATTTTAAAGCCTGAAAAGAAAAAATCCGCCCCGATTATGGGACGGACAGTCAGGGAGGATACAATCGGGAGGACATAACATCCGGCCCGATATATACAACTAATAGTATGCCTTGTAGTGGTTAATAAAGGTTTACTTTATAATCCGTATTAAGACGAATTATATCTAATCACGCTACATGCCCTCGACATAAGCTTGACGCGTTCCCACATCATATGGGTGATACCGCAATATGGAGATGTCGATGAAACCCGCTTTCAAGATGGCTTTGCTGTTGCCGTTGCTGACCGTCTCTCCTGTGGGTTTGTCGACTGCGTTTGCTCAAGACATAGCAGCACAAACTGACCCACGCGCGAATGATCCGGCGTATCAACGCAGCCAGCGTCTGTTCGGCTCGATCCGTGATGTGCTTGAAGATGCAGCGCAAGCGCGGACGGATGCGCAGCAAGACCCTGGCGTCGGTACTATTTTGTCCCGGCCTTTCGGTTTGGATGCGGAGAGCCGCGCCAATGATTTGCTCGCCGATGCTTTCTCTGTTGTCTCGGATGCGCCTGTTACGAAAATTCAGGAAGAAATCGCTGAACGCCGCAGCACAATCACCGAATTGAAAGATCGCGTTTCCCGATTGCGCGAAGACCGTATTTCTGCGCCTGTAGAGCCAAGCGGCGTTACGGGTAAAATTACGTCCACGATTGGCTTGACGAAAACTAAAGCGGATATTGACGACGCGATTGATGATGCGGCGGAGAGGATCGCTGGCAACGAGAAGTCGATCCGGGAAGCCAAAGACCGCTTTCGGCGTGCAATGGCAGAGGCCGGTGCGACCATATCGCCGGAAGAAGCCGACTTGTTGCTCGACAGCGTAACCGGCAATGACCTCATTCGTATTGCAGCGGCTTATGAAGCGGCGCGCGGTGTCAGCACGCAACTGATGGAGTTGATGGATCAATCCGGCGAAGATCTGAAACGCGCCAAGCGGTATTATGCGATGCATACGACTTTGCTGGCTTTGCTCGTTCATGCACAAACGTCTTTTGTTGAAAAAGTCGACGGCGACTATCTGCCTAAAATCAGTGCGATCCAGAAAGATGTTCTGGAAACCCGCCGCGATACTGAAAGGCTGCTCTCGGAACAAAATACCCCGCGTCAGATCGAGGCGCTGAATGCGAATATCGACTCGCAAGCCATCGCGCTTGAGGCGTCGGATTTTTATCGCAGCCATCTGATTGACCAGCGAAATGAGATTGTTAGTGCGCGCCAAAAGACCGTTCGCGAATTGCGTATTGCGGATAATACCCTTCGGACAGTGGATGCTAGTTTTCAGCTGCGCGCGATGATGGAGAGTGCCACTTTGTCATTCGAAGCCTTGCAAAACTTAGAAAGTCCCGGCATCGAACGTATTTTCCGGAACGAGCAATTGCGACAGGAATTCCAGAAACTCAGCGAAAAGCTCGCGCCGGGATCGTAAATAGCCTTCGGAAATCGCGAAGCCATGACGATCTTATGGTGGTGAAACTGCTTCCTTAGGATAGGCATTGCGATGAACAAGCAGTGAAAGAACCAGATATGCCCAAAAAGGCCACCAGATCGAAGGCAAAGCCTAAGACCGCAAACCGCCCAAAGCGAACGTTGAAAGCCGGACAGGTCGTTGAAATGTCTGGTACGTATCAATCGGAAGCCTCAAAGACCCGGATGACGCTCGTGAAGGGTGATGCTGCTCCACCGACACCGTTGAAAAACGAGCGATGGAATTGGGTTGTCGAGATGGTCAAACCCTCGCAACCGGCAGCAAACAATCCTATATAGAGCAAAACTGAAACCGGAGACTCTGTCATGGATGACGCCACCCGTATTGAACTTGAAGCTGCTGCCTTTCGCCGTCTGCGTGATCACCTGCGCGAGCGCACCGATGTTCAGAATATCGACATGATGAACGACACGGGCTTTTGCCGGAATTGTCTGAGCCGCTGGTATGATGAAGCGGCAGCGGAACGCGGAATCGAGATCGGTAAGATGCAAGCGCGCGAGATCGTCTACGGAATGCCGTTTGATGAATGGAAAGCGAAATATCAAACCGAGGCAACGGATGCCCAAAAAGACGCTTTCTCAAAAACAACGCATACTTAAAATTTCAAGAGCACGCGCAGGCGTTCTGGCCCCCGGAGCAAATTTGAGGGTCCATTAACGCAATGTGCTCAAGAATGTTTGATTACTAAAAGGCGTTTGCCTTTTTATCGGGTGGACGCTTTGTCGGGGGCGCGTCCCGCTGCGAACAACCTAAAACTTTGCGCACATCCCGCATCGGTTGTCCTGACAAGGGTGTTTGCAGTCCATCATCACAGGCTTTGATTTGACGCAACAACCGCCGTCCCCAGCGCGGTAGGTCTTGTAGTAAGCGGCGCAGCGTTTTCATCCGTTAGATCAACTCCAGCGTCGATGGAGTATTATTGGCGGTATCGCATGGATGCACAGGGGTAAAAGCAGACGGCAAACCACCCGTTGAAGCCCATGTGCCTTTGGTTTGCAGACGCGCCGAAACCAGCACCAAACACTGCGCGGCATTTTCGGCGTGGATCAGCATGTCATTGAGGAATGACCGCGCCCATCGCGGCAAAGCCATCGCCAATGGACCACCGGAGATCAGCGCAACAAGTGCAAACCACCCCATTGTTAGAGTACATCTATTCTTGCAGTGATACCGGAGGTGGGTGGAATTGGGCGGAGGTTGTCGGATAAGATTGATAAATATATCAAAATTAGACCTTCGTCATGGTGTCATTGTTTGTGTCGCTTGTCATGCAGTAACCCGTTGAAATCGTCATTTTAACGCCTAAAAGGCCGATTGAGCAAAATTGCAAGGGGTTTTCCTTAAGATCATTTTAGGTGGCCATAATAGCCCGTTTTTAACCACCTTAAAAGGCCGGAAAACCGCGGTTAAGGGAGCCGTAAGGGCACATACTTTACGACCCAGCGGTTTAAAATGGCATGGTCAACTACCACGCTGCGTCCGGCCATGATTTCTTTAAGGTCGCGATAGGATACACCAGAACGAAGATAAAAGTAGACCGCGCGCAAGATGACATCATCATCTCGTCTCAATTATTTAAATTGCGATTGTCGACCTACTATTCTGGTCATTACATTATTCAGTCAAAATTTTGCAACAGAACCCGTTTTGTTGTTCCGATAGTGATCACAGCATTGATTCCTACGGCGTTGGACGATTTCGGCGAGGATTGACAAGGCAATTTCTTCAGGGGTGATGGCCTCAATATTTAAACCGGCAGGCGCTTTGAGGTTTGCAAGTTTATCATACGGCACACCCTTATCGCCAAGCCGCTCTTTTAGGCGTTCCGCTTTTTTGCGACTGCCAACAAAAGCAACGTAGTCCGCTTCGGCATTGATGGCGGCAAAGAGTGCGGCCTCATCTCCGCGTCCTTGTGTTGACACCACGATGAAGCGCCGCGTTGCGGTGTCATGCGGCAAGTCAAAACTGTCGATCCGCGTTTCTGCGTATGCATGTAAGGACTGATCTTCAGCTTCCGCACAGATGGTTCGCGAGAATCCCAGCGCACCTGCGAGGCTTGCCAAAGCAACCGCAACAGGGCTTGCGCCGAAGATCACCAATTCGGGTAAAGGCGTGACCGGTTCAACAAAAATGTCCATCGTGCCCTGACTGGGGCACATGTTGCGGGCAAAATTAACGCCATCTTTTATCTCGCCAGCCTCAATCCCTTTTTCGTCAAGCAAGTCTTCAGGTTGCAGTGAGATCAAGCGCGGATTGCCATCGCGGATGGCTTCCATGGCGGCCCTCCGAACAGCACCAAGCGCACAGCCGCCCCCGATCCATCCTTCTGTCATAGTACCATCGGATTTGACCACTGCCTTCGCACCAGCCTTGGCAGATGTCACAGATACGGTCCGAACAACGGTTGCCAAAGCAAAGGCTTCGCCGGATGCTTTCAGCCCCGCGACCAGATCATGTATGTCGGTCGATCGTTTCATGCTTCAGATCTTTCCGAGATGAGGTTCCAGTGCCGCTAGATCGCCAAGCGTTGTCGCCGGAGCAAACAAATCTAGATGTGGCAATGCGGCGGCCATACCTGCCGCCACCGGTTCGTAATCCTTCCACCCCTTCAAAGGATTGAGCCAGAGTATTTTACAGCCCCGTTTTTTAAGACGCGCCAAAGCCTGCGCAATTTTTTCGGGAGGGTCCGTATCGTATCCATCTGACAGAATCATAACCACAGTGCGGCCATTCACTGACCGGGAAGCATATTGCGAATTGAACAGCTCCAGATTACTGCCGATCTTCGTGCCACCGCCAAATCCCTGCGCCATCATCGACAACCGATTCACCGCACGAAACGTATCTCCATCGCGCAACGCATCTGAAATCCGCACGAGCTGTGTATGAAATAAATAAGCATCGGTGCGCTGATCTGCGCTCACAAGTCCTTTCAAGAATGCGAGGAAGACACGCGCGTATACCGTCATCGACCCCGAGACATCCAGAAGAGCCACGAGATGAACAGGCCGCTTCGGATTTGTGCGCCTTACCAAGGCCAGTGGTTCGCCTCCTGTTGCGACACTTTTCCGCGCGATTTTTCGCAGGTCGAGGGTCGCCCCTCGCTTGGCAGCTTTACGTCTCCGAGATCGGCGATTGCGGATCGCCTTGGCAATTTGTTCCGCAATACGCTCGGCACGCGGCAAATCTTCCGGCTTCATAAATTCGCGAAGATCAGCCTTATTGACGTTACGCATTTGCGAGGCAATGAGTTTCCCTTCACCGGAATGAGAAGCCTCGCCGTTATCATTGTCGTCAGGCAGGTCTTGTGTCCCGGTCTGTCCGCTTTCTTCGCCTTGCTCCATCAGCGTTTGGTTCGACCAGCGATCCTTCTGGTGAGGGCGTTCCTCATCCTTGGGCGAGCGGCTGCGTTCTCGGCCCTCATTGAACCAATAGGCTTTGAAAAGTTCATCAAACCGCTCAAACCGTTCTGAATCGTTTGCGCAGATAGCCTTTAAGGCGAGGCGCGTTTGGATCGGGTCGCTGGCGTCGATTTGGGTCAGCGCTTCGAGAGCGCATTTGGTTTCGGCCACGCCTACCGCCATGCCGTTATAGCGTAGATGCGCCATAAATCCGGTCATCCGATCCGCTACACCGTCGGCCCGTTCTGGAAACCGCGTCGTGGGCATTAGGCTGCTTTTCCGGCGAGGCGCTGTGCGACTTCGGTGGGGATGGAGGCTTGGTCCGCTTGGGTTTTGAGTAAGCAAACCAGTGAGGCTTGGAGGGTCACGGGGTCATCCGACAGATCGTTGACACTCAGCCCGGCCAACGCCGCGGCCCAATCGAGCATTTCTGCGACGCCGGGTTTTTTCTCCAGTTCTTCTTTTCGAAGCGCCTGAACAAACCCGACGATCTGTTCGGAAAGACGCGCATTCATTCCGGGTTGCCGCTTCGCGAGAATGGCGAGTTCCGTGATCCGATCAGGGTATTCGACAAAGGAATAGATGCAGCGACGGCGTAGTGCATCCGACAAATCCCGCGCGCCATTGGCGGTCAGCACAACATGCGGACGAGACGTCGCTTCAATCGTCCCGAGTTCAGGAATCGAGACCTGAAAATCAGATAAGATTTCCAACAAGTAGGCTTCGAATTCCTCATCCGCCCGATCCACTTCATCGATCAGAAGGACGGGCGGCGTCTCCTGTTGGATCGCTTCTAACAGAGGGCGGCGCAGCAGATATTTTTCTGAGAAGATTTTGTCTTCAATCTCATCGCCGGG
>CALKBI010000057.1 GCA_937990185.1 uncultured Neomegalonema sp. | reverse complement strand
CCGGGTCGCGGGACTCAAGCGATCCTTGGAAAAAATTTCCCGCACCGGGAGTGCTGAAACCGTCGGCCATGTCATCCTCCAAATAAGACGTTTGAAGGTGATAGAAGTGCTATTGGCCCAAGTTTCAAGGTAATTTTTCATTTCCCGCGCTGCTAATGCCTGCACAAAACACCGGCGGGACTATTCTTTGCGTTGAAAGACTGAGATTTTAGCTTTCTGGTCGGGAATTAAAAGCAACCGGATAGCAATTTATACGCCTGTGGGTGCGATTGTTTGCCCACAGACTATTTCCGTTGCTGGAGTGAAAAAGGCAAAGTCATCAGCTATAACAACGGAATCTGATGTGATACTGGTGATCACCCACTAAGATGAGCGGGTGATCACAATAGGGATGCCGATATGAGCGACATCGAAGACCTGTCAAAGCGAAGCGCAACAGCAATTGGCCGTGCGCTGATCGCAGGTGAAGCACGCTCTATTGATCTGACCGAATATTACCTCTCGAAAACCGACAATCCAGAAGCGGCGCATGTCTACACATCGGTAACGCGGGACCGTGCGCTGCGTGAAGCCACCGCAGCAGACAAGCGACTTGCCGCGGGCAGGCCGCTTTCTGCGCTTGATGGGGTTCCGATTGTTTGGAAAGACCTCGTTGATCTCGAAGGGGAGATTACGACAGCCGCTTCAGAAACGCGGCGTCATGCAGCGCCCGCACTACGGGATGCATTTTGTGCGGGCAATGGCGGGATGGTTTGCCTTGGCAAAACCAATCTGACCGAGTTCGCGTATTCCGGCCTGGGGCTTAATCCTCATTTTGGAACTCCGCGCAATCCGCATTCGCCCGGGGCGGATCGTATTCCCGGCGGATCGTCTTCCGGGACTGCGGTGGCGGTTGCCGCGAACCTTGCGCCTTGCGGTATCGGGACGGATACCGGCGGGTCGGTGAGAATACCTGCCGCGTTCAATGGCTTGGTCGGTTTCAAAACCAGCGAAGGCTCGGTTCCTAAAGAGGGTGTGTTTGCTTTGTCGGAGACGCTGGACACAGTGGGACCGATTGCGCGATCTGTTGAAGATTGCGTCTTGCTCGATTTTTTGTTGCGCGGTGAGACGACAAACAGCGTCGCGCGGCGGGATATCTCCAGCACTGTTATTTTCGTGCCTGAGACAGTGGCGCTCGATGATCTTGACCCTGCCGTGGCTGCAAATTTTGAAGCCAGCTTAAAACGATTAGAAGCCGCAGGCGCCCGGATAGAATATGGCCCCATGCAGCCTTTTGCGGATGTCATTCAGCTCACCGCTGATCACGGCACGTTATCATCCGTCGAAGCCTATGCGCTCCATAAAGAGTTGGTCGATGGCCCAGATGTCAGCAAAGTCGATGCCCGTGTCGTAGCGCGTATCAGCGGCGGAAAAACCATGTCCGCGCATTCGTTCCACACGATCCTGACAACCCGTGCGCGGCTGATTAACGAGTGTTGGAACCTCGTTGGGGATCGCGTGATTGCGATGCCTACCGTTGCGATAACCGCGCCGGAAACTGCACCGCTTGAGGCGGATGTAGATGTGTTCAATCGCACGAACCTAAAGGCGCTGAGAAATACCAATCTGGGCAATATGCTCGACCTGTGCGGATTGGCGATACCCAATGGGACCGATGCCGACGGGATGCCGACCAGCCTGTTGCTATCGACCGCGTTTGCCGATGAAGAAATGCTGCTTGGCTTTGGCCTTTCCGCAGAGGAAATCATCCGTGGAGCGTAAAGCGCCGCCACGCGGCTTTCCCGTTGCCGAGTTTGAAAACCGGACGGCCAAAGCACAACGCCTGATGGCGGATGCGGGTATGGATGCTTTGCTGTTTTGCACAGAACCTGAGGTTCGGTACTTCAGTGGCTTCCTGACACCGTTTTGGCAAAGCCCGACACGCCCTTGGTTTTTGATCATCCCGCGTGAAGGCAAACCCGTGGCTGTAATCCCCACCATTGGTGAGGAGACGATGCGGTCAACATGGGTCGAAGATATCCGCACATGGGCATCGCCCTGCCCCGCTGATGAAGGCGTATCGCTGCTGAGTGAGACACTGCGCGAGATTGGCGGGCCGGTTATCGGGTTGCCGATGGGCGAGGAAAGCATGATCCGCATGTCGTTGACCGATTTGGAGCGCATACGCGATAAAGCGGGGGTGACATTTACTGACTCCGGTTCGATTGTTCGCGCGTGCCGGTTCATCAAATCAGATGCCGAAATAGAAAAGATCACTCATATTTGCGGTATTGCCTCGGATGCTTTTGCGCGCGTGCCTGACTTGGTTGGTGAAGGGATGCCGTTATCTGAAGCCTTTCGTGCGTTTCGCATCGAACTGCTGCGCCAAGGGGCAGATGATGTTCCCTATCTCGTTGGCGGAGCGGGACAAGGCGGGTATGGCGATGTGATTTCGCCGCCGACATCGCGACCGCTTACGGCAGGCGACGTGCTGATGTTTGATACCGGCGCGACCTTCGACGGATATTTCTGCGATTTTGATCGCAACTTTGCCATTGGGGATGTGGATAACGCGGCGCAAGCGGCTTACCGCACGCTCTATGCCGCGACCGATGCGGCGTTGGCGATTGCGAAGCCGGGGGCGACTTGTGCCGACCTTTATACTGCGATGGCGGGAGAAATCGGGGATAATGGCGGCGGGATTGGCCGCCTCGGGCATGGCTTGGGGATACAGCTCACGGAGCTGCCCTCCCATACGCCAACCGATACAACAGTTTTGCGCGCAGGCATGGTTCTGACATTGGAACCCAGCATGAGCACCGGTTCGGGCCGCATGATGGTCCATGAAGAAAACATCGTGATTACCGAAGACGCGCCGCTGCTCCTGACCCGCCGCGCCGCGCCAGAGATACCGAAGGTCTGATGTTTTAGCGTAGATTGATCCCGGACCCTTCCGGGTTGTTGCTTTTCAACGACCGGAGATTCCGAACTCTGGCTCATACACTTCGGAATTTAGTTAAATCTTCTCTAACGTCGCGGACCGAGTGAAACTTAATCCTAATATTTCGGGATTATCTTCATACGCTGTAATGCATTATTTCGATGAAGTATCCCGCACTGCACAATCGGTCTTGCACTGCACCCAACGAAATGTAATTACAGTTTTCTGTCGCGTAGCTTTCCGAATCTTGCGCGGCGATCTTCTATGAACAGCCCGACGCGGCAATCAAAGCGAGCCAGAGCGATGGATGCACCTGTAAACGAAACCAGTGAAATCCTTAAAAATCAGCCGATTAAAGACTTATATGAAATCGGCGAGATCCCTCCGCTCGGCCATGTGCCGAAGAATATGTACGCTTGGGCAATCCGGCAGGACCGTGAAGGCGAGCCGGAACAGGCGATGCAGCAGGAAGTCTTGCCGACTTGGGAGATCGACAGCCACGAAGTGCTTGTTTTCGTTATGGCTGCGGGCGTGAACTATAACGGCGTTTGGGCCGGACTCGGGATTCCGATCTCGATGTTTAATGTCCATAAGCATGACTTCCATATCGCTGGCTCGGACGCTTCGGGCATTGTTTGGGCAGTCGGCGACAAGGTGAAACGCTGGAAAGTCGGCGACGAAGTTGTGATTCACTGCAACCAAGACGACGGCGACGACGAGCATTGTAACGGCGGCGATCCGATGTTCTCGCCAAGCCAGCGCATCTGGGGCTATGAGACGCCCGATGGTAGCTTTGCTCAGTTCGCACGGGTGCAGGCGCAACAATTAATGGCGCGTCCTAAGCATCTGACATGGGAAGACTCGGCTTGCTACACGCTGACACTGGCGACCGCTTACCGCATGTTGTTCGGACACCGCCCTCATACGCTGAAACCCGGTCAAAACGTGCTGGTTTGGGGCGCTTCCGGCGGCCTCGGCAGCTTTGCGATTCAGTTAATCAATACGGCGGGCGCGAATGCCATTGGTGTGATCTCTGACGAGGACAAACGCGAATTTGTCATGGGATTGGGCGCGAAAGGCGTCATCAACCGCAAAGATTTCAACTGTTGGGGCGAAATGCCGACAGTGAATACAGACGAATATAAAGCGTGGTTCAACGAGACTCGTAAGTTCGGCAAGGCAATCTGGGACATTACCGGCAAAGGCAACAATGTCGACATGGTGTTCGAGCATCCGGGTCAAGCGACATTCCCTGTCTCGGTCTTCGTTGTAAAACGGGGCGGCATGGTCGTTATCTGTGCCGGAACAACAGGTTACAACCTGACCATGGATGCGCGCTATCTTTGGATGCACCAAAAGCGCGTGCAGGGATCGCACTTTGCCAACCTGCAACAAGCCAGTCTTGCAAACGATCTGATGGTCGAGCGGCGTATTGATCCGTGCATGTCGGAAGTCTTCGCCTGGCATGACATTCCGAAAGCGCACACAAAAATGCGTAAAAACGAGCACTTACCGGGCAATATGGCGGTGCTTGTCTCGGCAAAACGCCCCGGATTGCGGACGCTTGAGGACGCGCTCGAAGCCTAAGGCCAACGACGCGGTGCGGGTTTAGTGGTCTCGAAGGCATCCTTTGAGACACTCGCGGCGCTCGTTCCTCAGGATAAGGGCGTGTTGAATTACCCTAAAATGATCAGATTTCATCCGATTTGGTGTGAAATCTGATAAAAACTGCACCATTATGCGGCAATGTTGCAGCGCATAACGCAAGAGTGACGTTTTGCGTTTTGGTAGCAGCAAGCATTTAGCGATATAGAATAGGAAAAATCCGGCTGAATCTGGAGACCCTATGTTCGCTCGTATCTTATTTGCACTGTCGATCCTTGCAGGATCGGCACAGGCAGCGACGATTGAAACTGAATTTGTTCGCGGTGATTTCCACTTCGAACATGGCACGGTGGCTCCGGGCGATGCGACAACGCTCGCGCTTGATATGACGCTGGCCCCCGGCTGGCATACTTATTGGAAAAATGCGGGCGATTCAGGCCAGCCGGTCGAAATCAGATGGAAAGCGCCGGAAGGCGTCGTGATTGGCGATGTCGATTGGCCTGCGCCGCATCGACAGCCTTTCGAGCCGATGATGAATTATGGCTATGAGGACAAATCGACTCTGTTGATGCCGGTTTCCGTCCCTGGCGATTGGCCTGAAGGCAAGCCGGTTGAGCTGACCGCCGATGTGTTTTGGCTGGTTTGTAATCAGGTCTGTATTCCTGAACAGGGTGTCGCTGAACTGTCGCTGCCAACAGGTTCGCAAACCAGCAAGCCCAGCGCCGGACAGGAAGCGAATGATAAGCTGTTCATGGAAGCGC
This sequence comes from uncultured Neomegalonema sp., assembly GCA_937990185.1. Taxonomy (GTDB): domain Bacteria; phylum Pseudomonadota; class Alphaproteobacteria; order Rhodobacterales; family Rhodobacteraceae; genus JAHDDY01. Next base: position 4,036 of record CALKBI010000057.1, on the reverse strand, counting down.
GGGCGGCTGTGCCGGTACAAAGCCCCTATTCCGCTAGTTATGCTGTCGATGATAAATCGGTAATGATCCGCTTTGCGGGCGAGAACTTTAAAGATGCCGACCTCAAAGACGTTTACGCCTTTCCCGCCGAATGGGGCGTTATTGATCACGCGGGGATACAAGTCGCGAGCATTGAAACCGATGGCCTGACGCTGACAATACCGCGCAGTCTCGATGTCGATGATGCACCGACCGGCCCCTTGGAAGGTGTCATTGAAATTACCGAAACCGCTGGCGATGGCGATGTCACGATCTCTATGGCGTTTGACGCTCAGCCCGCTGGTGCTGGTGGCCTCGCAGCAGCCTTGCCCGGAAGCGGCGCTCAAGGCTCCGGCACAGGCATTTCCTTCGCATGGGCGCTCGGTCTTGCGTTTATTGGCGGGATTATTCTGAATCTGATGCCCTGTGTGTTCCCTGTCTTGGCGCTGAAAGCGTTGAGCTTCGCGAAGATGGCGCAGAGCAGCTTCGGGCATCGTGCGGCTCATGGTCTAGCATACGCGGCGGGTGTCGTGACGCTGTTTGTGTTGCTGGCAGCAGTCTTTATCGGCCTGCGGTCAGCGGGCGCGGCGATTGGTTGGGGCTTCCAGCTTCAAAATCCATTCGTTGTCGCAGGCTTGGCTTATTTGCTGTTCCTCGTCGGTCTAAACCTCTCGGGCGTGTTTGAAGTCTCGACGCGGTTGGCCGGTGTCGGGTCTGACCAAGCGGATAGCGGCGGTTTGCGCGGTGCGTACTTCACCGGCGCGTTAACGGCCGTCGTTGCAACGCCTTGTACTGCGCCATTCATGGGCACAGCGATGGGCGCGACCCTAACGATGCCGCCTCTGCAAGCCGTAATGGTCTTTATCGCCTTGGCGATTGGACTCGCAGCGCCGTTCCTGTTGTTGTCACTGTCACCGGCGGCGGCGCGTATTATGCCGAAACCCGGCCCGTGGATGGTTCGCTTGAAAGAGTTCCTTGCCTTCCCGATGTATGCAACCGCCGCTTTGTTGGTGTGGGTGCTCGGCACGTTGGCGGGTACGGACGGTATGCTCGCAGTCTTAATCGGTGCAGTCTTTATTGGCTTAGCAGCTTGGGCTTACGGCGCGTCGCAGACAGCCGGACAGCGCGGCAAGACATGGGGCTTTGGTGCGGCGACTGTCTCAGCCGTGATCGCACTGTTCCTCGTAACTCAAATCCCTGCTGCGCCATCGGCTCAGGCCATCGCGACAGATGACGGGCCGGGCGAAGCATACAGCACAGCGCGGCTTGATGAATTGAGACAGCAAAACAAACCTGTCTTTATCAACATGACGGCAGACTGGTGCATTACTTGTAAAGTGAATGAAAAGGTTGCGTTGCGCGGTGCTTTTGAGGAGGCACTTGAGAAAAACGGCGTTACCTATTTAAAAGGCGACTGGACTGCCCGGAATGCCGAAATCACTGAACTGCTTCAAGGCTTCGGCAGAGCGGGTGTTCCGCTTTATGCAGTCTATCCAACAGAGGGCGAGCCGATTCTGTTGCCGCAGATTCTCACGCCAGACATGCTGGTTGATGTTCTTGGGAAAGTGTAAGCGCTTCAATAAGAACCACGCAAATGCTCTCATAAAAAAACAGCGGCCTGAGCCGCTGTATAAAGTTTAGAGGGACTCGCATGAAAGCGTGTAAAGAAATGGTTAACGACGAACTGCGTCGAAAATATGAAGGTCTGAGGCTTTACTCGGATTGAGTGCGTTTTTCCTGAAAAAAGTCACGCAAAAGCACCGCACACTGACGTTCTGATAGGCCCCGGTATACCTCAGGCACATGATGTGCGCTTTGTGCCGCGAAGACGCGCGGGCCATGATCGACGCCGCCGCTTTTTGGATCAGAGGCTCCGAAATATAAACGGCTCAATCGGGCAAACCCAATCGCCGCAGCACACATCGGACAAGGCTCCAACGTCACCCAAAGCGAACATCCGATCAGGCGTTCTGATCCAACGACAGCACAGGCGCGGCGAATTGCGAGCACCTCTGCATGAGCCGTTGGATCGTTCAGCGCCCTTGTCTCATTGCCCGCCTGCGCAAGAACCTCGCCCTGCTCTGACACGATCACAGCGCCAACCGGCACTTCCCCGCGCGTAGCGGCAGCTTTGGCCTCGGCCAGTGCTAAATCCATATAAGATGTAAAATCGCTCATAGCTCCCCATAGCGCAGTCTGCACACCTCTGCTATGGCAGCGGCATGACAGAAGACGCCCCAGAACGCATCGCCAAACGTCTATCACGCGCCGGAGTCGCCTCACGGCGCGAGGTCGAGCGCATGATCGAGGCGGGCAGAGTCCGCCTGAACGGTAAACGCCTCGATACACCCGCCATTACGGTGACCGAGCATGATAAGATCGAAGTCGATGGAAAGCAGATTGGTGAAGCCGAACCTGCGCGGCTTTGGCGCTATCACAAACCGCAAGGTCTGGTGACAACGGAACGCGATGAAAAAGGCCGCCCGACGGTTTTCGACCGCCTGCCGATGGATTTGCCCCGGGTGATGAGCGTGGGGCGGCTCGATATTGCTTCCGAAGGGTTGCTGCTGTTGACCAATGATGGCGGTTTGAAGCGCCAGTTGGAGTTACCGTCAACGGGATGGCTCCGCCGGTATCGGGTGCGGGTTCATGGGGTTGTGACCGACAGAATGGTCGAGCCTTTGCTGAATGGCATCACGGTTGACGGAGTGCGCTATCAACCGATGCAGCTTCAGATCGACAGTCAAAAAGGGGCGAATGCCTGGCTGACTGTGGGTATTCGAGAAGGAAAGAACCGCGAAGTCCGCCGAGCAATGGATGCAGTCGGCCTCACGGTGAACCGCCTCATCCGAACGGCCTATGGACCGTTTCAGCTTGGTGAATTGGTTGCGGGACAGGTGGATGAAATCCGGGCGAAAGTCGTTCGCGAGCAACTGGGCGAAGCGGCTCCTCAGACCAAAAAACCACGGGGGCGGCGCGCAGGAAAAGGGAGACATAATGATGGTTGATTTCACAGAGGCTCCCTCGCCGAACCATGACGCGCGAACCGGACCGCCCGATATGATCGTGCTGCATTATACCGGAATGCAAACCGGCGAGGCAGCATTGGAGCGTTTGCGTGACGAGGCGGCGAAAGTGTCTTCGCATTATCTGATCGAAGAAGATGGCAGGATCTATCGCCTTGTCGATGAAGACAGCCGCGCATGGCACGCCGGTGTTTCGTCTTGGGGAGGCCAGCAAACCCTGAACGACTGCTCCATCGGTATTGAGATCGTCAATCCCGGTCACGAATGGGGGTATCGCGCATTTCCCGAAGCCCAGATGAATTCGGTAGAGCAACTGGTTGCGAGCATTATTCGGAAACGCGGGATCAAACTTGAGCGCGTGGTTGGTCATTCCGACATCGCACCCACGCGCAAAGATGACCCCGGCGAGTTGTTTGACTGGAGGCGGTTGGCGGCGGCGAGCCTTTCTATTTGGCCGGAGGCGGCGAATGACACAGAGGCCGGGCGGATGCTTGACCCCGAAGGATACGCCACGCTGTCCCGCGCGCTCGCGACTTGCGGATATGATTTATCAGATTTTCAGGCGAGCCTGAAAGCCTTCCGGCGTCGGTTTCGGCCTAGCGCGCTTGAGGGCGTGCCGGTGATGCGGGATTTGCTGATCGCGAAGGAAATCGCCGCCCGTTGGCCTGCATCGCTGGGGGCGGCTTAGGAGTGAGGCGAGGCGGAAGGGGCGTTAGCGCAGATCCGGTTGATTTAAGAATCTAAGAACTGACAGGAACGAGATGAACAAAGCCGTTCCGAGGGGTAGCGTGGAACGCCGCCCCGTGGGGGCATACGCGGCGCTTTGCTTGCGCTGAACGGCGTTGTCGCCGCTGCGCGCCGACTCGAAGAATGAGAAAACTGATGGCGCAGGCTTCACGAACCCAATTAAGGTAATTAGGTTTCTTGGATTGGAGTGTCCAATCTGCTAAAATGAAAAGCATGGAAAAGGACAAACCCAAATCCTCCGGCTT